>JAZRYP010000049.1:0-24910 GCA_045600825.1 Bacteroidaceae bacterium
GCTCAGAACACCGTCCTGCTTGCTCAGAACACCGTCCTGCTTGCTCAGAACACCGTCCTGCTTGCTCAGAACACCGTCCTGCTTGCTCAGAACACCGTCCTGCTTGCTCAGAACGCCGTCCTGCTTGCTCAGAACACCGTCCTGTTTGCTCAGAACACCGTCCTGTTTGCTCAGAGCACCGTCCTGTTTGCTCAGAACACCGTCCTGTTTGCTCAGAGCACCGTCCTGCTTGCTTGTCAGTTCACCCTGCTTGGCTTCCACCTGTTTATTCATCATGTTCAATACTCCATCCTGCTTGCTCAGAGCACCGTCCTGTTTGCTTGTCAGTTCACCCTGCTTGGCTTCCACCTGTTTATTCATCATGCTCAATACTCCATCGTACTTGGAGAGGACTCCAACCATGTTGTCATATCTCTCGTTCCAGTATGCATACTCATCGTTCTCGCCGTTAAGCACAGCATCCTCAGCGCAATATACAGACCAGTCGGTAACGAGCCCGGCAATTACAGGAGCACTCTCACTCTCAGAGTTCTCCAAAAGGTATGACTCTGCTGCATCGACGAACTGTTTGCCGGCCTCAAGCTGCTTGTTGATTTTCTGATAGCCGATATACACATTGTTCGATGCCACTTCGTATTCGGGAGCACTCTTGCCATTCATAATCTTTTCAATACCGGAAGTGGCGCTCTCAATGGCCAGATTGGTGTTGTAGGCCTTGGTCTGCAGTGAAGCGAAAGTGGTATTAAGTTCGATGAAATCGGGAATTTCCGAGCAGGTCTGGAGAGTTCTTTCCGTAAGCTCGTTCAATCCTGCCATACGGTCCTTGAGAAGATCCATAATTTCAATGGTTGACTCACGGAACTCTGTATCGTTTTTCAGTTTCTCCTCTACTATTGAAAGCTGCGGATCCTCCTTCTGATTATTGTAAAGGCTTGCCTTTGCAATGTTGGCAGCCAGCAAATCATCCTGGATGCTGTTTGTTCTGATCAGGCATCCGAAACCGAAACCTACCACAAGGGCTACTACTAAATAAACTACGAAGTTTACCTTCTTAATGAATAACATCATAATATTTAAGTTTTTTGGTTGATAAATTCCTTTTTGCTGTCCGTTGACTTTGCAAAGTTAAGTCCGTCCGTATGTATATTCCAAGCATATTGTGTTTTTGACATCTGTTTTTGTGAAAATGTGACTTTTTCATTGTGAAAATGTGTTTTTTGTTAACAAATTGTGAATTTGGGAATATAAAAATTAACTTTGTGTTTTATTAATATAGTGCTGATTGTGAAATTGTGCATCTACATACTGCCTGTTCTTGTCACTCTTTACTGGGTAATCAGGATATTTCTCAAATCCAGGGTTGGGAAGATACAGGTATTTGTGGCTGTGGGTATGCTTATGGCAGCATTGACCTTATATTACAAGGAGGATACCGCATCGATGATATTCCCGTTCTTCTACCTTGCCGTGAGGCAGAAGACATCGGTGACAGGAGTCGGCCGGTTTGACTGGCTGGTGCTGTTACCCTCGATTCTGTTTCTCCCATATAACCATTCCATCGTGTTTTATGCGTATATCGTGTTGCAGGTGGTGTCCATAATGTCCTTCTCGATAGTGAGCCTTCACAATTACAAGAAGATTGTTGCCGAGAATTTTGTTGATTCAGATACATTGGCTGAGAATCTGGAGCAGATACTGGCTTATATCGCCGCGGCTGTTCTGGTCGTATTCGTTATGGTGATAATGCCGGATTTCATATCCTCATATTGGGCGATAATAGGGGTGCTGACACTCCTACTCTCAATGCTGCTGTACCTGATAGGACACTACACGTACAAATTCAACAATGTGGATCTGTTGGCTGATATTGCCTCCGATTCCAGACATTCCGGAGAAAGACCAAAAATAATAATAGAGGAGTCTTCAGAGCAGAAAGCACCTGTCGTTGCGAAAAAAAATCCGGAGACAGAGGAATCTTCCGTTGCAACCGGACTTTTACAGAAAGTGATAGATGAGAAAATGTATCTTGACCCGACGTTGTCGTTAGTGTCATTGGCATCAAGACTGAACACGAACAGGACTTATCTGTCGAATGAGATCCATTCAGTCTTTCATCAGAATTTCTCGGAATTCATAAATTCCTTACGGATAGAGTATGCTATAGGGCTTATGCGCGGTGAGGGTGCGGAAATGAGCGTAAAGGAGATAGCACTAAGTTCGGGTTATAGCCATATCCAGTCATTTTATCGTCATTTTATGGAGATAAAGCAGACTACTCCGAAAATGTGGATAGATCAGAATATTACGAATAATAAAACAGATACGATATGATAGTTTTCATTGCGTCAGTTCTACCTATAGCTCTGTACCTGCTTGTGCTGATGGTTATGGATGGCTTCGCGCTTGCGCGCTGGTCAATGGTCGGCAGGTGTACGGCAGTCGGAGTGCTGGCTTGTCTTGTGTTATGGCTTTTGGCAAAAGTGTGGTCGTTCACGGTTGGAGACTTTTCACTGATGCCGTTCTTTGAAGAATTGCTGAAGGGTATTCTGCTGGTATATCTGGTTGTGGGCAAGCGCATCCGCTTTATGGCAGAGGCAATAATATACGGTGCGGCCATAGGTGGTGGTTTTGCCTTGTTAGAGAATATCCTATATATGCTGGCGGCTCCCGATATGCATATCGCAACTGCGATAGTCCGTGGACTCGGTTCGGCAGTGGTGCATATCGGATGTACGGCCCTGGTTGCATGCCTGTTGATTCTGCTGGTCAATGGCGGACGCCGCGTATGGCTGATGGTTATCGCGGCCTATGTACCGGCTGTCATTCTTCATTTCGTTCACAATGAAATACACGTGCCTACCATATACAAGATGGCCGTTATGATTGTCCTGTTCCTGCTGATGTTCCGTCTGTTCTTCAGGATAGGTAACAGTAAGGTGTATAACTGGATAGACCACAGTGTGAGTTACGATGTGCAGACATTGTCCGCAATACGTCGCGGCGAATTCTCATTGACAAAGGCAGGGGAATATCTTCTCGGAATGAAGAGTCAGTTCCAGCCGGAGGTCTTCTTCGATATGCTGTGCTATGTCCAGACGTATCTTGAAATCAAGATTGAGAAGCAGAGTCTGATGCTGCTGTACGACTCAGGTTTCAAGGACGAGGAATTTGACAGGAAGTATGCGGTGCACAATGAGAAGAAGATTGAACTTGAGGCTTTGAAAAAGAATATCGGCAAGACCGGAATGTCTGTAATGGCTCCTCTGGTGCAGGACGAAATCTGATAACATAGCGGATTTTTTAAGATAATCCGGTGGATAATGTAGTTATCCGCCGGTTTTTTTGTCAAATGAATGTAATATATCTCATAATATGTCAGACAAAGAACGGCAATTCACGCAGCTGGTCAGTGAACACAAGCGCACCATCTATACGGTGTGCTATATGTTCTCCAAGGATACTGCGGAGATAGAGGATCTGTTTCAGGAGATTCTTGTCAGGATGTGGAACGGCTTCGGTTCGTTCCGTGGAGACTGTGATGTCAGAACCTGGATATGGCGTGTCAGCCTGAACACGTGCATTAACTATGACAGGAAAAAGCGTCGCTGGGGTGAGAGAGTTGAACTGAGCGTGGATATGAACCCGTCTGCTGATGGGGATGATGACTCCATGCAGATAAAACAGCTTCGTGAGCGTATAGGAAAACTCGGTTTTGTAGATCGCAGTATAATTCTGCTGTGGCTGGAGAATCTGAGTTATGACGAGATAGGAGCGATTGTAGGTATAAGCGCAAAGAATGTATCGGTCAAACTGGTGCGTATAAAGGAAAAACTTAAAGAAATGAGATGAGTATGGAAGAATTGAATTTGTCTGAGGAACTGGAGCAGATGAGGTCTGACTACGCGGTTCTGAAAAGAAAGCTCAATGAGCATGAGATTATAAATAATAAAGTGGTAATCAGCTATGTAAAAGACAAGATAAATTACCTGACTTCTCACGAACGTATGGAATATGTATTTTGTCTTCTTGCGATAGCATTGTCGCCGGTATATCATACAATTTTCAGTGCATCGTGGGCATTCTGTGCCGCTACTGTATTGTTTATGCTGTTCTGCGGGTATTGGACCTGGAAGCGTCACAGGGAATTGAAATCTGGAAATGTTGAATCGGAGAATATGCTGACGGTGGTCAAAAAGGTCAGGGTACTTCGTCAGGAATACATAGATTGGCTTAAGATAGCCATACCGCTTCTTTTGGCTTGGCTTGGCTGGCTTTTTGCTGAGATTTTCATGCATCTGGACAGGCAGGTGGCTATAGTTATGGCCCTTGGTGTGATGTCCGGTCTCATCATCGGCGGCTTTATCGGACTCCGTATGCGTAGGAATGTCATCCGCACCTGTGACGAAATAATATCCCAGATAGAGGACTGAGAATCTGTTTTGAAATGTTCCAATTAATCTTTTATGAAATCTTTCCAGCTGAAAAGTTCGTTTCTTTTCAGTCATGATGGAACCCCATCACTCCTTCAAACAACCAAATTTTCATCTTGAAAATCTTTCATAAAATTTTTAATCGAACATTTCAAAACAGATTCTGACCTTATTTTTGCCTGCGTCCGTGTTGGAATGATGGCAAAAATGAATTAATTTCGCAGAATATTACAGATAGGCTATAATTATTATTAATATCTATAATTTATGTGGTTAATTGATTCATCAATCGGACGTAAGGTAGTGATGAGCGTGACCGGTGCCGCGCTTGTCCTTTTCCTGACATTCCACATGGCAATGAACTGCGCGGCCCTTTTCTCGGCCGATGCATACAATGCCGTATGTGAATTCCTGGGAGCCAACTGGTATGCACTGGTGGGTACGGTCGGACTGGCAGCTCTGGTCCTGATTCACTTCATCTATGCTTTCTGGCTGACATTCCAGAACAGAAAGGCTCGTGGCGTACAGCGTTATGCCGTTACAGAGAAGCCATCTACAGTAGAGTGGGCATCGCAGAATATGCTCGTCCTCGGTATCATTGTCATTGTAGGTCTTGCTCTGCATCTGTTGAACTTCTGGTCAAAGATGCAGCTTCAGGAGATTCTGGGTTCTCAGGCAATTGTTGATGGAAAGGCCGTTTCACCGACAGATGGTGCAGCTCTTATCCAATACACTTTCTCACAGTGGTATTATGTGGTACTGTACTGCATCTGGCTGCTTGCTCTCTGGTTCCACCTGACTCACGGAATCTGGAGCGCTATCCAGACTCTCGGATGGAGCGGCAAGGTATGGCACAGACGCTGGCAGGTGATAGGAAACATCTATGCCACTCTGCTCGTACTGGGTTTTGCCAGTGTGATGTTCCTTTATTTCGGCAAGAGCCTGATGGCTTAATAATCAATCAGTAAAATCATTTATTATGGCAACGATAAATTCAAAGATTCCAGAAGGCCCGTTGGCTGAAAAATGGTCCAACTACAAGGCTCATCAGAAACTTGTCAATCCGGCAAACAAGCGTAAGCTCGATATCATCGTGGTAGGTTCAGGTCTTGCAGGCGCTTCAGCTGCCGCAACCCTCGGTGACCTCGGTTTCAAGGTGAAGTGTTTCTGCATTCAGGATTCACCGCGCCGTGCCCACTCAATTGCGGCTCAGGGCGGTATCAATGCTGCAAAGAACTATCAGAACGACGGTGACTCAGTATATCGTCTTTTCTACGATACAATCAAGGGCGGTGACTACCGTTCACGTGAGGCCAATGTCTATCGTCTGGCAGAGGTGTCCAACAATATCATTGACCAGTGTGTTGCACAGGGCGTTCCTTTCGCACGTGAGTACGGCGGAACTTTGGCCAACCGCTCATTCGGTGGCGCACAGGTATCACGTACGTACTATGCCCGTGGCCAAGCCGGTCAGCAGCTGCTTCTCGGTGCCTATTCGGCATTGAGCTATCAGGTACATCAGGGCAATGTAGAGCTGTTTACCCGCTGTGAGATGCTGGACCTCGTACTTATCAAGGACGAGAATGGTCAGGAGCGTGCCCGCGGTATCATCTACCGTGACCTTGTGACAGGTGAAATCAAACGCTGCTCGGCTCACGCAGTGGTTATCGGTACCGGCGGTTACGGAAATACCTATTTCCTGTCAACCAATGCTATGGCCTGCAACGGAAGTGCTGCCATGCAGTGCTACCGCAAGGGTGCCTGGTTCGCCAACCCGGCTTTCGCACAGATTCACCCGACCTGTATCCCGGTTCACGGTGACAAGCAGTCCAAGCTGACACTGATGTCAGAATCCCTGCGTAATGACGGCCGTATCTGGGTTCCGAAGAAACTGGAGGATGCAAAAGCTCTTCAGGCAGGTACTCTGAATCCTAACGATATACCTGATGAGGACCGTGACTTCTATCTGGAGCGCCGCTATCCGGCATTCGGTAACCTCGTTCCGCGTGACGTGGCCAGCCGTGCCGCCAAAGAGCGTTGCGACAAGGGTTTTGGTGTGAACAACACAGGCCTTGCCGTGTTCCTTGATTTCAAGTATGCTATCCAGCGTCTTGGCAAGCAGGTAGTTGCCGACAAGTACGGTAACCTGTTCGATATGTACAAGGAGATTACCGATGTCGATCCGTATGAGAATCCGATGATGATATTCCCGGCTATCCACTACACAATGGGTGGTATCTGGGTTGACTACGAGCTGGAGACATCTATCCCGGGTCTGTTCGCAATCGGTGAGTGCAACTTCTCGGATCACGGTGCAAACCGTCTGGGCGCATCTGCATTGATGCAGGGTCTTGCCGACGGTTACTTTGTTCTTCCTTATACTATTCAGAATTATCTGGCCGACCAGATTCAGGTTCCGCGCTTCAGCACTGACCGTCCTGAGTTTGATGAGGCGGAAAAGGCTATCAAGGAGAAGATTGCAAAGATCATGAGCATTGACGGTAAGCGTTCTGTGGATTCCATCCATAAGGAGCTTGGTCATATCATGTGGGAGTATGTAGGTATGGGCCGTACGGAGGAGTCTCTGAAGATTGCTCTCAAAAAGCTCGATGAATTGGAGAAAGTCTATTGGCAGGATCTTCGTGTTCCGGGAACTCCGACTACGCTCAATGTTGAGTTGGAGAAGGCTCTCCGCCTGCTTGACTTCATTGAGATCGGTAAGCTTATGGCATACGATGGCCTGAACCGTGAGGAGTCCTGCGGCGGTCACTTCCGCGAGGAGCATCAGACTCCGGAGGGCGAGGCTCTCCGTCACGATGACCAGTTCTCATACGTCGCCTGCTGGGAGTACAAGGGAGAAGGCAAGGAGCCTGAGCTGCTCAAGGAGCCTCTGAACTATGAGTATATTAAGGTACAGACCCGTAATTACAAGAATTGATAAACAGCATCACTATGGATAAGAATATTAGTTTTACTTTGAAAGTATGGCGTCAGAGAGGCCCGAAAGAGAAGGGCGGTTTTGTCAGCTATCAGATGAAGGATATTCCTACAGACACCTCTTTCCTTGAGATGCTGGATATCCTTAATGAGGATTTGATCAACAAGGGTGAGGAGCCTATCGTATTTGATCACGACTGTCGTGAGGGTATCTGCGGTATGTGTTCGCTCTATGTGAACGGTCATCCGCACGGTCCTGCCACAGGTGCCACTACCTGTCAGCTTTATATGCGTCGTTTTAAGGATGGCGATACCATCACAGTTGAGCCTTGGCGTTCGGCCGGTTTCCCGATAATCAGGGATCTTATGGTAGATCGTCGTGCATACGACAAGATTATGCAGGCAGGTGGTTACGTATCAATCAATACAGGTGGTGTACCTGATGCAAACTCAACTCCTATCTCTAAGGAGAAGGCCGACTTGGCAATGGATGCTGCATCCTGCATAGGTTGCGGTGCTTGCGTGGCAGCCTGCAAGAACGGTTCTGCAATGCTGTTCGTCAGTGCCAAGGTAAGCCAGCTGGCTCTTCTGCCGCAGGGTAAGGTTGAGGCTGCTCGCCGTGCCAAGGCGATGCTCTCCAAGATGGATGAGCTGGGCTTCGGTAACTGCACCAACACCCGTGCCTGTGAGGCTGAATGCCCGAAGTGCATTTCCATCAGCAACATTGCCCGTTTGAACCGTGAGTTCATCAAAGCCAAACTGAAAGACTGAAACGTGTGTCACATTATTGATAAGCGAGCCCTGGAGTATTCTGGGGCTTGTTTATTCTGATACAGATTATGAAGAAAGTCAAAATTACAGTGATAAGGAAGGCGTGTTATCCCGATCTGATGGAACTGTATGAGAATCCCATTGAGCACGCCTGCGATTTATGCGAGGGACAGGAGTTCATCTCGTCAGATGCCCAGTGTCCCGAAGGTTTCTGCGAGAGCGCGTGGGAGGTTATGAGACCGTTTGTTGAAGAACTTGCTGCCGGTGGCGGCAATTTCTACGATGGTTGGATGAAAAATCCAAATTCAGCAATGCTCTCGTGCAATGACGGCTTCCGTCCTGTCAGCTTCCTTGTTGAGACTATAGATCAGCAGGTGTAGAGGTTGCCGGGGTGGGAGTGTACCAGGCCTTTCATTTCAAGATCCAGGAGAATGGACAGCATCTCACTGACGGGGATGTTGCAGTCAACGACCAGTGTGTTGAGCTGGACACCTTTTATATCTTTACCAAGCCGTTCCATAACCTTCTGCTGACTGGGTGTCAGGTCGGGGAATAATTCGCGCTGGACAGGTTTCGGGGGTTTTGCATCGCTCCATCCCATATCTTTGATAAGGTCATCGGCTGACTGGATCAGGCCGGCGCGGTTGTTTCGGATAAGCTCGTTGCACCCGGCGGAGGTGTCACGTCCTACTTCTCCCGGGTAGGCAAAGCAGGAACGGCAATAGTCTTCGGCCAGACGTGCAGTTATCAGGGAGCCTCCCTTGCTGCCAGATTCCACCACTACTACTGCGTCTGCCATACCTGCTACAATACGGTTACGCTGTATAAAGTTTGGTTTGAAAGGTGTCGTACCGCTCATAAACTCTGTAAGCAGTCCTCCGTTTGACAGCATTTGTCTGGCGATGTTGCGGTGTGCGGCAGGATATACTTTGTCAAGTCCGTGGGCAAGTACCCCGACGGTCGGCAGATTGTTCTCCATTGCCGACTTGTGTGCCGATACATCTATGCCGAATGCCAGTCCGCTGATAATCAGTGTATCAGGGCACTTTACAGACAGATCCCTTACAAGCCGTTCTGTAAGTTGCCGGCCATAGATTGTGGCTTTTCTGGTTCCGACAATCGCGATGGAATGAATGGGATTGGGATTCATATTTCCCAATGTAAACAATATCAGCGGTGCGTCACTGCATTCACGCAGGCGCACGGGGTAGTTCTCGTCATCAAAAGTCAGGCATCTGATCCGATGGTCTCTTATGAACTGAAGTCCACTTTCAGCTGCAAAAAGAGACCCGGAGTCATCCAACGCCTCAATAAGACGTTGTGTGACTCCGGGTATTATGTCGCTCAGATTCCTGTAACTCCTGAAGATTTCCAGGGCGCTGCCTGTCTGCTCGTAGAGCACTTTGGCCTGTGCAGGACCGATTCCCTCTATTTTTGTGAGGGTAAGCAGCGCCGTAAGTTCATCTTTCGGCGCTATCACTGGACTCTGTGTTTACAGGGCGTCTATTACGTCCTGGTATTTTGCAAATTCAAGGTCTGCCGCTGCCTTTGCCTTCATTGAAGCATCAGCCGCAACGGATTTGTTAAGGTTATCCTTTACGCTGGCTGCATCGTTTGTACGCGCTGCGACGATGGCTTTAAGGTAGTATGTGTTTGCAGTCGGCTCACCGATAACATTGAGAACTCTGGTGGCATTTGTATAATCCTTATTGAGGATATATGCGAGAGCCTCTGATTCGGTATTGCTGCCCTTCAAAGTTTCAATAGCGCGTGAATACTGACCAAGTGCGATGTAGCTTGCGCCAAGTGCTTCCCTGTTCTCTTTGCTGTCACCGCCTCTGGACAGATGGTTCTGTGCCTCTGCCACCTTACCCTGTGCAAGGAGCATATTCGAAAGGTTGGTATGTATCTCAGGTGCATTGGCATTCAATGACATAGCTTTATGATACAACTGGTGGGCAGTCTCGTAATCGCCAGCCTCGAAAGCTATGACGCCGAGGTTGTTGAATGCACGGTAATCGTTAGGGTATATCTGTGAGGTAGCTGTATAGACCTTGCCCTTGTCACCTGTCCTGTCAAATAATGTGGCTGCATACAGAAGTTCATTGCAGCTGAGTGATCTTGGATCAGAGTTGTAGGTTTCCAGAATCTCCTCGTCGCTGCGTCCGATAACCTGATAGTTCAGAGTCAGACGTGCGCGGCGCAATTGTGGGAGAATATCATCGGCGAGTTCTGCATATACAGATGACAGGTTCTTGATTTCCTGCTCTCTGCGCTCAGGGTCAGTGTACATGGAAAGTACGCGCAGAATCAGATCCTTGTCCTGCAGATTTGATTTTTCGACGAGCTTCTGGAAACCGTCCCAATCCTGAGCTGTATATTTGGAGTCGAGCTGTGTATCGAATTTGCTGCTCTTCATCTCCTTCCTGATATACTGCATTGCGTTCTGCTCACGCTGTCCTGCAAGTTTTTCGTTCAGTGTCATACCGCCGTCAGGAGAGGCGTATGCCGATACCTCCAGATTATCCACGCTATAGTTCCTGGTGTCGTTCGCGAACAGGTTGATATATTCCTTGAACAGTTCCATATCATCGCTCTTGTCCTGATCAGGGCGGATGTTTGCCTGCTGTATCGCAAACATTATGTTGGCTTCCTGTGCGTCTTTGATAATACGCTGATATGCATCTTCGGACATGGCGCTGTTGGCATTGGCGGAGGTGATTGTATAGAGGTTCTCCGTTGAGATCACACCATCAGCAATCTTGATGGCCGGAATCTCAACCACCTTACCCTTGATTGTAGCGTCGAATGTCATATATAGTTCGGACTTTGCCATTTCCGGCTGATAGGGGAATGAGAACTTGATATTGAAGGCATATCCGTCGTTTTTCTTCACGACAATGTTGTTATCGACGATCTTCTCGCCCTGGAATGTCATAGCATCTGCCTTTACTGAACCGCCGTGCCATTTGAGTACCGGCGTTACGGTTACAACAGCTTTTTTCTGGAAATATTTTTCTGGGAAAACGCCGTTTATTGTTACAGGAACCTGCCCGCCGATTTCCTCAAGAACCTGGGGTGTTACGGTGAAGGCATCTTCGGATAATGTCATGTCTGCCTTACATGATGCCAGGAGCAGCAGTCCTGCGCTTAGAATAGCAAATCGAAATGCTTTGATCATATCTGTCTGTTTAAGGTTAATAATCGTATTTAATATGTGTCTCTTTTATGCAAAAGTATATAAAGTATCCTTATCCTTTGTGTTATTTTGTTGAATTCCTCGGGTGATGTGCGATGATTTCTTCTCTCAGGCGGCTACGGTCGATGTGGGTGTATATCTCAGTTGTCGCTATTTTTTCGTGTCCCAGCATACACTGTATAGCCCTCAGATTTGCACCTCCTTCAAGCAGATGTGTCGCGAAAGAGTGCCTGAAGGTATGGGGGCTTACGTTTTTGGTGATTCCGGCCATCCTGGTATGACGTTTCACAATGTTGAAAATCATGATTCTGCTGAGCGGCATACCTGTGCGGTAGCTGATAAATAAATAATCCTCGTATCCTTTTTTGATATTGATGTGGCATCTGTCCTCAAAATACAGCTCAATCTCTTTTATAGCCTTTCCGGATATCGGTACGAGCCTCTGCTTGCTTCCCTTTCCGGTCACTTTTATGAATCCCTCTTTCAGATACAGCTCGGATATACGCAGTCCGCATAGCTCGGATACACGCAGTCCGCAGCTGTAAAGCGTTTCCAGAATGGCTCTGTTGCGTTGTCCTTCCGGTGCTGTACGGTCAATGGAGCCGATGGTACGGTCTATTTCATCCAGAGTAAGGACTTCCGGCAGGTGAAATCCTATTTTCGGCAGTTCTATCATTTCACTCGGATTATCGCTGATTCTGCCGTCTATTACAAGGAATTGGAAGAATGCCCTTATGCCGGATATTATGCGTCCTTGTGAGCGGGCTGAGATTCCCAGGTCCGAGAGTGTGGCTATGAATGTATGCAGGGTTTCTATATTGACGGATTCCAGGCTGACAGATTCTCCCTCAAGATATGACAGCAGTTTCGACACATCGTCCGTGTAGGCCTGTATCGTATTTGGTGACAGCGATTTCTCAAGCATCAGATATTGCCGGAATTCCCTGATTACCGAAGGCTCTGTACTCACACTCATATCATAATCCAAAAAACAACTATCTTTGCAGGGTGACTCCCTGCGACAGTCCAAAGATATAGGTTTATGGCAAGTCTGCAAAGCCCGTTGAAGTAAATGACTGAATTAGGAACTGGTTATACCGGAGAGGAAGCGATAGAGGAATATATCAGCGCCCATATAGAGCCGGAGGGTAAGATACTCTCTGAGCTGTATCGTGAGACTAATCTGCGGCTTCTGAATCCGAGAATGGCTTCAGGGCATATTCAGGGTCGCATCCTTAAAATGCTTACCAGGATGATCTCTCCAGGCACCATTCTTGAGATAGGCACGTTTACCGGCTATTCCGCAATCTGTATGGCCGAAGGACTGCCGGAGGGTGGGGTAGTGCATACGGTGGAATGTAACGATGAACAGGAGGATTTTATACGCAGATGGATTGGGCGTTCCGGCTACAGTGACAGGATAAGTCTTCATATAGGCGATGCGCTGAAGGTCGTCCCGGAGTTGGGGCTGATGTTCGATATGGTATTTATTGACGGCGAGAAGCGCGAGTATCCTGATTATCTGAGTATGGTGTTGGATTATGTGCGTCCGGGTGGGTACATTATTGCGGACAATACATTGTGGGACGGACACGTGGCTGACAGTGCGTACGACAGGGATGCCCAGACAATTGCAATCAGGGCCTTCAACGATATGGCCGCAGCTACCGGATGTCTTGAGACTGTGATGATTCCAGTCCGTGACGGATTGACTGTTATGAGAAAAAAATCAGATTGATATGAACGATACCAGACAACAGAAAATATCCAGGCTTATACAGAAAGAGCTGAGTGAGTTATTTCTGAAGCAGACCAAGCTCACAAAAGGTATGCTGGTCAGCGTAAGCGGTGTAAAGGTCAGCAGTGACCTGCAGATTGCCAATGTATATCTGAGCGTATTTCCGTCGGAAAATGCCGGCGGAATAGTAAAGAACGTGAATGACAATGTGAAGCAGATACGCTATGATCTTGGTCAGAAAGTAAGATTCCAGCTTCGGGTAATTCCTGAGCTGCGCTTTTTCCTGGATGACTCACTTGATTATATGGCTCACATTGACGAACTTCTAAAAAAGTGATTGTTTGAATTTCCCGTTATTCATAGCCTGCAGATATCTCTTTGCCAGGAAATCGACAAATGTCATCAATGTGATTTCCGGCATCACCATAGCTGGAATAGCTTTGGCATCGATGGCTATGATATGTACGCTGTCAGTTTTCAATGGCTTTCACGGGCTGATGGCATCGCTGTTCACGGGCTTTGACCCGGATATCAGGATAACGGCTGTACACGGCAAGGTGTTTGATCCGGAGTCCGGCGATGTCGCACGGGTAGGCGATATGCCGTTTGTGGAATCTGTCACATACGTTCTGGAGGATCAGGCTTTGGCAAAATATAAGAGTTCCCAGCAGATTGTCACTGTTAAGGGAGTGGAGAGCAATTTTAGAGAAGTCTATGACCTTGAGGGCATATTGTCGGGTTCCGGCCAGCTCATT
Organism: Bacteroidaceae bacterium; assembly: GCA_045600825.1. GTDB lineage: Bacteria > Bacteroidota > Bacteroidia > Bacteroidales > Bacteroidaceae > Colenecus. The sequence continues at coordinate 13,831 of JAZRYP010000049.1, forward strand.
TTGAGTGATGAGGTGTGTGAATATGGTATTATGGGAATAGGGTTGATGCACAGGCTTGACTGCGGAGTTCAGCCGGTGTCGCCTGTCGGACTGTATGCACCGATACGTGGCTCAAAGATCAATATGTCCAATCCTGCAGCCAATTTTACGGTGGAGCATTTTTACTCTCCGGGTGTGGTGTTTCAGGTCAGCCAGCCGCAATACGATGATAATTATGTCATTGTGCCTATGACGCTGGCGCGCAGGCTGTTCGGATATGACAGTGCGGTATCTGCCGTTGATATACGTCTGTCAGCATCCTTTTCCAAGAATAAGGCGAAGAAAGAGCTTAAGGCTATGTTGGGTGGGAATTTCTGTGTTCAGGACAGATATGAGCAGCAGGCCGATGTATTCAAGGTTATCAGGCTTGAGAAATTCATATCCTACCTGTTCCTGTCATTCATATTGCTGATAGCCTGTTTCAATATCATAGGCTCTCTCGTGATGCTGATATTGGAGAAAAGGAACGACAGCTCGGTACTGGTAAGTCTGGGGCTTGCACAGGAATCGGTAGGAAGAATTTTTGTCCTGGATGGTCTGCTAATATCAGTGACTGGAGCCGGTATCGGCCTTCTCATCGGAGTTTTACTGGCTCTTGCCCAGCAGTATTTCGGTTTTATTCCGCTGGGATCCAATGGCGGATTCGTAGTCGATTACTACCCTGTAAGCGTAAAACTGACAGACGTATTGGCTGTATTGCTTACAGTGACTGTCGTAACTCTGATAACACTTATCCCAATCAGGAATGTGGCTGTCAGATACAGATTGTCTCAGCTTTGATTGATTCGTTGAGGAATTTTGTCGCGGCAGGTAGGAATGTCTCCACAGATTCTGTGGTGAGATATCTGCAACTGCCGCCTTTAGTGCACTTGCCGTCAATCTCGGTGTGTCTTTTCAGATAGTCCTGCAGTGATACCGCTACATACTCTCCCTGGCTTATGATATTGATATTCTCAGGGACATATTTCCTGATTTTATTTAGCAGGAGAGGGTAGTGCGTACAGCCAAGCACTATGGTATCTATCTCCGGATCCTTGTCAAGAAGGTGACTGATGTGTTTGCAGACGAAATAGTCTGCGCCGTCAGACTGGTATTCTCCGGATTCAACCAGTGGGACCCAGATAGGACATGCCTCACCGCTTACCTTGATGTCGGGATACAGCTTGTATATTTCCATCGGGTAAGACATTGACTTTATCGTTCCCGGTGTTGCCAGGATACCCACGTGTCGGTTTTGGGTGATATTGCCTATTGCCTCCACGGTAGGACGTATTATTCCAAGGACACGGCGGTGCTCGTCAAGCTGGGGTATGTCATTTACCTGTATGCTTTTCAATGCCTTTGCCGAGGCTGTGTTGCATGCCAGTATGACAAGGTGACATCCCATCTGGAACAACTGCTCCACGCATTGCGAAGTGTATTCATATACAACCTCGAAGGAGCGTGTTCCGTATGGCGTTCTGGCATTATCACCCAGATACAGATAATCATATTCCGGCAGGAGCCGTCTTATCTGTGTCAGTATTGTCAGTCCGCCGTATCCGGAATCAAATACGCCGATAGGCCCGGATTCATCCGGGAACGAGGCATGTCTCATTTATCAGTTGATGCCGAGTTTAGCCTTCACAAGCGGTGTCACGTCTGTAGTGGCAGTCTTGCTGACATAAGGTACAACTCCGTCTGCAGTGTCGAATATGCAGGTATAGCCACCTTCATCGCCTACTTCCTGAATAGCTTTCAGAACCTTGGTAGTGATGGATTCCATCTTCTCCTGAGATACCTTATTAAGGTTGACTTGGCTGTCCTGAGCGAACTGCTGCATCTTACTGTAAAGGTCCTCCAGTTCCTGTTCGCGACGTTGTTTGATATTATCCGGCAGTGTCTCGGCCTGTGACTGATAATCCTCGCTCTTCTTTGCCAGTTCTTCCTGGAGATAGTTGAACTCGTCCTGATATTGTTTTTGAAGGTTCTGCAGGTCAGTCTGTGCCTGAATGTAGTCCGGCAGGAGCTGTATGATTGAACCTGAATCAACATTACCGAATTTCTGTGCGAAAATGCAAAGCGGTGCAAGCAGAAGCACCATCATCATTACTTTCTTCATATTATTAATAATTAGTTGTTGTCCGTTTTGAAGTGCTGTTACAAAAGTAACCAATAATTCTGTTAATATCCCATTTTCTCAAGGACTTCGTTGCTGATATCAATCTTGGGTGATGCGTAAATCATACTGCCGGCCGATGCCCTGTCAACGACGACGGAATAGCCCTTTGACTCACTGATGGTCTTGACGGCCTCATATATCTCATCCTGAATAGGAGCCATCAGACTTTCGCGTTTCTTGTACAGCTCGCCTTCCGGGCCGAAGTACTGTCTTTTCAGTTCGCTTGCCGACTTCTCCTTTTCCACTATTTCCTCTTCTTTCTTCTTCTTCTGTTCATCAGACAGGAAGAGCGCTTCGCTCTGATAGTTCTTGTAAAGTGTCTCGGCCTCCTGTGATATTGCCTCAACTTCAGCCTGCCATCTCTTTGACAACTGGTTAAGCTGTTCGTTTGCACGCTCGTATGCCGGTATCTTGCCTAAGATGTACTCCATGTCAATAAGCGCGAATTTCTGTGCGCCGGCCGATAGGGCAAGCATACACATAACTGTGAGAATTGTAGAGAACTTTTTCATACCAATGCAATTTAAAGGTTACACTTGTTTGATTGATTAATTGGAACATTTCAAAACAGCTTCTAAAACTCCTGTCCCAATATGAAGTGGATCTGACTGCCGCCATAGTCTCTGGAACCATAGACAGGATCAAATCCGTAGGCCCAGTCAAGTCCCATCATTCCAATCATAGGCAGGAATACGCGGACGCCCACTCCGGCTGATTTCTTCATATCAAACGGGTTGAACTGCTTGACGTTAGTCCAAGCGTTACCTCCTTCCATAAAGGCCAGGGCATATATGGTGGTCGATGTTTCCATCATAAGCGGGTATCGCAGCTCTGCGGTGAGCCTGGAGTATGCATAGCCTTCGCCTGTAGGTGTAAGACTTCCGTTCTGATATCCACGCAGTCCGACAATCTCGGTAGCGTATGCGTATGAGGCACCGCTCATTCCGTCACCACCTACGGTAAATGTCTCAAACGGTGAGCGCTTGTACCTATTGTATGATCCGAGAAGTCCGAACTCGGCACGTGTCATCAGCACCAGACACTTCTGTCCGCTGGTAAGTGCCGTGTATGTCTTGAACTTGAATTTCCACTTGTTGTATTCAATCCATTTGTGTTTCTGCTCAAGTTCCTGCTGGTATGTGGCTGATGTCGGGTCGTTTGCCAGATGCTCGTAATCGACGCCGTCGAACAATGAATAAGGAGGTGTAAGAGATACGCTCAGAGAGAAATCGGATCCGACTCTCGGGAAGATGCTGTTGTCGGTCGTGTTTCTTCCCAATGTAAGGTTAAGGTTCAGATTGTTGCAGGAACCGTTATTTATAAGGAAGTACGACCAGTCCTTAAGGTTATATCTGGTGTATGACAGCTCACTGTAGAAGGTGAAATAGTCATCCGGCCAGTGCAGTCTTGTTCCCCATCCTACAGATGCTCCAAACAGTTTGATGTATTTGTCAGGATCGTAATATGCATCGTAGTTGTTGTAGTTACCGTAGTTACCGTAACTTCCGTAACCGTACATATACTGGTAGTAGTTGTTGTAGTAGCTGGAATTGTAGTATGTGTCGCTGATATCTGTCTGCTTCGAGAAGAACATATTTACTGACAATGAGTTAGGTCGGCTGCCACCAAGCCATGGCTCAAAGAATGACACACTGTAGGACTGGTAGTAGCTTCCGTTGGTCTGTCCGCTGATGGAGAAGGTCTGGCCATCGCCCTGGGGCAGCAGGAAACGTCGGTTGTCGCTCTTGTGGAACAGGTTGTACATTGAGAAGTTAGTGAACTTGAGAGCAACACGTCCTATAAGTCCTGTCTGTCCCCATCCTGCCGACAGCTCTATCTGGTCATTTGATTTTGATTCCAGATTCCAGTCTATGTCAACCGTTCCGTCTGTCAGATTAGGTTTGACCTGAGGATCAATCTTCTCAGGATCGAAATGTCCCATCTGGGCCAGCTGGCGATAGGATCTCTCCAAAGCGTCCCTTGAGAACAGGTCACCGGGGCGTGTGTAGAGCTCACGTCTTACCACATTCTCATATACTCGGTCATTGCCATATATATTTACATGGTTGATTGAAGCCTGTGGTCCTTCTGCTATACGCATCTCAAGGTCAATGCTATCCTCCGTCACATTAACCTCGACGGGCTGAAGATCGCAGAATACATATCCATTATTGTAATACAGGTTGCCTACGGCATCCTCGTCCGATGTGAGTCGTTCATTAAGTTTCTTCTGGTTATATACGTCACCGGATTTCATCTGCAGCAGTCCTGCAAGGACATCGCTGTTATATACGGTGTTTCCAATCCACTTGACGTTCCTCAGGTAATATTTATTGCCCTCGTCGAAGGTCAGATATATGTCAACGGTGTTGTTTTCCTCATTTATGACCACGCTGTCCTTAACGATATATGCGTCCCTGAATCCAAGCTCACCGTATTTGGACATTATGTTCTCCTTGTCAGTCTCATATTCTTTGTCAACGAATTTCTTTGTGCGCAGCAGTTCTTTCAGCCTGCCTTTCTCGTTGGTCTTCTTCATGAGCTTTCTGATATCCTTGTCCGTGAGCATTGAGTTGCCCTCAAGGTATATCCTGTTCACCTTGACTTTCTCTTTCTTGTCAATGTAAATATCAACGGTGACAGTGTTCTCGCCGTTGTTGTCATCGTGTTGCAGAATTCTCACCTCGGCATTCTTGAATCCCTTGTCATCGTAATATTTCTTGATTATGCGCTCTGATCGGTCAATTATATTGGGAGTGATATGTCCTCCCTTGATTATTCCGATTTTTTCATCCAGATCGTCCGATTCTCCTTTCTTGAGATTGTGAAACACTACTTCAGATACCTTTGGACGTAGCGAGAGAGCGATGTTAAGATAAATCTTATTACCTACAATCTTGGTCGCGGAAATGCTTACATACGAGAACATTCCGTGTTTCCAATATCTTTTGACTACGTCGGAGATGTCGGGTACTGTTATTTTCTGTCCTATGGTAAGTCCTGACAGGTTTATCAGCACCTGGTGGTCGTATTCATCTACACCGGATACGGTTATTCCGGCAATCTCATACTTCCTTTTGGTTCCATAAAGTATGGTAGGATTGTAAATCACTTCCTCGCCGTCCTCAGTGTCGTACTGTATATGCTGTTCAGTGCCTGTGTATTCCTGTGAGTGAATACCTGATATGGCAAAGGGACTGCATAACAGCGTTCCCAACACGCATATTGTCTTTAATCTGTTAATCATCATTCCTGCTCACTTTTTTGGAGTGCCCCTTCAGTTATCTGACTGCTTGTCAGACCATATCGCCTTTCCCTCTGCTGAAAACTGTATATGGCTTTGCACAATTCCTCTCTGTTGAAATCAGGCCATAATATGTCAGTGAAGTATAGTTCCGAATATGCAGCCTGCCACATCAGATAGTTGCTCAGACGCATTTCGCCGCTGGTCCTGATTATCAGGTCAGGATCCGGCATGAAATTGGTCTCCAGCCTGGATGCTATAAGTTTCTCGTCTATTTTCTCCGGTCTGATCAGCCCTTTTTTCACATCGTCGGCGATGTTCCTTGCCGCCTTGGTTATTTCCCATCTTGATGAGTAGCTCAATGCAATGACCAGATCGGAACGTGTATTGTTCTTCGTGGTTTCCAGACACTTCATCAGCCTGTTTCTGACTATCAGTGGCAGACGGTCCATATCACCTATTATCCTCAGGCGGACGTTGTTCTTCATGAATACCTCCTCTTCAATGTTCTGAAGAATCAGATTCATCAACAGCTTTATCTCCTTTTCAGGGCGTTTCCAGTTTTCTGTTGAGAATGTATAGAGTGTGAGATATCTGATACCGAGGCTTACGGCATCTTCAACGATTTTCCATACAGCCTTGACACCTGCCACATGACCTTCTGTGCGCTCCAGTCCGCGGCTCTGTGCCCATCTTCCGTTGCCATCCATAATTATGGCTACGTGGGCCGGAATCCTGTTCTTGTCAATCTTATCCTCGTACAGCATATCTTTTCAGTTTTAGTTGCAGTCACACGGCTTTGCAAAAATATCGTATGTCACCGTGAGCATAGTATAGCAGTAACTGTCCTTATTCTTCATAAATCCGCTTTTTACCCGGAACGGATCCTCGCCGGCCTGACTTGTCACATCCAGTCTGTCCGATGTGCTGAAGCGCATAGTCCATTCCAGACCCAGATTCAGCCTTTCAGTCAGTTTGTATTTCAGACCGATGCCTATGGGGAAGTTGGCGGCAAAGTCATTCTTTGCCGGTTTCGGGGCGTATGTAAGTCCGATACCTATCAGGTAGTAGGGAACCAGTCTGTGGCAGTCATTGTAGGTGGTAGTGCCGTATGCCAGGAAATTGCCCTCGAACTGAACCCCGAAATCAATGATTTTCCTGCTGAATGTAATCTCCTCCGGGAATGTCCTGTCTTTAATGTTCCTGGTACTGCCTGATATTCCTGCCATCGTAAGATCTCCTTTTATGGCGAATCTTGGATTGAGGATATATCTGGCTACGATACCTCCCATAAAATGACTGTTCCTGTAAAATGTCTGATTTGCATCGCCCATATAGAAACTGACACCTGCTGCAGCGCCTATCTCCATCCGGTACTCAGTATCATCCTGAGCTTGAATGGCATTTGTCAGCGGAGCCAACGCCAGTATCAGTATTATGGAGGCCTTGCGCATAATCGTCATTTGTGAAGTCTGTTGATGTATCCTTTCCAGACTCCGCGGGAGTCGGATGACATCAGCCATATTGAGTTGTCCTGACCTGCAGCAAAGCAGAATGGCTTGTCAATGCCCTTGTATGCTTTAGGAAGCTGCATGAAATTATTCCAACTGTTGTAGGTCTCAATGATGGACTTGCATTCTCTCCATGATATTCCATTGTCACGGGATTCATAGAAATTATTCATAGCACCTCCAAATGAGTAAAGCCTGCCGTCATATAGTATTGTTGCCAGATTGTTGAATGCCGGGCATTTGAGGTTGTGATCTTCTGCCGGTATGACCTGAGACCATATATTCTCGGTGGAAAGTTTAGTCCATATCAGTGTTTCCTTGTTCTCTGAATCAGTTCCTGTGATGATGTATCTCAGGATATTCCTGTTCGTGGCGAGACTGTTGCATATACCGCCCAGATTCTTTGCGGGGAATCCCGATGGCAATTCCTGAATCTTCAGCCATTTTTCCAGGTCGGTGGAAGTGGCAATCCATCCGTCTGCCGTTATAGCCCATGCCGTGCCATAATCGCCTGTCTGACGGAATGGAAGCAGCATTTCAATATCTGTGTCCGGATTGGCATTGCTCCAGTTCTCACAGTCAGCTGATGTCAGAATATTGTCAGCATCGTTTATGATGAACATATTATTGTGGATACTCAGTGACTGGAACTTCACTGTCCGATCCAATCCTATGCAGGGAGCTGGCGCAGTCCATTCTCCTGAATTCCCATCATACTTTGTGAAACAGGGCTCTGACTCATTGTTGAGCCCTAACACTGTCATTGTCCCGTCGCAATCCACTGCGTTAGCGTATGTAATGCCTTCCGGCAGGGAGGCCAGTCCTTCCCATTTCATTGAGTCCGGGTCAGCATCATATATGTTGGTCAGAAGTGTGTATTCGCGTTTGTATGAATCGTCGGTGGATATTACAGAGATTTTTATCGGACTGGTCAGGTCGATTTCCAGATTGCTTGTCCATTGTACGTTATGATACACATTGTCAGAGTCCGGTATGTGGAAATATGGGGTACCCGCAACATTGATGTTCGTCTTGACGCTTTTTACGACAGAGCCGAATGGTAAGGTGTCTGTGTTGTATATCAGTCCGCGGGTATTGTCAATGTTGTAAATGATGACACCATTGGCCATCTGGTCTATAACCATTGTATCCTTTCCTGCCGGAGTTATGCCATTGTGCAGTATGTTGAATGTTCCTAGTGAGAATGATTTTATGGCAGCCTCAGGGGTATAGTCACCTGATGTATCCTTCGTGCATGCGGTAAAAACGACAAGTGCCGTCAGAAGGATTGTATTGCAATAATTTCGCATTTCAAAACGGATTCTTAGCGCAGTTTTACTTATATTTTGCAAAAATAACAACATTTCCGGAAACTGCTCAGTATTAGTATATGTTTTAAATTAAATAAGGTTTTTATATCTTTTTTATAACACAAAAATGGTTACTTTCGCAAAATGAAAAATTGCGTCGTATGGAAAATACTAGAAGTAGGATAGCGCGTCAGCTGCTTGCCACATCGGCTGTGAAATTGAGAGTTGATAACCCGTTCACCTGGGCATCAGGCTGGAAGTCCCCGTTCTATTGCGATAACCGCAGAACTCTCTCGTTCCCTGATGTAAGGTCTCAGGTACGTGATGCCATCTGTGAACTTGCTGCTTCTTTCCCTGAGTATGATGTCATAGCAGGAGTTGCAACAGGAGCGATTGCCCAGGGTGCCCTGGCGGCAGACAAGCTTGGTAAGCCGTTCGTGTATGTACGTTCCGCTCCCAAGGATCATGGAATGGCTAACCAGATTGAGGGATATCTGCCGGAGGGAAGCAGGGTTCTTGTCGTTGAGGATCTCGTATCGACAGGAGGCAGTAGCCTGAAGGCAGTCCAGGCCTTGCGCGATGCAGGCAGTACCGTTGTCGGAATGATTGCATCGTTCACATACGGTTTCCCCGTTTCGGTAAATGCCTTTGAAGAGGCCGGTGTCAGACTGGAGACACTTACCGACTATGAGACTCTTATAAATGTGGCTGTTGAATCGGGATACATATCTGCGGATAGTCTTCCGACATTGGCCGAATGGCGTAAGAACCCATCTGAGTGGGGTAAATAATCTTTACAATGAAACCGATTTGGGATAAAGGGAAACCGGTAAACGGGCTGATTCAGAAATATACTGTGGGCCGTGACCGCGAGCTGGATATGCTGCTTGCCAGATATGATGTCCTGGGCTCGATAGCACATGTGACAATGCTGGAGTCCGCAGGTCTGATCGGACACGATGAGCTGGAACCTCTGCTTGCCGGTCTGCGTGAGCTGCTGAAGCTGATTGACGATGGCAGATTCATGATTGAGGACGGAGTGGAGGACGTCCATTCCGAAGTGGAGGCGCTTCTGACGGAAAAACTCGGTGAAATGGGAAAGAAAATCCATTCCGGACGTTCGCGCAACGACCAGGTCCTTGTTGATTTGAAGTTGTTCACGCGTCACAGCATACAGTCCGTGGTAGAGTCTGTCAAGGCTTTGTTTGATGTGCTTGTTGAGCAGAGCAACCGTTACCGCGATGTGTTGCTGCCGGGCTACACGCACCTGCAGACGGCTATGCCGTCGTCATTCGGTCTTTGGTTCGGGGCGTACGCAGAAAGCCTCACCGACGATATGGTGATGCTTAAGGCCGCATACGATATATGCAATCGTAATCCTCTGGGTTCGGCTGCAGGCTATGGATCGTCATTCCCTTTGGACAGGCAGATGACAACCGACCTTCTGGGATTTGAATCGATGGACTACAATGTGGTCTATGCCCAGATGACACGTGGTAAGACTGAGAGAATAGTAAGTACGGCAATTGCGTCGGTGGCTGCCACTCTTTCAAAACTCTCATTCGATGCGTGTCTGTATAACAGTCAGAACTTCGGTTTCATCAGGCTTCCGGATGACTGTACTACTGGTTCAAGCATTATGCCGCATAAGAAAAATCCTGACGTTTTTGAGCTTACCAGAGCCAAGTGCAACAGGCTGCAGTCCATACCGGAGCAGATAACCCTGATGACCAATAATCTGCCGAGCGGGTACTTCCGCGACATGCAGCTGGTAAAGGAGGTCTTTCTGCCGGCATTCCAGGAGATTGAGGATTGCCTGACTATGGTGACTTATATGGTCAGCCATATATGCGTTAAGGAAAACATACTTGACGATGACCGGTACGATCCGATATTCAGTGTAGAGGAAGTGAACAGACTGGTGCTTGAAGGTGTGCCGTTCCGCGATGCCTATAAGCAGGTTGGACAGGCCATAGAGAATGGTGAATTCAAGGCGTGCAGGAATATTCATCACACGCATCAGGGCAGCATCGGGAATCTGTGCAATGACCGCATAGACGAGCGTATGCGCAGCCTTGTGGATAGTTTTGGATTCCAGACTGTGGAAACCGCATTGAACAAGCTCGCAGGTAAATGAGAAAGTCCGTTTTCATCGTATTATTGACCATATTACTCGCAATGCCGCAGTCTTGTGAGAATTCATATTCCATATACTCCGGCAAGTATCGGGTCAATTATATTTTCAACCCGAACACCCCTCCTTATAATACGGTGACATCGGTTGGAACTTTTATCACGGTAAGAAATGTCGGAACGGAACTTGTAGTGACAGATGCAGGGAAGAATACTACGCGCTGGCCTATGAGTGAGGCCGAACTGCGCAGTTTCTGCTTTGGTCTTGGCGGTCTGATAATAGGCACACCCGCCCTGGACAATGATCACGCTCAGGTCTATGCATACGATCTGGCTTGCTCTATCTGTGATAAAGCTTCATCAAGATTGACTTTCGGCAGCACCGGTGTGGCGGAGTGTCCGTCCTGTCATTCGAAGTTCGATCTCAACAACAACGGCTTTGTCATATCGGCCGGTGATAAGGTGGAGGCAAGGCCATTGTACAGATACCCTGTTTCGCAGGGTGGACAGATGATCACAATTGCAAATTGATACTTAGAATCTGTTTTGAAATGTTCCAATTAATCTTTTATAAAATCTTTCCGGCTGAAAATTCGTTTCTTTTCAGTCATGATGGAACCCCATCACTCCTTCAAATAACCAAATTTTCATCTCGAAAATCTTTCATAAAATTTTTAATCGA
>JAZRYP010000050.1:0-20367 GCA_045600825.1 Bacteroidaceae bacterium
CCGCATTCGCGGAACGTGCAAGTGGGAGAGTAGGTAGCCGCCGTTTTTCGGGAGCTTCAGGTTTCACGACCTGGGGCTCCTTTTTTTGTCCCACCCAGCGCAGTACCATCGTCCTGATTTTAGTTCCGCATTCGCGGAACGTGCAAGTGGGAGAGTAGGTAGCCGCCGTTTTTTGGAGAAGGGTTCCATTTACGTGGAGCCCTTCTTTTTTTTGTATGTATGTGGAAATTTATATATACATTTGTCAAGAACATTATAGATGGATTTTTATGAAAAGATTCGTTTTCTTCCTTTTTCTGCTTTCCCAGTTCTGTATTTGCCATTCCAAAACGTCGGACTCATTGATGGAGGATTACGAAATCGGAATTGTAAAATCGTATGTCAATGCGCTTGACTCGTTCGCAACCGTTATGCCGTACATTGGTGGTGATACTGAATCGGAATGGGCGGCCGATAGCATACATGTAATGGCCAGAAGTATTCTGGATGGCGATATGGATTATTATGAATCTATGTGCAGGATATATCAGATTCAGGATTATCTGGCATACGGAATGTCATATCCTGTGGCTATAATGGGGATGCGGAATGATTCGGTCATTGCAAGATATATGCTCAGTGTTCCGGCTCGGACGAATGATTTGTTTGAAGCCATTGCACAGGACGGATTCAATGATTTGAATTCGATCAGGTGGATGGGACTCAATTCGCTTGCAAACATACAGCTGTACTTCCGTCTGTATGATAAATTCAAGGAGACTATTCACGAAAAACCAATATATAGTACTGTGAATTTTGGACAATATTCTTATTATGATGATCTGATTGAGGCAGCTGAACTTGATGACTGGTCACAAAATGATATCCAGAAAATGTCGGCAGCTCTTGAAGGAGCGCTCTTTTTCAACACCTTCAGTCCCCTGATTTTGGCAAGTGCTCCTTCCAAGGAATATGCATTGTCCATATACGATTCCATAATTGAGGCAGCCGATTTCTTTGATGCCCATGCTGACCCGTTTTACACGGAAAACCCGGAACTGATGTCGGACAGTGAGTACAAGGCATTTATGATAAAGGCAACAGAATACAAGACTGCTATGTTGAGAATGCTGGTTCAGGAAATTAACCTGCATAAGCATAATTGATGTGCAGTTGTCCTATTCTGGGCGGAAGAGGTCACGGTATTTGCGTGAAATGGGTAATATCTGACCGTTGTCCAGGGTGAGGGTATCGGCTTCGGTCTTCAGAATGTGTGCGCAGGCAACCAGATATGAACGGTGAATACGCAGGAAATCGATGCCAAGAAGGTTTTCCCACTGTGAGATGGGAGTTTTGTTGCGGTACTTCTGACCGTCTGTGGAATGTATCCAGACCTCAGTGTCATTACTTTCCACATACAGAATTTCAGAATGGAGCATCGTCACTGGTTTCCGGTCACTTGTGAATGTTATGCTGGAGGGAGACTCTTTCAGGTGCTCCCGCAGGAAATTTGCCAGAAGATAGTCTCCACCGCTGAAAGCAAACATCAGAATGATAAGAAAGACTGGATTTAAAAGCAGCTTGGGGATATATTCTGTCTGCCTGGGGCAGTCATATAAACTGAAGTCGTGCCTGATACCGATAAGTATGGCGTGTCCTGCAAACATTAGCAGAAAGCCAATTACAATGACGGTGAGCGACAGAAGGATCAGGCCGCTTGTCTTCTGCCTGACGGGCTGCTTAAGAATTGTGGGTAGCTCAAACTTGATGATAATTCCACCAGGAAGAAGCAGTGTGCCCAGCATCAATGATTCAAGAAAGGTGTATGATAGACTGTGCAGCATGGTGGCTGTCATCAGCACTACAAGCACCCAATAAGCATACATTATTGCTTTCTTTTTCATATCATTGCGAAGATAATCAATATTTCTTGCTACAATCACCTCAATTCGTTGTTGAAACCCTTCTGAAAGGGTTTTGAATCCGTTTCAAAGGGTTTTAGATTTGGTACAGAGGCCAGATAACCGTAATCTTGCAGCGGTAAAGCCTATGAAAGGTCCGGAACTTCCAAGGCTTCAACATTAGTTTAACCTTAATGATTTATGTTATGAATGGATTGTTTCAATTGTATGTGGAGGGTAGTGCAGGTTATATGACACTTGTGACTCTGGCTCTTGTAGGAGTCCTCATTGCCGCCTGGAAAGCACCCAACTGGGTGCGGGAAATCGGGATAATCGGTCTGGTGTTGGGTTCCCTTGTCTGTCTGCTTGGCCTCAGCCAGGCCTGCAAGAATATTCAACTGGCTGGCGATATCAGTCCGACAGTGTTCTGCGGCGGAATGAAAGTGGCCCTTATAGCACCTTTGTACGGAGTATTGGTTTATGTCATTTCTCTGGTAATAAGTCTGGCTCAGAAACCAAGGAAGTGATTGTTGTATAACAGATTAATAAAAACAATATGTGGAAAGAATTTTTGACTGAAGGGTATAGTTTTCCCCATGCTGTCGGCAGCATATTCGAACCGGTAGTATTTGTTTATACAATATTGGTGATTCTGCTTCTGGCAGGTCTGATAATCGCTGCATTCAAAGCTAAGAAGTGGGTCAGACTGTTGGGGCATTCGGTACTTGCCGTTACATTGTTCGAATGTCTGGAAAACATCCGTATGGTGTGTGATGTGGCGCAACGGGTCGGCCTGGAAGAGGGGGAATGGGCTGCTTTCCTTGCAAAGGGTTTCTATCCGGTAATCAACGTGGCAATCCTTGGACTTGTTGTCTATCTGGTCTCACTGGTTATCCGCATTACTCTGAAACCCAGGATATGAGCTGCGGAGGATGGCTATTTGCGGAGCAGGTCCAGCATCAGCATGAAATCTGTCTGCTGAATGCCGTGTGATAGGAGAATCGGCCTGTCTGCCTGAAGTAGTTTGAGGAATTCTTCTTCGCCGGTCATTTTCTTTGCGCAACTGTAAAGTGATATGGCTAATACCAAATTCCCTGAACACCATTCCAAATGGCCGGAATTCAGGTAGTCTGCAGCTTTTAGATTGTCTTTTGATTCGCTTAACAGCTGTGACCAGTATTTGTGAGACTGTTCATATCTGTTACAGAGAAAATAGCACCAGGCTATATCGCGTTTTGCCTGTATGGATTGAGGCTGTTGGTATTCGACTTTGAAGAAGCGGTTCAAGGCCTCGTCGTATCTTTCTATGCTCATCAGGCATTCTCCTGTAAGTAATGACAGTTGAATATCGTCAGGCTGTATTTTTTCCAGCTGTAACAGATATTCGACTGCCTTGTATGAGTTCCCGGAATCACGCCAGGCCAGTGCTATGTGCTTCAATGTCCAGGTGTTGTCCGGCTCCAGAATATCGGCTTTCAGATACGCCTCTATACTGTCGGCATATTTTCCCGTCTTTTGCAGTGAATAGCCCATCTTCTGCCATATCTGCCAATCCGTGCTCTCCGGACCATTGTGTGAGAGCAATATGTCAAACAGTTCGGAAGCCTCGGCATAATGTTTCTTCTTCAATAAGAATTCAGCCGCAGTCCTTTCAAATTGCGGTACTGATACGAATGGCTTGAGGCTGTCGATATTGAACAGGTTGGTCTGGCTGGGAAACGGATCCCAGAATTCGTGTCTGCGGGGATAGAGCTTTACGAACCTATAGATGTCCTGAATATACTGGCGCACGCATTTGTCATATTGCACAGGAGCTTTCGGACGATTCTCCAGTGATTCCTCAATGTCCTCGTTCTGACTTATTATCTGGTCAATGATACTCTTGCGCTGCGATTCGGGTATCTGCTGGAATGTGAAACACAGCGAATATTTGTCAGAATTGCAGAATACATCGGATGACAGCAGGTGGTGACCGATGTTTGTCTTCAGCAATTCAGTGCCTGTAAACGAGGCGCGTACGTCCGGCTGGTTCGCATCGAATGCTCTGAACCAGCCTGACAGTTGCTTGAAGAAGGGATAATTCTTCAGATTGGAGAATGTGCTCATATAGATGTCGGCACCTTCCAACTGCATTTCCGTCATCTCCATAAGTCTTTTCTGGATGTCGGATTTGTCCATCCATTTATCCCAATCAGGATTGATGTCCTCGGTAGCGGTATTGTCATTCGCAGGATTATTCGGAATGTTCCTGATCATTGCGGGAATGATTTCATCGCGCATCTTGCGGTCAGTCTCGTCTGTCTCGCGTGAGAGGAACAGGGCCAATTGAATGCTCTGTATTCCTGTCTGTATGTCAATGGAGTCTGACATCAGCTGCAAAAGAGAGGTTATGCCTGGGAAATATGGTATAATCCTGTCGTATCTGATTATTCCGAAGACGAATCCTGTAAGTGAACGGATTGAGATACCAATGTCCGGGTTTGAACTGAACTGGCCTAAGAGGGAAATTTTGCCTGGGTCGAACCTTTCCATCAATGCGAGTGAAATTGCGCTGATAATGAGTGATTTATCCTGTGCAAGCACTTCGCTTGAATTTAATATGTCTGTAATCTGGTCAATTTCGTTTCTGCTCCATAGTCCGCTTATCCAAATGCTGGTGAAGATGTTGGAGAGAAGTGTCTCGTGATCTGACAGGATACGTATCAACTCAGGCGTGTCATTGCCGGGTGCCGGTAATGGCTGCATTGCCGCAAAGCGTTCCAATGCCGATTTGGATTGCGGGTAGTCAATCGGGTGATTGATGCTCTGGCGTCTGGCCTGAAAATAAAGTAGCGTTGAAGACGGTAGCAGGGATTGTATATAGGCATCGTCGTTCAACAGTATTGCCCTGCCTGTCAGCTGCTTGAACAGGTTTGAACGTTCAGCGTCCGGTACGCCCTGACCGAAATACTGAAGCATATAATTGTATGATGTGTTCAGATTTTCAAATTCGGATGTCACGTGCCAGTCTGTGACATCATTTATCTGCACACCTATAAGTTGCAAAGCCTCGCCAAGTCTGCCTTCCAGTAACAGGTCAAGTATCTGCCGGCGGGTGTCTGAATGATTGGGCGTTTTGCTCATTTGACCGGATCTGTTAAAAAATATGGGGCTTCCGCATAATGTGCCGGCAGCCCCATATCTATCGTGTGAATAATTATCCCTGAATAGCAGCTATACCAGGCAGTATCTTGCCCTCGATAGCCTCAAGCAGTGCACCGCCGCCTGTCGATACGTATGATACCTTATCTGCGAAACCGAACTGCTTGACAGCGCTTACTGAGTCACCTCCACCGACGAGTGAGAATGCTCCGTTCTTTGACGTGGCGTTGGCAACAGCTGTTGCGATAGCCTTCGTACCTGCCTGGAAATTGCTGAACTCGAATACGCCTGCAGGACCGTTCCAAAGGATGGTCTTGGATGATTCGATGATTCCGGCCATTGCCTTTGCTGATGCAGGACCTATATCCATACCTTCCCAACCGTCGGGAACGTTGTTGTTGTCAACAACCTGAGTATTGGCTTCGTTGTCGAACTTGTCAGCTGCAAGACAGTCTGTCGGCAGAACAATCTTCACGCCGAGCTCTTCAGCCTTCTTCAGGACTGCGAGTGCTACATCAACCTGATCCGGCTCACAGAGTGAGTTGCCGACCTTGCCGCCCTTTGCCAGAACGAATGTGTAGGCCATACCACCGATGATTACCAGATTGTCAACCTTCTGAAGCAGGTTCTCGATGATGGTGATTTTTGATGATACCTTTGAACCGCCGATGATTGCGGTTACAGGCTTTGTGGAACTCTTCAGAACCTTCTCGACTGCGACGACTTCCTTCTCCATCAGGAAACCGAACATCTTGTGGTCAGCATCGAAATAGTCAGCCATAACAGCTGTGGTGGCGTGCTTGCGGTGTGCGGTACCGAATGCGTCGTTGACATAAACGTCTGCGTATGATGCGAGAGTCTTTGCGAACTCCTTCTGAGCGGCCTTGAGCTCTTTCTTGGCTGCATCGTATGCCGGATCTTCCTTGTCAATGCCACGTGGCTTGCCTTCCTCCTCAGCGTAGAAACGTACGTTCTCAAGCAGCAGAGCCTCGCCGTCCTTCAGAGCTGCAACAGCCTCCTGAGCCTTTGCGCAGTCCTCTGCGAACTTGACATCAACACCCAGACACTTGCTTACGTGAGCGAGGATATGCTTGAGTGAGAAGTTCGGATCCGGGTTCTTCTTGGGACGGCCCATATGTGAGGCTATGATCAGACGACCACCGTCAGCGATAATTTTCTTCAGTGTAGGCATTGCGGCGACGATACGGGTATCATCGGTAATGTTAAAATTCTCATCAACAGGAACGTTGAAATCTACGCGTACGAAAGTCTTCTTTCCAGCGAAGTTGAAATTTTCAATTTTTGCCATTTTATTTATTGTTAGATGATTATAATTTCCATTTGTTATTAGGTGCAAAGTTAGCAATAAAAGCGTTGATTATCTGTCTTGTTGATAACTTCTGCAATACTTGCATATACTTGACAATCCGCATTCCTGGCATTTCGGGTTGCGGGCTGTGCAGGTGTAGCGGCCGTGGAGAATCAGCCAGTGGTGTGCGGTAGAGAGCAAGTTCCGGGGAAAATACCGTACGAGTTCATTTTCAACGCTGAGCGGGGTGGTGCAGCGGTCGGGAACAAGGCCTATTCTGTGGCTGACGCGGAATACGTGCGTGTCAACCGGCATTGCCTGACCGCCGAAGGCTACCGCTTCCATAACATTGGCGGTCTTTCTGCCCACTCCGGGAAGGGTGGTGAGTTCTTCCATTGTATGGGGAATCACTCCGCCGAAGTGTTCTGTCACCTGACGGGCCATTTCAGCCAGATGAGCGGCTTTGGAATTGGGGTAGGAGATGCTGCTGATGTACTGCAGAATGTCATCGGCACTGGCCTGAGCCATATCGCGCACTGTCGGATACTTGCGGAACAATGCTGGAGTGACCATATTCACGCGCTTGTCCGTACACTGCGCTGACAGCATTACGGCTACAAGAAGTTCGTACTCGGATGTGAAATTGAGTTCGGACTTTGCAACGGGGATGGCTTTCTGGAAATACTCAATGCATTTTCCGTAAAGCTCCGCCTTTTTCATTACACTCTGTGGAAATGCAACTCAGTTGGCCGCTTCGAATTCGCGGAGGAAACGTACATCATTCTCTGAGAACATACGTAAGTCCTTTACCTGATATTTCAGGTTGGTGATACGCTCTATTCCCATTCCGAGGGCGAAACCTGTATATTCCTTGCTGTCAATGCCGTTCAGTTCGAGGACGTTCGGATGAACCATTCCGCATCCCAGGATTTCAACCCAGCCGGTTCCCTTGCAGAAAGGACAGCCCTTTCCACCGCAGATATTGCAGCTGATGTCCATCTCAGCACTCGGCTCTGTGAACGGGAAGTAGCTCGGGCGGAGGCGTATTTTTGTGTCCGGACCGAACATTTCCTGTGCGAAATACAGCAGAACCTGCTTCAGGTCTGCGAAGCTTACATTCTTGTCAACGTACAATGCCTCAACCTGATGGAAGAAACAGTGTGCGCGGTAGCTGATAGCCTCATTGCGATATACGCGTCCGGGGCAGATAATGCGGATAGGGGGCTGAGCGTGCTCCATGACACGGCTCTGCACTGATGATGTATGTGTGCGGAGTATGATATCAGGGTGTGATTCGATGAAGAATGTGTCCTGCATATCTCTTGCAGGATGATCCTCTGCAAAATTCATTGCTGAGAATACGTGCCAGTCATCCTCAACTTCGGGACCGTCGGCCAATACAAATCCGAGGCGTGAGAAAATTTCAATTATCTCGTTGCGTACAATGTTCAACGGATGACGCGTACCAAGTTCAATGGGATAGGCCGAACGGGTGAGATCTGGCTTGCTGTCAGCTTCAACCTGTTCCTCGAAACGTGCCTTGAGCTCATTGATCTTGTCTGTGGCTCTGGTCTTGAGCAGATTGACTTTCATACCGACTTCCTTCTTCATTTCAGCCGGTACTGAGCGAAAGTCAGCCATCAGATCATTAACGATGCCTTTTTTACTGAGATATTTTATTCTGAGCTGCTCCAGCTCTTCCATGTTTTTTGCCTTAAGCTCATCTATCTCTTTAAGTAACCCGTCAATCTTGTCAATCATAATACCTCTGTTATTGTTTTTACGAAGTGCAAAATTAGCAAAAACTCAAAAACTTGAACTAATTTCGCGTCTGAAATGAATGTGATAGATAAATGCCCGATGAAAGGGCGGAATACATTCGGTATTGAGGCTTCTGCCGATATATTGATGGAGTTCAGCAGCGAGAATGAATTGCGGGAGTGTCTGTCGGTGGCAAAGCATCCTGTGATGGTAATAGGTTCCGGCAGCAATCTGCTGTTTATGGGCGATTATCAGGGCACAATACTCCATTCTGCCATTAAGGGTATCGATGTCATTGAAAATACCGATGAGTACGTGCTTGTCAGAGTCGGATCCGGTATGATCTGGGATGATTTCGCGGCCTATTGCGCTGATAACGGTTGGTGGGGCGCTGAAAACCTTACAGCCGTTCCAGGCGAGGTCGGGGCGAGTGCCGTCCAGAATATCGGAGCGTATGGCGTTGAGGTGTGCGATATAATCAGCGAGGTAAGGGCTATGTCCATATCAGATTGCTCAGTACGCACATTTGCGTGTGAGGATTGCAGATACGGGTATCGTACCAGCATATTCAAGTCTGAACTGAAAGGACAGTATGTGGTTACATCGGTAGTATATCGCCTGAAGAAACAGGCTTCGCCGAATTTGGAATACGGCGCATTGAGACAGACCATAGAGGGTATGGGTGAGGTGTCGCTGCATAATATCCGTGCCGCAGTCAGGCGGATTCGTGAATCCAAGCTTCCGGATCCGGCCGTGCTTGGAAATGCGGGAAGCTTCTTCGTTAATCCTGTCATATCGGACAATCATTATAGGGAAATCCGGAGCAGATATCCCGATGTGCCTTCATATCCGTCAGATGGCGATATGTGCAAGGTCCCGGCTGGCTGGCTTATTGAAAAATGCGGATGGAAAGGACGTTCTTTGGGACCAGCTGCGGTACATGACAGGCAGGCTCTGGTGCTGGTGAATAAGGGCGGTGCTACCGGTCGTGACATAAAGGCTCTGGCGGATGCGATAATAGCTGATGTCAGAGACCGGTTCGGAATAGAACTCAAAACTGAGGTCAATTATATTTCATGATGAAGCTGACGTTTTTAGGTACAGGAACATCTATAGGTGTTCCGGAAATGCTTTGCGGATGTCAGGTCTGTATGTCTGAAGATGCGAGAGACAAGCGTCTGAGATCATCTTTGCTGATTGAAACGGAAAACGGTAATCTGCTGATTGACTGTGGACCGGATTTCAGGGAACAGGTGCTCAGATATGATGTCAGACGTATTGACGGAGTTCTGATTACGCATGAGCATTACGATCACGTCGGCGGCATCGATGATCTTAGGCCATTTTGCGCAAGTGCTGATGTGCCTGTGTATGCCGAGCGTATGGTGATTGATCATCTGATGGAGCGTATCCCATATTGTTTCGGAAATAACAAGTATCCGGGTACGCCATCCCTTAATCTGATTGAAATAAGTCCGGATACATCGTTTTCAGCGGGAAATATTGATGTGATGCCTATACGCGTGATGCACGGCAAACTTCCGATTCTGGGCTTCCGTATAGGCCGAATGGCATATATCACTGATATGAAAAGCATTCCCGAGGATGAAATGCGTCATTTGAATGATGTGGATGTGCTGATAGTGAATGCGCTTCATACGAAGGAGCATCCAACTCACCAGAATGTTATGCAGGCTGTCAGATTCGCAGAACGGGTAGGTGCGGAACGGACATTTTTTATACATATGAGCCACAGGGTAGGCCTGCACGCGGTTGTGGATGAGAAACTGCCACAATCGATGCATTTTGCCTACGACGGTCTCCGGCTTAATATCTGAACCTATTCCTTCACTGTTGACTGCAGGGTGGTCAGAATAATCCGCTTCATCTCCAGAATCTGCTGATCTGTCACATCCATACGCCTAGGGTTGAATGTCCTGCCATATTTGCATTTAGTCAACTTGATATGCTTGACAGGAGTTGCCGCTATATCTGCTACCGGTCCTTCGATGTTTACTCCCAAACGTATCGGGAGTGGTGTATCTGTGATTGATATATGATATTTGCAGTCGAAATCTTCGTCTATATTATGACGTCCGGCTATGACTGCACTGTATCTGTCCATATGGACGAGGAATGGGAACAATTCTACCCTGTCCCGCAGTACTTGAAGCTCAACAGACAGACTGTCAATCCTGTTCTCTGCCTTTTTACTCATCAGCAGTTTTTTCTTGATGTTATCGAAAACTTCATTATCCATAACCTTCAAGTCTTTGGCTTCAATTGCTGTGGCGCCGATCAGGGTCGGTATCTTTGGCGTGTAGTTACCGTAGAAGTCCGTCTCAATGGCAAGATGGAATTGTGCTTTCCCGTCAAATGATTTCAACATAGGAACTACCGTATCCACCGATGGAATGAGATCAATCAGCTCGTGAATGTCAATGTCCAGCAGATGGAAATCCAGGGCGGCGTGGAGATTGTCAGGATCGGGTGACCTGTATATTGCTGTCAGCTGCATTCTGGCGGCATCGGATGAGAATCCCAACTCTTGGAGTACGAGTACTCCGTCTTTTATTGTTATATCTCCTCCCAGATTATAGAATTTATGCCGGTCAAAATCCATTTCTTTGATTGTGGTGTTGAACGTCATATTCATCATCTCAGGGACAAGGAACGGCTCTGTTATGGCAGAATCGGAAGACGCCGGTGTCTCGCTCTTTTCTGGAGTGACTGGCTCGTGGTTTACGTCATCGCGGCCATATCCGTTTATGAATCCTAGCAATTCGTCCATATCGGTATGGTCGGATATCAGGTTGAGAGTGCCTTCCATATCCCCGCTCTTTTCTACGAAAGCGTCAATGTCGCGTACATTTCCCGATATTGACAGGTCGGAGTTCCCGAACAATACGTAGCTGTCGGATATGTGGAATTCTCCGAGTGAGTAGTCGAATGTGATTGATGGTACGGAGAGTGGAACTTCCATATTGTCAAGTGAGGCATATCTGACATCTGCGGATATCTCGGGTTTCCATCGCAAAATGAACTCCTGTCTTGTCGTGTCCAGCTTCGCATTTGCACTGAGCCTGACAGCTCCCGTGTGACCTTCCAGGTTGTTCTTTAATGTGGCAGACAGCGTGTCATAACTGAGAGAGAAGTTCAGCCTGTGATTATCCTCTTCCAGTGATGATAGGGTATATCCGCCTGACACCTTAATGTCGCCGAGACGTGCGCTTATAGTATCCAATGCGGCTTCAACTCCGTTTAGATGCACATTTGCCTGTATCCTTCTTTCCGTTGCGGCTGTGTCAAGAATATTTTTGCATGACACATCTATTCCGGCACCACTGACAGAGGCTTTTATCGGACTTTCCGATATTACGTCTGCACGTATGTCGCTCGCCACTATGTCAGCTTCTATATTCTTCTTGGAAGAGCTGCCAGGGAAGTGGGCAGTCAGGGATATCTGTCCTATATCGGTTGATATTGAGTCGTTGACCCTGCCGGAGAATCTGTCTGCCGATATCGTAGCGGCTGCCTCTCCGAAATCAATTCCATCGTCTTTTATTCTGGCACTACCGTTAACTTTCAAGCTCAGAAGACCTTTTGCCTCAATACCCTCTATGGCGGATCTGACGCTTGGAGGGAGCATTGAAAGAATAGTGGCTATATCCAGCTGGTTACAGGTGACTGTCGCGTCCGCATCAATTGTGCCTTTCTTCTGCAGACTGCAGTCGGCATCAATATTCAGCTGCTGCTCATTTACGGACAATGCGGCATCAGCAATTCTGATGTGATCAAATAGCGTGTCAGCCAGAACAGGCACAGTTATATTTACAGGCCATCCGTTTATGTATGTCTCCTCACCGGCCTGCAGTGTCAGTGACGGAGATGAGATTGCCGGGACTGCGGAGATTGCAGAACCGTTTTTTGAGCATAGTGCTGACAAATCCAACTCATCGGTATAGGTCACTATCGGTGAACTTCCCTCTGTACGGAAGCTTAATCCTTTCGTATTTATCGATAGATTTGCTGTTCCGTCGGTATCCGGAATATCTATGTCTGCATCACAGTTTACACCTATATTATCCAATGCCATTCTGAAGGAACCGTCACCGTGGGTGCTGACTTCCACTTTGGCGATTTTCCCGCTGATTACAGCAGATATAATGTCTTTGAGATCATATTTCCCATTGATATCGACAGATATTTCAGACTGACCTGCAGATGCATCCATTGTGGCAGACTTGAATACGCAGCCATCGTTTCCGACACTTAGCGTGCCGTTTGCTGATTGGTCATTCAGATTGCCGCTTACATTGAATCTGATGTCTGTCTTGCCGGAACCGGTCACGGACATGTCACCGGCGGTCATAACTGCTGATGATATGCACAGGCTCCCGTCCGATATGACGTTCCTGTCTTTTATTTCGGCTTTACAGATTAGATTCAGCATATCCATATCTACGGATGTGTCGGACCCTGATAACACATATATCCCGTTTGCATCGAGTTTTATGTCAGTTTTGCCATTTACATCCGGATTCAGATTCCCGGATACGGTCAGCTCAAGCTTATCTGTACCGGCATCGATTGATTGGCTTAAATCCGTATATTTAAGTCTGGCATCCGATATCTCTATACGGTCAATACAGAAAGACAGGGCAGTGTTCAGAGTATCCGGTATTGTGAATGCTTCCCTGACTTCTGTTTCATCGTCTTCATCGGTACTTTGGAACATTTCCAGATTGCTGTTGCCGCAACTGTCCGTGTAGAGCCAGGCAGTCATTCCGTCAAGATAGATTTTCTCGATTTTTATCAGATTCTCTTTTCTGTAGGAATCAAAGTCAACCTGTACGGTCAGATTGTCAAAATGGGCTAAGGTGTCCGATGGTGTGGTGCATAGAGTGTTGTAGGCAGTCACATCATCAATATGCAGTCCGATATATGGAAATGTCTTGACCAGTGACAGCCTGATGTCTCCGACTTCAATCCGGCAGGGAGAGTAGTGCCCAATGGCGTATGCCGTGGCCTTCCTGAGCCCCGAACTGCTGAAAAGCCAGGATACCGCTCCTGCCGCCAGAAGCAGCAGCAATATGATTGCGGATAATGTAATCCCGACAATCTTTATGCTTTTTCTTGCCGTACTTTTCATTTGCGTTGGAATGTCAGTTTTTCGTCAGAATCAATCATATTGTAGCAGTTCATACGATTGGTTGACAGGGATGTTATGATTAAAGTTTCGGTGAATACGCCACTGTCCTGACCATGGTGTGTTATGCTTAACATATCATCTTCGAGTGACCATTTGAATTCAATGGGAGTGAATTCATCCATATAGCTTCTGCCGGTATGATTTCCGCTGAATTCGTAGGTGTATCCATTTGAACAGCTCCATGTGCCGTATATATCCGCCTCGTCATACTGCATCCCGTTACTCTTTGTTCCGCATGCCGACAGCGTAATCATAACTGTTATCGCGCATATCAGGTATGTGATTGTCGATTTTTTCATATCCTTATATGTTTTATCAATTACAATACAATATCAGAATGCGAATTTAATACTTTGACGGATAACTTGTCTGTCCAATCAGCATTTATTCTTCCTTGCCATCAGACGGCAGTCGTATGTGCTTCTTCCAGTGTGCTTTATCAACTGCATCTGCAATGATTTGGCGGAACAGAAGCCTGATATTTCTGCCACTTCGCTGTCAGTGAGGTCCGGGTTGTCGCCGATTTTCCGGATAGCGTATGCCACACGGCGTGAAGAAATGTAGTCGGAGGTTGACAGTCCGGTGACGCGGTGTACTATCTTATATACTCCGGACCGTTCCATGTTGATGTCTGAACATAATCTGTTGACAGAATATGCCGGGTCGGTAAGGTTTGCGTCAAGTATCGTGTCAAGTCTGGACATGAATTCGGTTTCTCTGTTCATGCGCCTTTCCAAGGTGGGGTAGATGTACCCCGGATCCATAATGTTGATGCGTGATGAAATGTCGGCGTTTTCCAGCAGATTGATGTAGTCCGTGAGCTTGGTCTCGTGATAGACAGAGTTGTCCTTTCCGTCTTTGTCGTCTTCCTGCAGGAAAGATGCCTCAGATCTTCGTTTTTTTCTTGACAGATGGATGTTTAATACCAGGATAATTGCGTTAAGCAATGTGAGCGACGCGATTCCTATCGGAAGAAATACCATAGGAAGGTAAAGCTGATGTCTTTTTTCCATTTTTTTGGCTTTTAGATTTGAAAAGGGTATTAGTTAATGTTTCTGCAAAAGTAACTTTTTAATTGATGCCAACAATAACTTTGAGTATATTTGCGCAAAATATTATTTCCAATATGTATAGGAACAGGACTTGTGGGGAGCTTCGCATCTCCGATTGCGGAAAGAATGTGACTCTGGCCGGATGGGTGCAGAGAATCCGTAAAATGGGTGGTATGACATTCGTTGATTTGCGTGACCGTTATGGCATCACACAGCTTGTGTTTGATGAACAGAAAGATGCCGGTCTGTGTGACCAGGCTAACCGTATCGGCCGTGAGTTCGTGATACAGGTGAAAGGTCTGGTCAGTGAGCGTTCCAGCAAGAACCCGAAGATGCCTACTGGAGATATTGAGATAATTGTTTCGGAAATGAACATTGTCAATGCCGCATTGACTCCGCCTTTCACAATTGAGGATGAGAGCGATGGCGGTGACGATATACGAATGAAGTTCAGATATCTGGACCTGCGTAGAAGTTGCGTGCGCAAGAATCTGGAACTTCGTCACAAGATGGTGATGGAGATAAGGAAATTCCTTGATGACAGAAATTTCCTTGAGGTGGAGACACCTATTCTTATAAACTCCACTCCAGAGGGAGCCCGTGACTTTGTGGTTCCGTCAAGAATGAATCCCGGACAGTTCTATGCTCTTCCGCAGAGCCCGCAGATATTGAAGCAATTGCTTATGGTGTCTGGATTTGACCGCTATTTCCAGATTGCCAAGTGTTTCCGCGATGAGGATCTGCGTGCCGACCGTCAGCCGGAGTTCACTCAGATTGACTGCGAGATGTCGTTTGTTGAGCAGGAGGATATATTAGAGGTGTTCGAGGCTATGGCAAAACACCTGTTCAAGGCTATACTTGGAATTGATATGACAGAACCATTCCCGCGTATGACCTGGCAGGATGCCATGAAGTATTATGGCTCGGACAAGCCTGATGTCCGTTTTGATATGCGTTTTGTTGAGCTGATGGATGTGATGAAGGGCTGCGGCTTCAGCGTGTTTGATGATGCTGCATATATAGGAGGTATATGTGCCAAGGGTGCCGCATCATATACCAGAAAGCAGATAGATCAGTTGACCGAGTATGTGAAACGTCCGCAGATCGGGGCTAAGGGAATGGTATATGCCCGCATTGAAGAGGATGGCACGGTGAAATCGAGCGTTGACAAGTTCTATCCGCAGGATGTGCTTCAGAAGATGAAGGCTGCCTTTGCCGCTGAGCCGGGTGACCTGATACTTATCCTTAGCGGTGATAATGCGATGAAAACGCGCAAACAGCTTTCAGAACTTCGCCTTGAAGTGGCACGTCAGCTCGGATTGCGTGACAAGAGCAAGTTCGCCTGTCTGTGGGTGATTGATTTCCCGATGTACGAGTGGAGCGAGGAGGAGAATCGTCTGATGGCTATGCATCATCCGTTTACCAGCCCGAAACCGGAGGATGTACCTCTGCTTGATACCAATCCTGAGAGTGTGCGTGCGAATGCGTACGATATGGTGATAAACGGTATTGAGGTCGGTGGAGGCTCAATAAGAATTCACGACAGCAAACTGCAGGCTACAATATTCAAGGTGCTTGGGTTTACTCCGGAGCAGGCACAGGATAAGTTCGGATTCCTGTTGAATGCATTCAAATATGGTGCACCACCTCACGGAGGTCTTGCTTTCGGTCTTGACAGATTCGTCAGTATCTTTGCCGGTCTTGACAGTATCCGTGACTGCATTGCGTTCCCGAAGAACAATTCCGGACGTGATGTTATGCTGGATGCTCCAGGTCAGCTTGATCAGACTCAGTTTGATGAGCTGCACCTTAAGGTTGAACTGCCGGAATGAGAAGACTGTTCGTATTTGTAATTATAGCAAATCTGCTGTCTGCCGTAACCTCAGCGCAAAGTACGTCGTCCGGTATTACGGGACGTGTCAGGAGCGGAGACGATTATCTGGAAGCTGTCAATGTGCAGCTTGGTGATGTCAGTCATGGCTGTGTCAGCGGTACTATAACTAATAGATACGGCATTTACTCTTTTTCGGGACTGAGGCCCGGCACATATACTGTATCGTTCAGTTGCATAGGTTATAAGACCGTCAGTAAATACGATGTCAGAGTGTCGCTTGGCGAGGAATATACGCTTGACGTTGAGCTCCTGCCCGAAGACAATATTCTGGACGCTGTTGATATTACAGCGGAATACACCCATTTCAACGATACAAAGACCGGACAGACATACAGCATACGCAATGACAGGCTTGAGCTGCTGCCTTCAATAGACCGTAGTCTGTTGGATTATACACGGCTTTCCATATACAACGGAATGTCAAATTCCATGGCTGGCAGGGACGGACGAATGACTGTGCTTAATATAGACGGTGCCGCATTGAGCAATTCCTTCGGGCTCTCTTCCAATCTGCCGGGTGGTGGCAATCCCGTGTCGGTAGATGCCATTGATGAGGTCCAGGTAGTGATAGCTCCATACGATGTACGTCAGAGTAATTTTACTGGAGGCGGCATAAATGCTGTTACCAAATCCGGTACCAATATCTTCAAGGCAACGGCATATACATACCAGAGTAATGAACATTTCCGTGGCAACAGTGTGGCTGGCAACAGTCTTGGAGAACGTAAGAAGAATTCCAAATCCGTATATGGCATAACCGTGGGCGGGCCTGTGCTGCGTGACAGGTTGTTCTTTTTCGTCAATGCCGAGTATGAGACCAGACCGGGACCTGTTTCTGAATGGAGGTTGTCTGACAATGGCTTGGCTGATGGAGCTGCAATGACGAGCCGGGTGACTGCGTCGGATATGGCCGGATTTTCCAATGCTCTTTCCAAATATGGATATGATGCCGGCACTACAGATCTGGGCGCTGGAGGACTTACAAACGGCAAGATTCTGGCGCGTATAGACTGGAATATATCTGACGTGCATAATCTGATGGTCAGATATAATTATACGGTCAATAGCGAGTGGTGCGCTCCTGATCCGGATTTTACTGTAGGAACGGGAACCGCTTCCTCCAGAATATCGATGAATTCGTATGTTTTCCGCAACAACTGCTACAAACTGCGCGATGTGGCGTGGTCTGCTGTTGCTGAACTTAACAGTAATTTCAGCCGTTTCAGCAATCATCTGCTGCTTACCACGTCAATGGTCGGGAATGACCGTACATCGGAATCTGCCCCATTCCCGCATGTGGATATAATGAAAGACGGTGATGCCTTTATGAGCGGTGGATACGAGCTTTGCTCATACGGCACCGGTAACAGAATGCATTCGTATAATATCCGCGATTATATAAGCCGTACAGTGCTTCATAGCAGCCTGACTGCCGGTATAAGTTATGAGTATCAGAAAGTTGCCACGAATTACATGACCTTTGCCAACGGGTATTACAAATATGCGTCATTGGAGGATTTTGAGAAGAATAATGCTCCGGTGGCTTTCGGATATACATACGCATACGAAGGCGTAGATGATCCTGCATCGAAAAGTTCAATCGGGCAGGGTAGCGCTTTCGTGCAGAGTGAGACAAAGATAGGGCAGAGACTTCGTGTCACATACGGTCTCCGTGCTGATCTGACAGGGTTCTATCAACCTGTCAGGACCAACAGGAAGTATTATGACCTGACCTGGAGAGATCACTTTATAGCGAAGGACGAACCTGCGCCTGAAGGCTGGACATCGCCAAGGTTTGATACCGGGCGCTGGCCGGATGCCAGTGTGATGCTGTCTCCGAGAATAGGATTCAACTGGAATGTGTTTGGCGATGGAAGATTTACGCTACGTGGGGGAGCGGGCCTGTTTGCAGGGCGTATTCCTATGGTTTTCCTTACAAATCTGCCGAACAGCAGCAATACATTGCAGAATACAGTAGGAATCAGCGATGAAAACGGTATTCAGGGACTGGATTTTATGTATGATAAGGCTGCCTTGAGGCAGTATATGGCTGATAATCATTATCCGCTGGATGCAGACAACGATCTTCCTGTAAAGAATGCTGCGATATGTGGAGTAGAGGAGAATTTCAAGCTTCCGCAGGTGCTGAAGACCTCTGTGGCGGCAGATTGGACGCTGCCGGTACATTTTCCGGCAACGATTACCGTGGAGGGCATATATAATAAGGATATCAATGCTGTCTATGTCAGGAACCTGAATTTAAGCAACAGCGGCAATTTCAACTCCTTCTGTGGTGCTGATGACAGATTGGATTACAGGCAAAGTAACGTGGGCTTGTCATCTCCGCTATTGTACGACAATGTTACGGGTGGTGCGATGATGCTCTGCAATACAAGTCGTGGATATAGCTGGTCGATAGCGGCCACTGTTCAGGCTGAACCTATACGCAATCTTAAGTTTGAGGTCTCATACATACATCAGGATGCGAAGTCTGTGTCCGATATGAATGCATCGTCATTATATTCCGCATGGAAAAAAATGCTGACCGTAAATGACCCTAACGAAGAGGTTCTGAGGACATCCGGGTATGTGATACCGGACAGAATACTGGCGGATGTCACATATACCATTGGGCACGGCAGCCGTTTCAATACGTCGATAGGGCTGTTCTATAGCGGAAGCAGGACCGGACGGTACAGCTATATGTATATGAATGATATGAATGGCGACGGGGCTATTAATGATCTCATATACATACCGGCATCAAAGGATGAGGTAATATTCGTTGAAAACGGGAAATATACGGCTGAACAGCAACAGGACGCTTTCTGGAATTATGTCTGCAATGATGTATATCTCAGCAGCCACAAAGGACAATATGCCGGTGCGAATGATGCGCTGATGCCTTGGCTGAACCGTTTTGATCTGCGAATTGCCGAGACGTTCAGAATAGGCAGAACAGGCGACAAGGCCAATTCGCACAAGGTGCAGGTATCATTGGATCTTATGAATGTCGGTAATCTTCTGTGTGACAAATGGGGAGTACAGAAGACAGCGTCAGGCTGCAATGACGGCAAAATTCTGAAATACGTCGGTATAGACAGTGAAGGACGTCCGAACTATACATTATACAGCAGTTCCACCGGACTCCTGACAAATGCGTTTGAACCGTTGCAGAGCACGTCGAACTGCTGGTATATGCAACTTGGAATAAGGTATTTCTTTAACTGATTATCTGGTAAGGTCAATCATATAGGCCACTTTCAGATATATCGTGTTGTTTGCCGAACGTGCAAAGAAATCTTTCTTGGAATTGTTGAATATGTCGGAAAGACCGAAATAATAGCGTCCTTCCAATATGAAATTGCCGGCTCCGGTTTTGAATTCAACTCCAAGTCCTCCGCTTATTCCATATTCGAATTTTCTTTCAATATCCTTGCCGTACTGCTCGATGACATTGTTCGGTCTGTGTGATATATCCCAAGGCTCCTTGCCGCCATAATGTTCTGTGCTGTTCAGCAGAAAACCTATCTGCGGACCTATATTGAGAAATCCCTGTGCGCCGCGGGCCTCACGACCAATGCCTAAGTGTGCATAGAAAGGTATTTCTATATATGACAGACTGCGTCTGTATTCATTTTCAGAACCATCTTCAATAAGCTCTTTCCATCCCCGATCCACATAATTCACTTCCATTTGTGCACCACATATCAGGAAAAAGAATTTTTCGCTTGTATATCTTACTGTTGCGCCGAATGTCTTGCCTAAATTGAACTGTTGTCTGATTGACGGTACGAAACTGATATTGCTGTGTACGGCCCCGGCGCTGCCACCGACAGCAAATTCCTTCCTAGGTTTGCCTATCTGTGCTGCAGATGGCAATGATACTGAAAACATTGTCAGCAACAGGATTGCGGAATATATTATACGGCTGTGTGACATATACATTCTTAGAAGCTGTTTTGAAATGTTCGATTAAAATGTTATGAAAGATTTTCGAGATGAAAATTTGGTTATTTGAAGGAGTGATGGGGTTCCATCATGACTGAAAAGAAACGAATTTTCAGCCGGAAAGATTTTATAAAAGATTAATTGGAACATTTCAAAACAGCTTCTTA
>JAZRYP010000051.1:0-63795 GCA_045600825.1 Bacteroidaceae bacterium
AACTTATATCTCAGCTTCGGGATAAGAAGGAAGAACACTATGACGAGAATGACCAGACAGGTTACCGATATTGACAGAGCATCCATAATTTTGTACCTTTACGCAAAGATAGGAATTTGCCCGACGAAAGTGCCTCAAAAAACGGGTTCGTTTTTGCGATTTTGAAAATTCTGTCGGGCAAGCGTCGGGCAAATGGCTAAAAGAAAAAGTCAACCGATTAAAAATCAATCAGTTGACTTCCCAAAAGGTGCGGGCGAAAGGACTTGAACCTTCACATCCGGAGATACTAGATCCTAAGTCTAGCGCGTCTGCCAATTCCGCCACGCCCGCATTGTGGCACAAAGGTATAAAAAACCTTTGTACTACATAAGCGTCAGTCAAAAGAATAGACAGCAGGTATTCTTGCCATCATCACAGGACTCTTTGACCTGCGTGCCACAGCCGCGAAATGCAAGGTCTTACCTAGCATTGAGCCTATCCGGGAATCTGCATTCGAAGTCACAGTCTCATCCAGATCCGTATCGGAGGCCAGAAGTGACATAAATGAGAACGGAACGGACTCAGGATATTCCACAAGTCCATAATTGTCCACGCCAATCAGACCTGCAGCATAAGCAATGGCATCCTTCAGTCCGCCAACCTCATCCGTCAGATTGATGTCCAATGCATCGGAACCTGCCCAGACACGTCCCTGAGCTATATTGTCAACGCTATCCTTTGACATTTTTCTGCCATTTGATACTATAGTCGTAAACCTGTCATATATCTCCTCTACCTGATTCTGCAGGAATTCAACCTCGGCTTCGTCAAGCTGACGCATACCGGCCATCATATCACTATGTTTGGAAGAACCGACAGTGGCGATATTCACGCGCGCTATCTTGTGGAATGCGCCACCTACATTCGGAATCATTGAAAAACAACCTATCGAGCCGGTCAGTGTCGTCCTGTCTGTGAATATCCTGTCAGCCTCAGCTGAAATCCAGTAGCCGCCGGATGCAGCGTAATCGCCATAGCTTGCCACCACAGGTTTCTTTGCCCTGAGCAGGTCCAGTTCCCTCTTTATCAATTCGGATGCCACAACGCTACCACCTGGAGAATTGACTCTGAATACGACAGCCTTAATATTGTCGTCATTGCGGACTTTTGCCAAAGTCGATGCAAGATCCCGGCCAACGATTACGTCACCCGATGTACTCATCTGATCCGATGACATTACAATCTCACCGTTGGCATATACCACAGCAATCTTGCCCTTTGATTTTTTGTTACGCTTTTTCTGAACCTTCGCCTGTTTCTCAATATATTTCTTGAGCGACACGAAACGTACCATCTTAATCACCGGTATTCCCGCTGTCTCACAGATATAATCATCCAGTTGATCCTTATGCCAAAGTTCATCGACAAGGCCATATTCCTTGAACACTTCCGGGCTGGTCAATGAAAGATTGTCCACCCACCCTTTGAACTCGCCTTCATCAAAGCCGCGGGAATCCGATATCTCCTGACACATACCGCTCCACAGCGAGTTCACCATAACCCTGTTCTGTTCATAGTTCTCAGGACTGAAGTCACTTCGTGTGAACATTTCGCCGGCTGACTTGTACTTTCCGTGACGGATAAGCTGCACATCAACACCCAGGGCATCAAGGGCATCCTTCAGAAACAGCTGACTGGTAGCAAGACCTGTAATGTAATTCTCCGATGCCGGATTCAGCACAATCTTGTCTGCCACGGATGCAATGTAGTAACTTGCATTCGAAAGATTCTCGCAATAGGCGATAATGCTTTTTCCGGAATCGCGGAACCGCTTCAGTGATGCACGGATTTCCTCCATCTGAGACAGGCTCGCAGACAGATTATCCGGTCTCATATAGATATAACCGACAGACTGATCCGCAGCCGCGGCATCGATGGCATTAACAACAGAATACAGTGACATATTGCCACCCATCAATGCATCAAGAGAAAATGAGCTCAACGAGAAAGATGCATTTCCCTGTTCCGTTATCGGTGTCTTGAAATCTATTTTCAGCACCTTGGGAGTATTAGCGGAGTTCACATTTAATGATAATGCCGCCAGTATGGCGACAGAACCGACAAACATTGAAAAGCGTCTCATATTATCTTACTTTTTATTTGAAATCAACCATTTCTTTGCACACTCTATAATAGTATCTACGCCACGCTGAAAATCCTCATCGGAGATATTCACCACCGAATCGGGTGCCACGCCGAACTCAATGTGCCTCTTGTCAATATCCAGCATAGGAGACGAAGAATAGCGCACTGACCAGCCACACGGCAGTTCGGCAGACATTGGCAAACCTCCGCCACCTCCGGTAGTATCACCAAAGACTTTCACCTGAGGAAGCAGCTTGATATCACTGACGAATGTGTTGGTGGCGCTGAAACAGCCTCTGTTCGCAAGTACCGCTACACCCCTTAGCCATTTGGAGCCCGAAGACGGTTCAATCCACCGTTCCTCAAGGTCTGAGAAATCCGAATGTCCCGGACCGGTCTTATGGCAGAGATACCCGCACAGCAACGGTTTATTGATGAAATGTGAAATTATCCCGTCAATATTGGTGACGACACCCCCGCCGTTTCCACGCACATCAAAAATAATTCCGTCACATTTTCCGAAATACGAGAATATACGATTCATATAGCCGTCAGATACGGTAGCGGAAAAATCCGGATAATATATATAGCCTATATTACCGTCCAGTATGGTATAGCGCATACCACCTCCGATTTTATAATCAGTGCCCAGATAATTGGCCTGTATATGCTCGTAAAAATTCACAGGATAGTCCTCCTGCCATTTCCAGTAACGGCCCACATCATATACGGAATACAGATTTACGTGCCCGTCACGCAGTTCCGCCAGCATTTTGCACATCAGATTAAACAGACGTTCCTGTCCCAGCGTATCCAAAGATGGAGTAAAATATCTGTCGTGAACCTCGTTCCAGTCAAGGCCATATTCCTCGGCCTTATAATCAAAATAGCAGTAATGCTCGTCCATATACTTCCACAGAGCCTCCATATTTCCTCTGGGAGTATTATCGAATGGCTCGTGTACACACGATGCGAGCATACAGCAAGCCATTATCATGAATAACACAAGTCTTTTCATTTACCGTTATATTTAATTTCAATACGCTTTACAATGCCTATGAGACACGAATTCTCATACATTTTGCATCTCAATCCATCAATATTGTACCTGTAATAATCTCCCAACCAACTTACCCGCAACTGAACCTTTCCAACTGGCAGACTGAGCGACAGCTGATGACTGAAAGCAAAGACATTGCCAGGCCACGCGAAATGGGAAGCCTCACCGAATCTGTCAAAATAATATATCTCATAGTACTGCAATGCATACGTCGGAGCAAAATTATACCCTATCAGCGGAAGGTTTGCCCTCCAGCCCAACGCCATCGGATAATTCCTGATCTTAAATCTGTATGATGCCTCACCGGCCACTGCAGCCGCTACATACAGCTTCATCTGAGCCGGATTATTTGTATTCCTGCTATTATACAGTCCACCGAATTTCAAAAACGCCTCGGGACCGGCAGAAAGTGAAAAACCGGATTTATTAATCCAAATTTTCTCCCAGGACAGATGACAGTCCAGCATAAGCGCCTGGAAATTGCCAAGTCCTGACCGGCCTGTCAGGGAACTGTATCCGACTTTCAGGAACGAGGAATACATCCAGCTGCTGTCATGCTTCAGCAGATGTGTTCTTTGTCCTACAATACTTAATACCGGACCGTTATATACGACAGGCGAAAGATATTCGTCCAGGACACCCAGATCTCCGACCGATAAGGAAAAATTGTTTATCCTCTCCCTCTCACGTGGCAACATACCGACGCCCGATTCCTGCGCCAGAACCGACGGCACTGACACCAGAAGGCTCATCACAGCCACAAGCAGTCTTAATTTAGAATAATGACATCTGTCCATCATCTTCTGAATCCTTATCCTCTTTATCATTGCTGTCTGCCATATCAGCATTGCCATCATCCGTATCCGTTTCAGGAACGCGCAACGGCTCCAGCTCCTCGACAGATGCCACGTTCCACATCGTAGCCCTACGTCCGCGTGCCTTGAAGCCTTTGACAGCAATAAACTCATCAACATCTATTTCCATCGGTTCCCTGAAACTGTCACCCTCCCCGAATACCAGTCTGACACGCGGATATACCGTATCCGTCAGCAGTGCCAGACGGCTGTTCTTATCATCACCTATGAAACTGTTCCTCTTGAGAGACTGCTCAAAGCAGAAACGCTTTATATAAAGGTAACCCTTCTGAGATGCATCGAACAGCACCGCGCTCCATACCTTATCGGGAATGAATTTCTCAAGCCGGATGACATTTTCATCGAAATGATGATTCGGATCGACATCGGTCGTGTAATACTCTCCCGATGAGTTTATCACAAGAATCTGCTCATCCGCCTCGAATTCACCTACATAATCTCCGTGTCCGTCAAAATCAATTCGGAATATGTCACGGTCAAACCAGACCTTACGTCCGCCCAGCGTAGATACTCCGTGCGACTTAAGTCCTATGCGCATCACCTCATTGCGTGTGAGCAGATTGCCCATAGACTGGCGTCCCTTGATTCCTATCGTACTGAAATCCTTGTCGAATACCGGCTTTCTCAGTTTGGCGTTAGGCTTCAGCTGAACTCTGACAACCTCGGCCTCTCCATTGCCGTTGGCGGTAAAATACAGGATCTTTGATCCGGGCTTACCCTGCGTCAGATCATACTCCTTGTCACGCGACAGACCTGTAACGGCAAATCTCTTCATATACGCGGCACCATTCCTGCCATCGCGGTATATCACATTGTATATGGTACGTCTGTCATTTTTCTTGAAGACATTCAGATAAAGGACACCGGGCCCGACGAACAGTTTCTCCGCAACCTTCACAACTTTATACCTGCCGTCCTTATAGAACAGTATGATGTCGTCCATATCACTGCAGTTCGTCACATATTCATCCTTCTTCAGACCGGTTCCTATAAATCCGTCCTCACGGTTGATGTAAAGTTTCTCGTTCGCTTCGACGACCTTGTTCGCAACAATTGTATTGAAGTTCCTCAATTCTGTCTTACGCGGCCAGGCAGCACCATATTTCTCCTTGAGACCGGCATACCAGCGGATAGTGACGCCAACCATATCGGACAAGTCCCTGTCTATGCGCGCAATATCCTTTTTCATACGTGCAATGGCCTCGTCAGCCTTGTCCTTATTGAATTTGAGAATACGCTCCATCCTGATTGACATCAACGACAGGATATCCTCCTTGGTCACCTCGCGTATGAACTGCGGATAGAACGGAGTAAGCCTCATGTCAATATGCTCGCAGGCGGCATCCATATCCTTGGCCTGTTCAAACTCCTCGTCCTTGTATATACGTTCCTCTATAAATATTTTTTCCAGTGACGCGAAATGCAGCTGTTCCAGTATCTCGCCCCTCTGAATCTCCAGCTCCATCCTGAGAAGCGCCAGAGTATTATCGACAGACTTGCGCAGCACATCGCTGACGCACAGGAAATGAGGTTTCTGCTCATCGATCACGCAGCAGTTCGGAGATATGCTCACCTCGCAATTTGTAAATGCATACAAGGCATCTATCGTCTTGTCCGATGATACTCCCGGAGCCAGCGTTATACGGATCTCCACCTTGGCAGCAGTCAGATCCTCCACCTTACGGACCTTTATCTTGCCCTTCTTGACAGCCTTTACTATTGAATCGCAAAGGGTCATCACGTTTTCCCCGTATGGTATTTCGTTTATCACAAGAGTCTTGTTATCAGCCTCTTTGGTTATATTAGCCCTTATCTTTACTATTCCTCCGCGCTCACCGTCATTATAGTGGGACACATCTATCGAGCCACCGGTAGGAAAATCAGGGTACAGATGAAACTCCTCGTTTTTCAGATATGATATCGCAGCATCGCACAGTTCATTGAAGTTGTGCGGCAGTATCTTGCAGGACAATCCGACAGCGATGCCCTCAGCTCCCTGAGCCAGAAGAAGCGGGAATTTGACAGGCAGCGTGACCGGTTCCCTGTTGCGGCCGTCATACGAGACCTTCCACTCCGTAGTCTTGGCATTGAACACAGTCTCAAGCGCGAACTTTGACAGTCTGGCCTCAATGTAACGGGGTGCTGCAGCGCGATGTCCTGTAAGGATATTTCCCCAGTTTCCCTGACAGTCTATCAGCAAATCCTTCTGTCCCATCTGAACCAGGGCATCGCCGATAGAAGCATCACCGTGGGGATGGAACTGCATGGTATGGCCGACTATATTGGCAACTTTTATGTAGCGTCCGTCATCCAGCCTCTTCATAGCATGCAGCACACGCCGCTGAACCGGTTTCAGTCCATCCACGAAATGCGGCACGGCACGCTCCAGTATGACATACGAAGCATAATCCAGGAACCAGTTCTGGTACATTCCCGACAGCTGATGGCGTATCTGACCGCTTTCATCCGCTACAGGATGATATGACGAATGAGCCTCCGAGGCATCACCGGCAAAATCATCATTGTCGAAACTGTCGTTGGATAAATTCTCTTCGTATCCTTCAATATCGTCACTCATCTCACAATCCCATAATGTTATATTTCGCAAAGTTATAAAAATATGAATCCGTTTTGAAACGAATGGCTCCAATTCGCATATTTCAAAAGTCCATTAACAATCTTTGACACAGAAAGAGACAATATTTTTCCCTTTTTAAAAAGGTATTGAGTAAATTTGCGAAAAATTTCGAATATGACACAGGATGATGTTTTCAAGAAGATCGTAGCTCATTGCAAAGAGTACGGTTTTGTATTTCCATCAAGTGAGATTTATGATGGGCTTGGAGCGGTATATGATTACGGCCAGATGGGTGTTGAGATGAAGAACAACATCAAGTCCTACTGGTGGCAGAGCATGGTGCTCCTGCACGACAATATAGTCGGTATTGACAGCAGTATTTTCATGCACCCTACCATCTGGAAGGCCTCCGGCCACGTAGATGCATTCAACGACCCTCTTATCGACAACCGCGACAGCAAGAAACGCTACCGTGCAGACGTGTTGATTGAGGAGCAGATAGCCAAATACGACGACAAGATAGAGAAAGAGATTGCGAAGGCACGCAAACGTTTCGGAGACAGTTTCGATGAGGCTCAGTATCGTGCCACTAGCAAGAATGTCCTGGAGCACCAGGCAAAGCGCAACGCACTGCACGAGCGCTACGCGAAAGCGATGAACGACAACAACCTTGACGAACTGAAGCAGATTATTCTGGACGAGGAGATTGTATGTCCCATCAGCGGAACAAGGAACTGGACAGACGTACGTCAGTTCAATCTGATGTTCTCCACGGAAATGGGCTCCACATCAGACGGAGCGATGAAGATATATCTCCGTCCTGAGACCGCGCAAGGTATTTTTGTAAACTATCTGAACGTACAGAAAACCGGAAGAATGAAGCTGCCGTTCGGTATTGCCCAGATAGGAAAGGCTTTCCGCAACGAGATTGTAGCCCGTCAGTTCATTTTCCGTATGCGCGAGTTCGAGCAGATGGAGATGCAGTTCTTCATCAAGCCTGGCACAGAACTTGACTGGTTTGCAAAATGGAAGCAGACACGTTTGAAATGGCATCTTGCCCTCGGTTTCGGAGAGGACAAATACCGTTTCCACGATCACGACAAACTTGCCCACTATGCAAATGCCGCCACAGATATCGAGTTCCTCATGCCGTTCGGTTTCAAGGAGGTTGAGGGAATTCACAGCCGCACGAACTTCGACCTGTCACAGCACGAGAAATTCAGTGGAAAGAACATCAAGTATTTTGATCCGGATACAAACGAGAGCTACACTCCTTACGTCATCGAGACTTCCATCGGTGTAGATCGTATGTTCCTTAGCATCATCTGTGCAGCCTACGAAGAGCAGGCGCTTGAGAATGGAGAGAGCCGCGTAGTGCTCCATCTGCCGGCTGCTCTGGCCCCTGTGAAACTCGGCATTCTCCCGCTCGTAAAGAAGGACGGGCTGCCTGAACTGGCGCACAGAATTCAGAATGACCTGAAATTCCATTTCAACTGCCAGTATGACGAAAAGGATTCCATCGGCAAGCGTTACCGCCGTCAGGATGCCATAGGTACGCCATACTGCATAACAGTCGATCATCAGTCGCTGGAGGACGGCACGGTCACCCTACGCGACCGCGACACGATGCAGCAGCAGCGCGTAAAGATAGACGATCTCTGCGGCATCATATCCGACAGCGTTACAATCACCAGCATTCTAAAGACACTGTAATGAGAAAATCACTCCAGACCGCATCGTTCTCAGCACTTGTCATATTTGTTCTTGCATCGTGCTCAACAAGCGGGAAGCAGGATGAATACCACGACTGGCAGAAGCGTAATGAGGATTTCATCAGCGGCATCAGCGCGAAGGCGGACAAATCAATCACCCCCGATGAAGCCGTAGAAGGAGATCTGTTCCGCATACTCCAATATGACATGGATCCGTCCAAGGAACACAGCATTTCCAATTATGTCTATTGTGAAGTAATCCAGTCAGGAAGTGGATCCGGACATCCTGTTTTAACCGACAGCATCTCGATACACTACAGAGGACGGCTGATGCCCACCGATGAGCATCCGGACGGTTTTATCTTTGATCAGTCATACAACACACCCGAAGCCAGTCCGTTCCTGAGCGTTCCCAAGGAATTTGTAGTGTCCGGACTTGTCAAGGGGATGACTACAGCGTTACAGAACATGAGTGAAGGTGACGCATGGAGATTATACATACCTTATCAGTTGGGATATGGTTCAAGCAGCAGGAATGAAATTCCGGCCTACTCCACACTGATATTCGATGTCACACTTGTAAAGTTCTGGACACCGGAAGACTTCTAAGAATCATTTAATACTGAATAAATGGCAAAGATTCAAGGCGCCGTAACAATAGAGAATGACCGTTGCAAAGGTTGTGAGTTGTGTGTAAACACATGTCTCCAGCATGTGCTGGGCATGTCATCGAAAGTCAACGGCAAAGGTTATCATTATGCATATATGGAGAACCCCGACGCATGTACAGGCTGCACCAACTGTGCTGTGATATGCCCGGATGGAGTCATATCCGTATATAGAGCTAAAGTTGAGGAATAAGATATGGAAGAGAAAGAAATCAGATTGATGAAAGGCAACGAGGCCATCGCCGAGGCCGCTATCCGCGCCGGGGCCGATGCCTACTACGGATATCCTATTACCCCGCAGACCGAGGTAATGGAGTATCTTATGGAAACAGATGCATACGCCCGCACAGGTATGGTGGTATTGCAGGCAGAGAGCGAGGTCTCAGCCATAAATATGGTATATGGTGCGGCAGCTACCGGACACAGGGTTCTGACATCCTCGTCAAGCCCGGGCATCAGCCTTATGAGTGAAGGAATATCATACATAGCAGGAGCGGAACTTC
The DNA here is from genome assembly GCA_045600825.1 of Bacteroidaceae bacterium. GTDB lineage: Bacteria > Bacteroidota > Bacteroidia > Bacteroidales > Bacteroidaceae > Colenecus. Next base: position 9,521 of record JAZRYP010000051.1, read on the forward strand.
CCTGTCTTCTCATCAACGTATCACGCGGAGGTCCCGGGCTTGGTACAATCCAGCCAAGTCAGGCCGACTATTTTCAGACAGTAAAAGGTGGCGGACACGGAGACTACAAGCTCCTCACACTCGCTCCAAAATCAGTACAGGAAATGGCTGATTTCATAGCAGAAGGTTTCGACCTTGCTTTCAAATACCGCAATCCGGTGATGATTCTGTCCGATGGAGCTCTCGGTCAGATGATGGAGAAAGTACAGCTTCCAGAGCAGCGTCCAAGAATGACCGAGTATCCGGACTGGGCCACAAACGGTACGCCGGAAGGTAAGGAACGCCGCTATGTCACATCTCTGAACCTGCACCCGTTGCAGCATGAACTTGTGAACCAGAGGTTGCAGGCCAAATACCGGATTATGGAACGCGACGAGGTCCGTTACGAAATGATTGGCTGCGATGACGCAGAATACATAATCATAGCATTCGGAATCATCGCCCGTATTGCACAGAAGAGCATTGAGGCCGCCAGAGCAAAAGGTCACAAGGTAGGCCTGTTCAGACCTATCACATTGTATCCGTTCCCATCCAACGAAATCCGGGCTTTGGCAGAGGAGAAGAAAGTTAAAGGCTTTATGTCAGTAGAGTTGAATGCAGGGCAGATGATAGAGGATGCCCGTCTCGCAATTGAAGGCCGCAAGCCGATAGGATTTTTCGGACGACTGGGAGGTATGGTCCCGACGCCTGAGGAAATCGAGAACGCGCTCTATCGCCAGTTTGGACTTTAAAATTTGCCAACATGGATCCTAAAGATATAATCAAGCCAGAGAATCTGGTATATAAGAAGAGTCGTCTGATGTCAGACAATGTCTTCAATTTCTGCCCCGGTTGCGGACACGGAGTAGTGGTGCGCACTATTGCCGAGGTTATTGAGGAAATGGGCATAGAACACGATGTGATAGGAATATCACCTGTCGGATGCTCGGTTTTCCTGTACGATTTCTATAAATTCGACGTTGTTGAGGCAGCTCACGGACGTGCCTGTGCAGTAGCGACGGGAATAAAGAGGATACAGCCTGACAAGTATGTATTCACATATCAGGGAGACGGAGACCTGGCAGCTATCGGCACCGGTGAGACAATGCACGCATGCAACCGTGGAGAGAACATTGTCATTGTATTCATCAATAATGGTATCTACGGAATGACCGGCGGGCAGATGGCCCCTACCACACTTGAAGGTATGAAGACAACCACATGTCCTCGCGGCAGGGATGTCAAGACAATGGGATACCCGCTTAACATCACACCGTTGCTGGCACAATTGGATGGGGTATATTATGTGACACGTCACTCTGTCCATACTCCGGCCAATGTACGTAAATTAAAGAAGGCATTGCGACAGGCTTTTGAGAATCAGCGTGACAAAAAGGGCACATCCATAGTCGAGGTCGTTTCAAACTGCAACTCAGGATGGGGCATGTCACCTAAGGCTGCCAATGACTGGATGGTTGAGAATATGTTCCAGAAATACCCGCTCGGCGACATCAAGGTTGACGGAAAGCTGGTTATGGATATGAACGCCAAAAGATAAAGGACATGACAGAAGAGATAATCATAACCGGATTTGGAGGACAAGGAGTCCTCTCTATGGGAAAAATATTAGCCTACTCCGGACTGATGCAGGGTCTTGAGGTTTCGTGGATGCCGTCATACGGTCCTGAAATACGTGGAGGTACAGCAAATGCAATGGTAATCTTGAGCGATTCCCCTATCAGTTCCCCTATTCTGCAGGAATTTGACACGGCAATAATACTCAGTCAGCAGGCTATGGACAAGTTTGAGAACAGGGTAAAACGTGGAGGATTACTGCTCTACACACCAAGTACAATCGTGCGCAAGCCGGTACGTGACGACATCAGAATCTATGAGATACCGGCCATCGAGGAAGCTGCGAAAATGAATGCAACCAAGGTCGCAAATATGTTCCTGTTAGGATCGTATCTCAAATTGAAACCGATACTTAAAATCGAGAATGTCCTTGAGGGAATAAAGCATTCTGTATCCGAAAGAAACTGGAAGTTCCTGCCTCTTAATGAGAAAGCTCTCAAAGCCGGAATGGATTTCATAAAAGATTAAAGTCGCAAAGGACTCATAAAAAAATGCTCCGTCACGCTGTGTGACGGAGCATTTTTCTATTTTTCGTACAACTACGCATCTATGTTCGCGTATGTGGCATTGCTCTCTATGAACTCTCGGCGCGGACCGACATCATCACCCATCAGCATTGAGAAGATGTAGTCAGCCTCAGCCGCATCCTGAATCTGAACCTGCTTCAGCAGACGGTTTTCCGGATTCATTGTAGTCTCCCAAAGCTGTTCCGGATTCATCTCACCCAAACCTTTATAGCGCTGAGTAGTGATATTGGACTCCAGTCCGCCGCCATACTGGTCAATGAAACGCTGACGCTGCACCTCATTATAGCAATACTCCTTCACCTTGCCCTTTGTACACAAATAGAGCGGAGGAGTTGCAATATACAGGTGCCCCTGCTCTATGAACTCCGGCATATAACGGAAGAACAGCGTCATGATAAGTGTATCAATATGTGAGCCGTCAACATCGGCATCGGTCATTATTATCACCTTGTAATAACGCAGTTTCTCATAATTGGCCTGTTTGGAGTCCTCCGGATTCAGACCGAAACGCACACCCATAGCCTGAATGATATTATTGACCTCCTCGTGGTCAAAGGCCTTGTGCCACATGACACGCTCCACGTTGAAGATTTTTCCTCGTATAGGAAGAATTGCCTGTGTATGACGGTCACGTCCCTGCTTGGCACTGCCACCAGCAGAGTCACCCTCCACGATAAACAGTTCGCACTTAGCCGGATCCTTGTCAGAGCAGTCCGCGAGTTTACCGGGAAGACCGCTTCCACTCAGAGGGCTCTTGCGCTGTACGCTCTCACGTGCCTTACGTGCCGCCACGCGGGCCTGAGCCGCAAGCACCACCTTATCGACAATCATCTTGGCTTCCTTCGGATGTTCCTCCAGATATTGTGACAATGCCTCGCCGACTGCCTGTTGAACGGCTCCCGCCACCTCGCTGTTTCCGAGTTTGGTCTTGGTCTGTCCCTCAAACTGAGGTTCTGCCACCTTTATTGAAATTACTGCCGAAAGTCCTTCCCTGAAATCCTCACCTTCTATCTCCACTTTAGCCTTTTCCAGGAACCTGTTGTCATCGGCATATTTCTTCAGCGTACGGGTCAATGCCATACGGAAGCCCATCAGATGAGTACCACCCTCTATGGTATTGATATTGTTTACAAACGAGCGGATAGACTCAGTATAGCCGGTATTGTACAGAATGGCCACTTCTATCGGAATGCCCTGTTTCTCAGTGTTGAGATAGATGCACTCATTGATCAGATGAACGCGGTTCTCATCCATATAATAGACGAACTCCTTAAGACCGTCTTTTGAGAAATACACATTCTGACGCGGATTTCCTTCCGAATCAACCGTACGCCAGTCGGTAAGCGATATTTTAAGACCGGCATTCAAGAATGAGAGTTCGTGCAGACGGGCAGCCAGAATATCATATTTATATTCGGTAGTCGTAAATATACTTCCGTCCGGCCAGAATGTCTGACGGGTTCCTGTATGATCGGATTTGCCTGTGATTTCAACGGCTGTCACAGGCTTGCCCTTCGAATACTCCTGACGATACACATTACCGTTACGGAATACCTCTGTCACCATTTTTGTAGAAAGGGCATTGACACAACTGACACCGACACCGTGAAGTCCGCCGGACACTTTATATGAACCTTTGTCAAACTTACCGCCGGCGTGGAGCACAGTCATTACAACCTCCAATGCCGAACGATGCTCTTTCTCGTGCATATCGACAGGTATGCCACGGCCGTTATCCTGAACAGTGACAGACCCGTCAGCGTTAATCGACACTTCTATATGGGTACAGTAACCGGCCATAGACTCATCTATAGAGTTGTCAACCACCTCATATACAAGGTGATGCAGACCCTTCTCACTGATGTCGCCGATATACATTGCAGGGCGCTTGCGCACCGCTTCCAACCCCTCCAGAACCTGGATACTGTCTGCGGAATAGCTACTGTTCTCCTTAATCAAGTCCTCATCCATACCGATAATCTTTAACGTAACAAATATAGCAAATTTTCATCACACATCAAGCGCTCCGTCAAGAGTTTTTTCAACAAAATATGTAACTTTGCGGAACAATAAAAACAAGAAATTCCGTTTTGGGGCACCATCATTATGAAAGCGACAGTCGGAGAGAAAATACGTTCCCTCAGGGAATCCAAGGACATAGAAATTGAGGCACTTGCAGAACGCGCACAGATACCTGTGGAGCAGATTATGGACATTGAAAATGGAGGGCCGCTTCCAGGTCTTGCACCACTTATCAAAATAGCCCGGGTTCTAGGCGTCCGTCTGGGTACGTTTCTGGATGACGCTCAGGGCAGAGGCGCAGTCGTAAGCCGCGGGGCACAGCTCAAGGAAAGCACCCATTTCTCCAATCACGGCTCGACAGATGTCGATAATATGCTGTACCATTCCCTGTCCGAAGGCAAGGAGAACCGCCATATAGAGCCGTTCGTCATAGACATCCTGCCATCCTGCGACAAGGAATTCTCCCTGTCATCGCACGAAGGCGAGGAATTCATCTACGTACTGGAAGGGCGTGTCGAGGTAATATACGGCAAGAACACGCATCTGCTGGAAGCCGGAGACAGTATATATTACGATTCCATAGTCAAGCACCACGTACACGGATACAATGGAGAGAAAGCACGTATCCTGGCCGTCGTCTATACACCTATTTAACCCGCACCGATGTTACAGCTGTCTGAGAAAACAATAGGACAATATCTTGAATACTGGGCAGAGAATACGCCGGACAAGGAATATATTGTCTATTCCGACCGCAATCTGAGATTCACCTGGAAAGAATTCAACGAGCGCGTTGACAATATGGCCAGGGGACTAGTGGCTATCGGGGTAACAAAAGGAACCCACGTGGGTCTTTGGGCCCAGAATGTGCCCGACTGGCTGACATTCCTGTACGCCTGTGCGAAGATTGGTGCGGTATGTATCACAGTCAACACGAATTACAAGCAGAGCGAGCTTGAGTACCTGGTGGAGAATTCCGATATGCATACGCTGTGTCTCACAGACGGCACGTGGGAAAGCAAATACGTGGATATGACCTACGAGATGCTGCCGGAGCTCAAGCAGTGCCAACGCGGCCACCTTGCCAGCAAACGTTTTCCAAAACTGAAAAACGTGGTATATATAGGTCAGGAGAAGTTCCGCGGAATGTACAACACATCGGAGATTCTGCTGTTGGGCGAAAATACCGATGACGATGAATTCAACCGCCTGCGCGAGTCCGTAACCTGTCACGATGTGGTCAATATGCAATACACCTCCGGCACGACAGGATTCCCGAAAGGGGTTATGCTGACGCATTACAACATAACCAACAACGGCTTCCTGACTGGAGAGCATATGAAATTCACTCAGGATGACAAATTGTGCGTCTGCGTTCCGCTATTCCATTGTTTCGGCGTAGTGCTGGCCACGATGAATTGTCTGACCCACGGATGTACGGAGGTGATGGTAGAGCGTTTTGACCCGCTCGTCACACTGAAATCCGTACACAATGAGCGCTGCACGGCATTGTACGGAGTTCCGACCATGTTCATTGCCGAATTGAATCATCCACTGTTCGATACGTTTGACCTCACCTGTCTGAGGACCGGAATCATGGCCGGTTCGCTGTGTCCGATTGAACTGATGCGCAATGTCGAGGAGAAGATGCACCTGAAAGTGACCAGTGTCTATGGTCTTACCGAAACATCGCCGGGAATGAGCCACCAGCGTCTGGACGATCCTGACGAGGTAAGATACACCACTGTAGGACGCGACTACGAGTTTGTCGATGTGAAGGTACTTGATCCTGAGACACACCAGGAAGTACCGGTCGGAACTCAGGGCGAGATGTGCTGCAAGGGATTCAACATAATGAAAGGATATTACAAGAATCCTGAAGCAACGGCCGAGATAATAGACGAGAACGGATACCTGCATTCCGGAGACCTCGGCGTAAAGGACGAGAACGGCAATTATAGAATCACCGGCAGAATCAAGGATATGATAATCCGTGGCGGAGAGAACATCTATCCGCGTGAGATTGAGGAATTTCTGTATCATCTGCCGGGCGTACGTGACGTTCAGGTGGCCGGAGTCCCCTCAAAGAAATACGGCGAAGAAGTCGGGGCTTTCATCATTCTTGACGATGGTGTCACTATGACAGCCGACGATGTCAAGGACTACTGCAAAGGCAACATCGCCAGATACAAGATTCCGAAATATATATTTTTTGTAAAAGAATATCCGCTCACAGGCAGCGGCAAGATACAGAAGTTCAAATTACGCGAACTCAGTCTGAAATTGTGCGCCGAGCAGGGTATTGAAGTAATTTAAGCGAGATATTATGGCATTGAATGAGCAGATAAGACAGATGGCTATGCGTCTGAAGGGACTACGCGAGGACATTGACATGAGCATAGAGGAACTGGCCGGAAAATGCGGAGTGACATCATCCGAGCTGGAGCGCTACGAGAGCGGAGAATCTGATATCCCCATGAATTTCGTGTGCAACGCAGCCACGGTAATGGGGGTCGAACCTCTTGAATTGTTCGCAGGAGATACGCCGACAATGAACAACTACTGGCTGGTACGCAAGGGCAAGGGACCGGTCATAGAACGTCAGAAGGCATATAAATATCAGGCTCTGGCCATGGGATTCAAGCACGCCAAGGCATCACCTTTCATTGTAAGCGTCGATCCCAAGGACGACGAGCACCTGCATCTGAACACTCACGATGATCAGGAATTCAACCTTGTGCTCAAAGGAAGCATACTGATAAGCATCAGCGGGAAGGAGATTGTCCTGAACGAGGGCGACAGCATCTACTTCGATGCCAGACAACCGCACGCAGTCAAGGCTCTCAACGGTGAGCCGGCACGTTTTTTTGCAATAATCATCTGATTTATGCTTGAGAGATTTCTAAAACAGAGCGAATTCAGTTCGCTTGAGGATTTTCAGAAGAATTTTGAGATAATCATTCCTGAAAACTTCAATTTTGCATACGATGTCGTTGATGTATGGGCTGAAGAACAGCCTGAAAGACCGGCAGTGCTGTGGACAAACAATGAGGGTGAGAAGCATCTCTATACATTTGCAGACATCAAACGTGAGTCAGACCGGACAGCCGCATTCCTGATGCAGCTCGGCATCCGTCGTGGCGATGCCGTTCTGATGATGCTGAAACGCAGAATTGATTTCTGGTTCACGATAATAGCGCTTCACAAGATAGGAGCCGTGGCAATTCCCGCCACACACCTGCTCACAGAAAAGGACTTGATATACAGGTGCAATTCGGCAAAAGTCAAGATAATAGTGGCGGCATCAGAGCCCGTTATCATGAAGCACGTCGAAGGTTGCCTTTCCCAATCCCCATCCGTGGAGCACATAATTGCCACAGGCACATACCATGAAGGTATATGGAAGAGTATGGAGGAAGGACGCAGGAACGCCCCGGCATTCACCCGCCCGAAGGAAGTAAATACCAACAGCGACATATCGCTTCTGTATTTCACATCAGGTTCGTCGGGCAATCCAAAGATGGTGGCCCACAATTTCCTGTATCCGCTCGGGCATATCGTAACAGCCAGATACTGGCAGAATCTGCACGAGGGAAGCCTGCATCTGACGGTTGCCGACACAGGATGGGGCAAGGCCGTATGGGGCAAGCTCTATGGCCAATGGATAGTCGGAGCCACAGTATTTGTGTATGATCACGAGAAATTCAACCCGATAGAGATTCTGACGGCAATGTCAGAGAACAAAGTGACATCTTTCTGTGCGCCGCCCACAATATACCGTTTCCTGATACGCGAAGACCTTAGCAAATTCGACCTGAGTGCTTTGGAATACTGCACCACCGCAGGCGAGCCGCTCAATCCCAGTGTCTTTGACACGTGGAAGGAACATACAGGGCTTTCCATACACGAAGGCTTCGGCCAGACAGAGACAACGCTTACAATAGCCACATTCCCCTGGATGGACTCCAAGCCAGGCTCAATAGGAATACCTAATCCTGCATACGATATGGACCTGCTCACAGCTGACGGCCGTTCTGCCGAGGACGGTGAGAGCGGCGAGATTGTCCTTCACACCGACAGGCGCAGGCCTGCAGGTCTGTTCGAGGAATACTACCACAACCCGGAACTGACAAAAACCGTACACTACGACGGGATGTACCACACCGGCGATGTGGCATGGCGCGACAGCGATGGATATTTCTGGTTTGTAGGCCGTACCGACGATGTCATCAAGAGTTCAGGATACAGAATCGGACCGTTTGAGGTGGAGAGCGCGCTTATGACACACCCGTCTGTAGTTGAATGTGCTGTTACCGGTGTGCCGGACCCGATACGTGGACAGGTGGTGAAAGCCACTATTGTACTGGACAAAAAGTACGCCTCAATTGAAGACAAGACAAATCTGATCAAGGAGATTCAGGATCACGTCAAGAAGGTATCGGCCCCTTATAAGTACCCACGAGTCATTGAGTTTGTAGAGGAACTGCCCAAGACCATCAGCGGAAAGATCCGCAGGGTTGAGATTCGCCACAACGACGCCTGCAAGGCTCAGAACTGATATCGCACAGTAATCCCGGCCATAGGTACAAAATGGTCGGGAGAAACTTTTTATTGCACTGACTTCAAAACAAGAATGACGGCCGGAAAACCGACCGTCTATACAATTTCACCTGATCTTAATGTCTATGTCTGATCAGAGAATCAGTCATCAAGCCATCTTAGCGATAGCGGATGACAGCTTTGACTTGAGGTTAGCAGCCTTATTCGGGTGAATGAGACGTGTCTTGGCCATTTTGTCCAGAAGCTTCTGAACTTTCGGATATGCGGCAACAGCCTCCTCCTTGTTTGTCATTGCACGGAGCTGACGAACTGCATTACGCATGGTCTTTGCATAATAACGGTTGTGCAGTCTTTTTTTCTCACTCTGCCTTGTTGACTTGATAGTCGCCTTGTGATTTGCCATTTTCTATTATAAATTTTTATTTATCGTCGTAGCGCGTATGAGAGTCGAACTCATCTTGCAAGAATGAAAATCTTGAGTACTAACCGATATACGAACGCGCCATCATCCCCGCCACGATGCTTTTGACATACTGTGAGCGGAAGTCGCCTTTTAAGCGGTTGCAAAAGTAGTTACATTTTCCAAAACAACAAAGTTTCGGAAACATTTTTTATATTCGCACTGCTAAATGCCGTCAGTTACAATGTGGGAGAAAGACAGAGGTATATTGCTGGGACACGTCAGGCACAATGACAAATCCTGCATTGCACATATTTTCACGGAAGCTGGAGGATACACCTCCTTCATATTCTACATATCGGACACGGGCAAAGGTGCAAGGCGCAACACGCTGCTTCAGCCTCTGACCCTTATAGAATTCCAATGCAACCCTAATGGTCGCGACACCGCCCTGCAGCACCTGAGGGAGCCCGTCAATATTCAGCCATATACGGACATACCGTTTAATCCGGTAAAAAGCTGTATAGCGCTTTTTCTTGGAGAATTCCTGACGTACGCACTCAGGGAAGAGAGAGAGAACCGGCCACTGTTCTCATTTCTGGCAGAGGCTGTCAACGGCATAGACAGGATGCCTCACACAGAGAACGCACATCTGTATATAATTCTGAAAGTATCCAAGTATCTCGGGATTGGGCCTAACACCGACAGGTATGAGCCTGGATACTGGCTGGATATGCGTGATGGCACATATTCTGCCACACAGCCGCAGCACACGGAAGTGCTGGACCCGGACGAGGCTTACAAGACAGTACAGCTCATGAAATGCGATGATATCGCACAGGCATCAGAAATACCGATGACCGGCTCAATGAGAGCCGGCCTCGTAAATATGATGAATCAGTATTTCAGACTGCACGTCCCTGGATTTCCGATTCTGAAATCCACAGAGGTCATGCAGGCTGTATTCAGTTAATTTCCGGAGGCAGAGCGCAGGGATTTTATCTCTGATATGTCCGAAGAACGTCTCAACTGGGTAGGCGTAGCTATCAGCGCGTCAATAAGCGCATCATTGTCAAGATCATCATCTTCCAGTTCAAACAGATACAGGGCCTTCTTTCCCGCAGGTTCACCATAAATCCGGCCTACAACATCAGTATCTTCCGAATCATCCAGAGGAATATTGCTCATTCCAAATCCCGTGGCCAGGACTGTTATCTTGATCTTATCACCCAGGTTCGGGTCATTTGCAAGCCCCCAGATGACCTCTATATTCTCATCCTCGAACTTGTCCATGAAATGGCGTATCTCATTCATCTCATTGAGTACAAGCTGATACTGTTCGTCAGTACTCTGATAGATATTGAACAGGATTTTCTTTGAACGGTATATGTCGTTATTGTACAGCAACGGAGAATTCAAGGCCGACTGTATAGCCTGCTCCACCCTATTCTCACCGGATGCCTCGCCGGAGCTCATTATGGCCACGCCGCCATCCTTCAGGATCTTGCGGACATCACGGAAATCAAGGTTTATAATACCACGGCAGGTTATCAGTTCCGCAATACTCTTGGTTGCTGTGGTAAGCGTCTCATCGACCTTCCTGAATCCGTCGGTAATCTTCTGTTCCGAGTAGATATCCAGCAGACGCTCGTTGTTTATCACGAGAAGGGCATCGACATATTTTGCCATTTCACGGACACCGCCTATTGCCTGACGTATCTTCGGACGCATCTCAAACTTGAACGGTATTGTGACTATACCGACGGTAAGCATACCTTCCTCCTTTGCGCATCTTGCAATGACAGGAGCAGCACCTGTTCCTGTTCCGCCTCCCATTCCTGCCGTTATGAACACCATCTGCGTCTCGTCGTGGAAAAGGGACTTGATACTATCCACGCTGTCCTCCGCAGCCTGACGTGCCACTTCAGGCTCATTTCCGGCACCCAAGCCCTTGCCGAGCTGCAGCTTCACCGGTATATCAGACTCCGCCAATGCCTGGCTGTCTGTATTGGCCAGGGCAAAAACCACATCGCGTATGCCTTCGCGAAACATATTCTTGACAGCATTACCGCCGCCACCGCCTACGCCAATAACCTTTATTATCTTATGCGACTCAGTCGGAAATCCGAATGGCAACACATCATTTTCCTCAAAGCTCTTTATTGAATCATTCATAGCTGTTGTTCTCTAAATTATTGGACATCCTCGAAGAATTTATGGAACGTCTCGCGTATTCCACTGATAAATGATGGAGTCTTGCTCTTCGCCACCTCCTTTTTCACATCTTTCTCCTTCTTTGCAGCCTCAATCCGTTCCTTATCAATCTTATCCTGCACACTCTCGCCATTTGCATCAAACAGAAATCCCGGCACCATCGCGGCCTGGGTCTGTGCATCCGGTTCCTCATACATATCCTTCACAGGAATCTCCAGGCAACAGTTCTCCTCGCCCTGAAGCAGCAGAGAGAGCAATCCTATGTGTGTACCGTCCGATATGTTCCAATCCGTGTCACACCACTTTACATCCAGTGCTGTATTGCGCGCCACGCGTATAGGATTAACGTCCGGGAACATCTGTTCCATAGCAAACTGCAGTTTCTTCAGATTTGCACCACCGCCAGTCAGTACTATTCCATTGAACAGGGAGTCATAATATCCTGACGCTTTCAGCTGATGCATTACATTGGCCATAATTTCCTCGTTTCTGGCCTCGATTACCTCGCCAAGAAGTTTCAGAGACACCTGACTGCCACCTGAGACAGTAGTCTCTTCACCCGATCCGGACAAGCCGAACAGGCCGTATGTGCATTTCAGCGAGTCCGCCTCATCGTGACTGAGCCTGAACACCTTCATTATATCCTGAGTGATGGTATCGCTGCCTAATGGTATTACACGCATATAGCACATCTGACCACCTTTATATATGGTCACCGTAGTAGTGTCTGCGCCATAATCCACAAGAGCACATCCACGCTGCCTGTCATCGTTGTCAAGAATGATATTTGCGACAGCCAATGGCTGGACAAAACTGTCTGCAATATCTACACTTGCATACCGGAAGCTGTCATCCAACAGTTTGAAAAGCCTCGGGCGAATCATTATCTTCTGGAAATGCCCTTCTATGCAGTTACATGCCACACCTATAGGATCTGTCTCGGCATTATTCTTGTGGTCGGCAAAGAATTCCTGTGATGCTATGCTCAATGAAAGCATATCGTCAGTCTGCGTATCACCGCACTCCACAAGCATATCGTCAACGACAGATGATGTCACGACTGCACCCTCCTCCAGTTCTCTGGATATGGTAACCGGCCATGACCTCAACGATTTGCCTGCATACCCAGTAAACACCTGAGTTACCGTTGTTCCTATCTGCCTTTCAAGAAGTTCAATGAGTCTGGCTATGCCCTCAGCAGTACGGTCCAGATTATATACTGTACCCTGACGGATGAATGATGATGACGGTACAGAGGCACAGGCTATGACTTCCAGCCTGCCGTCTGCGTTCTTTCTTGCGGCCGCACCCGAGATTTTTGATGACCCGAGCTCTATCGCCACGACTATTTTGTCCTTATCCATATATATGTATTGTTTCTTAAAATCACTTTTTCCTACAGACTACCTGGTCCTCGAATGCCACACTCACTCTGTTATATTTATTCCATCCGATTACGTTCAGTCCATCCTCATAGAAACGCATCACACGTTCCAGTTTCTCTTCTACATTATCCGGCGCGCCAATATCTATGATATGTCCGCCCACACGTGGCACAAGCGATACCTGTCCATTCTCATCAACATCAATCTGCACTATCTGCGCTGACCAGAATTTGCTTGAATATATCTCCCGGACAATAGTCATCAGCTGATTGGACGCATACGTGCGTGAGATATAGCCGGTTGCGACAGGCAGATTCACAGCACTCCCACGATAATCGATTATCTCGCCCCGGCTGCCCACCATATAATCTGCACCGCTCCTTGACAGAACCCTGACCAACGGCACGACACAGTGGATCTTGATTCTTACACAATTCTCCGCTGTCAGGAAGCACTCCGCAGATGCTATCATCGGATGCTTCACAAGCACGTGCTCCATCGTGTCCATATCTATCTCATCCAATGACTTTCCAATTGGATTCAATCCATTGCGTGAAAGCACTTCAAGGACCCTGGCCTCATTCAGGATTCCGCACTTAAGGCTGTCGTGTATCTTCACGCTGACCTTATCGCAGACGGAATCTCCGCCAGGACGATGTGTAAGCTCAAGGATAGAGAATGACAGGTATCCTATCGCAACAACCAGTGCAAATATCTCAGCTATGCGTCTTAACATCACTCCTTGGAAAGTATTCCGGTTATCTTATCAGCGAGATTGTCCAGATCACCAGCACCTACGGTCAGCAGTACCTGGATGTCATCCGCCTCAGAGCGCACCACATCAAGCACTTCCGACAATGGAACCACGCCCTTGCACACCCCAGCGCGTATATTATCGGCCACAATCTGACTTGTAACGCCAGGGATAGGCTGTTCCCTTGCCGGATAGATATCTATCAGCCATACCTCATCGAACAGCGAGAGACTATCTGCAAAATCCTTATAGAAATCCCTGGTACGGGTATAGAGGTGAGGCTGGAATATGGCAGTTATCTTACGGTCAGGATACAGCGTCCTCATTGATATGGCACACTGCTTCAATTCCGCAGGATGATGCGCATAATCACTGACATATACCTTATTGTCTGTCTTCAGATGAAAATCGAAACGACGGTCTGTTCCGCGGAACGATGCCATTCTGGCCCTTATGACATCCTTGTCCGCTCCGCTCAGCTGGGCAAGAGCCATAGCCGCAACGCCATTCTCTATATTGATCTGCACAGGAACGCCTAAGGAAATGTTCCCGATATTTCCAAGCGGAGATATGAAATCAAATACTATCTCACCATTGCCGATTCTGACATTCTCGGCATGAAAATCGCCCTTGTCGGCAGAATATGACCATATTCGGATATCCTTATTATCCGGCTTCAGCTTTTCCTCAAGGCCGTAACGCAATATCAGGTCGCCTCCTTTTCTTATAAGCGAAGAGTAATGACGGAAACTTTCCACATAACTCTGATAGTCTCCATATATGTCCAGATGATCGGCATCCATAGCTGTTATGACAGACCTGAGCGGTCGCAGATGATGGAATGAACGGTCAAATTCATCAGCCTCTATCACGACCCTGCGGCTACGGGAACTCAGCATCAGATTACTGCGGTTGTTCTTAAGTATCCCCCCAAGGAAGGCATTGCAGCCCTCGCCGGTACCGTCCAGTATATATGCAGTCATAGCCGATGTCGTAGTCTTGCCGTGAGTACCGGCTACACACAGCCCGTCCATATCACGCGTCAACGTGCCAAGCACCTGGGCACGTTTCTGCAAGTCAAAGCCTGATGTCCTGAACCACGTCAGTTCAGAATGATCCTGCGGTATGGCAGGAGTATAGACCACGATGGTTGACGATTTATCCCTGCAATACTCCGGTATAAGAGATATGTTATCCTCGTAATGTATATCCGCGCCCTCTGATATCAAGGTTGCAGTCAAATCGCACGGAGTCTTGTCATATCCCGCCACCTTCTTCCCGTTGGCAAGGAAAAAACGCACCAGTGCACTCATGCCGATACCGCCGGCACCTATGAAATATACTGATTTTATCTGACTGTTCTCCATATATTTCCTCAATTAGTTCTTGTCTGCAAGTTTCAGCACTTCCCTGGCAATAATCTCCGCAGAATCAGGCAGGGCAAGGCTGAGAGCATTCTTTCCCAACACTTTCAGGCGCTCACTGTCACGGACAAGCCTTATCGCCTCCGGGACCAGCGATTTTCCGGCATCTGCATCGGCGATATGAATGGCCGCATCTTTATTTACAAGAGCCATGGCATTTTTCGTCTGATGATCCTCTGCCACATTAGGTGAAGGCACCAATATGACAGGCTTGCCCAGAAGGCACAGTTCAGATATGGAACCGGCTCCGGCCCTTGATATGACCAGATCCGCGGCACTGTAGGCACAATCCATCCTTGTCACGAAATCCGTAGGGAACAGATTGGTTACAGGCTCATTTTCCGCTGCAAGACGCTTTCTCATCTCATCTATGTAAAGCTTACCGGTCTGCCAGTATATCTGCACATCCTCTGCCGCGCGTATGGCATCAAGCTGTGACATTATGCTTTCATTCAGGCTTCTTGCACCAAGACTTCCGCCTATGACCAGTATAATGCGCTTAGCTGGATCCAGCCCCATCAGTTCTGCAGCCTCATTCCTTGATACAGCATTACCGGTCAGGTTCTGACGTACAGGATTTCCTGTCATCATTATCTTATCTGCAGGAAAGAATTTCTCCATTCCCTCGTATGCCACACAGATGCGGTTTGCCCTTTGCGCAAGCAGTTTGTTAGTGACTCCGGCAAATGAATTCTGCTCCTGAATCAATGTCGGGATACCCATACGCCCGGCCATCCGCAGAGTCGGGCCGCTGGCATATCCTCCTACGCCGACTGCTACATCCGGTGCAAATTTCCTGATTATACGCCTTGCCTTCATCTGACTCTTTACCAGCTTTACCAGCACAGGTATATTTTTCAGGAGATTGGAACGGTTGAAGCCTGCTACAGGCAGTCCTTCAATATCATATCCAGCCTCAGGTACCCTCTGCATCTCCATACGGTTCTCGGCACCCACGAAAAGGATTTCAGACTCCGGACGCAGGCTCCTTATAGCATTGGCTATTGATATGGCAGGGAATATATGTCCTCCTGTGCCACCTCCACTGATTATGATTCTGGTCTTACCCATATTATTGATTTGAAATTACATTGTCATTTTCCTCATCGACACCGCTCCAGCTGATACTGATGAGCATACCCATATAGACGCAGGTTACCAATATGGATGTACCGCCAGTGCTTATCAACGGCAACGGCTGTCCCGTGACAGGTATCAGGCCCACCGCTACAGACATATTTATCAGAGCCTGAAACATTATCATAAGCGCTATGCCCATTGCCAGATAGCGTGCGAATCTGTGTTCGCCGCACTGCGCGGCTATACCGCCGACCTTCAACAGGAACCAAAGATATATTCCCATCACGAAAAGTGCGCCGATCAGACCAAGTTCCTCTATAATTATAGCATATATGAAGTCACAACTGGCCTCCTGCAGGAAATCGCGTTCCACAGAGTTTCCGGGTCCCTTACCAAAAATGTTGCTGCTTGCTATGGCGATATTGGCGTGTGTCTCCTGAGGTTTGTCACGGGCAACAATCCTTACGTATTCCTTCTCCGTCATACGTTGGTCACTTCCGTCAAAATAATCCAGCACCCTCGCCTGCCAAGTCTCAAAACGCGCCGGAAGCGGCGACTCCACTATTTTCTGCGGAGGCACCAGAATCATTATCGCAAGCATAAGTCCTATGCAGCCTGTACCCACAGCAAGCAAGGACAATATGTATTTCCGTCGGATACGGCCTACAATCATCATACAGAACACGGTCAATGCAAGAAGGCCAGCCGTTGACAGATTCTCGGGCACAATCAGTATGAAGAACACCAGAGTAAGCATCATTATTCTCCAGAATGTGCGGCTTTGCGAATATGCATCGTCTTCCTTCATTTTAGATAACAGCGAAGCCACAGCAGTCAGCACGCCGATCTTGGCCAATTCAGAAGGTTGCAGCGTGAATCCCGGAAGTTCAATCCAACGGTTCGTCACTCCGGTCATAGAGCTTTTCACCAGAAGATAGAGCAGAGCTCCGGCAGATAATGGCAGCAGAATATAGGGTAGTACCTTGAAAAAGCGGTATGGTACAAGATGGAAAAGATACATTATTCCCAGGCCGAAGATAAGGTGGAGTACATGCACCAGCACAGGACGGAGATAATTCTGCTCACCGCCAAACGTCATTCTGCTGGTGGCACTGAACACCTCTATTACGGATATCAGGCACAATGTGGCCACTATTATCCACAATATCGGTTTCCCTTTGAAAAACCTCTTGAATGTATATTCCGTTTCCATCATAATGCTCTCACACAGGCCTTGAACTGGTCACCCCTATCCTCATAGCTCTTGAAAAGGTCAAAACTCGCACAACACGGGCTGAGCAGGACTATCTGTCCGTTCTCAGCCATCGACGAGGCTGCATCAACCGCATCCTTCATTGACTGCACATCAGCGACAGGGAGTCCGAACCCGTCAAAGAAAGAATGCAGTTTTTCATTGTGCAATCCCATATATACCAGTCCGCAGCATTTCTCACGGACCAGATCCGCTATCTCGCTGTAGTCATTGCCCTTATCCTTTCCTCCAAGTATCAGCACGCATTTTACCGGCATACTCTGAAGAGCATACCAGCAGCTGTTTACATTAGTGGCCTTCGAGTCATTGATATAGTCCACGCCACGTACACGTGCAACTCTTTCCAGGCGATGTTCCACTCCCTTGAAAGTCTGGAGAGCCTTGCGTATGGTATCCTTGTGAATACCGGCAATCTTCGCCGAGATACCGGCAGCCATGGAATTATACAGATTATGTTTTCCGTCAAGAGCCAGAGATTCCTGTTCCATATTAAATGAATCCTGACCGGTGAAGCATATTTCTCCATCCTCCACGTATGCCGCAAGTCCGGCAGCCTTGGCCTCTGCAAACGGATACAGTCTGGCAGTAATACCGTATTTCTTCAGTTCACGCTGTATTATCGGATCATCGTTCCAGAACACAAATGCATCGTCCTGAGTCTGATTGCGTATCACGCGCATCTTGGCATCAACATAATTCTGCATTTCATAGCCATAACGGTCCAGATGGTCGGGTGTGATGTTCATCAGCACGGCAATGTCTGCCTTAAAATCATACATATTGTCCAACTGGAAACTGCTCAGTTCAATTACATAGTAGTCGTGCGGTTCCTCTGCCACCTGAAGCGCCAGACTGTTGCCTATATTGCCGGCCAGACCGACATCAAGGCCAGCCATTTTGAAAATGTGATATATCAGCGATGTGGTCGTGGTCTTGCCGTTGCTTCCAGTGATACATATCATCTTTGAGCGGGAGTATCTGCCGGCGAACTCTATCTCGGAAATCACAGGAATATTACGTTCACGTACTTTAAGTATCATAGGCGCATCATTCGGAATGCCCGGGCTCTTTATAACCTCATCGGCCGCCAGGATACGGGACTCCGTATGCTGTCCCTCCTCGTAGTCTATCTTACGGTGCTCCAGTTCCTCCTTATATTTCGGCTTTATTGCCGACATATCCGACACAAAGACCTCATAGCCTTCCTTCAAGGCCAGTACGGCTGCACCCACACCACTCTCACCTGCACCAAGAACGACAATTTTTCCTGCCATAATCATCTGATTTTCAATGTCAATATTGTAAGCGCCGCAAGACCTATGCTTATAATCCAGAAGCGCAATGTTATCTTTGTCTCAAACTGAAGGTTTCCCTTGCCCTTAAAAAGGACCGTACTGCCGGGATCGCATTGCTGCACCTGATCCATCGATGTACGGTAATGGTCGTGAAAGGGAGTACGTTTCCACAGACGGCGGTGCACGCCCCTCTTCTTACCGGTCTTATAGTAGAAGCGCTGGCCTATCACCGACACGCTCTCCATCAGGAACACCCCGCAAAGTATGGGCAGAAGCAATTCCTTGTGAATACAAAGAGCCGATACTGCTATTATTCCACCGATGGTCAGGCTTCCCGTATCTCCCATAAATATCTCGGCAGGATATGAATTATACCATAGGAATCCTATCAAAGCTCCCACAAACGCACACATAAACACCACTATTTCCTGGCTTCCCGGTATATACATCAGATTCAGATGACCGGCCATCAGCACATTACTGGATACGTATGCGAGAATGCCTATGGCAATTCCTATTATTGCAGAGTTTCCGGCCGCCATACCATCCATTCCGTCATTCAGATTAGAGCCGTTGGATACAGCTGTCACGACAAATACTGTAAGTACGACAAAAAATATCCAGCCGGCCTTATATTTCATACTGTCACCCAGCCAGCCAAAGGCATTGGCATAATTCAGATTATGGTTTTTCAGAAACGGTATGGTGGTACGTGTGGATTTGACATCAGGAGACTTCACAACAATCTCCGTGTTGTTCTCTATCCTTGTCTCAACACTCTCATTGATGACTACCTGCGGACTGTATCTCAGAGTAAGTCCCACTATCAGGCCAAGCAGTATCTGTCCGGCCACCTTCACCCAGCCGTTCAGACCGTCCTTGTTCTTCTTGAATGTCTTGATATAGTCATCGCCAAAGCCCAGAGCGCCAAGAATCACGGTAGTGATAAGCATCAGAATCATATAGATGTTATCCAGACGTCCCACCAGAAGACAAGGTACTATTATCGATGTGATTATTATGACACCGCCCATAGTAGGTACGCCGACCTTGCCTACGCCGAAAGGATCCAGTTTGGCATCCCTCTGGGTCTCTGATATTTTCTTCCTCCTCAGGTAAGCTATGAACATCCTGCCAAACCACAATGACAAGACTATTGACAGTACCATTGCAGATATGGCCCGGAACGTCACGTATGTAAAGACTCCCATTCCGGGAATGTCCATCCTGTCAAGGAACTCAAACAGATAATTCAGCATATCTTCATCATATTAAAATCACATACATTCTCTCAGCACTTCCTTATCATCGAAATGATGCTTGACACCTTTCACATCCTGGTATGTCTCGTGCCCCTTGCCGGCAACCAGTATGACATCACCCTTATCCGCAAGCATACAGGCTGTACGTATAGCCTCCTTTCTATCGACTATGACCAGCGTCTTCTTCATTTCCACAGGAGAGAGTCCCGCCAGCATATCGTTTATAATGTCCTGAGGCTCTTCAAAGCGTGGATTATCCGAGGTAATGATAAGCTTGTCGCTACGGCTTGCACTCTCCAACGCCATAATCGGACGCTTGCCCTTGTCCCTGTTGCCTCCGGCACCTACCACCGTTATGATACGTCCCTTTCCGTTCATCACCTCGTGTATGGAATCCAGCACATTCACCAGAGCATCCGGTGTATGCGCATAGTCAACAATAGCTGTGAATCCACGGTCTGAATGCAATGCATCAAACCTTCCATTGACCGGCACCAGCGTACTCATTACCTGGAGGACCTCCATCGGATCCTTTCCAAGATTGCAGGCCGTACCATATACGGCGAGCAGGTTACTTGCATTGAAGCGTCCGATAAAGCGGAGGAACACCTCACGTCCGTTTATATCAATGAGCATACCGTCAAAGCCGGACTCAAGGATTTTGCCTTTGAAATCGCACATACTGCGCAGAGAATACGACGTTACCCTTGCCTTGGTGTTCTGCGTCATGACAAGTCCGTTCCTGTCATCGATGTTTGTAACCACGAATGCGTTCCTGTCCAATCCGTCAAAGAATGCCTTCTTGGCCTTAAGATAATTCTCTACTGTCTTATGATAATCCAGATGATCCCTTGTAAGATTTGTGAATATACCTCCCGCATATCTCAGTCCGCCTATTCTCTTTTGCGCAATGGCGTGGGAACTGCACTCCATAAAGACATACTTGCAACCCTCGTCCGCCATACGTCCGAGCAGACGGTTAAGAGTAATGGGATCAGGAGTAGTATGGTCGGCCTCTATGGGCGTCCCGTCTATATAATTACAGACAGTAGATATCAGACCGCACTTATATCCGAATTTTCTGAACATCTCATAAAGCAATGTAGCAATAGTGGTCTTACCATTGGTCCCGGTAACTCCGACAAGTGTTATCTTGGATGTCGGATCGCCATAGAATCTGGTAGCCAGATGCCCCACGACAGTCTCCGTACTGGTATAGCGCACAAATGTAATTGCCTCATTGACACTTTCAGGCATATCCTCGCAGACTATGGCAGATGCTCCGGACTGTATAGCCTTCTCTATGTACTGATGTCCATCCTGGACAGTACCCTTGATTGCCACGAACACATATCCTTTTCCTATTTTCCTGGAATCAATCTCTATTCCGCACACGTCAATATCCAGACGGCCGGTTATCTCCAAAGGACCTGTTCCCTTTATCAATTCCTCAAGAATCATCTCATTCTAAGTTTTATCGATATCACACTGCCTTTCGTAAATCTGCTGCCAGGAGTAATGCTCTGGCTATACACTCTGCCTACACCGCTCAACTCAGCCCTAAGTCCAACACTCTCCAGAAGATATAGCGCGTCCGATGCGCCCATACCGACCACATTCGGCACAAGTCCGTTTCTATATTCCCGCGATGTGAACAATATTGTATCATTCTTTGTCCTGATTGTGCCCCAGATGCTGTCATCTGACTCATATTCGTCCCACACAGCCTTCATTCCCAGTTTTTTCAGGACATAGTCTGCATTTGTCAGATCTCCGTTCAGGACATCCGGGAAATGTCCGTGCAATGTGTCAACAGCTTCCGTCAAATCCTTTCTTACAGACAGAGCCATCGCCTTTTCGGAAATCTCGTGGAACACAGGACCGGCCAATGTAGCTCCGGCACCGAATGCCGTAGAGGTGCGTATTGCCACGATACATGTATATACAGGATTATCTGCTGGGAAATACCCGCAAAATGACGCGAGATATGTCACGCCGCCACCCTTGTATCCGCTCTTGCCCTGAGACATCTGTGCCGTGCCGGTCTTGCCCGCTACGGCAAAATACTCCGACCTCGCAGATTTGCCGGTTCCGTCAGCCACAACCTGTCCTAGCATATATTTTATACTACGGAGCGTACTTTCCTTACATATATGCTTCACTACAGTTTTGACAGGGAAACTCTCTACAGTATGTCCGTCACGACGTATCTCAGTAACGAGCCTTGGCTCTATCATCTGGCCGTTATTGGCAATAGCGTTATAGAAGGCCAGAGTATTTATGACAGGCAGCTGGACATTATAGCCGAATGACATCCAAGGCAGTCTTGTAGCATCCCAGTAGCCGTCCTTTCTTATTACAGGAGCCGCTGTTCCCGTAAGCTGCATAGTGAAATGAGTGTTGATGCCAGTCTTATATATTCCCTCCACGAATTCCTCCTCACGTCCCTTGAACGCGGCGGATATCAACTTTGCAGTACCTATGTTTGACGATTCCTTGAGGACATCGACAGTGGTAGCCCACCCAAGCTTATGAGAATCTGTCATCCTGACACCACCAAAGCCACGATATTCTCCCATCTCGCAAAACACGCTGTCCTCCAGATTCAATCTGCCGGCATCCAGTGCCACCATCATCGATACCGTCTTGAATGTCGAGCCCGGCTCGTACAGTTCCTTGACAACATTGTTCTGAATCTCATAATAGCCGGTCTCTGTCCTAGTCAGGCTGGTCATCGCCTTTATATCGCCGGTCTCCACCTCCATCAGCACGGCCACCCCGGATACGGCATTGACCTTCTCAAGCTCACGCCGGAGAGCATTCTCCGCAATATCCTGCATATTGACGTTAAGCGTCGTGACGATATCGCACCCGTCTGTCTGTTCCTCATCAACGACCAGACGCACAGTATTTCTGAAACGCTCCTCGTGTCCGATACCGGGTTTACCACGAAGAATAGAGTCAAAGGAAAGTTCAAGTCCATATCTGGCGGAATCCTTGGCGCCATACAGATCGCCCAATGTCCGTGTAGCCAGCTGACCGAACGGTTTCTTCCTTGCAACGTTTCCAATCTTACTGTAAAACCAGCCGTCGTAGCGTGCCTTCAACCAGGGAACTGTCTTAACAGCCTCCTTGAATTGATTATATGACAATGCCCGGCCGTCCGGCATCAGAGCATAGTAATGGCTTTTTCTTGAATACCCGCTTCTGTAGTATTCCTTGAAACGTGATTCCGGGATTGACGGGAACAGCGCATGCATTGCAGAAGCAGTCCGGTCAAGATAGTTTCCGAACAATGTATCCTTGCGCATCTGATCAAGATCACGCAGTTTCTCCACCCTCTCGCTGGTTTTAAAATCAAGATAGACCCTGTACTGGGGCATACTGCTGGCCATAAGCAGTCCTTCATCGCTGAGGATGTTGCCGCGTCTGGCATCGACAGGCTTGTTCCAGACTACCATATATGACGATACGGTCTTCCAGTAATTCCTCTCGGCAAACATCACGAGCAGCAGTTTCACCATTATTACAACAGCTACTGCGCCTATGATTACAGTCAATATTCTGAAACGCTTCACCGATCTGGAACTGTTACCTTCACCACTCATTATCTCTTTTTTCTATTCCCGATTTTATATGAAGGTTTTGAAGATGTATGCAGACCACTCTCATCTGAATCCATCGTGCTCTCAATATATGACGGCTTGCTCTTGGCTGACACGTCACTTGTTATGTTCAAGGCCTGATAGCGAACATCAACAAGTTCCTTTTTCATCTGTTCGATACGCACCAGATCGCACTGACTGTCATATCTGTTACCTATATATACCAATGTCAGCACAATAATCAGGATGATAAGCGGCACCTGACGCCTCAGAAAAGCGATGATACGCGGATCCTCACCTTTGATGATCTGTTTCAGCCCCATCTCAGGTTCCTCTGTCTGTCTGCCGTTGACTGATTCCGTCATAATCAGATTTTTTCTGCAATTCTCAATTTAGCGCTACGGGAACGGGGATTAGCCTCCTGCTCCGCCGCATCTGCAACAATAGGTTTACATACGACACGATACGGCACATTCCTGTTGCCATAGAAGTCCGACTCAACCTTCCCGTCGGCATTACCGCTTTTTATGAAATTCTTCACAATCCTGTCCTCTATGGAGTGATATGTTATCACCACCAGTCTGCCTCCGGATCTTAAAAGGCCGGCGGCACTCTGCAACATCTCCTGCAATGCCTCAGTCTCGTGATTCACCTCCATACGCAAGGCCTGAAACACCTTTGCCATATCCTTTTTCACGCGCTCGCGTCCCAGCACAGGCTCTGCTATTGAGCACAACTGTCCCGTAGTCTCTATCATCGCCCGTTCGCGTCCCTTCACTATAGCTTTAGCCAGTCTGGCTGCGCACGGCAACTCGCCATACAGATAGAACAGACGCGACAGCATCTCCTCATCGTAATCGTTCAGCACATCGGCGGCACTACGGCCTTCCTTCTGATTCATACGCATATCCACCGGAGAGTCAAAGCGGAACGAGAAACCGCGTCCGGCATCATCAAAATGATGCCACGATACGCCAAGATCAGCCAGAATGCCATCAAGCTGCTCCACTCCATAGTATCGCATGAAATTATGTATGTATCTGAAATTGCTATAGACAAATGTGAAACGGCTGTCGTCCAAAGCATTATTCAAAGCATCAGCATCCTGGTCAAATCCATACAGATGCCCTTTGTCAGAAAGTCTTGAGAGTATTTCGCGAGAATGTCCACCGCCACCGAAAGTGACGTCTGCATACACCCCGTCGGGAGTAGCAATCAGTCCATCCACGCTTTGGCGGAGGAGGACCGGTACATGATATGTCGCCTCGTTAATATCCAACTCTCTTCTATGTGACTATACTCTCTCACTCTGTCATAAACTCTTTTATTCCAGCGGCAAACTCGGAGTCGCTCATAAATGCCTCTCCCTCACCGGCATTCTGTTCAGCCACAGCCGGCGACCATAGTTCAATGGTATTCTCCATTCCTACAAAAAGCACTTCCTGTCCGATGCCGACCCTGTCAAGCAACCCGCGCGGAATCAGCATTCGTCCATTACCGTCAATGGTAATCTCCTGCGCTTCCGACACAAGCTTTCTATACACCATCTGCTGCACACTGTCAAAGCGGTTCAATTTTGAACGCACCTTATCAACCTCTGCCCTCCATTGCCCTACAGGGTAAATGACAATACAATTCTCAAAGAAATCCCGGCGTATCACCAGCGTAAGCTCAGCTTCCTTTCCATCCTGCGGCTCAGGCTGGAGAGCACGGCGAAAGACGGCAGGCAGGAAAACCCTGTTCTTGCTGTCAAGCTTAGCCTTATACTGTCCGATGAGACTCATATTATCATTTCAGGTTATATCTGGCTCAAAATTAGGAAAAACGCCCCACATTAAGCCACTTTGCCCCACTTTTTGGTTAAAAGTTTTCAACAGACTGTTAATAAGCCTGTTGAAATCTTCAAACTGACGATTTTTAGGCAACGTCAGTTTGAACTAATCAAGATATTTCCTATCTTCGCAACGCATTTATTGATTAAAGAGATCCGTTAGCTCAGTTGGTTTAGAGCGCTTGCTTGACAGGCAAGAGGTCGGCGGTTCAAATCCGCCACGGATCACAAATAAAAAAGAGGTCATTCGCGACCTCTTTTTTATTTTATATGTCAGAAACATCCGACCACAATATAATACATCAGCATACCTGACACAATCAGTTTCATTCCGGTACCGGCAATAAAGCCGAAGAAAACGCCAAGCGATGCCTTCGCCGATTCCAGCGCACTCTTGTCCGCAGACAGCATCTCTGCGAAGAATGCGCCCAACAGACTCCCCAGAATCATACCGACAGGAGGAACAACCAACCCCACGAACAAACCGATTACAGCGCCCCAGCTGGCCGCTTTGGAACCGCCCGTCACCTTCGCGAACTGAGCAGGCACCACATAATCCAACACCGTGACCAATATCATCACGACCAGCCACACGAACAGCGCCGCCGTTGTAACCGGGTGTCCTCCGCTGTTTTCACCAACATACACGAGGAGAAGCCCGACCCAACTGACAGGAGGCCCCGGCAGACCTGGTACAATACTGCCTATTATACCGATGACACCGGCAAGCAGAGCAAAGAATTCAAGCAGAGTCATAAGCATCTACTGTTACAGATTCTACAAACATAATAAATCTTTCCACAACGCAATCACCGTAGTTAAATTTCTGAATCTGCCCGAGCATGTAAAACAGTTGCTTCAGGAACTCACAGCCGCCGGAGGATTCGTAATGACTATCAAATAACGTTCTGACAGCGCAAGCCATAATGTCAGCATAAATATATATTGCACTGTCATTTTGTCACACAAGGCCTTCTGGCACTGTGTTTGCACTATCTTCTGCGAGACCGATGCCTGATAGCATATCGGCTATGAAATGGATTGTAAAACATTTAAAAATTAAGATTATGTTAGTACGTAGATCTGCAGACAATTGGCTGCCAACAGTATTCGGTGATTTGTTCGATTATGGATTCCCTTCTTTTACTCCGGCAAAGCAATTTGCATCGCCAGCTGTGAACATCAAGGAAAACGACAGGGAATTCGAGATTGAAGTAGCTGCGCCAGGGATGGAGAAGGACGACCTCAACATCCAGCTTGAGAACAACGACGAGCTATTAATCACACTGGAGAAGAAGAGCAACAAGGAGGACAAAGAACGCGCCGGGAAATATCTGCGCAGGGAATTCTCATATTCCGCATATCGCCAGGCTTTCTCATTGCCTGATACGATAGAGACAGACGGTATTTCCGCACAGATGAATAACGGCATTCTATGTATTACCCTTCCAAAGAAGGAAGTGACAGAAGACAAACCGGCCTCACGGCGTATTGAGATTGCCTGAGACAGGGAGTAACGGAGAACGGGCTTGTGCGACAATGGGCACAGGCCCGTTTTTTATTGAAGGAAGAATTGCACAAACCGATGTATGCGCTAACTTTGCAAGCGCTAATACATCATCACCGTGAAAGCATATTACCACATTTCCAGCCTGTCATTTATTTTACTGGCATCAATAATCACTTGTAACTGCACAGCACACACCAATACTGCCTGCGGAAACTTTGAATTATGGAACCTGCTGCATTGCGCGACAGCCTACGTCACAATCAGACTTATCTGCTCCGTATCACATCGCAAACAGTTTGAAACTGTCGTAACTGCAGCCATTGCCATATTGTGCCTATGGCAGGTAGGGTTTGGGATAGTCCAACTCTACAGCAATGCCACCACAGCCGGAATCATAGGTTCATTCAGCAACTCAGGCATATACGGAGGCTTTCTTGCCGTATCTGCAAGTATGACAGGCGTGTGGCTAATGTCACTCCACGCTCACAGACACAGGCAGCCGCAACAGATTCTGAGGTACCCGGCAACAATTTCGCTTACCGCTGCACTTGTTCTCATCCCAGTGACGATGAGCAGAGCCGCAATACTGTCGTTGGCCACCGTCACAATCGTATTTACCCTAAGGACTCCAAGCATACGCAGGCTCCTGCGTATAAAGTATGCCTTCAACCGTAAGCGCCGCCTGACAATAATATGCACCACGATATTTCTGACAGTCACCGCGATTTTTACATACCGCATCAAAAAGGACTCTGCTGACGGAAGAATCTTTATGGGCAGAATCTGCATTGAGGAAATATGCAGGAAACCGTTAACCGGCGCGGGAGCAGGCAGATTCACTGCCGCATACGGAGAGGGTCTGCGAAGACATTTCCAATCCGGTCATTTCACCGACAGGGAACGTATTACAGCGGATTGCCCGGAATATCCGTTCAACACGTTTCTCTGTATAGGCGTGGAGTATGGAATCCCGGCAATGCTGCTGATGCTTATCGGGACGCTATCTGTCATTATATATCATATAAGGTGCCGTTCCCCATTAGGATATGGTCTGCTGGCATTAAGCGTATTTGCAATATTTTCATATCCACAGGAAATCATGTTTTTCCGCATTCTGGCTTCCACGCTTGCTGCAGCCGCATTTGAACAGGAATACAGGCATACGGGAGCGATGAGGTTAATCTATGGGATAATGATTCTGGTATTTGCCACAGGAATAGCAATAGAATCAAATGCAATCAGACCTAAGCTGAAAGCCAGGAAAGAATGGCAAAGACACATTACAGCATATCAGCCACAGACATACGCTCTGGTCGCCGCCAAAGGTGCCGGATTCCTGCAGAATATGGGACACGACCATCGTTTTCTCTTCCAATACGGCCAGGCTCTGTTGGAAACAGGGCAATACGAAAAAGCCGACAGCGTTCTGCAGCTTGGCGCATCCATCAGCTGCGACCCGATGTTCTGGAATCTTATCGGACGATGCAGGCAGGCTCGCCAGAAATATGAAGAAGCCGAAAAATGCTACGTTCTCGCATTTGAGACCCTGCCAAACAGGCTGTATCCGCTATATCTGCTGGTACGGCTGTACTACGAGGAGGGAGACAGCTGCAAATTGTATATGATGTACGATTACATCAAGTCATTTATCCCTAAAAAAGAATCTGAGACCACCCTGCGCTTACGCAAGGAGGTCTCAGATATGGTCACACAGCAAAGTGGCGGTCAGGATACCGTTTTCACAGGAATAATGAATGTAAACGTCGTTCCGACGCCCTCTGTAGAATCAACAAGAAGCTTTCCGTGATGCTCCTCAGTCACGATGGAATGGATGATTCCCATTCCAAGACCAGTGCCCTGGCCCACAGGCTTCGTGGTAAAGAAATTTTCGAACAGCCTTTCCTTGACCTCGTCGGACATTCCCATCCCGTTATCAGTCATACTGATGCGGAGTTCATTGTCCGGAGACAGTGTCAGGCTTACATCAATCGTAGGCTTGTAATCCTCACTTTCCCTGCCGCTACGTTCCTTAACCGTATAACAGGCATTATTCATCACATTCAACACAGCGCGGCTCAGGTCCTGTGGCACCACCATCATCTTTGGCAGATTCTCCTGATATTCCTCATGTATTGATATATTGAAAGTCTTGTCGTTGGCGCGCATGGCATGGTAGCTCAGCCACACATACTCGTGTACCAATTGTGCGACATCCACCGGCAGGAATTCGCCATCCTTGCCACGGCTCTGCATCAGGATGCCACGGATAATACTTATTGCACGTTCTCCATGTTCACGTATCTTATCCAGGTTCTCTTTCAGGTCCTTTGAGATATCTTCCAAATCATCAGCATCATCGCCATCAAGTTTGTCAGCACAATCCCCCATAATGTCCTCAAGATCGTCAAGGAGTTTCACTGACATCTTGCTGAAATTAATGACGAAATTCAACGGATTCTGAACCTCGTGGGCAATACCTGCGCTCAGCAAACCAAGAGATGCCATTTTCTCCTGTTTTGCAAGTTTCTCCCGAAGCTCAGCCACTTGTTTCTGCAAATCCTCTATCTGCTGATTCGCGTTTTTTTCGTTCTGTTCCATATTATTCCACTTTTGGCAGATTAACTGTAAACTCTGTATATTCATCTTTCTCAGAACTGAAGCTGATGGAGCCACCGGCATCCTGTACTATCTGCTGACTCAAATAGAGTCCGATACCAGGAGCCTCGGCTGTCGGCTTGGTCGTAAAGAAAGGATCAAACAGCTTATCCTTTATATTTTCCTCAACTCCAATACCATTGTCATATACAGACATTGACGGTCCGGAATTCCCAGAGCCCTTACGAATTGAAAGTCTGACAAGCGGAACATAACCTGCCACATTCTTCTCGAACTTTTTCTTTACAGCATATATACTGTTGGCCAGCATACTGTTCACGACCTTACCGAACTGAGACGGCGTCACCATAGCCTTGACTTCACCATCCGGGACATCAAACTCCACCTGTATATTTTTCTCTGATATATCTGTAGCGAAATAGTTCTTGAATACATCAATATTCTGCTGACAGAAAGCCTTCAAGTCTATTTCTTCCGTCTTGACAGCACGTTCCTGAAGCAGTTCCTCCATTGCCTTAAGGATTCGAGTCGTTGACAGTCCGTGCTGTTCAATCTTACTCAGATTCGTATCCATCATGCTCAAGACATCCATACAATCCTCAAACACATCCTCTGTCATCTTGTCCTCATCTTCTTCCAGATTACCCTTGATATCCTTTGCGAGCCCGATTGTAAGATGCGAGAAATTATTTATATAGTTCAGAGGGTTCAGTATTCTGTCAATCAGTCCGGAAGTAAGCTTACCGACTGTAGCCTCGCGTTCCTGTCTGAGCAGTTGGTTCTGCGCATCCTTAAGCTCCTTCGTACGCTCATTCACTATCTTCTCAAGCCGCAACTGTTCTTCCTGTGCCTGACGTATGCGCAAGCGGAATATCGCGTATGCCAGAAGGAAAAGCAGCATCACATAGACAACTATCGCATACCATCTGAGATAAATAGGAGTCGGTATCACGAATTTTATTGTCTCAGACTCAGCTATATTCCCGTATGCATCCCTGATACGGCCTGTCAGATAATACGTTCCTGAGGATAAATGAGAGAAATTATATTCCTGATTCTCACTCCATTTTGACCACTCAGCGCCTTCCTGAAGGCGATAACTGTACATTGTATTGCCTATAGGATCCGACTTGTCACTTGCTATAGACACGCCCACATAATCCTCATTCACCTGAAAATCACGCAGATAGAGTACCGGCTCATATACGCTACGACTGGCAGCCTGAGCCATATCCACACGTATCAGGCCGAAATTACCGCCAACCCAAGCGATATCACCGCTCATATCCATTGCCTGAATATTGTAGATTGAGAAGGGTTCCCACCAAGGCCTCTCCCGCTGAGGCATATCATCATTACGCAAGCCGGTATTATCCGCATCAGAATGCCAGAGAGAGCCGTTCTTATCCGTATATCGGAACAGCAGAGAGATATTTTCATTATCCCTGCGTTCAAACGATTCTGCATCTTTGGCCATATAATACAGTTCCTTGCCAAGGGTTATCGCCCAGATTCCACCGTCTGCATCGCGTTCAAACTTCGCAACATTAGGAATTGAAGCCACCAGACGATCGTCACCACTCGTAGTGTGGTAATATATTCCGTTCAGTTCTCCTGTCAGGAACGATGAACCATCGCCCATTATCACGCAAAGCGTATGTCTTGGAGTCAGTTTGGTAATTTTCTCATCAATCATATATACGCCATCGGCAGTAGCAGCCAGGACATACCTGCCGTCGTAGCTTCCAGCCAACTGCCAGCAGGCAAGCTCCACATCGCTGATCCTGTCAAATCTGTCATCGTCATTGAGCAAATACATTCCCTGCAAGGTTCCGACATACAATTTGCCATTATTATGCAATATGCTCGTAATCTGTCCGGAAAGTCCGTCATTCTCGGAGTAATGCGTATATACGGATGATAACCGCACTACGAACAGGCCATTATCCGTCGCTCCCCAAAGAGAGCCCTTGCCGTCATACGTAAGCGAATTCACATTGTTGCTGCATAATCCGTCATCAACCGTAAGCGAATACAGTTCCCTCGAGTCAGAATCCAGTATCAACACACCCCGGTTTGAAGTGGCTAATGCAGTCAGGCCCAAATCACCTATATCCACTTTATCGTTGATGCCGGAGCTCTGCCATCCGAACATGATATTTTCCATTATAAAGTCAGAATCGGATGGACACGGTTCAATCTTACCGTCATTCACGCAGTATGCATTGTCATTACCGGTGACGAAATATATTTTTCCGTCGTGTTCGAAGATATTTGAAATCTCACCGAAGGACACGCTCTCGTCAGTATCACTGGCCACATATATGACACCTTTCGAATCATCGGGATTCATATATCCCAGTACGTCATCTCCACCAATCCACAGAATACCCTCCGGCGTAAGATACAGACTTGTTATTCTGGAAATTCCCGGTGTATGTGTCATACTCCAGTTTGCACCGTCATAGATAACCAGTCCCTCAAAATTCGCCACAAACACGCGACCGCGTCCATCACTGAGGATTGTGAAATTCCTGTTATGGCCCTTGTATTCCAAAGCAGAGTAGTTCCTGAAGAACGGTTTGCCGACGTTCAGTGCCGCCAGATGTGATGTCACAAGCGACAGGCACAATATCAATGTCAATAGTCTTCTCATCGTCAGTCTTTACTTTAGCTTCTCGTACGGTATTGAACTCCCGACATAAGTATTCCACTCTTCCTCTGTGAAATTACGGGGCAGCCCATTGATTATCTTGGATGCCATTTTCCTATCAGACACCTCTATGTGAACAATCTGTCCATTACTGGAGCCGACAAGAACTTCGCTTTCCCCAACCCTGCAAACGGACATAGGCCATCCTCCAAAGGAATAATCCACAGGAGTAAGCCATTCCGTAATTGCCGATTCATCATTGTGTTCCGAATCATCCCCATCCATACCACGTATTTTCCGGAGATTCCATATCATCGTTGAACGGTCGTACGATCCGGATATCAGCAAGCCATTGACGTATGCCAGGCTCAATATCTGACTTACATGCCCGTACAATACTGAACGGCTTCCATCTTTCCGGATAACCACAATATCGCCGTTATTGCATCCCAGATAGATGGTACCGCTATTCTCATCATAAATGGCAGCGGTCACAACCTTATCGGCAGGGGATTCCATAGGAGTAATCTGGAAGTCTCTGCCCAAACAGGCACAGGTCCCGTCAGAAAAAAACAGCTGAGCCTTGTCTTTGTACGCTGCCACAGCCGTCAGGTCATGGTCAAGACCTATCTGTGATATCAGCTGATGCAGAGTCTTATCATAACGACAGCAATTCTGCTTTCCCGCTATCAGCAACATATTATCCTCCAAAGGCAATAACTTGATATAGCTGTCTTGCGGTAGTTCTACAGTAGTTACCCGTCCATCCGGATCTATTATACATAACGGTCCATGGAGGGACAATGCATAAATATAGCCCTGATATACATGGACGTCCCGAAAATCATACGAGCTGTCATGATATATCTGAACAGGATTACCGCCATCCGCATCGCGTTTCTCAATCTCGCCGAAATCTGACACAGCCACAAAGCCCCCATCCGGAAGAGAAGATATGGCAGTCACACCACCCCTCCTCATCATCGTGTAGGTTTTCTGTGTCTCTGAGCACATTGACAATGCCTTGAACACCTCCGACTGATAAGTATTACCTCTATATCTGTCCAGAAAATACCAACTGACATAAGCCAGCATACCGGCAACCTCCAGATTTCCGCCATCGTACTGAACCATCACGGAATTGCCGAGTGCCCTGGCCAGCGAGCGATAATTCAATGTATCGGACACACTCTTGGCGTATGTTGCCTCATCGCGCTTAATCTCCGCTTCTTTCTGATTTTCAAGTGCTATCGTACGCTGTTCCTCCGCCTCTTTAGCCGAATTCTCTGCCTGACGCGCAAGCTGCACGGCACGGCTCTCTGCCTGACGTGCTATCTGACTTTCCATCTCAGCCCTGTCTCGCATATCCAGAGCCAGCTGCGACTGTTCCTCCGCACGATCCCTCTGTTTATCGGATATAGCCTTTTGCTGATAGGCAATAGCTTCCATCTGCTGACTGACACGTTTCACCACTGCGGCATCGGATTCCTTCGCCCTCAATTCCTCCATCTCATACAACAGGTCCTTGCCCATCTTATGTGAGTGAAGTCTTCCAAGCAGATATCCTCCAACAAGAACTGCTACAGCAATCAGGACATATATCAGTTGGGGTTTGTGCCCTTTTAGAGAAATCATCTTCTTCTAATTACCAGTTGGGTTATATCATCATTCTGAAGAGCATCGCCGGCAAATTCCCGCACTTTGGCATTTATAGCATCGACAATCTGATGGCTGTCACTACCTTTCAGCGATGCCAGCAGTTCCTCCAGACGCGGTTCTCCATACAATTCCTTGTCAATATTCTCAGCTTCAGTAACGCCATCCGTATATAGGATCAGCGCATCGCCAGACTGCAATGAGATGCTGTTGTTTCTATATGGCAGACCGCCCATGGCGCCGAGAGCAATATTGCCCTCAGGCTTGAGCATCGTCACCGTTCCGTCAGCACGTAATACATACGGGCCATTATGACCGGCATTCGTATAGTCTATATTACCGGTCTCCATATCGTAGATACCGTAGAATGTTGTAACGAACAGGTTATTGACATTCTCCTCGCACAACAGGTTGTTGACTTTCTGCATACAATCGCAAGATGAGGATTCACGCGATGCATACGCCTTTATCATTGTGCGGCTTACGGCCATGAATAACGCCGCGGGAACACCCTTGCCGCTGACATCAGCTATCGTAAATCCGAAATGAGTGTCATCAATACGGAAGAAGTCGTAGAAGTCCCCTCCTACATCCTTGGCAGCCACCATACTGGCGAACAGATCCATAGTCGAGAAATTTGCCATATTCAACTCGAAGTTACTCGGCAATATGGCATGCTGTATCTCACGCGCCACATTCAGGTCATTATGGATATCCTCCAGTTCCCTATGTTCTTTTTGAGTGCTGCGGATATATTCAATCTGATTGATTGCATTGTCAATAGTACGCTGCAAATCATCCAGGTCTATCGGTTTCGTGGCAAAATCGAACGCGCCATTGTTCATGGCAGTACGAATATTACCCATATCGCCGTATGCACTGACCATTATACATTTCTGGGCCGGATTGCGCATCTCGTTAATCTTACTCAGCAAAGTGAGTCCGTCCATTTCCGGCATATTGATATCTGACAGGATAATATCAATATCAGGATGCCTGAGCAACTCCTGCAAAGCCTCCAGACCATTATGCGCAAAAAAGAACTCATACTCTCCATGACGTATTTTTCTACGGAAATATTGCGTAAGCATAAGTTCCAGATCGAGTTCGTCATCAACACTTAAAATTTTTACTGCCATATATGTTTTATATTAATTTTCAGCCTATGCAAAAATACATCTTATCTTATTAGGGCAATGCGTTCCCAACACATATTTATCGGCACTCCTGATGCATTTGTCAGAAATCAAATCCTGCAGATATGTAATAGCCCCAGCTATGGTCTCCAGAATTATTCCAATGAATATTTGCCTTTAAAGGTCCTACAAATGTGCGGTATGCCACTTCCATACCACAGCCCCAACACGAAGGCTCTATGCCGGAAAACAATTCAGAGAAATAATCCTTGTCACGCACCGCACCGAGCAGAGCAGACAAATAAAGTTTCTTCGCAAGCTTGAACCGCATATCCAGATTCGCAGTAACGGCCTGATTACGTGCATACGCCATATCTCCGAATCCGACGAAAGTCTTTTGCTGGTCAACATACCGTCCCTTTATTGATCCACCCACATAATTATTATGCATAATGCTATACTCCTGTTCGTCTATAGCATAATCAGCAAAAAAACCGCGATATGACAGATCCGGAATCAGGCACAGCCACTTCGTTACGCTTACATAGAATTTGGCATCCAGATTGACAATCGGCACCGGTGAGAATTTTTCAGCAGAGAAATTGGCGATATCATACTCAAAGCCTGCTCCGCCCACAAATCCCCGGGTCGGGAACTGACGGTCATCAATCGTGTTGAAATCCGCATGGAAAAATGCCGTCAGATAATGCGCTTTTCGATAATATTCAGGTATAGGATCAACCCATCCGTCATCAGGAATAGTGAACAGCATCCATTTTGCCGGTATTATAATATTCTCATGTCTGAGACCGGCGCGTATGTCACAACTTTTTGCATGAATGGTCGAGAAATACAGTTCCTGAAAAATATTCAGCATTTTCGAATTCAAATCATAATTCTGATTAATAAGCGTGCTCTTTATATCGGCTCTCCCGTATTTTATCGCCGCCCGAAGATTAAACTGTGCAAAATTGTCCGGAATATGGGACAATGTCAGATCCAGACTTGCCTGCGTTGAGACCTTTCCTGTAGCATCGAAATGCCATCCCTTCAGCTTATGTGCATTCAGTCTCAGGTTAAGCAGCAGCTCCGCGAACTCTTCCGTGTCCAGACGCGCGCTCACACCGAAATGATGAATCTTACCCGGCACACAGTCAAAGACAAGTCTATAGGTATCCTCCCCTTCGTCTTTAAGAAGGGAGTAATTCACTGTCTCGAACGAACCGGATGCCATAATACGGCTCATTGCATCTTTAATATCATCAACTGAGAGTTCCTGATGTCCCTTCAAATCCAGAATCTTACGGAACATACTCTGTTCGTCACGATCAATGCCATTAACCATTATACCGGAAACCTTCACGTTCTGATTATAAAGATTGATGGCTTTCTTTTCAGCCTTACAGCTATAAACTGCCGTATCCGGGAGCTGTGCCTTGATTTTATCAAAATCAGCCTTCCTGTCAACGGCCGCCTTATAGCCATAGTCTATCATCTCGGCAATTGTCTCCGAATTAAAGCTCAACATACTCTTGCCACCTGTGTCAGGTTTGATGAACACATCCGGTTGTGCCTGTTCATTGCTTCTGGCATCATCGCCGAGCATCGTTATCATACAGTTCACCACATCAACCACATTATTCACCTCTGAATAGGTGGTTCCCCTCTTTGCGACCTCAATACCGATTACGATATCCGCACCGGCAGCCCTGGCAATATCTACAGGAAAATTATTGCGCGTACCGCCATCCACAAGTATGCGGGAATCGTAGCGTACCGGTGTAAACACGCCCGGAATTGAAATCGTAGAACGGATAGCCCTTGTAACAGAACCGCCGGTATGATATTTAGCCTTTGCCGACACCAGGTCGGAAGACACGCAATAGAACGGTATGGGCAGATCCTTGAACTGCATATCATCATGGAAGCCTACCGTCAGATTTGAAAGCATGTTCTCCACATTGAAACCGCTGATATATCCGCTTGGTATCAGCGAGAACATACGCTTCTGTCCTGCCGTACTCTGCAGGTCGTTATCGCCGAGAGGAGCATCAAACAGCTGTTCCCGCTTACTGTGTGCAGCATCGTCATAGAAAAAAGGTACCGACAGTACATATCTGAGCTTATACATTTTCTGATCCATCGGCAGGAACTTCATATCTATGTCATCGCTCATCATCATCGTCCAGTCAATCGAACGGAATATGTCCTCCAGCTCATGACTGTCATACCCCATTGAATACAGGCCTCCCACCAGTCCGCCCATACTTGTACCGCACAGCATATCCACAGGTATTCCCTGTTCCTCCAGATATCTGAATATACCGATATACGCCGCACCCTTGGCGCCTCCGCCACTCAGCACTACAGCAATAGTAGGTCTGTTCTCCGCGATTCTGATACTGTCAAGTCTGGCCCGTATCCCAACCAAAGCCAGGGAATCAGCTACCGGATCTACGCTGCTGGCCGCCAGATTGTTTGCGAATGTCTGCGCACAAACAGCACTCTGCCCGACCAAAGCCGAAATTACAGACAATGACAGAAGTATTTTTAGCAATGATTTCATCATACAAAATATTTGGCTTACAAAGTTAATTAAAAACCTGTCACAAACATTTTTCAGATGTTGAAACAAATCACTTCAAGTTTGGAATAAAATAACTTTTGTTGATTTTTTAAATTTTCATCATTTATGCTGGGCTATTTCAAACGGACACTCTTATCTTCGCATCGGTATGCAAAAGACAAATGCCGGAAAAACAGATTGGACCATGAATAAGAATCACATTCTCCTATTAATTATTCTGACAGCCATATCAGGTTGTCTGAGTTTAATATCGTGCCGCACTGATTCGGATACGATGTTGCGCTACGCGCTGGAACAGGCAGGAGATAACAGTTCAGAATTGAAGTCCGTATTGGAACACTACCGCACCGTAGATGACGACCCTGAGAAACTTGCTGCCGCGCGCTACCTGATAGAGAATCTTCCTGCACACTACTCGTATGCTGACAACCGTATATACCAATATTATGACTATGCGGCACGTATATTTGCAGACGGTTCGCTGACACCAGAACAGCAGCGCGATAGTCTGCTGGCTGTAAGCGACAGCCTGTACCGTGAACTTCCGCTCCACACCGTTCCCGACGCACAGGTAATAACAGCTGAATACATTATCAGTAATATAGACAAGTCCTACTCACAATGGAAAGAATGCCCTTGGGCACGCCAGATAACATTCAATGAATATCTGGAGTGGCTGATGCCTTACAAAGCCGTGGAGTATCAGGAACTCGATGCGTGGCGTGATACGCTGCCTGCCCACTTCGGCAGAGGTCTGCTCCATCCTGTAAAGAACGATGTTGAGTACAACACCACTATGGGAGTCGCGGATATGCTGCGCAACGAGGCTCAGAACTCAATGCATCGTTACGGACTGTACACGCGAAGCGGTCTGCCACTTCTCAGCGCATATCTGCTACCGCGTCAGACATTCGGTGACATACCCGACTATGCACTGGTAGCAGTGCTGCTGATGCGTTCGGCGGGCGTTCCGGCAGTCATTGACGAAACACCTGTCGGAGCACGCCATGAGGCTGCCGCACGGTGGTATGTCATTATAGCCGACAAGGGTGATGAAGAGGCTTCCGAGTGGGATCTGGCCACCAATATCGGTTGGGGATTCTTCCCTTACGAGCGCGGTCCCAAGGTCTATCGCAACAATCTCGCAATAAATAAGGAGCGGTTTGAGTACAGCCGCAAGGCGAAATACAGATATCCGTTCGATCTTGGCAAGCAGGATGTCACAGACAAGTACTTTCTTGTGAGTGACATTGAAATTCCTATAGATAAGGATATCAGGAAAGGACTTCAGGACAGATATGTCTATATCGCATCTGCCGTGCGTGACAGCATAGAGCCTTGGCAGATAGTGGATTTCGGCAGGATGCACCGCTGCAAAGCTGAGTTCTGCAATATGGGTCGCGAGGTACTGTATCAGGCAATGGGATATGACGGCGACACACTGGTGCCGATATCCG
This sequence comes from Bacteroidaceae bacterium, assembly GCA_045600825.1. GTDB lineage: Bacteria > Bacteroidota > Bacteroidia > Bacteroidales > Bacteroidaceae > Colenecus. Next base: position 48,421 of record JAZRYP010000051.1, read on the forward strand.
CACCTTTCATCCTGCACAAGGACCGGAGCATAGAATATATCTCTGCCGACACCCTGCAGTCGGCATATCTTGACAGATGGAAAAACAACGCACTGCTATGAGGTACATCGGAAATTATCCAAGGAAAGCAAAGGATTGTATGGCATATTTGGCCACAATCGTCAGTTTAGTTATATTTATCTCTTGCAGTGATGAAAACAGGCAGATCCGTTATGCTATGCGCCTGGCAGGAGACAACAAATCAGAACTGAAAGCAGTTTTGCTTCATTACCGCACCGGGGACAGAGACCCTGAGAAGCTGAAAGCGGCCAAATATCTTATTGCCAATATGCCGGCACACTATTCGTATGCCGACACCGCAATGGTCAACAGATACTATCTCACCGCACTTCCAATCCTAAAATCCGGCAAGAGTGCCGAATGGCAGCGTGACACCCTTCGTCAGATAAGTGAACGTGATTTCCCGGACTTGCGCAGGAACATTGTGTCCGATGTCAACGTTATGACCGCAGACTATCTTATTTACAGCATAGACCACGCCTTTGATCAGTGGCGCACCCGTCCGTGGGCAAAGCATCTCACGTACGAGGAATTCCGCGACTGGCTGCTGCCGTACAAGGTGGCAGAGTTGCAGTCGTTCGACGCGTGGCGTGACACACTCTCAGCGTGTTTCATCGACAGTCTCGGTCATGCGCCTGCCAGTGATGACAGATGCCGGACAATCTATGGTGCACTTGACATAGTCCGTAACGAGATGGTCAGCAAGCTCAATCCCTACATAGCATGGACTACGGCAAGCGGTCATCCGCTACTCAGCGCAGAGACAATGGCGCATACCACTTACGGTTCGTGCGCAGACTACGTGACACTTGGCACGGCGGTATTCCGCAGTCTCGGACTGCCGGCAGTAATAGATGCAGTGCCTTTGTGGGGACGCAACCACGAGGGACACACCTGGTACTCGCTGTTATCCGACAACGGCGTACAGATGCCGTCACAGAACGACATCACCGTCCCTGCCGGATGGGGGTTCTATCCATACCAGCGCTTTCCTAAAATATTCCGCTCATCATTTGCCATAAACAGAAATGTGCTGAGTTACCGCCGTAAGGCCAGATATGTATATCCGTTCGACATCTGCAAGGAGGACATCACAGACAGTTACTACCGTACATCGGATATCAGCATACCCCTGAAGGATGGTGCGCATCCGAAGGACAGGTACGCATATATCGCCACGCTGACCAACAATGACGGGCCTCAGTGGTACGTGCTGGATTTCGGCAGAATCCGACATGGCAAGGCTCACTTCTGCAGGATGGGACGTGAGCTGCTGTACATCGCGCTCGGCTATGATGGCCGCAACCTATACCCCATTAGCGAACCATTTGTTCTAAAGCGCGACGGCTGTATAGAATATGTGCCATTCGATGATTCAGGAAAACGGAGCATTGACGTACGGCGCAAGTATTATGAATCGTACAATGTGGTTGATCAGAGACGCAAAATACTCGGAGCTGTGATTCAATGCGCCGACAACCCGGACTTTGTCAATGCGACAACCCTGCACCGCATTGACACCACTACAATTCCAGACAAGATATCGCTTAATTGCAGCGCACCCCACCGTTATTGGCGCTATCTGGCAGCTGACGGCACATACGGCAGTATAGCCGAGCTGACATTCTTTGACGAAGATGGAGAACGACTGAACGGAACACCTGTCGCATGCACATCTGCATCACCGGATGCTATTGCACGGGCTTACGACAATGAATGGCTAAGCAACTTTGAAACAGAAAATCCTGACGGGAACTGGATAGGTATGGATATGGGCAGAAACGTGAGCGTAACCTCGGTCCGCATCATTCCGCGCAGCGATGACAACGATGTATGTCCCGGCAATGAGTATGAGTTGCTGTACTTTGACGGAGACAAATGGAAGTCCTGCGGTTACAAAGAAGCCGATAACAATGTACTGCACTATGACAATATCCCAGCACAATGCTTATTATGGCTAAGGAATCACACACGCGGATGGGCTGAGCGTCCTTTCCTGATTGATGAAAACGGAGACATCTCCTGGTGGTAAAAAAGTATGGAAAATTCCCCCATTTGAAATAAAACTATAACTTTTAGTGCGACAATAGCATATATACACTACATTGGATAAATATGAGAAAAAAGCTTATTCTGATATTTGCGTTCCTTTCCATCTCCGCTGCCTTTTCAAATACAGGCAACATTCTGGCACAGAACGACGGAAGTACTGGTGATGGCGTCATCGGCCCACGCATCCTGTCTATGGAAGCCGTGATACGTCTGGCACAGGAGAATTCGATATCGGCTATGACGAACCGCAACATTTTCGCGGCATCGTACTGGCAATACCGCTCATACACTGCACAATACCGCCCGTCGCTTAACCTGAACGGAAATGTCGGCAATTTCAACAGGTCACTGCAGCCATTGCAGGACTACCAGACCGGAGCCATTGCCTACCGCAGCAACTACAATATGAGAAATGACCTGACACTCTCAATACGACAGAACGTCGCACTGACAGGCGGTACTTTCTCGCTATCCACATCGCTGTCCAGGCTGGACCAGTATGCCCCGAACCGTCTAACCACGTGGTACGCGCAGCCGATATACCTTACATATATGCAGAATCTGTGGGGCTACAACTCACTCAAATGGGACAAGAAGATTGAACCGCACAACTACGAGATAGCCAAACGTCAGTACCTTGAGAATATGGAGAATGTCACCATCAGTGCCGCAGACTGCTTCTGGAATCTCAATTCGGCAAAGGTCAGCTATCAGACAGCCGTCCAGAGCTTCGAGGACAGCAAACGCCTGTACGAAGCGGCACAGACACGCTTCAAAATGGGAACAATCACACGCGACAATCTGCTGCAGATTGAGCTCAGGATGCTCAATGACTCACTCGCCATACGTTCGCAGGAGGTCAGCCTCAAGTCGGCACAGAATCAGCTCTGCTCGTACATAGGCTATCAGGAAGGCACCGATATAACATTGTCCATCAGCTACTCCATTCCGGACATACTGCTTAATTTCGATGATGTGCTTGAGAAGGCACTCGACAACTCATCGTTCAGCCTGTCGCAGACGGTGTCCAGGCTTGAAGCCGACCGCAGTATAGCAAGTGCCAGAGCCAATCAGGGAATCACTGCCTCTGTCAACGCCACCTTCGGAATGTCAAACAACGCAGACAGCTTCAGCGATACGTTTGTCGGATTTCAGGACCAGGAAGTGGTGGGAGTATCCTTCGCATTGCCTATTGTGGACTGGGGACTGGGCAAAGGCCGGGTGCAGATGGCCAAGGCACAGGCCGAGACGACCAAAAGCAGGCTGGATCAGTCGCTGATTGACTATCGCCAGGACATAATGGTACGCGTGATGCAGTTCAACAACCAGCGCGGTCAGTGCGAGATATCCAAGCGTGCAATGCAGATTGCGGAGGAGAGCTACGAACTGGCACTCCGCAACTTCGGCAGCGGTACGATGTCCGTGACCGAACTTAACCAGCTTCAGGACGCGCGTGACAATGCCCGAAACTCATACGAAAGCAATGTACGCAGTTTCTGGAACCAGTATTTCAACCTGCGCAAGACCACATTATATGATTTTATATCTAGCACTGACATCAATGCCGAATTTGACAGAATAGTAAAATGAGAACTACAACTCTTATGCTGGCGGCGCTGACAGTGATGGCCGCTGCGGGATGCAAGGAAAAGGGAAACGCGGAATCGGAGGATATGGCCGGAATGGCACGTACTGACTACTCTGCCGAGAAGAACGAAGTGACGGTCGAGCCGCTTGAGTATCGCACATTCCATAAACAGCTGATATGCAACGGACGTGTACAGGCCTCAGAGAAAAGCCGCATATCATTCTCGGCCAACGGTACTCTGGCAAAAATCAATGTCAGGGAAGGACAGCAGGTATCAAAGGGGGAGATTCTGGCATCATTGGACAAAGAGCAGCTCAAAGAGCAGTTTGAATCGGCCAGACTGGCATTTGAAAAGGCCAAGATGTCGCTGGCAGACCGTCTTCTGGATTACGGTTACTCCATTGCAGACACCGCCGACATACCCGCCGACGTAAAGCGCGCCATTTACATAAACACAGGTTTCTCCGATGCCGGGATGGCTTTCCGGCGTGCCTCCCGCGACTACAGCAATGCAGACCTCCGTGCGCCGTTCGACGGCAAGGTGGCAAGCATCACAGCTATCCTGCACGAAACTTCAGGCGCATTCTGCACACTCATTGCCGACCAGACGCTCAATGTGATGTTCAGCATACTTGAGACAGAGTACAATTTCGTAAACGTTGGACAAACCGTCACAATATCACCATTTGTCGATGAAAGCATATCGCTGACAGGCACAGTAACGTCAATCAACCCGACTGTCAATCAGAACGGCCAGATTCAGGTTACGGCAAAGGTTCGCAACAACGGCAGTCTGCTGGACGGTATGAATGTCCGCATCATTGTTGAAAACGAACTTCCCCACCAGCTGGTTGTAAAGAAAAGTGCAGTGCTCATACGCGACGATATGGAAGTGCTTTTCCGATACGTTGACGGCAAAAGTCTGTGGACCTACGTGCACGTGGTAATGAGCAATTCCACAGAGCACGTCATTGAGGCCAATACGGATCGTGGCGGAGAGCTGAATCCGGGCGATCTCATCATTGTGTCAGGCAATCTCAACCTTGGCGACGACACCGCCGTTGAATTAGCGGAATAATATGTTCAAGGGACTCATTCAAAGACCGATAGCGGTCATTATGATACTCATTGCCGTTATGGTGATGGGAGCCGTGTCAATACGTCTGCTTCCGGTATCGCTGGTACCGGACATCGACATACCACAGATAACAGTACAGGTATCCGCTCCAAATATGTCGGCACGCGAGCTGAACGAAACCAGAATCAACGGTCTCCGCAACGAACTGGTGCAGATTCCGGATCTGGAAGACATAATCTGCGAGACAAAGGACGGTATAGGCGTCATTACGATGACCTTCAAGTACGGTTCAAACTCCGATTACGTGTTTATGGACGTGAACGAGCGGATTGACCGTGCCACGAGCGGATGGCCCTCCGAAGACGAGCGTCCCACCATAATGCGTGCCAGCGCGACAGACATCCCCGCTTTCTTTGTCAATATCACTCTCAAAGGTGATTATGAGGCGAATTCCAACCGTTTCCTGGATATGAGCGACTTCACCCGTCAGGTAATTGTACGCCGGTTCGAGCAACTGCCGGAGGTCGCAATGGTCGATATCACAGGACAGGTGTTCCCCGAGATGGTCATCATCCCGGATATGGAGACCCTCAATGCCCTCGGAATCACCGAAAGCGAGTTGGAGAATGCCATCAATGGGGCTAACGTACAATTAGGCAACCTGTCCATACGCGATGGAGAATACAGATATAATGTCAGGTTTGAGTCGCGCATACTCACCATACAGGACATAATGGATATTTACCTGAACATTCACGGAAGAGTGTTTCAGATAAAGGATCTGGCCCAGGTAATCGAGCAGCCACAGGTGCGCAAGGGTATGGCCACCTCAGACGGCAAGCCGGCCATCACCCTCGCGGTAATCAAGCGTACGGAATCCAAGATGGCGGATTTACGGAAAGGCGTCAAGGAACTTACCGATGCCTTCGCCACAGACTATCCTGATATGGAGTTCGCAATCACGCGCGACCAGACCGAACTGTTGGACTACTCCATTCACAATATGGTCAGCAACCTGCTGTTCGGTGCATTGTTCGCCTGCCTGATCATATTCTTCTTCATGCAGGACTTCAAATCACCTATTCTTGTTGTAATCACCATTCCTACGGCACTTATCATGTCGTTCATGATGTTTTACGTACTGCACATATCCGTCAATGTGATATCATTGTCAGGACTCGTACTCGGACTCGGTATGATGGTCGATAACTCAATCATCGTCATAGACAATATCACCCAGCGTTGGACAAAGGGGGAACCTTTGGACAAAGCCTGCGTGGAAGGCTCACGCGAGGTGTTCACGCCAATGCTCAGTTCGGTACTCACTACCTGCGCAATATTCATACCTCTTATATTTATGAGCGGTATTGCAGGAGCTCTGTTCTACGACCAGGCTATGGCAGTAACCATCACGCTTTTCGCTGCGCTGCTGGTATCCGTATTGGTCATACCGGTATTCTATTATCAGTTTTATCGTGGCAAGCCGAGTTTTGTACCCAACCGTTTCATCTCCAGAATCAGCGTGGGCAACATGACGGTAGGCTACGACAATCTGCTTAAATGGTTTTTCCGCCGCCGGGGCGTAATGTGGGGCATCTTCGGATTGTCGATTGCACTTATCGGAGTATTGTTCACAGGCATTGGCAAGGAGCGTCTGCCACAAATGTCGCACAACGACACTCTGCTGAAAATAGAATGGAACCAGCGCATTACAGCCGAGGAGAACAATCGCAGGTGCATCAGCCTTACAGAGCAATTTCCGGATCTGATTGAGAATTCAACAATACTGGCAGGTGTGCAGCAGTTTGTATTGTCTCACTCCGGCGACATTGGCCCCTCCGAGGCAGTTATCTATATGAAGACATCCTCACCACGCGATGTAAGGAAACTGGAAAGCAAGGTATCAGAATATATGCAGACCACTTGGCCGAAAGCATCATTCAGCACACAGGCATCCGGTAATCTGTTTGATATGATTTTCGCAGACAGGGAATCCAGACTTATCGCCCGCATCCGCGTCTCAGACGGATCCACCCCCGAACCGGACCAGCTGAATGAACTGTTGGGACAGCTCCGCGAAGCATTGCCCGGCATCTATATCAAGCCAGCCGAATGGAACGAATATATAGAACTGGTTACTGACCCGGAAAAGCTTGCACTATACGGCGTATCGTACAGCCAAGTCCTCAACTATCTGCAGCAGGCGCTCGGAGACAACTCTGTAATGCGCGTGGCGAAAGGCAGTCATTCCGTACCAATCGTTATAGGAATGGACAGAAAAGAGTCCAAAGACCTTATTCAGAACAATTACCTAAGGACATCAAACGGCGGTAAAGTTCCACTTGAGATACTGCTGAAAGAGAGCCGCAACCGTGATCTCAAGAACATAACATCGGGTGTCGAAGGAGAATACTACCGCCTGGAACTTGAGCCGTCCGGAAGACAGATAAAAGATGCCATGCAGACCATACGCCGGACAGTTCGTGACAGCGACAGGTTCGACGTGGATTTCGGAGGTGCATATTTCTCAAACCGCGCAATGATCAAGGAACTGGGAATAGTATTACTCGTATCCGTACTGCTGCTGTTCTTTATCCTGGCAGCACAGTTCGAGTCACTGATACAGCCTGTGATTATACTGTCTGAGCTTATAATAGACATTTTCGCCGCATTGACCGTACTTTTCATCTGCGGCGAGACAATCAATCTGATGTCAATGATAGGCATTGTGGTTATGTGCGGAATCGTAATCAATGACTCAATATTGAAAGTCGATACAATCAACCATCTGAGACAAAACGGGATGGAACTGAAACGGGCCATATTCGAGGCTGGCAGCAGACGTCTGAAAGCCATTCTGATGACATCACTGACCACTATTCTCGCCATTGCCCCATTCCTTGTCAGAGGCAATATGGGCAGTGACCTGCAGTATCCGCTGTCACTCGCACTCATCAGCGGAATGGTGGCAGGCACATTCGTAAGCGTATTCTTCGTTCCACTCTGCTACTACGCCGTTGAGAAACGCAGACTCAGAAAACAGGACATCAATGGCAGATAGCAACAGGGAATCCAGACGCGGCCCATCACCATTTTCAGTAATTCTGGTGATGATGGTCTTTATGGTTGTAGGAGCGGCAGTAATGCCTATGCTCAACATCCAGTATTCCCCGAGACAGGAGATGCAGTCACTCAGCGCCGGCATCAGCTACCCCAATGCGTCAGCACGCGTGGTTGAGTCCGAGGTTACATCGCTGGTTGAAGGTGCGCTAAGTTCATTGAGCGGAGCCACCGATGTCCGCGCATCCTCACACGCAGGAGGAGGCAGCGTTACCATACAGTTCAAGAAAGGAACCGATATGAGATCGGTACGTTTCGATGCCGCCACCAGAATAAGACAACTGCGAAAGGCTCTGCCGCAAGGAGCGAGTGTCTATTTGAGCGGTTCGGTATCAGGGCGCGAAGATACAGAGACAATTCTTATCTATACTGTCAATGCCGATATGCCCGCCGACCGGATAGTCGATTATGCAGAGAAGCATATAATTACGCCTTTAGCCCGAATCGACGGGGTTGAGAGCGTGACCACATCCGGAGCTTCGCCGTTCGAATGGGTGGTGACATTTGACCCGAATTCACTCCGTTCAGTAGGACTGGCACCACAAGACCTGGTCACGGCATTCGGTCAGCATTTCCAGAACAATATCGCAGGAACGCGGCTTGAAGGCGACAATATGATGCTGGTACGCCTGCGTTCCACAAAGATGAATGCCGCACTGGAGGATATTCCGATAGGCAAAGTCAACGGCAGGATGTACTATCTCGGTGATTTTGCCACTGTGCGGTATCAGGAGCAGATACCGATGTCGTATCAGCGCATCAATGGTCTGAACACCATAGACATATATGTAAATGCCTCTGAGGGAATCAACACCATCAAAGTCGCCAGGATTGTCAGAGAAAAAATGGATCAGCTGAAGGAGAGCTTCCCGGACAACTTTACAATCCGTATGACACACGACGCATCCGTATCGCTGAACAATGAGATACACAAGATATTTCTACGTGCCATAATGTCGCTTGCGTTCCTGCTTATGTTCGTACTGCTTGTAAGCCGCAGCTTCAGGTATCTCACAATCATAGGACTGACCATAACAGTGAACCTGCTGTCCGCGGTAATCCTCTACTGGCTGTTTGACATTGACATTGAACTATACTCTCTTGCCGGCATCACCGTGTCACTTGGCATAATAATTGATACTGCCATCGTGATGACAGACCACTTCACATATTACCATAACCGCAAGGTGATGAGGTCAATCACAGGAGCGTTGCTGACCACCATAGCAGCCCTGCTCATCATATTCTTCCTGCCCGAGCAGGCCAGGCGCAACCTTACAGGATTCGTATGGGTGATTATCATAAATCTTTCCATATCCATTCTTACGGCATATCTTTTTGTACCGGCACTTCTTGAGAAGCTTCCGCTGAAATCAAAGGGCGTGACGAAATACTCAACAGGGGTAAAGAGACTAGTGATACGGTGGTCCGACTGGTACGAACGCTACATCACCTGGGCAAGAGGCCATAGAAAAATGTACATAATCCTGCTGATATGGCTGCTCGGCATCCCCATACAGTTCCTGCCGTCAAGCGTACATCACAAAGACGACTACTACAACACACGTGGCGGTTTTGTCGGAATCTACAACAAGACTATCGGAAGCAAGTGGTATCAGAAAAACAGAAAGTTTTTTGAGTATGCACTGGGAGGCACATTCAACCTCTTCACCAATAATATGACTTCATACTCATTCTATCGGGACCCCGAGGAGGAGCTTGTCAAGACACTTGGCGTCAGCGCACAGATGCCCGATGGCTCTACAGCCCAACAGCTGAATGAGGTAATGACTGCAATGGAGAACTGGTTGAGCCAGTTTGATGGTATTGAGATTTTCAGGACATACGTGAGTGCCGGATACGCAACGTTGGATATCACTTTCGATAAGGATGCGGGCAGGACACGCTTCCCGTACGAATTGAAACAGAAGCTGTGGGCCAAGGCTATGAGCTACGGCGGGGCCACCTGGTACGTGAGCGCACTTGACAAGGACGACCAGTCGCTCAGCAACGGCGTATATCGCTCATCGTGGGATCACTCCCTGTCACTTTACGGCTACAACTACGACATACTGTACCGCTATGCCGAAGACCTGCGCGACAGTCTGCTTACCTACAAGCGCGTTACCGACGCAGACATTGCCAGCAATTGGGGCGGAATGCCGGACAATGAGTTTTATCTGGATATGGACCGGAGGAAGATTGCACTCCAGGGGCTGGATGTGAGACAATATCTTGATTACCTGAACGACCAGCTGTTCGACAGCAATGCAGGCTCCATATTCGACGGAGAGCAAAGGGTTCCCGTACGGCTCGTATCGTCCGACAAGGACTATTACGACCTGTGGCATATCAACAACGATATGATAGGCATTGACAGCACCCTGTTCCGCCTGACCGATATCGGTTCCATCACAAAGCGCAGGACAGGTGTTTCCATAACCCGTGAGAATCAGGAATATGTAGTCTCAGTAGGATTCAACTTCATAGGTTCATACGAACTCTCCGGCCGTATGAGCGAACAGCTTACCAAGACGTTCAACCGCATTATGCCACTCGGTTTCCACGCAGGAGGCGAAGACGACTACTGGTGGGCAATAGAAGAACAGGTGAAAGAGCTTCTGTTTCTGTTCATTGTGGTAATCATAATCTATATGATATGTGCCACAATGTTCGAATCGCTGAAAAAACCTTTGTCCATAGTCATTATGATACCATTGGGTATGGTCGGACTGTTTCTCACATTCCCTATATTCAAGGTCTCGTTTGACCAGGGAGGATATGCTGCCCTGGTAATGCTGTCCGGCATTGTCGTCAACGCCAGCATATATCTGATAAGCGAGTACGACACAGTAACCAAGATGCGTTACAGGGCATCGCTACCGGTAACAGTCAGGACAAACATACGCTATTGGGTCAAGGCATATAACCGCAAGATAATCCCTACCCTGCTTACTATAATTTCCACCGTGCTCGGTCTGATACCGTTCCTGTTTGACGGCAAGGAGGTCAGTTTCTGGTACTCTTTCGCAATGGGCGTGATCGGAGGAATGATATTCTCCATCATCGCATTGATATTCTTTATGCCAGTATTTGTACCTTTGTCCAAAAGGAACAGTTGATATATGCTACAGATTCAGGATGTCATCGTATCATTCGATGTGCTGACCAAATGCTTCAGCTGCGATTTGGAATGCTGCAAAGGTGCCTGCTGCATCGAAGGAGATGCCGGTGCACCTGTCACCGCAGAGGAAATCGCACAGATTGAGGAACTCCTGCCGGTGATATGGGACGACCTGTCCATTGAAGCCCGCAAGGTCATCAACCGTCAGGGTGTAGCATACACCGATCCTGAAGGCGAGCTTGTCACATCAATCGTAAACGGCAAGGACTGTGTCTTCACCTGCTACGGCGAAGACGGATGCTGCTATTGCGCCATTGAGAAAGCCTTCCGTGAAGGCCGCTGCAAGTTCAAGAAACCTGTATCCTGCCACCTCTACCCCATCCGCGTAAAAAAATTGGGCGACTACTGGGGGCTCAATTACGACCGTTGGGACGTATGCCGTGCTGCCGTAATCCGTGGTGAGCAAGAAGGCATACCACTCTACAAATACCTGAAAGAGCCGCTGATCCGCCGTTTCGGCCAATCCTGGTACGATGAACTCGACTTCACCGTCACCGAACTCCATCGCCAGGGAATTCTGTAGCCAGAATAACCGGCATCAATCAGAAGCAGCTTTGGGGCTATACCAATAGAACCAGACTCCACATTACCTGCGCAGCAATATCACCCTCGCTTGAGAATTGTACATATCCGGCATAGTCTCACCAACTGGTGCTCCTGTGTATGTAGGGTCACATACAGTATATTTTCTTTGACCGACAATTATATAATCACCATCAACAGATTCATTAAAATGTACCGCAGTAGCCAGATGTCCAGGATAATAGACCAGCAATACGTCCAGTCCCAGCAAATCCCTCACCAGATGGGAGTAAAGTATTGATCTGTCCTCGCAGTCACAATAGGGATAATACAGTGTCTCCTCTGCAAAAAACGCTCTGTCGTCTCCCCATATCTCATTGTCATATCCATATACGAGGGAACTCTGCACAAAATCCAGCAGCATATCAGCTGCCTCAAGCGCTTTTTTCCCTCTAACAGTTTCTCTCAAAGCCGGGTATAGTTTCTCTCTCACACTCCGGCTGACAGGTGTCTCTGCATAGACAGCCCACCTGGATAGCGGATTATCATTTATCTCAGCCGAAGGGTATCCGTCATAGAACTTCAGCAGTGAGCGACTGACCGAACAATCCGAAGAAATCGCATACCTGTCAGATTCAAAATGTCTTGAATCCGAGCAATTTCCGCCGAGCATCTGTTCTTTTGATATAGCCAACGACATATCCTTCTCTCCCGGATATGCACAATCCGCTATATCCAGCTTGTTCAGGTCATCGTCCAATACGAAGAAATTACTGCCATCAAACTGGTAATATGATTTACCGTATATCACATACTTGGTTCCATACAGCAGATACAGATGCCCGTAGGATGTGCCTAATCTGACTTTATAACCAGACTGCGCATACAGATATGCCGAGAGCAATATCGCACTGTTCCCGTTGCCGAGGAATGAGACAGCAAAGGATTTGAGCATCTGCAGATATGCCCAATCGCACAATGCATATTCATCACGGATTGAGAGACAATCCACAATTAGGTTATCATACTCGTGAGCGGAAAGCTTTTTCCACCCTTTTGATATGTCTTCCGCTCCTACAGATGGCAACTGAAATTTAAGCCCATTTCCAGCCCTGACACTCAGAGGCATATCCAAATAATAGAACTCAAATTCATCGGCCATCACTACAGGAGTCTCATTAATAGGCTCTACAGGCTGTGGCTTGGGAACAGGCTCTACCGACGGAATGACCTCTACAACCGGTACTTCACGATCAATAACAGGTTTATCATCAATAACCGGACCTGGCTCAGGAGTCTTATATATAACAGGCGGAACCTGCTCCTCGTATGGTTCCGGCACAGCCTCACAGGCATTGAACGATTTCCAGCTGGCCTCAAGGAACGCTGCATAGTCGCTGTTGCACTTATCCCTGAAACTGTAGAATTCGCTTTTCGCATTGCGCGAAAACTCATCAAAAATCTCCTGAAAAGTGTTCTGTGCATATAACTTCACAGGACATACAGAGATTATGCCAATAATAAGAATCCAGTGTGTAATTCTCATACATTTATTTGTTCCAAGCACCATAAAGTTGTATAGTCTGCCATTCGTTTTCCATTCCTGGAGCTGAGACGACAGTAGGTGTCTGTGATTTCGCATTCTCTACAATAGAGCGCTTGCCAACCTCATCCGAGACATAAGTCGCAATCTCCTCAAGCGTAGCTTTCCCATTAGTCTGTTTGAGTTTCTTGAGCGGAAAAGCGGAATTGTAATCCATTGCATAACGTACGCTTAATATTTACCACCTAAATCTATATCTTGCCAATTTTCCAACTCTGACGGGATTGATATTGTTGGAGTCTGTTTTTTTCCATTAATCAACACTGACTGCTTTCTTACATTCTCCGTGATGTAGTCAGAAAGACCTCCGATTGTTACTTTTCCATTATTTTCCTGGATATATTTCAGTAGAAAATAGGTAAACATACCATGCTGTTCTTCCTTATACGAAAATGCAGTCTCCTCACCCGATGTTGCACTTATTACAATTGTATTACCTTTAGGCTTTTCCTCATTTGGCTTAATCGCGACACCACGAGCGGCGACAATCATGTTTCCGTCACGTTTAGCGCCACTGAAACAGGCATCTAGCAATACTACAGCCTGATTAAGGTGCATCGCATCTATCTCCGAATATAGTTTCTTAAGCGAATAACATACGCTAGGATCCGTCCCATCAACATCAACAGGCATGATGTAAGCATCCTTAGTCGCATTGTCCGGAATGCCATGTCCTGCATAATATAACACTAAATTAATCTTGCCGTCATACGCTTCAGCTATATTCTTCAAATCATTCATAGCCTTGTTTATCTTCCCAAAAGTAGCATTGGGATAATACAATATCTGATTGTCTGTCAGACCGTAAGTCTTCGAGAAATATTCTTTCATCGCTAATCCGTCGAACGTTGCCATTTCCACGTTTGAAGCCATCTCATATTCCTCATTGGCGATGATGAGAGCAAAAGTGTTAGTTTTTTTTTTGCCAGTGCTCGGAGCGATATTTATTTTCTTGGTCATGTCAAGACTGCGTATTTTAGATTCGTCATTCGTAACCTCCTTACTGGTGGACAAGTCCTTGTTTGATGAGGTTATAAGATTCAGCAGACTTTGATAATTCAGGAAATCTCTGGTGCCCGAACTTCCATTATTCTCAAGCTGATTATTAATCTGCAACTGTTTTTCTTTTGATTTAAGAAGATATACGTGACCTATATCATCAGCAGGTCTTTTTGGAATATCTATACTGACGTAATCATAGTTATCTGATGTAAACGACAGTCTCATAGGACACTCGTCCGTTGTCAACTTAAAAGTATATGGCAGGGTTGTAATGACCATCGTTCTGCCAGTTCCTTCCAAAGTCATTTCAACATTCTCATGAATTGTTCCCGTCAATTTTACTGTTACTGTTTTTGCGAATGCTGTATTCAAACAACATAGGGTAGACACAATGTATAGTATTATATGTTTATGCATAGATTCACATCTTTATTGATTGTACAATACGGGTTATTGCCGAATTTTCCTTCCTCCATTTGGATATAGGATATGTTGCTGTACACTCTACACCATTGGAGAGTGTTATATGGAAAATCAAAGGTTTCTCACTTTCATATATTTTTTCCATATCATTGAATGATATACGAGAACTGGTTCTGATTTCGTATGATGACTTTAAGACATCGCAATACATGCATACCGTTGTTTCATCTTTTGTTTCAGTCCCATCTGCATGAATTATTATTTTCTCAACCTTTGCGAGAGTGTCAATATCAATGGTAAAATTTAAGGTAATAGAGTCATTCCCTTCAACATACGTCATATCATATTCAAACTTATGCATGTTTCTGACCTGCCTTAATTTTACAGGACGAAAAAAATATATCATCCCTGAATCAGATTTCAGAGAGCTGTATCGTTTTTCAATAGATTGTGCATTACAGAAAACGTATGGAGAAAACAGGATGAAAAGAAAAACTACATACTTCATCGTTTCATACTGTTTGTTGTTAGAATAATTTCATTGTTTTCCAGTCATCTGCAAGACTTTCCGATGCCGTTGCAGTAGGTGTCTGGCTCTTTGAATTCTCGACTATCGATTTGCGTCCAACTTGAGTGGTCACATAGTCGGCAATCTCTCCAAGTGTGGCCTGTCCTTTGGTTTCTTGAAGTTTTTTGAGAAGGAAATACGTAAACATCCCGTGACCTTTCTCATAATACGGATA
>JAZRYP010000052.1:0-28023 GCA_045600825.1 Bacteroidaceae bacterium
AATTTTATGAAAGATTTTCGAGATGAAAATTCGCTTGTTTGAGGGAGCAATGGGGCTCCATTGTGACTGAAAAGAAACGGATTTTTCAGCCGGAAAGATTTTATAAAAGATTAATTGGAACAAATTTAAACAACTTCTTAAACAATTTAAGTTTTTTTGAACAATACGTCAACCAGTATTGTTGTAATTTTGGAAGCATTCAAAAAGACAAAACGAGATAAAAACATATAATATGAGCGAAAACTTCGATATTCGGGAATTAAACGAGCGTATTGAGAGTCAAAGCGCGTTTGTCACCAACCTGATGGCTGGAATGGATCAGGTGATAATCGGTCAGAAGCATCTTGTAGAATCATTATTGATTGGACTTCTTTCCGATGGACATATTATTCTTGAAGGTGTGCCTGGCTTGGCCAAGACACTTGCAATCAAGACATTGGCTTCACTTATCGATGCCAGTTTCAGCAGAATACAGTTTACCCCGGACCTGTTGCCTGCCGATGTGGTAGGAACAATGATCTACAGTCAGAAAGACGAGGCTTTTCAGGCAAAGAAAGGTCCGGTGTTTGCAAACTTCATTCTCGCAGATGAGATAAACCGTGCACCGGCCAAAGTGCAGAGTGCACTGCTCGAGGCTATGCAGGAGCGTCAGGTAACACTGGGCAAAGAGACATTCGCACTGCCAAAGCCATTCCTCGTACTGGCTACACAGAATCCTATAGAGCAGGAGGGTACTTATCCGCTACCGGAGGCTCAGGTTGATCGTTTTATGCTCAAGGCTATCATCGATTACCCGAAACTGGATGAGGAGAAGAAGATAATCCATCAGCATATTCATCATGAGGTAGGTACAATTCGCCCTGTAATGAAGACTGACGACATTCTGAATGCAAGAGCCGTAGTCGATATGGTATATCTTGACGAGAAAATCGAGCAGTACATTACTGATATTGTGTTTGCAACGCGCTATCCGGAAAAATATGGTCTGAAGGAGATAAAGGAACTCATCTCATTCGGCGGTTCTCCACGTGCATCCATCAATCTGGCACTGGCATCACGTGCATACGCCTTCATCAAGCGCAGAGGCTATGTCGTTCCGGAGGATGTACGCGCCATCGCACACGATGTATTGCGTCACCGTATCGGACTGTCATACGAAGCAGAGGCTACCAACGTCAACTCGGACGAGCTGATCAGTCGCATTCTCAATAAGGTTGAAGTTCCTTGATCAAGTGTCTATGGAGACAAGTGAGCTGATAAAAAAAGTTCGCAAGATTGAGATTAAGACACGCGGATTGTCCAACAACATATTTGCAGGACAATACCATACGGCCTTCAAGGGGCATGGTATGGCATTTTCGGAAGTCCGCGAATATCAGTTCGGCGATGATGCGCGTGACATAGACTGGAATGTTACAGCCAGAATGAACCGCCCGTACATCAAGGTATATGAGGAAGAGCGCGAGCTAACGGTAATGCTGCTGGTCGATGTATCCAACAGTCTCCATTTTGGCTCTACCGGCTGTATGAAACGTGATATGGTGACAGAGATTGCCGCCACACTCGCATTTGCGGCAATCCAGAACAACGACAAGGTGGGGCTCGTATTCTTTTCTGACAAAGTGGAGAAATACATACCGCCACAGAAAGGGCGCAAGCATATATTGTATCTGATCAGGGAACTGATTGATTTTGTACCGGAAAGCACCCATACAAACATATCGGTACCTCTGGAATTCCTTACAAATGCCGTCAAGAAGCGTTGTACGGCATTTGTGCTGAGTGATTTCATAACCGATGACGATTACAGGAACGCCCTTACCATAGCCAACAGGAAACACGATGTTGTCTCCATACAGGTATATGACCGCAGAGCGGCAGAATTACCTGATGTCGGTCTTATGAAAGTAAGAGATGCCGAAAGCGGATGCGATATGTATATTGACACATCATCCAAGTCCATACGTGAGGCTCATAACAGAAGATGGATTGAATCTGAGGAGCGTCGCAAGGAGTCATTGACAAAGAGTAGGGTAGATTCCGTATCTATCAGGACAGATCAGGACTATGTCAAGGCATTAATGGGATTGTTTGCAATAAGAAATTGACAATGAGATTATTATTCAAAATATTCGTAGCTGTTGCCATCACGTTTGCATCCCTGTGCGCCAAGGCCGGCGTCGTGGTTGAATCATCGTGTGACTCTGTGGCAATATGGATTGGAGAACAGACTCAGATTCATATATCTGTCGCTTGCGATGCAGGACAGCAGATTTCATTTCCATTATTCAGCGACACTATTGTTGACAGGCTGGAGATTATTCCCCCCATATTAACTGACACGCAGTACATCGACCACAAGAAAAAGATGTCTGTAACACGCAGCTACACCGTCACGGCATTTGACTCTGCATTCTTCTACATACCTCCATTCGAGGTAAATGTTGACGGCAAGCCATATCAGGCTGATAACGGTCTGTCACTGGTGGTCTATATATTTGACGTTGATACCCTGCATTCAGATCAGTTCTTCGGTCCGAAGGACATAATGGAACAGCCTTTGCAATGGCAGGATGTAAAGTCCGCGACGTATTACCTGCTTATATTCGCCGCAGTAGCGGTATTGGCGATACTCCTGTTCTTCAGCTGGAAAAATGACAAGCCTATCATACGCATAATCAAAGTCGAGCCTCAGAAACCTGCACACGAGGTGGCTCTGGCTGAGATTGAACGTATCAGAACCGAGCAGTTGGCACACGGAGAGGATTCAAAGCGATATTATACAGAACTCACTGATGCCATTCGCCAGTATATGAACGGACGTTTCGGGTTCAATGCGACTGAAATGACATCCGACGAGATAATCAGTCATCTTAAAGAGATTAACGACAAGGATTCATTAAGTGAATTGAGCGAACTCTTCTCTACCGCCGATTTGGTGAAATTTGCAAAGATGAAACCTCTGCTTGGTGAAAATGACCGTAACCTGCTTACAGCCATCGAGTTCGTAAAAGAGACAATGAATCCGGAAGAATCCGAAAAGGAACCAGAGGAAAAGGAAATTGTAGTTGAGCAAAAGCGCAGCAAGGAGGCGAGGGCAATATTACTGGCAGGAGTGATTCTTCTGGCAGCCGCATCGTGTTTCACGCTTTATATGCTACTTAAGGAAATCTATTATCTGTTCTTCTAATTACGACTGACAATGATATTTGCAAACAGCGCATATTTATTTCTGATGCTTCTCATCATACCTTTCACAATATGGTATGTGATGAAGGGCTGGAAACGTGGGGCGACAATGCTGATACAGGATACAGGAGCGTACAGAAATGTTCCCAAAAGCTATAAATACTATCTGATACACGTTCCCTTTATTCTGAGGATGGTTGCCCTGGCCATGCTGGCGATAATTCTGGCAAGGCCTCAGACTACCGACAACTGGCAGAACACTGAGATTGAGGGTATTGATATAATGCTTTGTGTGGATGTTTCGACCAGTATGCTGTCCGAGGACCTGAAGCCGAACAGAATAGAGGCCGCAAAATCAGTGGCTTCGGAATTTATAAACGGCCGTCCGAATGACAACATCGGTCTGACAATATTCGCGGGAGAGGCATTCACACAATGTCCGCTTACCGTAGATCACGCAGTCCTGCTGAATCTGTTCCACAGCGTGAACAGTGATATTGCCGCACGCGGAATAATTGATGACGGTACCGCAATCGGTATGGGACTGGTGAATGCCATCAGCCGCCTCAAGGACAGCAAGGCAAAATCCAAGGTGATAATTCTGCTGACTGACGGTTCAAACAATAGGGGAGAGATTTCGCCTCTGACAGCCGCAGAGATGGCAAAAAGCTTTGATATCAGGGTATATACGGTAGGTGTCGGCACAAATGGCACAGCACCGTACCCTATGCAGACTTCAATGGGCGTACAATACGTAAATGTGCCGGTTGAGATTGATGAGAATGTACTTCGTCAGATTGCCCAGACAGCAAACGGACAATATTACCGTGCTACAAGCAACAGCAAACTGAAGGAAGTATATGAGGAGATAGACAAGATGGAGCGCACCAAACTTCAGGTCAAGGAATTCAGCAGAAACGAGGAGGCATACCAGCCGTTCGCGTGGATACTGCTGCTGGCCCTGCTTGGAGACGTTCTTCTCCGTCAGACAATATTAAGGACCATTCCATAAAAAAGGAGCAAGCATGTTCAGATTCGCCAATCCGGAATATTTATATCTGTTGTTACTGCTTCCTGTTTTGGTTGCGGTACATATAATTTCCAGTATTCGCCGTAAGAGGATGTTGAGAGAATATGGCGATTATGAGTTGATACGGGAGTTGATGCCGGATGTGTCTGAAACACGTCCGAAACTCAAATTCTGGCTTGCATTTTCTGCGATTGCATTATCGGGAATACTGCTTGCAAGACCTCAATTCGGTTCAAGACAGGATACTGTAGTACGTTCCGGCATTGAGACGATAATCTGTCTTGACATCTCCAACTCAATGCTTGCAGAGGATGTTGCTCCAAGCAGACTGGAAAAATCCAAACGTATCATCTCAAATCTTGTGGATCAGTTTCAGGACGATAAAATAGGTCTTATCGTATTCGCAGGCGATGCATTCGTCCAGCTACCTATTACAAGCGATTTCATCTCAGCAAAAATTTTCCTTGAATCAATATCTCCATCATTGGTGGCACGGCAAGGAACAAACATCAAGGAAGCCTTGACTCTGGCTTCCAGAAGCTTCACGCCGAATGAGAGCGTAGGAAAGGCTGTCATAGTCATCACCGACGGTGAAAACCACGAGGCTGGAGCAGTTGAGGCAGCGAAGGCTGCCACCGAGAGCGGACACGTAGTGTATGTGCTTGGAGTAGGCTCTCCGGCAGGTACTCCGATACCGGGTAGCCGTAACGGAGAATTCCGTAAGGACAAGGACGGAAATGTAATCGTGACACGCCTGAATGAACAGATGTGCCGCGACATAGCCGAAGCTGGCGGTGGCGCATATATGTATGTCGATAACACAAACTCCGCAGAGAAAGCATTGCAGAAAGAACTTGATCATCTTGATAAGGATGATGTCGAGACCACAATATATACAGAATTCGATGAGCAGTTCCAGGTTATCGCATGGATTATTCTGGCACTTCTGATAATGGAGCTCATCATCAGTGAGAGCCGCAATGCCAGATTGCGTAACATCAGCCTGTTCAACTCTGAAAATGAAGGGGAAAAATGAGAAGAAAATTCTTGATGATGCTGGTGCTGATTGCTCCGATTGCTCTGTCAGCACAAAGGACCGATAGGGAATATGTAAGAAAAGGCAACAAACTGTATTCCGACAGCCTTTATATAAAAGCAGAGGAAAACTACCTGAAGGCTATTGACAAGAACTCTTCAAATATAAATGCCGGGTACAATTTAGGAAATGCATACCTTTATCAGCAAAAGGCCAAAGAAGCCATGGAGCAATACCAGAAAACGGCCACAGCATTGGAACTTGAACGCAGAAGACTATCGGACTCAAATGCATCAGAAAAAGAACTGAATGATTTCAAGCAGAAAGCTGCGATGACATACCATAATATGGGTACTGTCCTGCAGGCGGCACAGAACTACGCTCAGGCAATAGCAGCATATCAGGAAGCATTGAGAAATAATCCGAATGATCACGAGACACGATATAATCTCGCGCTGGCTATGCATCAGCTAAAACAGCAACAGCAAAACCAGCAGAATCAGCAACAGCAGGATCAGGACCAGCAGGAACAACAGAAAGACCAGCAGGAACAACAGCAGAATCAGGATCAGCAACAACAGGAGCAGGAACAGCAGCAACAGCAACAACAGCAGGAGCAGAATGAGAGCGATATGTCAAAGGAAAATGCCGAGCAACTGCTGCAAGCCGCCATGCAGGATGAGAAAGACGTTCAGGAACGTGTAAAACAGGCCATACAGGTACAGCCTAAGGGTACATTTGATAAGGACTGGTAAAATATAAAGTAATGAAAAGACTTGCCTCACTTATATTATTGATGACATTGTGTGTGACAGCCGTAATCGCAGCCTCAGATGTCGTTTTTACCGCTCAAGCACCAAAAGCAGTTGTAGTGGGAGATAATTTCCGACTGACTTATACAGTGAATGTCTCCAATGCCAAAAAGATGAGACTCCAGTCCGTAAGTGACGGACTTTCTGTTCTGTCCGGTCCAAGTCAATCCACCAGGAGCAGTACTACCATCATAAACGGTAAGATGGAATCCTCGTCCACAATAACATATACATATATACTCGTAGGACAGGAAGAAGGCGAATATACCATACCTGGAGCAACAATTGAAGTTGGGAATAATACATACACGTCCAATTCCGTCAAGATAAAGGTTCTGCCGAGAGACGATAACCAGCAGGCACAGGGCTCGCAGAATCAGAATTCCGGAACCGCCCAACAGAATACACAAAGCCAATCGCAAGGTTCAGGCAATGGCAACATATCCGGTTCAGATTTATTCATGCGTGCAATAGTCAGCAAGACAGACGTTTACGAACAGGAGGCCTTCCTGCTGACATTCAAGGTCTATAGTCTTGTAAATCTTCGCTCCATCAGCAATAAAATGCCTGATTTGAAGAATTTCCACGTACAGGAAATAGAATTACCGCAAAATAAGGAGTTTGAGCTGGAGCATTATAACGGACGGAACTACCAGACACTCGTATGGAGTCAGTATGTGCTGTTCCCACAACAGTCCGGCGATCTGGAGATACCAGCCACATCATTTGAGGCTACAATAGCACAGGCCGTGCAGAGCGACGATATATTTGATATGTTCTTCAACGGTGGAAGATATATCGAGACAAACAAGAATCTTGTTACCAGCCCGATCAGGATACACGTAAAGCCATTACCGTCGTCAGGCAAGACCGATGCGTTCATGGGTGGAGTAGGAGAGTTTTCTATCAGTTCAGATATCAGCAGCGAGAATATCAAGACCAACGAAGCTGTTACCATACAGGTCATTGTATCAGGAACAGGTAATATGAAACTTATCAAGACTCCGGAAATCATATATCCTAAGGATTTCGACATATATGATCCGAAGGTGGAGAACAGATTCTCATTGAAGACATCCGGACAGTCCGGCAACAAAGTCTTTGAATATCTTGCAATTCCAAGGCATCCCGGACAATACACCATACCAGCATTGAACTTCCAGTATTTCGATGTCAAGAGTGGCACATATAAGACACTCAGCACCAAGGAATATGTCATCAACGTAGAGAAAGGAGAGGGGAGTGATGTTCCACAAATCGCCACAGGATATGTCAGCAAGGAAGATTTGAAGTACGTCGGACAAGATGTACGCTTCCACACCACATCCGGCCGTCTCTTCAGGGCCGACAGGATTCTATATGGTTCAAAACTCTTCTGGATACTCGTCATATCACCGCTTCTGATACTGTGCATAGTCCTTTCATTAAGCAGAAAACGTATTAAGGACAATGCAAATATAGTTCTTACCAAACGCAAGAAAGCAAACTCTGTTGCTGCCCGCCGTCTGAAGTCAGCATTCAAGCTGATGAACAGCAACAGGAAGGATGAGTTCTACGATGAGGTACTGAAGGCACTATGGGGTTATATCAGCGATAAGCTGGCCATACCGGTAGTGGATCTGTCAAAAGACAATATCGAGTCCGAACTCAGGAAAAAGTCCGTGCCTGAAGAACTTATATCCAAGTTCGTAGGACTGATGGGGGACTGCGAATTTGCACGTTATGCCCCAGGAGATGATTCCGGCAGAATGGACAACATTTACGAGAATGCGGCAAATGTCATCGGACAGATGGAAAGTTCACTTAAACATTGACAAGGAATATGAGAAAGATATTATTACTGACATTAATTATATCAATATCATCCGTATCGGTATATTCGCAGTCATCAGATGAAGTACGTTATGTCTCATCAGAAATGGCAGACAGCTCATATATCAGCGGAGATTATGCCACAGCTGCCGCCATCTATGAGGAAATACTGTCCACTCAGGGAATTTCCCAGGAACTGTATATGAATCTGGGAAACTCATATTTCAAGATGGATCAGATAGCAAAGGCTATATTGAATTATGAGCGTGCATACCTGATAGACCCGTCCAACTCCGATGTAAGGTTCAACCTTGAACTGGCAAGAAGCCGGATTGTTGATAAGGAAGTATCTGTAAATGAGTTCTTTATTGCCGTATGGATAAACCGTTTATCCACATCGTTGAATGTCAACCAATGGAGCATACTGGCAATATCATTCATTGTACTGATGGCTCTGGCTATAGGAATATTCGTTCTCAGCAAAAAGACCGTACTGAAAAAGATATCGTTCGGCATATCAATAATATGCTTTGTAATCTCAGTATTGGGAATGTGCTTTGCCGCCAGGCAGAAAAACAATCTGACCAATAATGAGACAGCAATAATAATGTCTCCAAGTGTCACTGTAAAGAGCACCCCGAACGAGAATGGCACGGATCTGTTCATCATTCACGACGGACGTAAAGTCAGGATTCTTGACTCAAGTATGAAAGAATGGGTTGAGATAAGGCTGAATGACGGCAACGAGGGATGGATACCTGCCGATGTCATAGAAATAATCTGACCGATAAATGGTTGATTTGCAACATATTGCAGATTCCATCAACTCATCTGCCGAAACACTGTCCGGCAGGCTTGATTCCATTTTTTTAGATGAATTCTCCAGAATATTCCCATCGATATTTATCTGGTTGCCTTTATTTCTGCTCATCGTACTGATAATACTCAGAAATAACGACTCCAGAAACTCCATACGTATTTTCATCGCACTGATGCTGGCTGTGCCTGCAAGTTTATTATCAGCCGGTTACATAGATCCATCAGCCTCATCTGCGGCCATTGCATTCTGTCTGGCCATATTTTTTATATGGTTGTTACGTTACAGACATCTGTCATATCTGTTACTGATTATCGCAACCATATACTCATTCACACATATATATAATGGTGTTGCTGATCTGACAGGCTGTCTGATTGGAATTCTTATAGGAACAGCATCCGCAACTGTCATATATCTGTCAATGAGAATGATTTCACGTAAGGATTATAAATTCTATTGGAATGAATCAAATACGAACTATACAAGAACAGGATATCTGATCAGTGACATTGACTGGATATTCTGCATAATCTACACATTATTGATTTTCACAGTATTCTATAGTATTGTCGCATAATACCGCGATTGTTACATAATAACTATTATGTTAAATAGGTAATATGGAGTAAAGAATAAGGGGGCGATTTTGAACCGTCCCCTTTTCTTTCGAAGTATCTCTGTTCTATCAGTCAAGCATTCCCTCTGCTTTAAGAATAGTCTCAATCTGATTCATTTCCTTATTCATCTCAAGTTTGTAATAGATTGAATACAACTGAAGACCCCATTTGTTAACATCGTCCGGAGCAAGCTCTCTGACTTTCTCAAACAATGGTAACGCATTCTTGTAATATGTCTTCTCGGTCTCAATCATTTCCTTGTATGCCGGAGTATTGAATTTCACATTCGATTTTGACTCCATATAATCGTTTGCGTCAAACATATAGCACAGACCAAGATTAATATTAGCCTCTATCAGATTTGGATCTTTTTCCAATGCATTCTTATATGCCTCAATTGCATCCTTGTATTTCTTCTGCTGCTGGAACAGATAACCCTTTACGTAATGGTTGTAGGATTTATCCGGATCCTTTTCAAGCATAGCGTTTACGAACTGCTCCATCTCGTCCATCTTACCGGAATTGTCATAATAGACAAGAAGCTGCATATAATAATAATCCGATGTCGGATACCTCACAATACCTTCCTGAAGAGCCTTAACCCAATTAACAGTATCCTTAAGCTGCTGATATGCCTCGCACTTGAACTGATAGCACTGCTCGCCATTCTCTTCATCTTCAACACCTAAGTCGCAGTATTTCAGTACTTTATCATAATCTTCCATCATCCTGGCTGAAAGTGTCGTGAAGTATGCGAACTGCTTTGAATACTCAGCATATTGCGGATTATTCTCGGTATAGCTCTTCAGCATCGGCATATCACACACCTCATAATACTTGGAGAAAATCTCGTACGCCTTGGCATAATCGCGACGATGGTTGAAATAGAAAATACCGCCGTTTATAAACTCTGTACGGTTTCCGTCAAGGTTGGAAGCAACCCTGTCACGACACGATGTTGAAGTCTTTCCTTTCTCATTAGGAATCTGCTGCAGGGAATCGCAACGATTGTAATAATCATACATCTTGACGAGGTAATCATACATCGCTACAGTATCATACGGCTGCATCCTTGATGACTTGAAACTCTCGTTTGAAAAGAGCTGCTTGTAGATATCACCGGCAAGCTCCCAGGTGTCAGGATTACTCTTTGTGTATTCATTGTCCATTGCTTTAATAATCAGGCTTTTGGCAACATTTATATTGCCATCCTCACTTTCAAGCTGATTCTTGACATTTCTGAGTACGGCATTTGCATCCTTCATTGCCTGTTTGATCTCTTTCTCGGTCTGCTGTGCGTATGAAACGCCACTGAAGCACAGAACCGACACTAAAATAAATAATACCCTTTTCATTTGACTATTTGTTTTATATCACTTTGAATCACTTTTTGCAATATGGTTTAATTTGTCTCATTATTATTGAGCCCCTCTTCACCTCCTACTTCACTTTCCACCTCCTCTTCGTTCTCATCTGAATCGACCTTGCATATCGAAGCAATCTGGTCACCACGTTTCTCAAGATTTATAAGACGTACACCCTGCGTAGCGCGTCCCATAACACGGATTGATGAAACATCAAGTCTGATAGCGATGCCTGACTTATTGATTATCATCAGGTTATTATCGTCAGTAACCATCTGTATCGAAATCAGCTTTCCTGTCTTCTCCGTAATGTTGATTGTCTTGACGCCCTTGGCTCCACGATTTGTCTTACGGTAATCCTCTATATCCGAACGCTTTCCGTATCCAAGCTCTGACACAATCAGAATTGTCTCATTCTCAGAATCGTTGACAGCAACCATACCGACAACATGATCCGAACCGTCATCATCAAGCGTCATACCGCGCACACCTGTCGATGTACGACCCATTGAACGCACCGTACTCTCATTGAAACGTACTGCACGTCCGTTGCTGTTGGCAACAAGCAGTTCGTTCTCTCCATTTGTCAGAAGCACATCCACTACCCTGTCGCCCTCAACCAGATTGATGGCACGGATACCGTTTCCATCCTTGCGTCGGGTCGAGTATTCGGTCAGCGATGTCTTCTTGATGGTTCCGTTGCTTGTACAGAACACCAGATAGTGACCTTTCTTGAATTCATCGTCCTCGAATGACGGAATCGCTATATACGCAGTAATCCTGTTACTCTGATCAATGTTAAGGATATTCTGTATCGCCCTACCCTTTGAGTTCTTGGCACCCTCAGGAATATCAAACACCCTCATCCAGTAGTACATACCATTCTCGGTGAAGAAGAGTATGTAATTGTGCATAGTTGCGGTGAACAGATGCTCAATGAAGTCCTCGTCACGCTTGTCACTGCCCTTCGATCCGACTCCGCCACGTGCCTGCAGACGATATTCGGTCAACTGGGTACGCTTGATATAGCCGTTGTGCGATATCGTAATGACCATTGCATCGTCGGCATAGAAATCCTCCGGATTAAACTCCTCAGAAGCCATCACAATCTCAGTCTTACGCTCATCGCCGTATTTCTCCTTGACAGCCTGCATCTCAGCCTTGATGACCTCGCGGCATTTCTCCGGATTGTCAAGAATCTCCTGCAGTTCACTGATGAGCTTCAGGATATTGTTGTATTCTTCGTGAAGCTGATCCTGCATCAGACCTGTCAGCTGGCGCAATCTCATCTCAACGATGGCCTTAGCCTGAATCTCATCAAGATTGAACCTTGCCATAAGGGCCTGGATAGCAGCATCCGGAGATTTGGCGGACTTGATTATCTGCACCACCTCATCAATATTGTCAGAAGCTATGATCAGTCCTTCCAGTATGTGGGCACGCTTACGGGCCTCGTTCAGGTCGAACTTCGTACGACGTATCACCACCTCGTGCCTGTGCTCCACGAAGCACTTGATCAGTTCCCTCAGATTCAAGCATTTAGGACGTCCGTTGACAAGAGCGATATTGTTTACGCTGAACGATGACTGCAGCTGGGTCATCTTGAACAGCTTGTTCAGGACGACATTCGCATTGGCATCCTTCTTGATGTCTATGACGATACGCATACCTTCACGGTCAGACTCATCATTGACATTGCTGATACCCTCAATCTTCTTGTCTGTAACCAGCTGGGCAATATATTTTATAAGCTCTGCCTTATTTACATTATACGGTATCTCCGTAACGACAATCTTCTCGTGTGTCGCACCGGTCTCAATCTCCGTCTTAGCCCTGATTACGATACGGCCACGTCCGGTCTCGTAGGCATCCCTGATACCTGATATACCATATATAAATGCACCGGTCGGGAAATCCGGACCTTTGATATAATGCATCAGCCCTTCAACGTCTATATCAGGATTGTCAACCATAGCCATACATCCGTCCATGACTTCTGTGAGGTTATGTGTAGGCATATTCGTTGCCATACCGACGGCAATACCTGTGGCTCCATTTACCAGCAGATTCGGGAAACTGGCAGGAAGGATCACCGGCTCAACATCCTTATCGTCATAATTCGGCACGAAATCGACAGTATCCTTCTTTATGTCGGCCATCATCTCCTCACCCAGTTTCTTCAGCCTGGCCTCGGTGTAACGCATAGCCGCAGGACTGTCACCGTCAATGGATCCGAAGTTGCCCTGACCATCCACCAGAGGATATCTCATGAACCAATCCTGTGCAAGCCTCACCAGTGCGCCATATATAGATGAATCGCCATGCGGATGGAAATGTCCCATCACATCACCCACTGTACGGGCAGACTTGCGATATCCCTTATCGGACGTGTTGCCGTCACGCATCATACTATACAAGATTCTTCTGTGTACCGGTTTGAGTCCGTCCCTGGCATCAGGCAACGCACGGGCTACAATAACCGACATAGAATAGTCAATGTAAGAGGACTTCATCTCCTCCTCAATGTTCACTCTGATAATTCTGTCCTGTTCCAATGTTGTCTAGTTTTATATCGGTCGTAAAGTTACTAAAAAAGCGCAATTAAAACTATAGGTACGAGTATTCTTTTTTAATAAAATATAAAGGGTTTTCTGTGTTGAAAAGTTTTGGCACGGCTTTTGTACGGATATATGCAGAACGATGATTATTTATCTAATTTTGCCATATTGTAGAATGGAAATGGAGAGACATCTATCAGATAAAGCCAACGCAATTATCCTGTACGGAAAGGAAGAGGCTGACCGTCTGCACAATGGAGCTATAATGCCCGAACATCTGGTGCTGGGTATGATGCGCGACAGGAACAACAGGGCTATGGACCTGCTGTCGCGGCTGGACACAGACTTCAAGCAGTTGAAGGAGTCTATGGAAGAATACCTGACAACAGCACCGCAATACGACTCCGCATACGCATCATTCAACGATATCACCGCCACGCCAGATACGATCAAGATATTGAGAATCAGCATACTGGAGGCAAGGATGCTAAAAGCTGACCCAGTCGATGCAGAGCATATCCTGCTGGCATTGCTGCGCGACGGCAGATCGCACGCGTCCAAGGCTTTGAATTTTCAGAAAATTGATTACAAGCGTGCTATCGATACATTGGCATGCAAGCCTGACACACGTATGGGAATGGGATTCACCGAAGAAGACGACGGGGACGAGCCTCCTGTCGGCGGAGGCATTCCCGGACAGCAGACAGACAGTGAAGCCAAGATGAAGAGTACGAGCCGCGCCGGAAGCAAGACTCCGGTCCTTGACAACTTCAGCACGGACATAACCGGCCAGGCCGAAAAAGGTAAGCTGGATCCTGTAATAGGACGCGAGACCGAGATAGAACGTCTTGCGCAGATATTGAGCAGACGCAAGAAAAACAACCCGGTCCTTATCGGAGAGCCCGGTGTCGGAAAGACCGCCATAGTGGAAGGACTGGCCGAGAGAATCATCAAGAGACAAGTGCCTCGCATATTGTTCAACAAGCGTGTTCTGTCGCTTGATATGGCCTCTGTAGTGGCGGGAACCAAATATCGCGGACAATTTGAGGAGAGGCTGAGGTCAATCATCTCCGAGCTGAAGGCCAACCCCGACATCATACTCTATATAGACGAAATCCACACCATTGTAGGTGCAGGCTCAGTGCCCGGTTCAATGGATGCGGCCAATATGCTGAAGCCGGCATTGTCTCGCGGAGAACTGCAATGCATAGGATCTACCACAACCGACGAATACCGTAAGACCATAGAGAAAGACGGTGCTCTGGAACGCCGTTTCCAGAAAATAATTGTAGAACCCACCACCCCATCCGAGACGTTGAGGATTCTTCAGACAATCAAGGACAAGTACGAGGATCATCACAATGTCACATATTCCGATGAAGCCCTTGAGGCCTGCGTGAAGTATTCGGAACGATACATTACAGACAGGAATTTTCCTGACAAGGCAATTGACGTGATGGACGAAGCCGGATCGCGCGCTCACCTATTCAATATGACGGTGCCACAAGAAATAGACGAGAAGGAAAAGGAGATTGACACTGTACGAGGCAACAAGAACAAGGCTGCTGACAATCAGGATTTCGAACTGGCGGCAAACCTGCGCGATCAGGAGAAACGGCTTATGTCAGAATTGGATGAAATGCGCGGAAAATGGGAAATCGAAGCCAGGAAATCCAGAACGCCGATAGATGCCGAGCAGGTAGCCAATGTCGTGTCAATGATAAGCGGTGTGCCCGTACAGAAGATAGCATCAGAGGAAAACGTGCGTCTGAAAGGACTCTCCGATGCATTGAAAGCCAAAGTCATATCGCAGGACGATGCCATCAGCACACTGACAAGAGCAATCCGGAGAGGACGTGTCGGTATTAAGGACCCGAACAGACCAATAGGCTCATTCCTATTCCTCGGACCTACCGGCGTAGGAAAGACATTATTGGCAAAAGAGCTTGCTGTACAGCTGTTTGGCAGTGCCGACGCGCTGATTCGTGTTGATATGAGCGAGTTCATGGAGAAATTCACGGTATCCAGACTTGTCGGAGCACCTCCAGGATATGTAGGCTATGACGAGGGGGGCGAACTTACAGAGAAAGTCAGACGCAGGCCATACTCCATCATACTTCTTGATGAGATTGAGAAGGCACACAACGATGTCTATAACCTTTTGCTTCAGGTTATGGACGAAGGGCGACTCACCGACAGCAACGGACGCACAGTGGATTTCCGCAACACCATCCTTATCATGACCTCAAACATCGGTTCCCGCCAGGTCAAGGAATTCGGCAACGGTATAGGATTCAGTGCAGGCAGCGACACGCATGGAACTATGGCACAAGAACTTATACGCAAGTCATTAAACAAGTCGTTCGCACCGGAATTCATCAACAGAATCGATGAGATAATCACGTTCCGTCCACTGGACAAGAGCGATGCCGCCAATATCGTCCGACTGGAATTGTCGAATCTCATCTCCCGAATGTCGCAGATGGGATATACTCTGTCACTAAGCGATGCGGCACTTGAATACATTGCCGGAAAGGGATTTGATTCAGAATATGGGGCACGTCCGCTGAAACGGGCCATCCAGACCAGCGTCGAGGACAGGATGTCCCAGATAATAATAGACGGAGAATGCTCTGCCGGAGACACAATCCAGATTGACGTCACCCCAGGCAATGACGATTTGGCAGTATGCATCATAAGTCCGTCGGCGCAGTCATAGACAAAATGTCATATTAAAAAAACTGAAAAACAGATATATATTATGAGTAAGCAAAAAGGTACTATCGGAGTAACTACCGAGAACATTTTCCCGGTAATAAAGAAATTCTTATACAGCGATCATGAGATATTCCTGCGTGAGATTGTCTCTAACGCAGTCGATGCCACCCAGAAACTCAAGACGCTGTCATCCAAGGGACAGGTCAGCGGAGATCTCGGAGACCTGACCGTCAAAGTCAATGTTGACAAGAAGACGATAACCGTAAGCGACCGCGGCATCGGAATGACCGCAGACGAGATAGAGAAATACATCAATCAGATAGCATTCTCGGGAGCCAACGACTTCCTGGAGAAGTACAAAGACGATGCAAATGCCATCATTGGTCATTTCGGACTTGGTTTCTATTCATCATTCATGGTGTCCAAAAAGGTGGAAATCGTGACGAAATCGTATCAGGACGGCGCAAAAGCCGTAAAATGGACCTGCGACGGCTCTCCAGAATTCACAATGGAGGAATGCGACAAGGATGATCGCGGAACAGATATAATAATGTATGTCGATGATGACTGCAAGGAGTATCTGCAGGAGAATGAGATTGAGAAGCTGTTGAAGAAATACTGCAGGTTCCTGCCAGTTCCCATTGCATTCGGAAAGAAGAAAGAGTGGAAAGACGGCAAAAATGTCGAAACCGACCAGGACAATATTATCAACGACATTGCTCCACTCTGGACCAAGACGCCTAACGACACGACCGACGAAGAATATCGTCAGTTCTACAAAGACCTCTACCCTATGTCCGATGAACCGTTGTTCTGGATACACCTGAATGTGGATTTCCCGTTCCATCTGACAGGAATACTCTACTTCCCGCACATCAAGAACAATATCGAGCTGCAGAAAAACAAGATACAGCTGTACTGCAATCAGGTATATGTAACAGACTCGGTGGAAGGCATAGTACCGGACTTCCTCACCCTGCTGCACGGTGTCATCGATTCACCGGACATACCGCTGAATGTATCCAGATCATATCTGCAGAGCGATGCGAATGTCAAGAAAATCTCCGGATACATTCTCAAGAAAGTCGCGGACCGTCTTAATTCCATATTCAAGAAGGACCGCAATGACTATGAGGAAAAATGGGACAAGCTCAAGATTTTCATCAACTACGGTCTGCTCACAGAGGAGGAACTGTACGACAAGGTATCCAATATAACACTCTTCAAGGATACTGAGGACAAATATTACACCTTCGATGAGTACAAGACACTCATATCGGACAACCAGACAGACAAGGACAAGCAGCTCATATATCTGTACGCAAGTGACAAGGACGCCCAGTACGGATTCATAAATGCGGCCAACTCCAAGGGATACAGCGTATTGCTGATGGACGGACAGCTTGACATTGCGGTAATAGGAATGCTTGAGCAGAAATTCGGGAACTGCCGTTTCATGAGAGTGGATAGCGACAGCATTGACAATCTCATTGTAAAAGACGATAGCAGGAACGACAATGGCGGAAACAGCGGAATGCTGCCGTCAATCTTCAAGAGCCGCCTCCCGCAGCTTGAGAAGACAGAGTTCCACGTTGATGCAAAATCACTCGGCGAGACCACACAGCCTATACTCATCACTCAGAGCGAGTATATGCGTAGGATGAAGGAAATGGCTGACATACAGGCTGGTATGAGTTTCTACGGCGATATGCCGAGCATGTATTCAGTAATCGTCAACACAGACCACCCACTTATCAAAAAGGTAAATGATGCGGCTGCAGGCGCATGTTCCGGACAGACAGCACCTATTGACGGGGAAATATCCACACTCAAGGCAAGGATTGAGGAACTGCGCAAGGCAAAGGAAGGCAAGAAAGCTGATGAGATTCCGGAAAGTGACAAGACTGAACTGTCAGACAAGGAGAAAGCCCTGTCGGACAAGGAGAAACAGAAAGAATCCATATACGGAGAGTTCGCAGCAGACAACAAGATTGTAAACGAGCTGGTGGATATCGCGTTGCTGCAGGCCGGAATGCTTAAAGGCAAGGCTCTTGACGAATTCATCAGACGCAGCATTGACCTGATAGGTTAATTCAATCCATAATTATTGTAAAAAAGAGCTGTTGAATAACTTTGACAGCTCTTTTTTTATACATTTGAAGAACGGTATTACAAAATGAGGTTATTACTGAAATTATCCATAATTGTCGTTTTTCTACTGTCGGCTGTTACAGCAAGCCCTCAGAAAGTGGGTCTTGTGCTGAGCGGTGGTGGAGCGAAAGGTGTAGCCCATATCGGTGTCATAAAGGCTCTGGAAGAGAATGACATCCCGATAGATTATGTGGTAGGAACATCTATGGGGGCGATAATAGGCTCACTGTATTGTATGGGTTACACTCCCGAAGAGATGCTCGAACTGGTATCATCAGAAAAGTTCCGCAAATGGTACAATGGCGAGCAGGATATATCCTACCGTTACTTTTTCAAGCAGAACGACCCTACTCCCGCAATCGCGTCAATACAGTTCGATTTCAGCGATTCACTGCTCATTGTACGTCCGCAGAATATCAGCCTTGTTGATCCGTTACAGATGAACCTTGGCTTTGTAGATATATTCGCAGGAGCCAATGCCGTATGCGACGGTGATTTCAACAATCTCATCGTACCGTTCCGTTCTGTCGGTTCCGACGTATATAACAAAAGGAAGGTTGTTCTGTCATCGGGAGATCTTGGGAACGCAGTCAGAGCCTCGATGACGTTCCCGTTCGTATTCAAGCCAATAAAACTCAATGGCAATGTAATTTATGACGGTGGAATATACGACAACTACCCGTACGATGTCATGAAGGATGAATTTGCCCCTGACATCATGATAGGAAGCGTGGTATCCGGAGCGGAAGAGGCTCCTGACGAGGATGACCTGTACGGACAATTACGTTCAATGATTATTCAGGACAACAACACCGATATGCCTGAAGAGATGGGAATATCCATCAGTATGAATCTTGAGGATATCAAATTGCTTGACTACAAGCGTTCTATGGAAATAATGCTGAGAGGATACAACACTACTGAGCTGAAACTGGACTCAATCAAGTCACGCGTCAACTCACGTCGCTCGGCAGATGTGGTAAATGCCAGACGGTCCGAATTCAAGGCAAAGATTCCCGAGCTCAGATTCCGCGATATGCAATTCACCGGCGTGAATGAGCTACAGGCCACGTTATTAGCCAGGGAATTCCGTCAGGAGTTGAACAGCGATTCCGCATACTTTGATTTCCAGGGACTTCAGAAAGGCTACTATAAACTATTGTCCGATGAAGCTGTAAGTGATATAATCCCATCCACATCTTTCAACAAAGCTGACTCAACCTACACATTGATATTGGATGTCACGCTTGATGACAAACTCAAGATGCACATCGGAGGAGGATTATCCACAGGTGCCACAAGTCAGCTGTATATGGGACTGTCATATAACTACGTAAGCAGATACTCATTGGAAACTATACTTGAGGGACAGGTCGGACGCGTATATAACAATGCCCAGCTGACCGCCAGATTTGATTTTGCCAGATCAATGTCCAAGTCTCTGTCACTTAAAGTCGGTTTCAACAACTACAGATATTACAACCAGAAATACATATTCAACAACAAGGACAATCCTGCATACAACAAAGAAAACGAATTCTTTGTAAAATTCAAGGCAGCAATGCCATTCCTTAACGACAGAAAAGCGGAACTGACAGTCGGTGCGGCATTGCACAACGACTATTACCAGGACATGACATCGGGGCTGTACAATCTGAAATATAATAGAAGCCGTTACAACATACTTGGAGCATCGGCCAAATTCATGAAGAACACACTGAATTCATCACAATATCCTACAAGTGGCCACGAAAGCATCATACAAGGCGATATATACACATCACGGGAATTCCAGCACCTGACTACTGACGATTCCGAATCATTCATCAACAATGACGCCTGGCTGCAACTGACTATTCTGATTGACCATTACTCAAGAATAAGCAAGAAATTTGTCTTGGGCAACTATGCCAAACTGTTCTACTCTTCAAGAGACTTATCATCAAATTATGCGGCTACGATGATGCAGGCAGGACGATTTGAGCCGACCGTAAACAGCGTATTCATCTACAATGACATTTTCAGGGCCAATCAGTACGTGACATACGGAATCAAGCCGGTGTATATATTCAACCGATACCTTCACCTGCGTGGTGAGTTCTACGGATTCCTGCCATTCTCCCCTATCCGTTGCGACGCGAACAAGAAGGCCTATTATGGCGAGACATTCTCGACTATGTCATTTCTCGGTGAAATATCACTGGTCGCGACATACAGCAGAATCTCAGCCAACCTATTCGTCAATATCAGCGGAAATACGGACAGTTTCGATTCACCGTCATTCGGCGTGACACTCGGTATTCTGATGCCTGGTGAGCGTTTTATTGAATAAAACTGATATTTTATTAGAAAAAAAGCCTTGCAGGTATCAAGTATTGAAAATATTAAGTAACTTTGCAACGTCAAATTTGATGCAAGACATCAATACGGGATGGTTCCGTAGCTCAACTGAATAGAGCATCTGACTACGGATCAGAAGGTTTTGGGTTTGAATCCCAACGGAATCACCAGGAAAATTGCCTATGTTATTGGAAATCAATGCATAGGCAATTTAATTTTTAACATTTGCCCCACATTTGCCCCACCAGAATTTTGAAATGGCTTGAAATATGATTGCATTGTAGTGCATTCTCGGCGCACCCTAAAAAGAGCATGGGATAATTGAATCTAATAAGATTCGCTATATCGAAATTCAAAAATTTCACATAAAGGATATAAAAAATATATTGTTTATGTTGAAATATCAAAATTTCTATGCATATTTGCAGAAAAATAATAGCAATTATGCACACACCGGAACAAGTAGCGAATTCCATCAAGGACATCATCAAACAAAAATACGGCAATCTGAATGCGTATGCGCAGGAAAGACGTCTCACACCGTCACAGTTGTACGCCCTGCTTAACGGGAAGGACTATCTGACATTGTTCTCCGCTGTCCGTTTCAGTGCAGACTTCGATTTGAACATTGATTATTGTACGAAGGGAGAACTGCCCGTTCTCTGCCCTGAACACGATTACAATATGTTGCTGGAAGCCGCAACTGAATTCTATTACGCGGTTCGGGATGAAGACAAGGCCCGTGAGGAATTGGAACGCAAGTATGACAGTATGTCACCAGACGAATACGAGCAATCAAAAAAGCATCTGGAAAGGTTGCGTATTAACAAGGCAAAGTCCGGATGCTCTCTCGTCGATCTGCTAAATGCAGGATGGGACGAAGAGAACCCCGATGATGACATAGAGAAGCCTGCTATCCCCAAGAGCACTTTGAAATTGCACGAAGCTATCAGGGAGGTGATTTACCAAAGTGGACACCCTCTCACATTCACCGAGATTGCAAAGCAAATAAACGCCCAGGAACTCTATATCCGCAAAGATGGCCAACCTGTTCCGGCCAGTCAGATTTCTGCGAGGGTAAAGAACTATCCGCAATTGTTTACTGTCAGTACTGATGTGTCACCTATAACTGTAAATATCAAATAAATATGGAATTTCAATCTATTTCACAAATTAAAGAGGCTGGTTTCTACGGATTTGCCACTGTCGAAGAACTTTTTTGCTTTGGATACTCAAACATTCCTGATGCAGGGGGTGTTTATATGATTCTTCGAAAATCTTCATTAAAACCTACATTTGTTCCTGTAGGAACTGGCGGCTATTTTAAGGAAAAAGACCCGAATGTAAGCATTGATATACTCAAGACAAACTGGATTGACAAGACCTGCGTAATGTATATCGGCAAGGCTACCAGTCTGAGGAAACGCATTTCTCAATATATTCGGTTCGGCCACGGAAAGAATGTCGGGCATTTTGGTGGACGCCTTATCTGGCAACTTGCCGATTGCAAAGACCTCATTGTCTGTTGGAAGCCTTCACACGAAGATCCACGGGCAGAGGAATACTCATTAATTCAGGAATTCATTGGCTATTATGGTGAAAGACCATTTGCAAATCTTCAAGACTAGAGAATGAACAACATAAAGGACGCTCTATTTGGGTGCCAGTATTCTTGCTGCTTTCAATTGCAAGTGCATTAAGTGCTGGATTGTTCTAAATACAGGAAAAATCCAGTTGAAGTGAGACCTAAAATGGGTCTCATTTTTTATATCCATCTATAACATCGAATATAGCACTTTCGCTCATATCAGAGTCTCTCACCATACCAATGATATTAGTCAAACTATCTGGCGCATAAGTGTAAATAATTGATTCTCTTTGTATAAGATATATTAATTAGAATACACTCTTTATGACTGCCTTACCATACGCCCTCCTTATTATACGCGAGTTCGAAGGCTTCCGTCTCACAGTCTACCGCTGTCCTTCCGGCATCTGGACCATCGGATACAGCCACACCTGTAACGTCCGCAAAGGTGACACCATCACCAAGGACAAAGCCAATGAATACCTTCTTCTCGACATCGAACCAATAGAAGCCTACCTGAACAGCCTGCAGCTCAATATCAACCGAAACCAGTTCGATGCCCTCACTTCACTCATCTTCAACATAGGCATATCAGCCTTTTCCGGCAGTACACTGCTCAAACTGATCCGTCAAAACCCAAACACACCCGCCATAGCAGACGAATTCCGTCGTTGGATTCACTCAAACGGAAAAATCCTTCTAGGTCTCCAGCATCGCCGTGAAGAAGAAATAAAGCTATACTTTCTAAAGGTGTAGCATCCAGCGCCAACTATTTTCGCTTCGCTCAATGTCGCTGTATGAGTATGTTTCGTCTTTCCGCCGATTCATTGCGGAGGTCGATGCAGACTGTAGATTAATATTCCACCCGCAATAAATCGCCGCAAAGGCGACTGAAAAGCAAGCAGGCGCAACGCTCAATAGTTTTCCAGTCTGCCAAAATCGCTCCAGTTGGGCGACATCTTTCCGTTGCGGCAATCTCTGATGAAGTT
This sequence comes from Bacteroidaceae bacterium, assembly GCA_045600825.1. Classification (GTDB taxonomy): domain Bacteria; phylum Bacteroidota; class Bacteroidia; order Bacteroidales; family Bacteroidaceae; genus Colenecus. The sequence goes on from JAZRYP010000052.1 coordinate 23,025, forward strand.
CCGCAATGCTGTTTCTGCCTGCTCCGGACGGGCCGTGTTCTTGTAATGTTGGATGCGGTCCAACTTGATTCTGCGGTAATTCTCAGGGAATGACAGATAATTCTTCCACGCTACCCTATCCTCCCTGATCGCATCAATCGCCCAGTCTTCAAATACGAAATGCGACGGATCGATGTCCGGGATGACCGCCAATCCTGCAGGAGTCATCTCGCCAAGTCTGATGAGCCTGCGGCAACGTTCCAGATTCTGCTCACACCAGTTGCAGCCCCTTCGTCTGGGAGTGAAATGCTGAACCGGCTTTCCGTCATCTATGCGCTTCATAGTGCTGTCAATCCAACCGAAGCACAAGGAGACCTCAACAGCATCCACATATCTTACAACTCCCGGATATTCGGCATTGGCACGGTTTACGCGAAGCCAGAAGTCGCTGACCTTATCGTGATTAACCGTAAACCACCAATATAGTTCAGAACGGGTACCTATAGTCAAAAGATTGGTGACTTCCATCATTCGAAAAGCAATTCAAACGCACGTTCCAACCTCGGAGCAATGGCAGAGAAGTGAGTACCAGATACCAGTTCAAAAGAGCAGTCCGCTCCTGCCGATGCCAATGTATCACAGACAGCCTGAGTACACGATTCCACAGATGCAAGCCTCGCATCACGAGCCATCTTTTCCCTGTCACCCAACAGCAGACCAATACGCTTTCCGTTCAAGTCAATGCAGTTCCGTGTCAGCCATTCGCAGAACCCGTCATACCAGAATGAGCCTGATACGGAGCAAACACCGTCCATTTCTAAGCCAGAGCAAAGACCCCAGACAGCGAACAGCCCCGACAGAGAAACGCCAATCATATATCTGCGCAAACCGTTGGCAGACATCCCGTTCTCAATATAAGGAAACACCTCTTCCTTCAGTTCATCGAGGAATATCCTTGCACCACCGCCAAAGTCAGGCTCCTTTTTTCTGATGCCCTTTGCAATCCAGGGAGTAAGATCCTTATTCCAGTCCATTCCGCTGATGACGGCAATCCTGACGGAGAACCGATGAGCAGCAGCATCCAACGCCTGCAATTCAGCATCAGGCAATTCCGCAGGCAAAAGCAGATAACAGATGGAACTGCGAGAATCACCGGCAAGAGCCAGTTCAAGCCCGTGAAAGCGTTCAGTAATCATAGCTGCGAAGATACTACAAATTAGCCATCAATGTTTCCATTGCAGCCATCACCCTTTGTTGCTACTCCCGGCAATGATCTACCTTCCAAAAGGTGTGGGTCTCCCGCCACATCGTGCGCCGGTCTGAAGCCCGTCACACCATGCATCGTGAGCCCCACTCACCATCTTAGTTCGGCATCAAGCCGAACCCCTCCGACAACCTTTATAGTCAGCATATAGCCAGTCATTTCCTGCAACCGTCCGTCATTCACCCGCATACCGCAGCTCAGCCCTTACAGCCAGACAGCACCCGTGCAGCCTGTACCGCGTTCCCAAAACATCATAGCCGTCAGAACCAGCATCGCTTCCGTCCACCCATTCTTGGTGTGTGCCCCTCTCGTCGAAGTGTGCCGGTCAATGCAGACCGTCCCCCTTCGCCAAGACCGGCACACTCATCATTTTAGTTTGGAGTCAATCCAAACCCGTCCGGCTGCAATCCCATCCGGCCCATAACAGACATTACCATCGCACGCGGGCGCAGTATCAGTTTCTACTACCTTCCGTCAGCATCTTCACCGCGTTTTTAACATAACGTGAAGCTGAATTATGCTCTCCGTTCGTCGCGCGCTCCTCTCTGCAAGCATAATTTCCGTTATAATGGGAACCTAAAACAAATGGGAACCAGTATAACGATTTACTGTCTGCAGGCCAGTTCTGGCAGCATTGCGGTTCCCATTTATTATTGACAAAACCGCAACAACAGCGATTATTGCAAGAAATGCCATACCTTGCCGCATCAACTATTGTATCACTCTAATAATTATTGCATTATGGCTTACATTGACAGAATCGACCCAAGCGTCATGCTTGGATGTCTGCTGTATGCAGATGACGGGACAAAACTCAAGTATCCTGACGCCCCACAGTCGGAGACACCGCTTGAAGAAAAAACTCAGACATTATTTGACTATCTGAAACGGAATGGCTGCAGTGATTCATTCATCAGGCGGATGAAACATGGTCTTGAAAACATCAAACGCAGCCATGCGGCGCGTAATCTGCACAAGTACAACGAACTGATTGCAAAGGACACACCTAATGCATCCATCTATCACAGATGGATGGCTTTCGACTATTATGACATACTTCCTGCCGGCCACAAACTTATGAAGACGGACTATGACAATCTGTCTGCAGCATATCGCGACCTTGTTGACGGAGGCATGAAATCGGCACTTCGTTCCGGCATCCGCAAATCCACAGCGAGTGCTGAAGCATCAAACCTGTCCGGCTTTCTCCTTTATCTGCAAAGGAATGGAATCGGACGTCTGGAAGACCTGCACGAGACTGCCGTCCGCAACTATCTGCAGACAGGCCGCTGCCAGTCTTATACTCTCTACAGGACAGGCCTGTTTCTTAAAAGACACGCCCGTATGACAGGCAATGCCCGTCTGATGGCTGTCGTTCCGTTTTTCCCGGAGGAACGGGCAAGCGCAAAGGCGTATGAGGCCTTCACAAAAGAGGAAAGGACGACACTCGAGGCATTCATCACCGATGACGGCTGCCCGCTGACAAAGCGTGACCGTGCCATCACAGCACTGCTTCTATATACGGGAATGCGTGCATCGGACGTCAGGAACCTGAAGCTCAGCGACATAGACTGGCACAAGTCCAGGATACGGTTCCGTCAGAGCAAGACCGGCGTTGAAGTGCTGCTGCCTCTGCGTCCGTTCACGGGCAACTGCCTGTATGACTACATACATAACGAGCGCGGCGGCAGTGACGATCCCCGCTGCTTCATATCCCCTCTGCGGTGCGGCTGCATCCGGTGCGGCTGCAACGTGTGCTCTGTCATCAACAGAGTCTATGCAAAAGCCTGTCTGCGTCATGGCAAAGTCAGAAAAGGCAGTCATCTGCTGCGTCACAGCTTTGCAGACGAGATGATGAACAATGGAGCGGACATATCGGTGGTGGCAAAGACACTCGGCCATGCACATCCAGACACCACCCTCGGTTATCTGTCCGCAAATATCGAACAGCTTCGGTCGTGCGCCCTGAGCATAGAGCACCTGCCGGTAAAGCACAGCCTGTACTGATATGGCAGACATCAGGACTATGGAGCAGTGGTACAGCGACTTCATGCTCCGAAGGCAGGCATACGGACTCAAAAAGCCCGCCTGTGACTTCCTTAGATGCTTCCTGAACTGGTGCCGACGCGAGTATCCCGGCGAGCACCACCTCAGTCAGGCAATGATAGACACATGGTGCGCCAAACGCGAATCGGAGAATGTGAACTCGCACAGCAGACGGGTGCAGCCGGTAAACCACTTCGTAAGCTATATATGTGAACGTGACGGAGGACTGTACAATACGGTCAGCTGCAGCGGTAGGCACTCGAGTCCGGAACCGGTACTGGCCACCGCAGAAGAGATTGCCAACTTCTTTAGGGCTGTCGATGAGATGCCGTCCGTCACGGAAAGCGTCAGGAGCAACAGAATCCGCAGCACATACCTGTCAGCACTGGAATGCCCAGTGCTGTTCCGCATGCTTTACAGCACCGGTATCCGTGTCAATGAAATAAGATGGCTGCGGCGAGAAGACGTTGACCTGGAGAACGGCATCGTGTACATACACCGGGCAAAGGGCTATCATGAGAGGACGGTGGCCCTGCATCCCACCATGACCGCCCTGCTGCGCAAGTACGACAGCCTTATACGTAAGGCGCTGCCCGTGTCCCATTGTCTCCAATAATTTACGACATCTTGCCAAGGCTGGTTTTATGTTTTCGAACTGGGGCTCATTCTGGGGCTCATTTTTGCTAACTATCTCTTTATCAATGGAAATCTGAGGCTCATTTTGAGCCCCACTCTTTCTCCAGATGATGGATATGAAATGGTTCTGCTCCTGTTTGTATTCAGGTGTAGGAAGGCCTGCTGCCACGCAGGTTTCTACGACGTCGGTGGTTCCTGTCCCAAGCCTCTCAATATATCCGGCAAGATATGCCGGCAGGGCTATAATCGGATTCGCCGGAATGGAGTTGTGAACACCTTTCAAGCTGTCCAAAGTCAGTCCTTGCGGAAGAGTCCCCGGATTCCAGACTTCGAGCCTGTCCTTGAAGAGCATCACCTCAACACTTGCATTGCTTTCGTTCTGACAATGTACAATGGCGTTAACTATCACTTCGCGGACAGCCTTGATTGGTATCTCATATTCCACGTCAACGGCAGCTTTGTTATGAACACTCACCGCTGCATCGATGTGCTGCATCACGAAACCGACGGCCTCATCAACGAGTTCGAAGATACTGCCTCTGAATGTCTGATATGACAGCAGTGGCTTCGTTTTCACGGTAGTTGGGAACACAACACATTTCACTTCCGTTGTCAGGAAGAAATGCTGCGGATTATTGGCGAACAGCAGTAAGGCTGCATTCGTAAGCCGCCCCTCGGCGGTGGCCAGATCCAGATGCACCAGAATCTTCAGCAGGTTGTCATCAGAATAATCCAGCTGGAACCCGCGCTTCTCTTTTGCAAGAGCAACGAAGGACTTCACCTTCTCTCTGTCAATATCGTCAAGAGTTGCCGTCCTGTGCAGGGAGGCATCCCAAGGCAGGAATCTCAAATACTCATTGTCTTCAAGAAAACGGATCAGGGAAGAATAGACAGAGGTCCGTAGCTCTTCAAAATCATTGAATCCCTTGCGCTCAAGCTGCTCCTCAACCCTCTTTATGAATTTCGTTTCTTTCGGATCACGGTCATTGAATCGCTTGACGAAAATGATACGATGGTTTCCTTTCTCTGTTGCCTTGTCAAACTCCCGCTCTGTAAGCGAAACGCCCTCTGCAT
>JAZRYP010000053.1:0-5831 GCA_045600825.1 Bacteroidaceae bacterium
ATCTTTTATAAAATCTTTCCGGCTGAAAAATCCGTTTCTTTTCAGTCACAATGGAGCCCCATTGCTCCCTCAAACAAGCGAATTTTCATCTCGAAAATCTTTCATAAAATTTTTAATCGAACAAATTTAAACAGCTTCTAAATTATTTCAAAAATAGATTGTCATATATTAATGCGGTTCGTCCAATTATTTATACATTCGGACGGACTTTATTTACTCTCAATGGAAATAGCAAATTTGTTTTTGTAATGAGAAAGACACTTATTATAGTGATTGTGTGTCTGTTGACATTTTCTGTTTCAGAAATGTGCCGGGCACAGGAGGCCGTGCATACGGTGCGGCTGTCCAAGAGTGATATCATCGGGACGAACAATGCCGTATGGGAAGGATGGGGGACAAGTCTCTGCTGGTGGGCGAACAGGATTGGCTATAATCCTGTGCTGACCGATAAGGCTGCGACACTGTTTTTCGATGCGGAGCAGGGGCTTGGACTGAACATTATGCGATATAATATAGGTGGAGGCGATGATCCGTCGCATCACCATATCACGCGTACCGATTCCGATGTTCCGGGGTGGTTGCATTACGATGCGCTTACAGGCAATACGGAGTATGACTATCTTGCCGACAGCTGTCAGCTGAATGTGCTGGAAGCTGCTGCAAAGGCGGCAGGACAGGATGCGTGGATAGAGGTTTTCTCGAATTCACCGCCATATTTTATGACGAACAGCGGCTGTTCGACCGGCAATGTCAAGGCCGATGAGAATAATCTCCGCGATGACTCTTACGGGGATTTTGCAGATTATCTGGCTCACGTGACAGCTTATATGCGCAATGAAATGGGAATTGACGTGCGCAGCCTCGCTCCGATGAATGAGCCTAATACAAATTATTGGGGAGCGTACAGCCGTAAGCAGGAAGGATGTCATTTCGATGCAGGAGAGTCCCAGTCGCGCATCCTGAAACTGACATCGGATGCGATGAAGCGCTATGGGATAGCCGGTGACGTGATATTGACCGCAAGCGATGAGACCAATCCTGGCAGGCAGCTGGAGGAACTGCGCAGCTATTCCGCAGATGCCAAAGAGACCATAGGACGTATCAGTACCCATACATATGGTACGAACGCCATACGTGAGCTGGGACAGGCTGTGCGTGGAGAGGGATACAATCTGTGGATGAGCGAGGTGGACGGCAACGGTACTTCGGGCAGTAATGCCGGTGAAATGGCCGCGGGTCTGTGGCTTGCCGAGAAAATCATATACGATATTACCGAATTGGAACCATCAGCCTGGGTGCTGTGGCAGGTCATTGACACGCACGTGTCAGCTTCCGGATACAAAGGTCGCAGAGACACGGGTGCGCTGAGGCTGAATGGAGGCTATTGGGGTACAGCTTGGGCGGATCACGACAGGAATGAGATTGGACTTACCCAGAAGTATTATGCTTTCGGCCAGTTCTCCCGCTATATCAGACCTGGTGCCAAACTGATCAAATGCCAGAGTGGTATATCTGGCGTGAGTATGCTTACGGCGTTATGGAAGTCTGGGAAGGGGATTACGGTTGTATGTTCAAATTCAACGGATACTGTTCAGACGATAGATGTGGATTTGTCAGACATCAGCATACGGCACGGCAGACTTGAAGGCTTCCGCACAAGCGGGCGGATATCAGACGGAGAGCATTGGAGTCCTATAGGCTACAGCAGGATAACACGTTCCGTAGTGCGTCTTTTTCTTGCTCCGAACTCTGTCACCACTTACGTTTCCAAATGATTACTGGAATATGTTTGTGAAATTTTATATGTTTGTAAAGACAACTCAAAAAACGGAAATATATGAAAAAAACGTTGATTATTTTGGCATCAGTGATTGTGTTCGTGTGCATTTTCCTGGTACGCTGCACTATGGTTGACAACTCGGAGGTGGGTATCAAGTTCAAGAAGTTCTCTGTGACGGAACAGGGCGAACTGGTAGCTACTCCAGTGACTGGTATCACGTTCTATAACCCTATCACAACTAAGGTGTTTACATATCCTGTGTATATACAGAGGGTTGATTATGAGCCATTTACAGTTACTACTAAGGATGCTGCGGTATTTACGATGGACCCGGTACTCGCGTATCAGCTGAACCGCGACCGTGCCACCTACGTATTCAACAAATACCGTAAGCCTCTGAAGGATATACAGCAGGGATATATGCGTACCTGCATTTACGATGCGTACAGAATTACAGCCAATACGTATTCATCAGATGAACTGATGGCTAACCGTGGCAAATTTGAGGCCGAGGTCAGGGCTATGCTTGACAAATCGCTGGGCGATGAGGGATTCATTGTGTCAGAGTTTACCTCACAGATTACTCCTCCGGCATCGTTGTCTGCAGCTATTGAGGCAAAGAACCAGGCTATCCAGAATGCCTTGAAAGCCAGCAATCAGGTGGCAGAGGCTGAGGCCAATGCCCAGATTGCAATCGCAAAGGCCAAAGGAGAGGCTGAGGCTATGAAAATCAAGGCTGATGCCGAGGCATACTATAACCGCACGATATCCGCTTCACTCAGCGAAATGATTGTCCGCGAGGATTTCATTGAGAAATGGAACGGCGTACTCCCGACCGTGCAGGGTGGTAACGGCCTGATTTTCGATATGTCCAAGTTCGCCAAGTAACAGTATATTTCCAGTTTACTTTTGCAATTCCTCCAGAAAATGCGATACGCACTGATTATTCTGTAGCTTTGCAGTATGATAATCAGAAAGTCTGAAATGTCCGACATCACGGTCATCATGTCGGTTCTGGAAGAGGCAAGGGTGGTGATGCGTGAGAATGGCAACAAAAACCAGTGGATAAACGGCTATCCGCAGGAAAGTGTGATTCGTGACGATATTGCCCGCGGGCATTCATTCGTTATGGAAGAGGATGGTGTGATAAAGGGCACATTCGCCTACATCATCGGGAAGGATCCCACATATACTGTGATTGAAGATGGCAGATGGGTCGATGATGAGTCGCTTTACGGAACCGTCCACAGGATAGGTGGAGCCAGGGGCAGCCACGGGATTGCTCACGCCTGCATTGAATGGTGCCTGAGCCGGTGCCCGAATCTCCGCATCGATACACATAGTGACAATAGCATCATGCGCCACATCATGCAACGGGAGGGTTTTGAGTACTGCGGCATCATTCACGTTGCCGACGGAAGTCCCCGACTGGCCTACCAGCGTCAGAACATACGTCCGGCCCGTGCCGACGATGCGCGCTTCATTGCCGTAAATGTCTTCCGGGCTCTGCTGATAGATAATCCCAGTGACAGCCAGATGGATGTGCTGGAATCAATATGCCGACGCGAGGACACTCTGTACAGCTGGAGGAATACGATGATAGCAATGCGTGGCGGACGGCGTGCCGGAATACTCGTATCGTACGATGGTGCACGATACCGTCCAATGCGCGACATCACATTCCCTATCTTTCTTGGAGATGAGGACTTCAGCGGTATGGATGACGAATGCCGTGCCGGTGAGATGTACTGCGACTCGCTTGCCGTCGAACCGGAGTTCCAGCATAACGGCATCGGACGCTCGATGCTTGAAGAATTCCTGCGCCGGAGTGCCGCCTCCGGCCTCACCGCCGCAATTGCTGTTGAGCCCGGCAATTCCAAGGCCCGCGGACTGTATGAATCGCTAGGCTTCAGCTATGACGGCGAAGTCTTTCTGTTCGGCCACAATTACCTGCGTATGGTAGTCAAGTAAACCATATCCAAATACATTTTGTGGTTCCGGAGATGAAAGCGTCTGATCTGGCGCTTTCCGTCCTGCCGCCGTAGAAAATCACTTCGCTCATGGCGGCATCTCCCTATTATATGCTGGAAAAATCCTTTGAATCTTTAGGGAATAACCCTTTTTCGGGTGTTTTCCTCTTGCGACATTTGTACCATAACAATAAACACAAGCAGTTATGAAAACGGTCACATTTACAGCCATAATGATTATGACATTGGGACTGGTGTCGTGTGAGAGATATGTTACAACGGTCCGTAACGAAACCACAGACGATGTACGTTGGTACAGCGCTGAATTCTGCGTGGATTATTGGACAGCATGCTGTGATGCGGACGGTCTGAACGGGTACTACAAGGCCGATGTCAGGATTTACGATTTGAATTATAAAATCCTGCGCTCCGGTCAGGTCAACTGCTATATGTATGTAAATGCCGACACTCAGACTCCGTTGCCCTGCGTCCGACACTATGAAAACTACAGAGGCCAGATGTGGACACGCACCATAGACTACGAGTACTACAATGGTGGTATGACAATATACGTTACAGACAGCGACTTTGCCGGAGATGTGCCGGGCCCGATATCGTTCCGCGTCATGATGTCCTGGTAAAATGCCCTGGCAACTCCGCTTTTTAGCATAAAGAGCAGCAGCCATCCGGAGTGGGGTGGCTGCTGTCGTTATGCTGGTATGAATGGCGTGGACTGATTATCTGTCGCGGAAGTTCCACTTGCAGTTTACGTCATTGAAGTCGTACTTGCCGAGGGTGAGTGAGCAGTCACCTGTGCAGACGAGTGCGAACTGTTCGCCGACGTGGCCCGGAACCTTCTCGCTGATGATGCGGTATGTGCCGTCAATCAGCTGCTCGATGCGCCAGAGCTGTTCGGGAGCGCCTGTATATTGCGGAACTGCGGTCAGCTCGCCGTCGGCAGTCGCTGCCAGAGCGCGGTTGGTACCTTCGATGGTGATTTTGTAATAAGGTGCGCCCAGATAGCCGCCCTTGTCACCTACAGCAGTTACAGTCCATCTCTGATGAGGACGGAACATATAGTCGTTCAGACGGATGTCGATGTTGCCCTTTGGCCAGTCACCGATAACGTCGGCGAGAATCTGGTTGGGAACCGGAATGTTCGGGGTGGAGGCATTGCCGAAGCCGCGGCCTGCGCCCTGCATTCTGACGAAATCGACTGCAAGCTCCAGGGCATAGCCTCTGCGCTCCGACTCAATCTCGAATGTGCCCTCCTTGAATGGGTCGGCTGCTACCGGCCAGTCGTTCTTCCAGAGAAGTGAACGGATACCGAGAACGCTCTTGCCACTGCGCTCCAGGTCAGCCTCGAAGTGGCAGGACATCTTCTCGCAGCCTTCCTCCTCGATGTAACGGCCGAAGTGACCAGGGCCGGTGACTCTGTTGCCTGCAGAGAGAACCATCTTGCCACCGCCCTGCAGCATATCGCGGCCGACATTGTCCAGGTACGGACCTGTCACTTCGCGTGAACGGCCGCATACGATGTTGTAAGTGGAGTTGACACCGTCGCAGCAGGTGCCGTGAGTGCCGAGCAGGTAGTACCAGCCGTTGTGATACATCAGGGCCGTAGCCTCGCAGTCTATGGCTACGTCAACCGGGGTGCTCTTCTCCAGACGCTTTGCGGTCTTCGGATCAAGCTCGACGATGCGGATGGCGCCGAAATAGGTGCCGTATGACATCCACAGTCTGCCGGTGGTCGGGTCAAGAAGCAGAGCCGGGTCGATGCAGTAGCAGTCGTCATCTGCGCCTGCCCATGCTACGAGCTCTTCTGCTGAATAATCCACTGAATCGGGATTGAGAGTGGTGGCCCACATAGTCGTGGCGATGCCGTGAGTCTTGCCCTGAGTGCCGGGATAGTTGCCGCTGTATGTAACAAGGTATCTGTCACCAATTTTCAGAGCGTCAGGAGCCACACCTCCGCCGGGTCTCACTGCGCCGGAACGCCAGGTCCAGCCATCATCTGACATAAGGCCGCTGCCGCCTGTTCCGAATGTGTAGTATGTGCCATTGCACTTGACAATGGTCGA
>JAZRYP010000054.1:0-11036 GCA_045600825.1 Bacteroidaceae bacterium
TCAACGTAACGAAAAATAATCAGTCGGCCAGGGACAAGAAGTAAAAATAGCTACAAAGTTGGCAAATAATCAAGCCCCAAAATCGCAACTACAGCGGTCTGGGGCTTTGATATCTCAAAACAGAAGTGTCAAAGATGAGAATTTATAATTTTTCTTTGAAGAAAAGTTTTTTGTTCTAAAAATCATCCTTGTGCTCGTTTGGATTATAAGATAGTGCAGTAGATATGGCATTATTAAAATCTTTGTCATCTGTTATTTCCTTGGCCTTAGCTATTGTTTTACTTTTAAGCAAAGTTCTAAGTTGTTTAGCCGATTCTTGTTGTATCTCTTCTAATCGTTCTTGTTGAGACAACCCTTGACTAATCATAACTGAGTTTAGGTTTTGCATATTATCTAAAACAATCAATTCTTCAACAGCAAGGTACTCCCTCAAATTCCCTGACTCAGCCAACTTTGGATGCTGAGAACTCCATTCTTTTGCTGTATAACCGAGTGTCCCGTAATTTACTAATTCAGCCTCACTTGCATATAATATACCAAGTTTCTTCTCTGGCAATGTGGAATTCGGAACAAGATACTTTTTAACCGCATCAGTTTGTAATATATAGTTCGCCTTGGTTACAAAACGTTGATATAGCCATTCTGAACTTTTTATTTGCTTTAGTTCATCCTCTTTTAAGCGTTGAAATTCCTTTATCAAATAAAGCTTAAATATAGGACTTATCCATGCCGCAAATTCAAAAGCAATATCTTTATGCGCGAATGTTCCCCCATGTTTCCCTGATTTTGAAACAATTCCTATAGCATTTGTTCCTTCAACCCATTTGCGAGGAGTCATATTGAATCGGTTAAGTCCAGCTTCATTCATAAAGGTGTCGAATTCGACACCTTTAAAATTTGGATTATTTATTGATTCCCAAACTCCCAAAAACTCAATGGTATTTTTATTCCGCATCCAATTTCGGATACTATCATCAGCATCAGACTGTTTTATCATATCTGTCAAACAAATATAATCTTGTTCGTTTATGGTTGATATAGAAATAGTCTTACCTTGAACGGTAATATTCGATATGATATTTTTAGCCATATATTAGTTGTTTTTCGGTTAATCTAAATTCAATGCTTTGAAGCAAAAGTTCAAATCTTTCCTGTGTCGTATGTTTCCTTGTGTTGAATCTGAAAACAAACTCATCAACGTATCTCTGAAGATATTTCTTACTTACATTGTAGTAAGTGCCGATAATCATCCTTTTGAGGTGAGTCCAAGCATTTTCTATATGATTTGTATTTACAGAAACGAACTCTCCATCATCTGTTACATAGGAAACTCCATAGAAGTGGCTGCTGTGGTCAACACTTTTCTGTGTATATGAGTATTTGATATTTCCATACTCCCACCCATCAGTATATATGACGCTTCCCTCATCTACATATTTCAGTATTAAAGGTTCAAGTGTTGAAGATTGGGTGTTGGGAACAACCTTGGCAATAAGTTTGCCATCACGCTGAAGCATTCCAAAAACAGGAGATTTATCTTTGAAACTGCGCCCCTGACATTGTTCAACCTTTTTATCCTTGTGGCGATTCTTATTTTTGCCACCAACAAACGATTCGTCAACCTCAACCTCTCCACTAAGATTATTATCATCATCATTTGATATGCCAAATGCCTTTCTGATTTTATGAAGCATAAACCATGCGGTTTTTTGCGTGACTCCAATATCTTTTCCTAATTGCATTGAAGAAACACCGCGTTTATGGCAAGTAACGAGCCATAATGCGGCAAACCATTTACGAAGAGGAATTTTGGTATTATCAAACAATGTGTTTGTTTTAACATTGAAGTATTTTCCTGTGTTCTTGCAACGATATTTGTTATCTTTGCACTTATAGACAACGGATGTAGCGTCAAATGGGCTTATTACAATGCCATTCCATCGCTGAACTTCCAGGTAATCGATGCAACTTTGCTCGGTTGGAAAGGCATTGAATAAGTCTATGACTGATGTAAAAGTAGTACTAATCATTCTTTATCTTTGATTTGACTATGCAAAGATAAGAAGAATTTTACACTAACAAACTATTTTGGTGTAATTTTATATATAACTACCTAAAATCTATACAAAGCGGATAGTGAAACCGATATGCCTCTGTTACGGCATTCTGCGAACCTGTAATAGCGGTTATTCAGCAGATTGGTACCATTAAGGGCAATATCAAGGCGGTCAAGCAGGGCATATCTGAGACCAATATCCAAAGTGCTGGCGTATGGCAGGCGGGAGCCCTCGTATGCTGTCATCATAGAATAGCGATAATCCATATTTGCCGTCAGACGGTCAATGATAAGGAACTCTCCGCCTATGCCTATATTAAGTTCCGGCAACAGCAGAGGCAGCTCCGCGTCACATCCGTGCCATTTATTGTAATCGGCGGCAGCATGAAGCGACAGACGCGATGAATGCAGATATTTCGCGGACAGTCCGATATGTGTCAGTCCGGCATCAGACTGCGTGATATACGAGCCATACACATTGCCTTTATACATCATCTGGAACACCTTGTCATAGTATTTTCTGTAGCCTCCATCCAACTGAAGTTCCAAGTGCTCCGATGGATTCCACACCAATCCCAGAGAGGCATCTATCGCTGTATATCCATCGTGGATCTGACTGTCGCTTACCCAATATGGAGAGAACGAATGAAGATAGCGCATATCATACTCATCCACTCCGCCTTTCACACCGGCATACAGCCTCAGGGAATTGGATATCTGATACCGGAAATCCAGGAATGGGGATATTCTCACCGTCGGAGCCAGCAGGGAACGTATGCTGACATCAGCACCGGCAGTCAGGCTCATGCCCGGTAACCCGTAACTGATTTTCGGAGCTACAGAGAAAGTAGTGCAATTCTTATACTTGCTGTATTTATCCAGTGCCAGACTGCAATTATATAACAAGGACTTCACTGACACATCCGCGACAACGGACAGTGCATCAGAAAATTCATACCCTACTTTCCCGTCCAGTCTGAACTTGTTCTCTATACCCCGGTCATATCCCCAAGGTATCCTGTCATCGGTATATACACTCCAGCCGACTTTGGCTGAATAATTCCAGCGCCCGGCATTCGACGGAGTAATTCCGACATTCAGACCTCCGGACATAAGATTACGTCCGAGGCCGTCATTACTTGCCAAAGCGGACACCTGACGGAAATTAAGATAACCTATGCCGAACTCTCCGTTCACATCCAGACGGAATTTCTCATTGTCATACACATAACCGGCATTCAATGCGACATCATATAGTTTGGAGCGCCAGTCATCCTCAATTTTGGTATTCCATCCTCCTGCCGAAGCATTCAGCTTCAACTCTCCGGATTTGCCGCACCTGGTCCGGTAATCAGCCAGAAAATCCAACTCGCCACGCACTCCGTATCCCAGCTTTATCAGGGCCGGGTAACGCTTTGCCTGCCTGTATATGCTGTCTGGTGCATCCATACCGTCCCTGAGATACTCCATAAACGGATTGGCATCCAACAGATAGTCAGGCCTGCCGCTGACAGGCTTGTTTTTAAGCTTCCCTGGAACAGGCATTATCTTATCCGCATCAGTAACATCTGCGTCATAGATTCCCTCTATCGTCATTGTTCGTGACGGAAGCTGGCCTTTATTATCCTGTGAATATGCAAGCACCGGCAGAAATGCCAGACACAATATCTCAATACCCAATCTTCTCATAGTCCTTAATTCTATATTATTCAAGAACAGAAAGTCTCTCCTCAATCATCAGTGCAACATCGTCATCCTGCTTATAGTTCTGCTTCAGCGACAGCAGATACTGCCTGGCCTCAATGCGCTTATCCTGTGCCACATAGATATCCGACAGAAGAATGAAACTGCGTGCCAGCCAGTAAGAGTGCGATGTACCGGCAGATATAAGATCCATAATGTTTTTCTCGGCCCCGCTAAGGTCGTGGGCATCATACAGCATCTGACTGACAATGAAACTGCTCTCAGCCCCGTAAGCAGTACGGGTATCGGCAGAAAGCATACGGAATTCCTCCAGAGCCTCGTCATTACGTTTATTGGCACGCAACGACACGGCCTTGTCATACCTGATCTCGGTCTCCTGATCGGAATCAAGTCTGGATTCCATTGCCTTGTCCGCATACTCAATAACGGTATCATAATCATTCTCCGCGTATGCGCTGCGGACAATTCCCAGGAGCGCCCCTCTGGTCTGCTCCGCAGAACGTGACATCGCATACAGACGTTTATATGCATCCAGCGACTGACGGTACTCGCCTAGACGGTAGGCCAGTCCTGCGACATTCTCCATAGCACTCTGGTAGAACCTGCCATGCTCGTTGCCGGCCACCAGCGACATACACTCCAAAGCCTTTCTGTCATCATTCCGCTCTATGCATATCAGACCTTTGTAATAATTGGCATTCACGGAATACTTTCCTGTCGGATACTTCGTGAGATAATTGTCAAAAGCCTTCTCCGCACCATCCGAATCACCACGTGTAAACAATATCTCGGCAGATATATATGTCAGGGAATCCTTCTCATCTGCAGCAAGCGGAGCAAATCCGGAGACCTTCTCCATATACGCCACATACTCATCGACCTTACCGGTTTCGACATATACCGAACGGAGATCCCTCATCGCCGTCTGAGCCTCATCACTGCCAGGATAGTTCTCTATAACCTTTTTGTACGCCTGGGCGGCTTTATCGTAATCATCATTCTGATAATATATCAACGCTGTCTCTGCCGATGCCTTCCGGGTCAGATCACCCTCCGGATACCGTGACATCAGGCGACTGAACACCTCGATTGCACTGGCAGACTTATCCATCTGCTGATATGCCCGGGCCTCCTCGTAAAGTGCCGGCGCACAATATGCCGACAATGGATATTCCGCGTACAGGCGCTCCATCATTGAAACCTTGCCATTATAGTCCTTGCGCAGACCCTTGCACAGACCTGTCCGGAACAAAGCATAGTCACCACTCTCAGCGTATGTTCCAACGGACTTTCCATAACACTCCTCCGCCTTTATATAATCGTGTCTGTAGAAATAGCAGTCACCCATACGCGAGAAGGCATCGGCCATTACCTTAGCGGATACGCCCGATGAATACTTCTCCGCCAGAAGACTCCAATCCGACAAAGCCTGATCCCAGTCAGATACACGGTATGATGAGTAACCGGAACTATACAGTGCAAGTCCATACAGCTCAGTACCGGATGTCATATTCATATACCGTTTGTAGTCGGACAATGCCTGCGTGTATCTCCTCTGCCTGAAATTTGTCTCGCCGTGCCAGAACAAGGCATTTGCGGCAAGCTGCCTGTCATATCCGCCCATATCCGCCACCTTGCCCATATATTCAGCAGCCTGCGGATATCTGCCCGACGCATATAGCTCGGCACCTTTGCTGTACAGCAGTCTCTGCTTGGCCGCCAATATCCTGGAATCAGGATTCTGAAGCCTGTCTATTGATGCGAGAGCCGCATCGGTATTATTTGACTGCAGATATACATCCACTATCCGCTCACTTATCCTGTCACGATAAGATGACTCCGGAAACTCGTTCAGGAATCTCTCAAAGGCGTTGACCGGCTCTGCAAAAGGAGAATAGCCGGCCTCGTGCACACACATTGCATAATTATAGAGTGACTGCTCTGCCAATTTTCTGCTCACATTCATCGATGCCGCACGCTCAAATGCAAAGACCGCCGATGTCGTGTCACTCAATGCAAGTGATGCAAGTCCCCTATGCAGCCAGGAGTTCTGTTCCAGCTCATCCCCATCGTCTGATACACGTCCAAGATATTCCAGCGCGCGGACATAATCGCCCTGTTCCCAGGCTGCCATACCCAACTGATACAAGTCCAGACGCGCGGGATTGTCAATGCCGGAAATATAGCTGGTCAGCATCTCATCAGCTTCACTCCATCGTCCCAATGCAAAATATGCCTCACCTAGAATACGCTCGGCCTCCACCTGTACATCCGGATCCGAATCTTCGTCAAGCAACTCTGTGGCAGTATTCATCGCCGCCGTGGCATTACCGTCACGCAAAGCCATCTCTGCGGAATAGAGCGATGCCCAATCACGGTATGACTGATTCCTATAAGATTTGGATAACCCCTCGGCCGCAGTCGCATATCGTCCTTCGTGATAATCAACGTATGCCTTGTAGAAATCCACATCCTCATCATATCCGCCCAGATTGTCAAGTACGCTCAGCATCACATATCCCCTCTCCAACTGACCTGTCTTAATCAATGACAGGGCGTGACAGAAAGTCTCCTGACTGCAATCAGCATTGTCGAGACGCTCCGGATCAACATTGTCAAACCAACCCAACGCCTCATCGTACCCGCCCGATCTGGCACACGATATCCCTGTCAGCGCCATTATCCGGTTATTCCATATTGACTTGGGATATTTTTCCAGAAATGCCACAAGAGCCTGTTTGCTACCTGCCGGATCCATTTCCGCTGCCGATACGACCTGCATATATTCAACCTCTTCCATCATCTGGCCATCCTTCTCCACCGCCACTGCGCTCCATTTCGATGCAAAGTCCGATGCAACCGCAAAATCACGGCTGTCAAAATACTGCCGCGCCTTCTGCAGGAGCGCAAAATCAGTCTCCGGGACAAGCCTCTCCTGAGCCACCGTCATTGTGGCACAGGCAAGCATCAGCACACAAAGATTAATTCTCCCTATTCTCATTTTCTACCAGTTTTTTCAAAATTTCCAGTGCCTTATTCTCGGCCGATTCCATTTTGGCACGCTCCCCGGGGTCCTTATCGTTAATTCCGCACAAATGGAGCACACCGTGAATTATCACCCTGTGCAACTCCTCGGAATAGTCCGTACCGAATTTCTCACTATTGCTGCGTACCGTGTCAAGGCTGATATACAGGTCCCCACTTATCTTCCGTCCCGAAGAATAATCAAAGGTTATTATATCGGTATAGTAGTCGTGTCCCAGGAACTGACGGTTGACCTCAAGAATTCTGTCATCATCGCAGAACAGATAGCCTATGCCATTCTCCACACGCCCATACGATTCAGCCACCAGCCTTACCCATTCCCGTACCAGTCGTCTTGATATGGGTGGCATCTTTACATTATCAGTCGTGAAGGAAATCATACACCAAAGAAAAGATAAGCCATAAATATGGCGGTCAATATTCCCGCGAAGTCCGCCAGCAGACCACAAAGCACCGAATAGCGTGTATTGCGGATTCCTACGCTGCCGAAATATACGGCCAGAATATAGAACGTGGTATCCGTCGAACCCTGGAACAGGCACGCCAGCCTGCCCACAAAGGAATCTGCTCCGTATGTCGTCATCGCATCTATCATCAGTCCCCTCGCGCCTCCGCCGCTGAGAGGCTTCATGAACGCAGTAGGCAGTGCAGGTACGAAACTGCTGTCAATTCCACACTTGCCGACTATCCACGCTATGCCGTCCGTAAGGGCATCCATCGCACCGGAAGCCCTGAACACTCCTATTCCAACCAGAGTGGCAATCATATATGGAATGATGCGCACCGCCGTAGTGAATCCGTCCTTAGCACCCTCTACAAACGCCTCATAGACATTGACTCTGGCAAAGATGCCCGACAGGATGAAACCTATGATTACAACAAACAGAAGCACATTGGCAACCGATGTGGAAAGAGTCCCTATCCTGACCGGAGGCAATGACATAAAGCCCCATATTATCAGTGCTACAGCAAGGCTCATTCCGCCAAGGAACAGTATCAGCACCTTGTCGAACCTGATATGCTGGACAAGCGCAGTGGCCAGCAAGCCCACCATTGTCGAGAAGAAAGTGGCAATAAGTATCGGCAGAAACACATCTGCAGGCTGTGCAGCACCCATCTGCGCCCTATAGACCAGAATGCTTACCGGTATGATTGTCAGCCCTGAGGTATTCAGAACCAGGAACATTATCATCGGATTGGAAGCCGTATCCTTCTTCGCATTAAGTTCCTGCATCCTCTCCATCGCCTTCAGGCCCATAGGCGTGGCGGCATTGTCCAAACCGAGCATATTCGCAGCCAGATTCATGAATATGGAGCCATACACCGGGTCATTCTTGGGCAAATCCGGGAAAAGGCGGCGGAACACAGGACTGAGCATACGTGCCAGAGCATTTACCAGCCCGCCTTTCTCGCCAATCTTCATTATACCCAACCACAGCGACAGGACCCCTGTCAGACCGATGGATATCTCAAAGCCCGTCTTGGCAGAGCTGAACGTGGAATCCATCATCTCCTGAAAAATGCCGGCATCGCCGGTAGCAATCAGATGAACTACAGCAATTACGAATGCTATCAGAAAAAATGCTATCCAAATCCAGTTCAATGCCATACAGATCCTAATTCTTATTCATTGACAATTACTCTGAGATTCCCGTCGCTCTTTTGCTCAATTATTGAAATGACGAAGCCGGATTGATTGTCCGATGCCGGATTCTCCATAGTGTATATGCTGATGCCAGCCACTGACAGATATGATGACCTCAAGATGAATTCCTTCCCATTGCCTGTAATCTTGAACTGACCCTGACTGCCTGAAATAATACTCCTTTCAGATATTGTGAAGTCTCCGTCACCAAGTATGCCCGATTCATCGCCGATGACAGTCATCCTGTCCTTTCCGTCAAATGATATTGATGATATACCGTAACGTTTGCCATCCGGCTCCGATCCCGGTACGATATTGATATAGCACTGACTGAAAGTCTTTTCCGGAAATTCAACCATCGCCTCTGTAGTAACCAGCATAGCACTGCTCTGACCGTTTATGGCAAAATCCATATCCTCGTGACAGACAACACCTGTCAGGTGGTGTTCACCCTTTGCCCAATCCTCATCGGAAATTGGCGGGAAAATCAGTTGGAACGGGGTGCTCACGTGGTCACCGTGACGGTCAAAGTCCTCGTCCGTAGGTACACCATCCACTCTGACAGCATTGAGTATATGACCATCGGCCAGTGTGAGTTTGAAATCACTGCCCACATATCCCAGGAATGATTGAGGCTCCATAATGGCCATTTCCAGATAAAACACAGTCTCCTTGTCCGAGAAGTCACCCTGCCGTACCGATATCACATCAGCCTGATCTGTATGTATCTGGTTCTTTTCCAGTATCTGCCGTACCCCATAGAACGGCCTTGAAGTGAAATTCCTTTCTGCCGCAGCATTAGGCGAAACCTGCAGATTCTTTATAAGAAGTGAGTGGGAGTCGGCATCACGCAAATCGACTGTACCGACATCTTCGGGCAGTGGTGGAAAATGCTCGTTCATTATGTATGTACCGTAATCCGGACTCCAGAAATACGCATTCTCAAAACCGTTCAGTCCCTCGTGCCCAGTTGACTTGTACGACTTGCCATCAGCATACAGTTCATTGTTGCATATTGCCGTAAGCCACAGATCCGGACCCTGCATTGCCGAATATATCAGTACAGTCTCATCGGGAGTTCTTATGACATCGGTCACGTGTAAGGCCCCCGGAGCGGAATTATAGTCACTTCGCGGCTCCTGTAAGCGTGTGCCTTTTGTGAAATAATCTGTCGAGACTTTAGCGTTCAGACGCTCTGCCACTTCGGCGGCAGTGCATCCGGGATACTCATCGGCCAGTCTGCTGCCGGCCGGTATAACAGTGATGATTCCTTTTTCGCTATCAACAAGCGAAACCTGTCCCTTACCGGTCTTCCAAGCGGTTTCTGCCATACGGGCGGCATCAGCGTATGGCATCGACTCCGGATATATGGCCACTCCGTGACCGTCAAACATTGAAATCCACCTCTCCATAAGCCCAACATTACCGGTGATGGTCAGGTTGGGATATTTGTTGCGTGGGCCGAACTGTGAGTTGCAGTTCTGCTCAAAGCGGTACTCACCATTCCCGCAGTCATAAATCATAGCGCGGCGGTATTCCGGCATAGTCATATTTCCAAGCATCTCATCGTTGCCAGCCACCGCAATCCTGATTCCCTTGGAATACAACTGTCCTGCGTATTGCTGAACATCGGCCAGTCCGTCAATGGGATATGTAAACCTGAGTGACATACGTGTGGTCCTGTACCCCTTGTACTTTGCCAGATACGATGCCACATTGGACGATTTCATCGTGACATCTGCGCCATCGTACGTCAATACGCGTGCAGTACCGTCCTGATTGAACCACACTTTTCCGTCCTCGAACTCGGGATAGCCGTTATCTGCTGAAGCCTGCTGCACCTCAACCTTGGATGATACCAGCGCACTTTTGCACGAAACAATAGCCAGTATGCACATAAGCATTATCATTCCGCTTACGAAAGTTCTTCTGTTCATCATAATTATTTTCGGTCTAGTGGTGCTGTAAAAATATAAAATATTTGTCTTGGGAGGTGATAACTATTTCTGTTTATTCGTAATTGTTCACATTTTTGATTTATCGGAGAAATCGATAACCGGGAATTTACAATTCACCTAGCATCGCTTTTACCAAATTTGAGAGGTACCACCTGTCATCCACATCGCTGATGAAGAAATAATCTTTCGCACCATCGTACGGCGGACGCAGGACTTCTTCCTTCAGCAGGTGTTTTCCGGCTTTGGTCTGCTTCAGATAGAGATTATTGTTACAGATCAGACCAACAACCTTCCCGTCACAATAGAGACAATAGTCCCCGAACATCTTTTTTGCCATGATGACACCGGCATCGCTGCATTGGTCAACAATATATTGCACAAAATCAGAATTACAAGCCATGTAAATTGCAATACTTTTGTTAATGAATTAAAGCAAACTTACATAAAATACCCGAAAGAACATTGTGCGACCCCCTTGTACTTACCGAAATCATTACCTATCTTTGCCATAGTTTAATTATGGAGTCTTGAAACCGGCGCATTACAGCCGGTTCCGGGACTCTTTTTTTATTAACCGTCTAAAACATATTTCTATGAAGAACCACGAATTCAAGTTCATCGATTTGAG
>JAZRYP010000055.1:0-23677 GCA_045600825.1 Bacteroidaceae bacterium
TTTGGAATACGGTGTGAATCCGTAACAGTACCTGCTGCTGTAAGTCCCAAATTCGTTTCTTACGCCACCATGCCACTGGGAATTCTCCTGGGAAGGCGCGTAAGAAGGGACAAGTCAGAAGACCAGCCAGTAACACTTAGCGTTTCTTTACCTGCAGGTGTACGGGTTGGGATGAACAGTAGAACAGCATTCATATTGCCCCTATTGGTATGTGCCTTCGTGCCGTTGTGTCATGCCAGCGATCAGGACTCCATTTCAAGAGCCCTTGACGAGGTTGTAATAAAGGCAGAGCACCGGGAGCGCCAGCTTGTAACACAGCAGACGCTTGATGGAAAACAGCTGCAGGCACTTGCATCAACTTCCATAGCCGATGCCCTTAAATACTTTGCCGGTGTACAGATAAAGGATTATGGCGGACTGGGTGGACTGAAGACCATCAATGTACGTTCGCTTGGGGCACAGCACACTGGAGTGTTCATAGACGGGGTCAGAATCACAAATGCCCAGAACGGGACGGTCGATCTGGGCAAGTATTCGCTGAGTACGCTGGAATCGGTATCGCTGTACAATGCAAACCGTCTGAACCAGTGCCAGAGCGCATCGGAATATGCATCGGGGGCAACTGTCTATATGCAGACACGCCGGCCGGCCAGCGATTCATTGTCAGTCCAGCTGAAGGCTGCATCGTTCCACACCTGGGGCGGCAAGGCCAACTGGCAGCTGGCAAAAGACCGTATTCAGGGCTTTGTAGATGCCGAGTATCTCAATTCCAAGGGCGATTATCCGTTCCGCTACCATTCCCGCTACGAGGATACTGTTGGAGTGCGTGCCAATTCCGACATAGAGTATCTGCGTGTCGAAGCAGCCCTGTTTGGGGGAGATTTCCAAAGCCACATTTATTATTATACTTCCGAGCGCGGCTGTCCGGGCGGCATCGTCAGACGTCTCAGTGACAAGTATGACAATGTGGGCCGTGAATGGGACCGCGATTTCTTTGTCCAAGGCACCTGGGACCATGCCTTTAGTGAGCGTCACCGTCTGAAGGCTACCGCAAAGTATGCCTGGGAATACCTGCGTTACTGTACAGATTATCCCGAGAATCAGAACACTGCGCGTGTTGACAACCATTACCGCCAGAACGATGCATACACGGCTCTTTCATACTGTCTCACACCAGTTTCATGGCTCTCGATCAATACCGGAGCCGATGCGCGCCTGACCGGTCTCAACTCTGACTTGAAATTCTTTGACCGGGTAACCAGACTGGATACCAAGACGGTCATTGCGGTGATGGCCAATATGCAAGGTATTAACGTGGCGGCATCGTATCTAGGACAGTATTACAAGGACTGGACGAAAGTGAATGTGGGCGCGGCGGACCCGCTTTTCAAGGCAACTCCAAGTCTGTCACTCTCATACACCCGCTGGGGGCTCACAGCCAGAGTCTGGTACAAGCAGATATTCCGTGCCCCTACACTGAATGACCTTTATTATACCCAGGCCGGCAACCGCAATCTGAAACCCGAGTTCACCCGCCAATGGAACATCGGTCTTGAATATCACGCCACACCCGGCCTGTGGAACTTCTCTATTCAGGCCGATGCATACCGCAACGACATAACTGACCGTATCGTGTGTCTTCCGATGAAGGGCACATATACCTGGTCCATGCTCAATTATGGAAAAACACTCTGTCACGGACTTAATGGCAGTATGACCATTCAGCGTCAGGCAAGGGATTGGAGCGCGGGAGTGACGGCATCGTGTACCCTTCAGGATGACCGCAACCGCACCGGCTCGGAGGATGACGAAAGCTGGAATATGGTCATCTGCTATTCGCCCCGTTTTTCAAGCGGTGTGACTGTTATGGGAGCCTGGAAAATGCTGACTCTCTCAGTTTCCCATCTGCACGTATCGGAACGTATGTGGTCGTATGCCGACCCCGAGGATATGCTCAGCCCATACGACAACATTGATCTGAAACTGTCGGCGGATTTCCCGCACTGGGGTCTCAGCATTGAGGTGAATGACCTTCTTGACGTGCAGTACGAGATGATTCAGCGTTATCCGATGCCGGGGCGCAATTTCAAAATATCATTGACATATAAGCTATGAGACGATTCACAATATCATTCCTGTTTGCAGTCTGTCTGTTCCAATTGAATGCGCAGGAACGGCTGATTATCCTGAACGAGGGCAACTGGCAGTCCAACAACGCCCGCATCAGCTATTTCGAAGACGGACGCATCGTGTCCAACAAATGGTTCGAGGAGGCCAACGGTTACGGGATAGGTGACACGCCGAATGACATCATCCAGGTCGGGCCTGACCTGATTGCAATTGCTGTGAACTGGTCCAACATTATCCAGTACATAAGAACTGACGGAACAGCCGTTACCGCCACCGAGGACGTGCCCAACAACCGCAAGATGGCAACTGACGGAGAGTATCTGTACATAACATCGTACGGGCACGAATGTTCTACCACCGGTGGCCTGTGGGAATGCACAAAAGGCTTTGTTGCCAAGGTCGATCTGACAACCTTCAAGGTAGTGAAATGCTGTGAAGTGGGCTACGAGCCGGAAGGAATAGCTTATTACAATGGATGTCTGTTCATTGCGAATACCGGCGGCTACGCATTTCAGGAAGACCACGAGTACGAGACCACGGTTTCCATTGTCGATGCCGTCACCATGACGAGGATTCGTGATGTGGATACCGGAGTCATTAACCTTTACGGCAAGATGTCGCAGACGGGTCGGTACCTGTGCATCAACTCCCCTGGAGACTATTATGACACACCGGCCTGTTCCATAATCTTTGACTGCCAGAAGGCGCTTGACGGTGAAAGCAGATGTTTTATGGTGCTGGATGACATACCAGCCACGTACAACTGCGCCACACTTGACGGCAAGTTCTTTGCCATAGGCTCGTCATTCAGCTACTACACCTACGAATACCGTTTCAATACGGCTCTGATAGACCCGGAACTGATGTTCAGGACAGACGGCGCAGATGGACTTGAAGACAGTCTGCCGGGAACGGTATCGGAAGACATAAGCACAAAGATTTCATCACCATACGGCCTGTATGTCAATCCATATACCGGCTACATTTATGCGACCGATGCGAACGGCGATTTCAATTCTCCCGGCAAACTTCACCAGTGGACACCGGAAGGTTCGTACATAGGCAGTTACAAGCTCTACATCAACCCCGGACATTTTCTGGCTTTGGGTGACTGGAAACCGGCTGCGGTTGATGATATACGGTATGATGAAAGTGACCTGCAAAGCGAAACAATCTATAACCTTCAAGGATTCAGGGTATTGCCTGGCTCAAGGGGAATACTGATAAAGGACGGAAAGAAATACATTTCAAACGATAAATAACCCCATAAAAATGAAAAAAATGAAAAAGAATCTGTTTCTTGCGCTGATAGCAGGCGCTGCAGTTCAGGTCGCAATGGCCACACCGGTCACTGTCACTATGAACACATCGACCAAAACAATGGTCCTGACAGAGAAGGAAAGCGGCGATACCATCCGTCAGGACAGTATCGCTGTGGTTGGAGGAAAGAATATGTACATCTTCAACAGCATTCAGCCCCAGACGTATGTAATAAGCGGTTTCGATGCAAAAGACAATCTGAACGGTACTATTGAACTGGAAGTTGGGACCGACAGTATCGGACTGCAACTTTGGACCGTGACTTCAATCAAAGCCAGCAACAAGGATTGGGTGATGGATCAGGACTACACGGTCACCGGCCTGTCCTGCCGCACACGCGAGGGAAAATACATACCCGTGACACTGGGTGTCAGCTCTACTGCCGGGGCAAAGGCCTGCCTTATTGTCAATGGCGGATCATACAACTGCACACTGCATCCCTGCGATTCGCTTGTCGAAGCCGGATATATGGACGCATACGCCAGTGCCACTCTTACCGCAAACACTACGTCCAACATAGCCATTCCGATGGGAGGCAGTTTTTCTGTTTCGTTCCCTGCTGCAGCCAGTTTCGGCATTTTCAGGAAGGAGGGCGGTTCTAACGGCTCAGGTTCGGTCCATTATGTCCCGTTCACGCCGATTCAGCCGACTGACACCATAGCCGGTGGCGAGACAGTCACTTACAATTACCGGCTTGCTGACGGCAACACGTACAACTTCCGTCTGTGGCAGGAAGGAAAGCGTACCGTAGCCGGCAAGTTCGTCTATTACATTGAGCAGACCCAGTGCCCCGAATTTGCGTTCACAGCAGCAGACCTTGATGCCGATCCGCGATATATGGACACTGATCCGACTGACAACAACAAGTACAATGTTGCCAACATTCTGCTCAACATCAATGAGCGCGGGCACCTGAAACTCAGCAGCGGCCAGACATACAACCTTCTTGCACAGCGCGACTGGCAGCTCACAGACAATTCCACCAACAACTATTTCATTGAGCCGGACTACCATTATACGGTATTTGACATAGATGGAAAATCACTTTCAACGGCCGTCAGCATAGACAATGCCAATACCACGACCGACCCTTGGGCAATGTTGAAGGCCGATGCCCGGGGTGAAGCCATTGTGCTTGTCACATACGATGCCATCAACCTGAACCAGTGGGCCAAGCAGGTAAAATCCACTTATCTTGGCGGCGAAGAATGGAGCGCCTTGTGGCCCGAAAACACAGGTGTCTTTGTCGTGAGTGTCGATGGCGACCCCACCGGTCTTGAAACGGGGATGGTCATCAACGAGAAATATAATACCGAGACACTAAAGAATGCAGGCAAGTATGTGGATGCCGAGCACGACTGCTTCTATTATCTGGAAGAGGACAGTTGTTACGAATATACTTTCCAGCCTGACGGTGTGGCAAAAGTTGAAATCTGCTACCCTATCATCAGTGAGAATGGCGTTTCATACGAAAACGGTTTCCAGGAAGTTGCCGGACAAGATTCAACATATACCCTGAAGCTGCGCCGCGGCCGTCAGATTGTACACCTGACGGGAACTGACGGAGGTCACGTGTATCAGGTGTTCACGGCAAAGCCTGTCAAACGGACAATCAGCAATGTCTCAAATCCCGGCAGCGACGTGTTCTGTCCGGGCGATCAGGTCAAGGTGCAGTACAGCGGACTGTATCATCCGGCAAACAAGATGGCGGGCATATACAACATGTCGGCATACATCACTTACAATGGCGTTCCTACCGGAACAGCATTGATTCTGGGCAGCAACCAGTACAATTTTGCAGGTACTCCATCGGCGCAGGCTGTGACTGTTTCCATACCGGACGATGCAAGCGACACTATCCGCCTGAGCGAAGGCGTGCTGCAGGTGAACGGTTTCGGCGACCCGATAGGCAATCACCGTCTGTTGGACAAGATTGGAGGCCGCAGTCCCAACTTCACTGCCATATCACACAAGACATATTTCGGCGCAGTGCCCGATGTCAATATTCCGGTAACGGTCATCCAACTTCTGGCTAAGGTCAATGTGACAAACGCTGACAATCCTGAAGTAGTTGTGACAGACCGCAATGGCAATGTCATCACTGCCGATTCATTGGGCCGCTATCCTCTGAAATATTACGGCAAATTCAACTATGAAGTTACCGCCCCGGGCTTCGGATACACCCGTGGTAGCATTATGACAGATATGACATCCGAACCAATAATAACTGTCAATGTTGAATTGCCCCAGGTTACGGCCTTCAACTGGAACGGAGACAGCATCAGCGAGCCTGCATTGATTGACAACGTCTATCAGATTGGCACAGGCTATGAACTGGCCTGGTTCGCACAGCATATCAATGCCGGAAACAACGGCAATGCGGTTCTTACCGACGACATTGACCTGATCGGTTTCCCTTGGACACCGATAGGAAACAACTCAACGACTTTCAAGAGCAGTTTTGATGGTCAGGGTCACAGAATTGACGGACTGTACATCAATTCAACCAAGACATACCAGGCTCTGTTCGGATACGCCGAAGGAGCATCTGTCAGCAATCTCAGTGTCGGCGGAACAGTAATATCTACCGCCAACTACGCAGCCGGAATTGCAGCATACGCAAAGGCATCGTCCATTACCGGATGTATCAACTATGCTCAGGTCAGCGGCAAACAGTATGCGGCAGGAATCGTTGCATACATGAATGGTGCCACAACTGTTGACCGCTGTGCCAACTATGGCGGAATCAGTGCATCTAGCACCTGTGCAGCCGGAATCAGCGCATACGTGCAGGCTGCAGCCGGCAGTATATCGAATTCATATAACCGCGCTGACATTGCGGGTACTGGAAATGTGGCCGGTATCGCTTACCTGTATTCTGCCGCTGCCGCAGCCAAGGTTGCCAATGTCTATAACACAGGTGAAATAGTTTCTGATGCTGCTACCAAGGGTTCCATCATTACAGGAACGGCCGCTGCAGGAAGCGGAGTGGAAAACGCTTTCTCGACAGTTCTTTATGACAAGGTGGCCGATGGTGAGACGCTTGTGACCGAGCAGCAGATGTCAGATGGTGAGATTGCCTGGAAACTGAACGGTGACCAGAGCGTAATTGTTTTCTGTCAGACGCTTGGCGAGGAACTGTATCCATCGTTCTTTGGCAAGCAGGTCTATTATGACAACGGCTGTTACACGAATGATAATCCTACGACTTCAGTCTCCCTCCCCGAAAAGAGAGCTGACGATACAATAATCTATGATATGTACGGCCGCGCGGTAACTACACCACAGCATGGCCTTTACATCATCAGCGGCAAAAAATACTGGTTCGAATAATTATTTTTCTTTGTTGTCAGGACGGCCTCTACTGTGACAGTAGGGGCTGTCTTAAATTTTTAATCGAACTTTTCAAAACAGTTTTTTATTCAAGTTTCGCAGAATTACCAATTACTGTCATTCAGGGCTTTCCAAGGCGAAACTTGAATAAAAATATCCTTGTATGACCCCCACCTACATCCTCCCCTCAGGGGAGGACCCAGCCGAGAACGGCTGGAACTCAAGTTTCACATGCGAAACTTGAGTTTTTTAGAATATCTGGAATTATCCGCATTCTTGAGAAATATCTATTATTTTTGTGACACGGGGAAAGAAATGAAATGATACAATGAGAGAATTTTTCAAGGACAAGGTTGTTATCATCACAGGGGCAAGCTCCGGAATCGGACTGGCAACTGCAAGGGAATGTGCAGGTTATGGTGCCAAGCTGGTACTTGCGGCACGTTCAATGGAGAAGCTGGCGGAGATAGCGGACAGTCTTTCCGCCAGCGCGGAAGTACTGCCCGTCAGGACAGACGTATCCGTCAAGGAAGACTGCAAGGCCCTGATTGATGCCGCCATCGGCAGATTCGGGCGCATAGACGTACTCATCAACAATGCGGGAATATCAATGAGGGCTATGTTCAACGATATGGACCTGTCAGTGATGGAGCGGCTGATGGCCGTCAATTTCTGGGGTACGGTCTATTGCACCAAGTTCGCCCTGCCCTACCTGCTGGAGTCGAAAGGCTCTGTGACAGGTGTAATCTCAACGGCCGGCTACAAGGGACTCCCCGCCCGCACAGGATACTCGGCATCGAAATTTGCCATCAACGGCTTCCTTGACACTCTGAGAGTTGAGAATCTGTATTCCGGACTGCACGTACTGGTATTCGCACCGGGGTTCACGGCATCAAATATACGTAAGACGGCATTGGTGGCAGACGGCAGCGAACAGGGCGATACACCGCGATCAGAGGACAAGATGATGTCAGCCGAGAAAGTGGCCCACATTATGTTGAGATGCATAAAGAACCGCCGCAGACGCGCCACGCTGACATTCACCAGCAAGATGCTGCTGTTCCTGTGCCGCATTGCGCCGAAGCTTACCGACAGGCTGGAATACAATTATATGGCAAAGGAGCCCGACAGCCCGTTGAAACGCGGCTGACCGGATTCATTCAATATCTTCTGCCGGAGCGAAGCGGTAAAGCTCGGACAGAGCGTGATGATACTGCTGCTGCACCTTCAGGTTCTCCTTGACGGCATCGTAATACATTCCGGACTCTATCAGATAGTCCAACACTGACAGTTCACCCGCCTCAAGGGCTCTGTCCAGAAGCGCACGCGTATCTGACAGTTCCAGATCCCTCTGACTCTCCGCCGCTATCTCCGCCATACTGTGCGCACTGTTCCAGGCATTGGTGGCCTGCGTTATGAACTCCTGCTTCTGCCAGTCGTTCTCAGCCACCGCCTGACTGACAGCGGAACGGCTCCTGCGGACATTCAGGGAATTGCTCCACAGAGGAATGGAAACGCCCAATGTCACGCCACGGTATTTATCCGTTCTGGCAAGTTCCGCCATATAGCCGACATCAAGCTTGGGAGCCCACGCCATCTTATCCATATCAAGCTGGAACTCACTGCTCTGCACCCTGGAATCCAGATAGCGCATCATCGGACTGCCGGCGACAGCCGTCTCAAGCCAGGAGCCAAAATCGACCGGCAGCTCATCGCACTCATAGACAGTACCTGTAAAGTCAATATCCGGATGGCCGGAAACGGTACGGAGCCTCTCTATCAAGGCTGCACGCTCTGTAACCGCGACTGCCGTGGCTGTACGTGCCGACGACAGCTGCAATCTGACCTTACCCATATCGATTGATGTGGCCTCACCTGCTTTCAGACTCCGTTCTGTCTTGTCGTACAA
Organism: Bacteroidaceae bacterium; assembly: GCA_045600825.1. Taxonomy (GTDB): domain Bacteria; phylum Bacteroidota; class Bacteroidia; order Bacteroidales; family Bacteroidaceae; genus Colenecus. The sequence continues at coordinate 8,693 of JAZRYP010000055.1, forward strand.
GGCCTTCATAGCGGACTGATAGCTGTCCAATGTCTCAATAAGACGGTTGTAATAGACAATATCGGCAAGCAGGATACGTGCATCGTACAGGACTTCGATGTACTCCGACTGATAATGATATGAGGACTGCCTGTCCAGACTCGCTGCCAGACTGCCCTTCTTTCCTGAAATCGTAGCCATATCGACAGACTGCGTGACCTTGACATCGTTTCTGTTGCCAATGCCGTCATTTCCCCACAGCATATTGAATTCCATCTCAGGCGCATCCAGCGCGCGAATCCTGGCATTGTCCGCCCGTTCGGTCATATATGCCTGGGCCGCAGCCTTCAGACGCGGGCTGTCCTCCGCTATCATATCCAGAATCTGCGTCATACTATCCTCGGAATACACTGACGCACAAGTCAGTATGCACAGGCTGAGCAACAGAAGTCTTTTCATTTTTTCTTACTCGTTATGATATACATAATAGGTATGACGAAGCCGTTGAGCAATGTCGATGACACCAAACCTCCGAGTATGACCTTTGCCATAGGGCTCTGTATCTCATTTCCAGGCAGATCACCGCCAAGGGCCAGCGGAAGCAGTGCCAGAGCCGATGTGATGGCTGTCATCAGAATAGGATTCAGACGGTCAAGCGAGCCCTGCAGAACGGCCGATTCCGGACTCATTCCCTGCATTACCAGTGCATTATACCTGTCTATCAAAAGCATTCCGTTACGGGTAGCAATACCGAACAGCGATATGAAGCCTATGATTGACGGGATACTCATAACACCGCCGTCCAGATACACGGCGATGACCCCACCTATCAGAGCCAGAGGCAGGTTGAGCAGCACTGTCAATGACTGGGCACCGTTACGGAACTCACCGAGAAGAAGCATAAAGATGATTGTCACCGAGAATATTGATACAAGCCCTATCGTGCGCGATGCCCTCTCCTCACTCTCAAACTGGCCGCCATATTCAATGTAATAGTCCTCCGGAAGGGTGACATTCTCACTGATGGCCTTGCGTATTCCGGCCACAGCCTTGCCAAGCTCTCCGCCGGTCACATTGCAGGATATCACAAGCTTGCGCGCCACATTCTCGCGGTTTATCGTATTGGGACCGGATGACGAGCGTATGTCAGCAAGCAGGGCAAGCGGTATGTGACGGCCGTCAGCGGCATCAATGGTCAGGTCCTGCAGCTGTTCAATGGACTCACGCTCACGTGTATCAACCTTCAGCGTAAGGTCAAAGCTCCTGTACCCTTCATAAATATGTGACATCACACGTCCCTCAAGCAGGACAGATACAGCCTCGCGGAACTCCGGTATCGTTATACCGTACATCGCAAGCATATCGCGACGCGGCACAATCTCTATCTCCGGCCTGTCAACAAGCTGTTCCAGATTTATGTCGGCAATGCCGGGCACGCCGGAAATGGCCTGTCTGATCTCACCTCCAATCCTGTACATACGGTTAAGATCCGTTCCGAACAGCTTGATGGCAATATTCGAGCGGGTTCCCGACAGCATCGCATCTATACGGTGTGCAATCGGACCGCCAATCTCCAGATTTATTCCGGGAATGACGGAAAGCCGCTCCCTGATATCCGCAGCCAGCTCTGCACGGCTCCGTCCATTGTCAAGCACATACGGACATTCAAATTCAGAGACATTCACCCCGAAACTGTGCTCATCGAGCTCGGCCCTTCCCGTCTTGCGCCCGACTGTCCTGATTTCAGGTACATCCAGCAATATGCGCTCAGCCTGTCTGCCCAAAGCATCGGATTCCTCTATCGATATGCCGGGCAGCGAACTCATCGATATCGTAAATGATCCCTCATTGAACGGAGGCAGGAAACTGCGTCCCGAATTGACGAACAGCACTATAGCCAGAACCAGCATTACGGCAGTGCCGCCAATGACAAGCATCCTGTGGCGCAAGGCACCGCGTAATGCCCTGCCATACACCTCCTTAAGTTTAGTCACCAGTCCCGTCTCGCGCGACATTGAAGGAGTGTCCGCTCCTAGAATGTACGAACAGAGCACCGGGGTCAGCGTAAGAGCCACCAGCGTCGATGCGAACAAGGACACAATGAATGTGATACCCAGCGGCTTAAGCATCCTGCCCTCCATCCCTGAAAGGAAGAAAAGAGGCAGGAAACATACCACTATGATGAGCGTGGAGTTGAGCATAGGCATACGGACCTCCTTCGATGCCTCAAATACCGTAGATATGATGTTTCTCCTCTCACCCGCAGGCAGCCTGCCGTTCTGACGCAGATGACGCATCACATTCTCCACATCGACAATGGAGTCATCTACCAGCGAACCTATGGCAATGGCCAGTCCGCCAAGGCTCATCGTATTGATGGTGAATCCCATAAGTTTCATACAGAGTACGGCCATCAGAATTGACACAGGTATCGATACCAATGATATAACCGTAGTCCGCCAGTTCATAAGGAAGATGAACAGCACTATCACCACAAATATTCCACCCTCTATCAACGACTTCTCCACATTGCCTATTGACCCTTCGATGAACGATGCCTGCCGGAAAATATCGGAGTTTATGTGAACATCGGCCGGAATATCCTCTCTCATACCGTCAAGGACCCGTTCAATCCTCCCGGTCAGATCAAGCGTACTCACATTCGGCTGCTTCGTGACAGTCATTATCACGGCCGCTCTGCAATCATTTGACGCCACTCCCAGGATTGGAGTCTTGGAGCCTATCCTGACGGATGCGATATCATTGAGGGTCACCGGCTTACCATTCTTGGACAATCCTACAGATGAACGGCCTATCGCATCGATGTCGGATGTCATCACTACACCGCGTATCAGATACTCGTTGCCGTGCTGATACAGCGTCCCTCCGCTTGCATTGGAGTTCATATCCTCCATAGCAGAACGCACGTCACCGAGCGTAACGCCAAGTTCCTTCATTCGGCGGGTGTCCAGCAGCACCTGATACTCCTTGACATCACCTCCTATCACCGAGACCTGGGCCACACCTCCGATGGACAGCAGTCTCGGCGTGATAGTCCAGTCCGCAATGGTCCTGAGTTCCTGAAGCGATGTGGTGTCTGCCGTCAGTCCCACTATCAGCAGCTCACCAAGTATTGACGACTGCGGTCCTAGCACAGGCTGACCGGCTTCATCCGGCAGATCAAGCAGTGCCAAGCGCTCACTCACAGTCTGTCTGGCACGATAAATGTCTGTTCCCCAGTCAAATTCCACATAAACTATCGAGAAGCCGACAGACGATGTGCTGCGCACGCGGCGTACAGAAGGCGCCCCATTCACGGCAGTCTCAATGGGAAATGTGACCAGACGCTCCACCTCCTCCGGGGCCATACCCTCGGATTCCGTCATAACGACAACGGTAGGCGCATTCAGGTCCGGGAACACGTCAACATCCATCGTTCCCGTAATATACATTCCACCGGCAATAAGCAGGGCCGCCAGCACAAGCACCATCACCCTGGCTGACAGAGCGGACTGAATTATCCTGTCAAGCATTGCAGCAATCAGTGATTATGACTATGACCATGCGGTATAGCCTGGATTGTGGCCAGTTTGATGTGCATAGCACCTTCCACAACTATATCCTCCCCTTCCGACAGACCTTTCAGGACTTCATACCGGCTGCCGTCACAGTTCCCGAGAACAACCTCACGTTTCTCAAAGCAGTCCTCATCCAGACGCACGAATACGCTTGTCACCCCCTGTTCCTCTATCACGGCCTGCGCAGGTATCGTCATACCGGTCTTCGCCGCATCCGGCAACAGCCATACATCAGTCGGGACACCGGCTATGAGTCCGTCCGTCTGCGGTACAATGAATGTCAATGCAAGATACCCGTCAACAGCATTCTGCGAACAACCCACCGCATATCCTCCGAGCCCGCGCACAGTAACGGCATCACCCTGGACGGTAAGCAGGCGCGCATCCTTGCAGTCAGCCGCCATCGAGGCATATCTGACAGGCACATCCACCTGCAGTTCAAGCAGATTTCCGGCCCTTATCACGGCCACCGGCTGACCGGCATCGACATACTCGCCGTTCGTAACTCTCACACTCTCTACTTTCCCTATGAAATCCGAACGCACCTCAATCGGACCGTCAATGACACCACCGGTCAGAGCCTCCAGCTCAACACGGGCATTTGTATAGGCCAGACGGCTTTCCTCATAATGAAGCGCCGTAACTATATTGTCCTGCACAAGTACGGAGTCGCGCAGATACTCCGATTTAGCGGCCTCGTAGGCGGCGCGCGCCTTGGCGATACGGTCACCTCCGACAACACCTTCGGTGGATATCACAGCCAATACAGTTCCACGGCTGACTGACATTCCCGTGGCCAGGCCTCCTGCGGCAAAGCGTACAATACCAGAAGCCGGCGCCACCAGCATTATCTGACCGCCAGACGATGCAGACAGGCGTCCGCCTACTCTTACGCTCTCTGTCATAGTGCCAGACTCCACTTTCCGGCAAACCACGCCGAAAAGCTCCTGCCTGTGCTCATCGAATACTATCTCGGAAGGATTATGAGCCTCGTGATGTTCCCCATCATACTCATCTACCGTATTTGCGGAATGTCGGTGACCCTGTCCGGGATTGCAGGCCGCAACGGCAAGTGCCAACAACAGAGCCAGACTGTTCCTGTACATTTCGACTAGCTTATAAGTTATTGGTTACCAGCTGAATGTAAGGTTCAATGTGAGAAATTCCTTCAACTGGTTATATCCGAGTTTGGGATCAGATGCCACACTGTCATCAAAACGCCAGTGGAAGAACAGCTGGATTGCCAGGAACTTGGTAAATGCATAGTCAAGCGTGTTCTCTATGTTCACCTCATTATTTGAATAGTCCGTGAAGAACTGGGCCTTTCCCGTCCAGGTGAGCTCTTTCCAGATATTCCACTTCCAGTTAGCTTCGGCACTTGAACCTATAGCCTGCTTAAACCTGCGGCCTTCCTCAATACCATAGTTGGGTCCCAGAGCCGCATCACTGACATATCTGCAATTATATGCAACAGGAGCCAGCAAAACTGACAGCGTGAGCTTACCGTCATCAAACACAGGCTTGTAATCCATACCGATAGCGGCTGTGGCATATACAGGGGCAAAGAACTTCGATTTCAGCACCTGGTTCTCGAACACATTCATAAACTGTGTATATGCCTGAACCTGAGCTGAATAATACCACGACTTCGCAGCCTGCATACCGAACTTCGATGTCAGTCGCAACAGATCGTCATTCGTCTTGAACTCTGTATCTCCGGCATCGTTCTTTGTGGTATAGTATCCGAGTCTGGCCTCCAGCCTGTTGTCAACCGTGATTCTGTTCTTCGCATAGTTGGCATCCTGAGTGAGCATAGCCAGAAGCGACTGGTTGTTGAAACCGCCCTTGTACCAGTTGTCCGAATAGAAGCTCTGCGTGTATTTCAATGCAGACGAGCCTGGGAATTTCCAGTAACACGTATCCTTAGCAGCCTCATTCTCAGAAGCGCCGGCAAGAACCGGCAATACGGCCAATGCAGCCAGAACAAAGATTTTTCTCATAATTTATAGTATTTGTCAGTCTTTTAACTGCAAACTTACTTTCATTTGGGCGAAAGGAAAAGACTTTGCTCTTTTTTTTGTACTTTCGCGACCACAAAAATATAAAAAGCATACAGTCGTGGATAAAAGGACATCTTTTGGCTTTCTCCTTATCGGAATGGCACTCATTCTGTTTTTCTTTTTCAGCACCCCGAAAAAACAGGAGGTCGCCAGACAACAGAAATATGAGCAGGAAATAGAATCCCGGAAAATGGCAGAATTCGAGGCAGACACCACGGAAACCGCTATCATCAAGATAATGACCGCAACGCAGGCAGACTCGCTCTCTCCTTTGTTCCCGTCATTGTCCGGCGAAGACAACATCGTATATCTGAATAACGGACTTGTCGAGATAGGCATATCCACGAAAGGCGGAATGCCGTGTTCTGTGAAGCTGAACAATTACAATGACCAGCAGGGCGGCAAGGTAGTGGTCTTCGATCCGTCCGAAATCAGCCTGAATGTGAAGATGGACGGCAAGGAGCACAACATAGCCACCAAGGAACTGTACTTCCAGCCGGTCAATGCCGGACCGAATTCCGTTACGATGAGACTTCTTACCGACGGATACGGCTCACTGGACTTCCGCTACGAGCTGAAGCCTGACAACTATATGGTCAATCTGGAGATTCAGGCGGACGGAATGTCCGACTTCTTCCCGTCAGATATGGATGCCATTGCCATTGACTGGATTCAGAATCTGCGTCAGCAGGAGAAAGGCTTTGAGTTCGAGCAGCGATACACCACCCTGACCTACAAGCGAAACGACCAGAAGCGCTCCAAGTACATTGCAATCAGCAAAGGTTCACGCGGCATTGACGTGGAGGAGCAGCTTGACTGGGTTGCCTTCAAGAACCAGTTCTTCTCCTGCATACTTATGTCAGCCGACAATTTCGCAGGCAATGCGAGACTGGCCGCCGCACCATACAAGAAAGGTAACGGATATCTGAAAAAGATGTCGGCAAAGCTTCACGTTCCGTTTGATCCGGATGGAAGTGAACCTACCAGACTACAGTTCTATCTCGGTCCGAACGACTACAAGATCCTGCGTGCCGCCAACCGTATGGCATACGATGGAAAGAAAGTCAGGCTTCACAAGGTCATTGATTTAGGATGGCCTGTGGTGCGCGAATTCAACCGTTTCCTGATTATCCCCCTGTTCAACCTGCTCTCCAAATGGGGACTGAATATGGGAATAGTACTGTTGCTCCTTACCATTATAGTAAAGGTTATCGTATATCCATTCACATACAAGTCGTTTATGTCATCGGCCAAGATGCGCGCCCTGCGTCCTTACGTGGATGAGGTCAATGCAAAATATCCGAAGCAGGAGGATGCACTCAAGAAGCAGCAGGAAACGATGGCCGTCTATAGCAAATACGGTGTCAGCCCTATGGGAGGATGTCTCCCTGCCCTCATTCAGATGCCTATCTGGATGGCCCTGTTCTTCTTTATCCCGAATGCCATAGAACTGAGGCAGCAGAGTTTCCTCTGGGCTACGGACCTGACAGGATTCGACGACATCATCCATTGGGATAAGTTCATTTGGGGGATAGGCAATCACCTGAGCATATTCTGCATACTGTTCTGCGCCAGCCAGATCATCAACACTGCCATATCGATGAAACAACAGCAGCAGGCTCCGGGTCAGGAGGATGCGATGAAGGTCATGAAGTGGTCAATGTATCTGATGCCTGTGATTTTCTTCTTCACATTCAACAACTACTCATCAGGACTTTGCTATTACTATTTCATAAACGCTCTCACAAGTATTCTGACTATGATGTACTTGCGCAGGACTACCGACGATGAGAAACTGCTGCGGCAGCTTGAAGCAAACTACCAGGCTTCGAAAAACGATCCGAAGAAGAGCCGTTCCAACAGTATGATGGCCAGACTGGAGGCAATGCAGAAGGAACAGGAGCGTCTGATGAATCAGCAGAAGAAAAACGGCAGATAAGGCTATCTGTCAAGGAAAGCCTTGAAGTGTGATTTGTCCGTATCGAAAGTATATGGACCGGCCAGCATTCTGCCCTCGGCATCCACTATCACATAGAAAGGCTGGGCATTTGCACCGAACTTATAGCGTTGCAGCAGACTCCATTTATCACCCACGGTACGTATTCTGACCGGTGAGCCGTTTTCCATTACGGTGACGGTCCTGTCAAGACGTGTCTTGTCATCGACATAGAGCGACACAAGCACATACCCGTCACGTATCCTGGCAGCTATTTCAGGGTCTGTCCACACCGATGCCTCCATCTTGCGGCAATTCACGCAGCCGTATCCGGTGAAATCCAGAAGTACTGGTTTGCCGGAAGATGCGGCCAGTTGCAGTCCCTCATTATAATCGGTGCAGTCCGGTTCGAGCACGATATCGTCGGTCACGCGGATGTTCTGAGTACTCATAGGGGGCGTGAACGCGCTGATTGCCTTCAACGGTGCGCCGAACAGTCCGGGAATCATCCAGACGGCGAACAGTAACAGCACGGCTGCCGTAATCACAGCCACCACTCCAGGCTTCTGTCTGCCACCCGACCTTCTGAACGGATTGATACCGAGCAGATACAGTCCTGCACATACTGCCATCAGTATCCACAAGAGCACGAACAATCCGCGCGGCAGTATCCCCCATCCGTATGCCATATCGGCAACAGACAGGAATTTCAGTGAGAATGCCAGTTCAATGAAGCCCAATGTAACCTTGACCTTATCCATCCACGCACCGGACTTGGGCATTGACTGAAGCCAGTGGGGAAACATTGCGAACAGCGCGAACGGTATGGCCAGTGCAAGCGCAAAACCGGTCATTCCGGTCAGAGGAGCCGCCAGACTGCCCGTCGATGCCGCATCGACCAGCAGGAATCCTATAATAGGTCCCGTGCAGGAGAATGACACGACAGACAATGTGAGAGCCATCAGGAATATACCCGCAAAACCGCCCGCCGAGGACGATTTCTTGCTCAGCCCGGTACTCCAGCCCGACGGCAGAGTAATCTCATACAGACCAAAGAACGACAATGCGAAGAGCACCAGTATCGCGAAAAACGCAATATTCACCATAGCATTGGTCGATAACGAATTGAGCGCACTGGCCCCGAAAATGAGGGTAATCAGCAGACCGAGCGACACATAAACCACAACAATCGATACCCCATACAGCACAGCGTCATGAACCGCAGACTTTCTGGTATCTGCACGCTTCAGGAAGAAGCTGACGGTCATCGGTATCACAGGCCATACACATGGAGTCAGCAGTGCTACCAGTCCGCCGAGGAAACTGGTCAGCAATACTCCCCACAATCCCTTTTTCTTCGCAGTAACGGCACCAGCATCGTATTCCGCAGGCTGCCACGTACTACTGTCATACCCGGGAACGTTTGCCATTCCACCGCTATCCTTTGCAACATTCTTCACATTCCCGATAACATCCTTTTCTCCGCCGGACTGAGTCGTCTCCGCATCCCCACCGGAATACTCGAAATCGACACTGGCCGGAGGTATGCAGCTGACATCATTGCAGGCAGCGTATGTCATATATCCCGCAACATACCAGTTCCCGCCTGTCTTCAGAAATTTCTGTGAGAAAGTCACGCTGTTTTCAAAAAAACGCACATCCATCCCGAACACATCATCATATTTCGAGATTTCCACACCCGCAACTGTCAGATTTCCACAAAGTTCCAGCCCGCTTATCGAATCGACAGTGACAGATGCCCCCACAGGCCCGCCAGCAGGCATATCTGTGGAATACACATGCCACCCACGCTGAATCTTCAAATCGAAAGCCACTGTGACAGAATCCTTTCCGTCATCATAAATGGAGTTATTTAAAGTCACCGGAGCATCCTGTAACCCTCCGGGAAACGCCAAAAGCGCCAAAGCAGATATTGCAAGTAATGTCATAACTATAACAAAAGTACAACATTTTACAATATCCCGTCAGATATACAGCATGAAGTATGACTACGCAAGTCAATCACAAGCGAAGTCGATAAAACCGATATGTTTTGAGCCATATCACAATGAAGGCTCAAAAATACATTCCATTGCAATATTGGCAAACCAAACTTCGGGCAGAAGAAATGTATGTCTGTCGGAACGCTGACGTGTGTCAAACGCTGTAAAGAAATCACTGCTGATAAGGCATACCGTTGGAACGGTTTGGCCACCAGAAGATGAGCGGATTATAGTAGTAAGCTGAAGAACCTGTGTCGATTATCCGATAATAGTCGCCTACTGAAATAGCAGGGACTACCCCATAAGCCTGCCCCTGACTGAAGACGCCGGACACCGTACCCTCGAAGGTTCCTTTTTCAGTACCAGCTTTATAAGTACCGACTTCCAGTACCTGATCCGGGTCGTCAGAAATGCCTTCCAGCTTCCTGTCACACATATAACCTGAACTGTAAAGGTGTTCTATACCGGCAGCCTTGTAAGCTTTCAACCATGAACCGTCAGCATCACTCGGATCCTGGGGTGTAATCCTGATATCAGTACCCTTGAAAACAAGAAGCACAACCTTCAGGTCTGAGTAACATTCACCTTCAATATCTATGGAGTACTTTATATCCTTTACTCCCGTTGACGGATTGACAGTGGCGATAGAGCTGTTCTCCAGCGGAATATCATATTGTTTGTCCGACCAGTTGTATTCCGTTATGATATAGCCAGTTTTCGTAACCGGAATGACATATTTCTCCCATATCGGATCAAGTTCAATTTTGGTCGTCATATCCTCAAACTTGTGGGACCAGAAATATGATGAAAACACAGGAGTAAACTCTATCTCCGGCTGAAGGGCGAACTTCGTACCATCGCCATAGAAGAAACCGCACTTGAGATTATAGTCCGTGCTGACTCCCAATCCCATCAATCCCCAGACGGACACCGATGTCCGGGCTCCAATTGAAGCCGAACCGTAAACTGAGCCTTCAAATCCGCTCAAGTCCATATTGAAACTTCCGGGTACCTCTCTGGCGACTTCCTTGCGGCGGAAGGCAACTCCGTCTCCATCATTATAGGATATGGAATATGTGCCGAGGTCGGTGGTCGATTCGGCGGAAGCCGTTATCTGAAGATTTCCACCGACTCCCAAAGAAGCATTGAATACAATTTCCACTACCACAGCCACGGCGGGAGTAACCGGTATAGGATGTGTAGTGAGTGTAAATAATCTGAAACTCTTCTTAAGTTCAACTTCGGATTTGATTGTCAGGCTCTCAGAAACGGTTATCTGAGGATTGACGCTCAGGCAGGCGTACTGAAGGTTGCCCTGCATCACTCCCAGTGCAAGACGGGTGTTGAAGGTCATTGAGGCCCCGACCGACAGTTCCGCGTTATCCGATTTGAGATTTCCGCTCAACCTGGGGGATTTGTAGGTGCGGGAATGAGGCTTGGCCGCCTTTGTCGCAACATCAACCATACTCTGCAGTTCCGCTACGCTGAATGCGAGTTCGCCGGCAGAATTCATGTGTATGTACAGTTCATTGCCACTTTCGTCCACAATTGATTTGATGTAGCCGTTGATATCGACAGGAAGGCCTTTCTCCTCATCAATGTTTCCGGAAGCGTCCACCATCGGTTCACCTGCAACGATACTCTCGAAGGCAGCGGCCGGATTTATTTCCGGACAAGCCACCACATCATAATACTCCTCATTGCTTTTGACGCATGATGTAATCCTGTACACCCCGCCGTCAGGCAGATCGTCGGTTCCTCCATCAAACACCATCCATCCTCCTTCAACAGGATTCAAATCCTTATGAACCATCATTCCGAATTGCGGCATTATGATATAATGGCCGTCACAGTCTTCCATACGCATTCCGTTACCGTCATATACAAATAAGGAAGTTGAAGAAGTAATCTTGACCTTGTCCATCTTTTCCGGAGTCATAATCTGGGCTGTCGGCATCAGCCGGCTTGTCGCGCCAGCCATGTATTCCCTTGAAATGTCTCCAATTGTGTACACTACGCTTCTTTCCAAGGTTTTTCCTTGAGCAGTTCCTACTGTCCTGACCGTTTTGACCCCGTCTTCAGAAACAAATGTAAGTTCAAAACCCTTTTCGTAGGTCCGCGCCGGAACCACAATGAAAAATACACCCAACTGTCCGGAATCGAACTGAAGGCCTTCTCCGCAGTCCAAAGTGATTATACCGCCGGAACCCGTAATCTCCGCCAAAGGACCTTCTCCGTTCCAGGAAACAGACATAGCCCCGCTGACGCATTTACCGGAGATGTCGCGGAACTCTATTGATTTGAGCAATGTCGGCTCATCGAACACCTGACCGATTTTCAATATGGCCATAACGTTACGGAAACTTATACCGCACGCTGCGCTCCCCGTTCCAATCATTATGTTAGCTTCCGGGTCCGGCTGAGCAACGCCATCCTTCAGGTAATAGACCTGGGTGGAAGGGAAATCAAGCGAAATTACATTGGAGCTTATCGTGGTCCCGGTACGATATGGGCTGTAGGACACCAGACTACCTGATGGAATGTCATACCCTGAACTGAATTTTGCACTTTTACCGTCTTCGGAAATATCTTCCTCTGTGATGCCGAATTTCATATTGGAGACTCCGTCCCCGAATACGCCGATACAGTCCCCTCCCTGCCATACAGTCTGCATGCGTACGCCCGGATTGTCAATCAGAATGGCCCTGGTGGAAGTTTTTCCACTTTCTATCGTAGCTTCCAGATATCTGCCAAGTGCGTTCCCGTCAAACTCACTCCCCACACATCCGGCAAGGATGAGAATAGCCGATATTGTGATGATTCCATTTTTCATAATCAATCCCAGTCTGAATGGTTGCCGTAATCATAATCCTCGTTTTCCAGGTCTGAGTCCGCATCTGAAACCGTGATATTCCAGAACACATCTGTCTGGCTGTCTGACTGAAGCCGCACAACAGCGGTTCTGGGCTTTCCGTCAGACACATCTCTGGGGGATGATGTTATAACCAGCGTGGCCGAATCCTTCTTCCTGACAGTGAGCCAGGTCGCTTCAGTCTGTGGTGTCCAACCATAGCAATTATGTTCCACACAGACCTCTACAGTCTCACCTGCGGCCTTCAATTTGACCTGATATTCGGAACTGATGCGGGTCCATGCCTCCTGCACGACGGTGAATGTCTTTTCGAACAGGGTTCCAGCCTTTACCGAAACGAAACAGGAGCGCGGTGCAGGGTAAGATGACTGGTCATGTTCAATATTATCGGGAACGATAATGACTTCCTTGCCGTTCCTTGTTATGTTGATCCAATCATCATTCCCCATTACCGACCACTCGCCATCCTCCATGTTTGTATCCACAATAAAATTGAATCCTGTATCATCCGGCCCCTGTACGTAAACATCTTTGATGTCAGCCTTGAAATAGGGATCATTTGTGTGGGGCGGCGTTTCAGAATTGTCGGGGTTGGAACACGCGGCAATCAACAGAAGAGTTATAGCCAATTTGAACGCAGCTGTTTTCATTATAAATCGGGCATTGAAACATAATTGATGTGCAAATATACTTTTTTTTGAAAAATATCAACTGACAGAACATACATATCAGCTGATACTTGTCCCAAATATCAGTTCAGATGAGGATTTTCCCCGCTGAACAGGGGACAGGTTCCGTTCACCACCTATGTAGAACTATCGGCTGTCAAAAATGGCAGGGCTTTCCAACCCGCTTTTAGCACCCTATTAGTCCGCTAAAAGTTTGTAACTACAAACATAATAATTTGTAACTACAAACTTTTCTTTACCCAGTATAGTGTTTTTCTCTGCAAGGATATGTAAGATCTTGTTCTCTAATACGATGGAAATACTAGCAACGAATTGTCACGCTCTGTATCTCTTTTACAGCTACGTCTATACAGTCTGCATCATTGTGCTGGCAACATACAGACATACTTCCTTTGTAAAGGTCAATTATTTCAGATTTCTGTTTACATTAAATGTGCCAACTCCCAGTTTATCCAAATAGAGAGCCCTCACTTCGTAAAATGTTGTTTCTTCGTCTTGACACAGATACAGATAAGGAATACCCAACGGATTTGCTCGTCCTGCCGGAGTAATCTTTGCCGGAGGACAACCCATTTCTTCAATACAAAGTTTTTCCTTGTCTGGTGGAATAACTCTCGCCCTGTATAACTTCGTTCCAACAGGAATACTCATGTTCCATTGAATTAGTCGCATTTTATCAAATGACTCCAAGCTCGTAAAGAAACACATTGACTATTACAACAACAAGCGTGCACATCAGGGAATCGGCAGGATCCGTCCTTGCGAGGCGTACAAACGTGAAGCAGCATGAATGACGGACGCTCACCAAGGGCTGTCTGCCCCAGCCGCTAGGCTGACCCCAAGTGTTTTTCATGGTATTTTAAATATGGTCAAACAAAAAAAGAACTAACTTAGCAGACAGACAACTGGTCTAATTTTGGGGAGTATTATTTTTGTGTTCCACTACAATCTTCACATTTTTCTTCATTGCCTGAAGTATCTGCTTGAGAGTTTCGTTTGCAGACGGGATGTGTTCCAGCAGAATACGGTCTTTCAGCGACAGGCTCTGCAACAGAAGGCTGCCTACAGAAAGTGTTGACAGCATCCACTCCTGAATGGAATCGCAATCGAAATCCTCATCTCCGGCAATGTAGTATCTGTTGCCTTCACTGCGGTCACAGTCTATATCGATGCCGAAAATCTCCAATATCTCCTGTCTGTGACGGTTGAATGTGGCTCGCGACATCGGCATATCCTCACTCAATTCCGATTCCAGCCATCTATCGTTCAATTCCGAAAAAGAAATACGACCGGCCTCCCTTACGGTATCAACAAGCCAAATGTATTATCCATCCCGAATACGTCATCAAAGTGCTCAATCTCCTTCCCTGAGGCGTTCAGTCCGCCGTATGGTTCAAGTCCGCATATCGAGTCAATGGTAATGGAAGCCCCTACAGGCCCGTCGGCAGGCATACCAGTGGAATACACCATCCGCGCTGTATTTTCAAATCAAGATTCAAGATTACGAGCGAATCCTGCCCTTCCTGGATTGATGTTTTGTAAGATACGGGAGTGTCCGTCAGCCCTATTGGCAGGGCCAGCAGCATCGAAAAAAGTACTGACAGTAATGCCATAATCACAAAGCTGATACCAATCTCTTGGTTGACTATTCTATTGCAAAAATAAGAATCTGTTTTGAAATGCACAAGTAGAATGTGACTAACCACACGAACCCCTTGCACTTACCAAAATCATTACCTATCTTTGCCATAGTTTAATTATGGAGTCTTGAAACCGGCGCATTACAGCCGGTTCCGGGACTCTTTTTTTATTAACCGTCTAAAACATATTTCTATGAAGAACCACGAATTCAAGTTCATCGATTTGAG
>JAZRYP010000056.1:0-78926 GCA_045600825.1 Bacteroidaceae bacterium
CCGCCGCATACTTCTTATGATTATGGCGTTGTCGGCAGTTCTGCCGCTGATTCGTGTGACACTGCCTGAAAAGCAGACTGATGCAATACCGGCTCCGCTTTCGGAATATCTGACGACCCCTGTGGAGTACATTATGCCGGAATATACAGCTGATGCCGGGCCGGTTGATGCCATTGCGCCCGTAGTGGAAACGGAATACACTCCTGCCAGACAAATCAACTGGAGCGGTATTGTTACGGTCATCTGGCTTGCCGGTGCCGTGGTATTCCTGCTTCGCCTGCTGTTGGGCATAGCGCGTGCCGAGACCATAAGCCGCCGCAGTGCGCGTACCTTGTCTGACGGAGTGCGACTTGTCCTGTCGGACTCGGACTGCCAGCCAACCAGCTGGCGCCATACCATAATCATGAGCCGCCGCGACTTTGAGGAGAACGGGCAGGAAATCATTGCGCACGAGCAGGCACACATTCTCTGTCACCATTCCGTTGACGTGCTGCTGGCCAGTCTGTTGTGCGCCGTACAGTGGTTCAATCCTGCAGCCTGGATGCTCAAACGCAATCTGAAGCAGATCCACGAATATGAGGCCGATGCCGCCGTTCTGCGTGAAGGTTATGACGGTCACCAGTATCAGGTGTTCCTTATCCGTGCCGCACTGGAGCGCCGCGTCTGCTGCGTGACCAGCAACTTTGCCGATTGTTCCACCAAAAAACGTATCAATATGATGAACAGAAAACAGTCTTCCCCTTGGGTGCGGATGAGAGTGCTATTTCTGCTCCCCGTCACTTTGCTTGCAATTGCATTGGCATCGGCCTGCAAACCGAATGCTAAACAGTCTCCAACAGAAGAACCTCAGATTGTAGAGAGTACAATTGAAACTGCAATTGTAACTGCTCCTACGCAATCCGAATTGCTTGATACTGCGGCTTTCCTGGCCAAATATGGCTTTTCTGAGGACTTCAAATTGAAAGCACAGAACAAACTTGTCAATGTTGATTATGACGGTACCATCTGGATAACAGTTGATAATGGGAAAACATATCATCAGGCTACACTTTCAAACTTTGAGGCAGAATTCACTCGTATCACAGGCAGCGGTGAATACCAGTGGGCTCACCCTGAAATGGTTTTTGTCACTTACAACAACCCCGAATATTTGAATGAATGTGTAAGGCTGGCAGAGATTCTGGAAAAGAGTCATTCCACAGAAAACATACGCGTGTTCAAAAATCTGCCGAAAGTTGCTCCTCGACTTCCTGTTCCACGGTATGGATACAATTTGGACAAGGATAAGGACAAGTTTGTAAACATATTCATTGACAGTGAGAATCGTATAACGGTCACAGCAATGAATGGCCTCAGTCCTGATGGAAACGGTCGCATTGTCCCTGAGACAAAACGCACGCTGCGCACAGCCGATGAAGTCAGGGATCTGTTGGACAAGCTGTTTCCGAATCCGAAAGAGAAGGTGTTTTATATATTCCAATCGGAAGGCAGTATCCAACATCTCACCAGAGAGGTTCGCGCACTGATCAGTAACCCCCAATATGTTAAGGTATCGTATAATCGGGGCCCTGAGAATATGACGCACAAGGATTCCATTGACTATATCATTTTGGGAAAAGACGGGTCTTCATCGGGCCGAAGCCGTCACATCAAGGACATGAAATGGTATAACGGGAACAAGGACAAGGATAATTTCTTCAGAATGGGATTCATTGGCGGAAAGCTGTGCGTTTGCAAGGGCAATGACGCATCAAAGCTTGCACCGATAGCATTTGACCGGCTGGTGCCATACTTCAGGGAAAACTGTCCGGACGGAAATGAAAGAAACGCGATAGTGCTGTTTGAACTTCCTGATGACGAGTCAGTTCCAGTAGCATATCTGGATGAGATTCTCGACAAGCTGGAAGGTTGGATAACCACCTTTACCAGGAATCTGTATCTGAGTCCCACACATATCGAGTAAAATAAAATGAAAGCATTGTCAGAAAGGGAACAACCCATAATGGGCATAATCTGGGAGAAACGTCATTGCAGTGTCGATGACGTTCTCCAGGAAATGCCTGAACCAAAACCTGCCTATACAACTGTTCAGACATTCATGCGGATTCTGGAACAGAAAGGCTTCCTCGGGCACAGGCAGGAAGGCAAGAAACACGTATTCTATCCGCTGATAGAGAAAGGCGAATACACCCGCTGGACGCTGAAAAATCTGAAGGACAGCCTGTTTGACGGTTCAGCCAAATCATTGCTCAACACATTCATCAGCGACAACCATCTGTCAGACGATGATGTCAGGGAACTGATACAGCTACTGCAGGAACTGGAACCGGAATCAATCTGAGCTGACATCTTGTTTGACAAAAGTGGTTTTTGCAATGTCGGATGTAAAAATCCCGCCCAAGCTGCAATTGCAGAGGGCGGGACTTGTCCTGTGTATGCGCTGCAGATATCAGATACCCAGTTTCTTGCGGATATCCTTGGGAATGGCGTTCCTGTTGACCATAAAGTCCATACACTTGGCAATGATGAAGTTCTTGGACATATACCAGATGCCGTCGTACTCACCTGTCACACCCCAGGAGTTCTTGACCATATAGTACTCACGGCCGGTCTGATCCTTGGCGATACCGTAGATGAGCATTCCGTGATCGTCGGTGAGAGTCCAGTTGTCAAACTCCTTCTGACGCTGTTCCTGGGTTGGAACTGCCTCCTTGATATTGACGCCCTGCTCTTTCAGTTTGTTAGTCTTCTCAGCAGCTGACATCTTGAGCCATTTTGCCATATCGGAACCTTCAAGCTCAGGATTCTCAGTATCGTAGAGAAGAGCCAGTCCCTGACGTGTGAAACCATCCTCACTGACATCACCGCCCCACGCTACCGTATAGCCGTTCTCTATGGCATTGTCGATGATGCTTGCCATTTCATCCATAGGCAGATTCCATGAGCCGGGCTGACGCCAGTTGTCCTGAACCTCTACGGGAAATTCCGTATAGAAAGGATGATGTGTATAGGATGTTATTGACACATAGTCGTTCCAGTCAAGACCGAGGCTTGCGGAAAACTCTTTCGGAGTGTAGGTCTTGCCCTCGTATGTGAAGCTCTCCGGACATTCGCCGAGATATGCGTTGAGAATACCCTGCAAGCCGTTCTTCCACGCCGGGTTAAGAGTCTTCTGCCTTGACAACGCCACAGCGTTCACGTATGGTTCCATCACCTCGAAAAGCTGGTTGAAGTTAGTCAGCGTATCCCCATAGAGAGTACCTGGCAGAGGCATTGCATCTTCCGGACAGATACCGTAGTTCTGAAGCACGTAGAGAACATCATACGATGAGCCGCCCTGACTGAACTGGGCATCGCCGTGCATACGGACTTTCAGCACCGCACGGTCCATATAATTTTTGTTACACACGAACATCTCACACAAATCGTATGTCTTGCCAGTCTTCTTCAATATTTCAGCCTCAAAGTATGACAATGTGGAGAAATTCCAACAGGTGCCGGAACGGTTCTGATTCTTGACAGATGTAATAGGAATTTCCTTAACTACGGTGAACACGGGGTCATTAGATGCCACAGAGTCCTGTTTCGCTTCCTGAGCCATCGCCGGCATCATACACAGAGCGGCAAGGGCAGACAAAAATATCTTTCTCATAAATAATACATTATAGTTATGCAAAAGTAATAATTAGATTGTATGAATCAAAATAACGATACTTTATTCTAATTTTGCGTGTTGGATCTTTACAGAGAACGGAGGATATGCGAAGCAGAGAGCAAAGAATGACTTTTGTAACAACAGCCTGTGCAGTTGCCAATCTGCTGATGGCTGTCATCAAGATACTGGCAGGCATTTATGGGAAAAGCGCCGCGATGATGGCAGATGCCGTCCACTCGCTATCCGATGTAGTAGCCGATGCCGTGGTTCTGATAATGGTACGGATTTCCGCAAAGGGAACAGACGAACGCCATAACTGGGGACGCGGCAAATACGAGACTATCGCCACACTCGCCATCAGTATCCTGCTGCTGTTCATTGCGGCAGATATGATGAAAGACGGTATCGAAGCAATCAGGGAGATTCTTATAGGCGGTGACATTGGGACGCCAAGCAGAATAACACTATGGGTAGCCGTCATCTCAATAGTCTTGCAGGAGACGATATTCAGATGGAACATCCACGTAGGCAAGGCTGTTGACAGCCAGACGATGATTGCCAATGCATGGCATCACCGCTCCGATGCGCTGGCTTCTGTCGCCGCGCTGATAGGTATAGGAGGAGCCATCTTCATTGGAGGCAAATGGGTAATGCTGGACCCGCTGGTAGGTTGCATCATAAGTATCGTGATATTGATTATTGCCGTCAGGATGCTATTGCCTGCATTGCACGAGCTGACAGACGGGGCATTGCCTAAGGAAGACATAGCAAAAATCAGCGATATAATCCGGTCAGCCACAGACAAGGCTGCCCTGAAGAGTCTCAGAACCCGCAAATCCGGTCACATCAACATTATCGATGCAACGGTATCTGTCAGAGCAGATATGAGCATTGCCGATTCAACGGACATCACAGAACAGATAAAATCAGCACTGAGACAGGAGTTCAGTGCTGATGATACGCAGATATCAGTGGTTGTCGAGCCGGACTGATATCGGAAATCAGAGTTTCTCTATCAGGACGCAAGCCCCGCCACCCGGAGCCAGTTCAAGTACTACTGAAGATTTTCTGTCAACAGTGGCCGTGCGGGTACGCGACGACTCACGGTTCTTGAGATAATCAGCATCGGGACCGTCCTCCGATATTACCGCCGAGTACTGTCCTTTCGGGAGGAAATCCAGATTTACAGTAAGTTCACGTGCCTCCTCGTTTGTAGCCGCTCCGATGAGATAGCGTCCGTCACTTGCCTGACGCATCATTACGATATACTCCCCTATCTCGCCAGCCAGTGTGCGGCTCTCCTGCCAGGGTTGCTTCTGCGCAGCCAGGAATGACAGCAGTTCAGGGTACTTGCGGTAATATTCGGGAATGTCCGGTATCACCGTAGCGCCGGAATATGTTATCAGCGTGCGTGCCGCCTCCGCAGTCACTGTCGATGGAACTGCCTGACTGTTATCCACACGTGTAGTGCGTCCCTGACGGAGGTCGAACATTCCGTTATTCATATCGACAGGACCCGCCACCATATTCACGAACACCGATGTCACGAATGTCTTGGGATAGAATATGCTGTGCCCGTCCAGCTGTGCCTTGCAATATTCGCGTGTGACTGCATTCGGATATGTACGTGCCTGTCCCCACGGATGGACCGGATAGTCGTGGAAATCCACCATCAGATGATGCTTCGCACAAAGATGTGTCACATTGATGGTCTTCGCATTCTTCTCTATGTCGGAACCATTCATAAAACCGTATTTCACACCTGCGGCGCCCCATTCCTCGTATTGTGCCAGAGTGGCTTCGATGGGATAATTCGTTCCTGCCACATCATTCAGATACAGCCATATCCCTACTCCCCTTTCCTTGCCGTAACTGATTATACGCTGCACGTCACGTGCCTTGTCACCTTTGGTAGGATCTGAATCCTTCTCAAACTCAGGGCCGTACCAGTTGGCATCAAGCACCAGTCCTGCAAAGCCGTTCTCAGCCGCGAAATCGACCATACGTGTCCACGAATCATAATTCATCGTATAGCGATAGCCGTCCCACAGAGCACCGTTGATTCTCCAGTCCCAGAGATATATGCCAGGTTTTACCCAACTGAACGCTTCGGGGTCCATAGGTGGATTCAGCAGTTCTATCAGGTGCGAATCGACCAGATCACCAGGAGTATGTCCGAGCATTATCACCCTCCACGCCGAGGCGTATGTTCCAGGCAGCTGTCCTGACGATCCGGACATTTCTGCAGCCACGACTTTAAAGCGAACGTCATCAGACTCGGAATGAAGCAGAAGCGGCTTACCGGCATACAGACAGGCCTCGTGTACGGCCATATATATATCGTCAGTGGCCTTGATTGTCATAACAGGAGTGCGGTCCCCGTCTGCTGCAGACAGAAGCTCCGGGCCGAGATTATGTCTCTCACCATTATAATACCATGCGGTATAGTCCCCTGCAAAGCCGTAGTCGGTTATTTCCCTGAAAGACTTCATAGAGTCTGCAAAGCACACGTAATAGCCGAATGCAATACCGTCATTATAGGCACGTAAATCCAGTGATATGAGGTCTTCGCCACATCTGAGCAGAATTGTTCTGGCATTATACTCATCATTTACGACTGCACGCTTTCCCCATACAGGAAGCCACCGTCCACGACATTTACCGGCTAATATATCATCAACACGCCATCCGTCTCTAACGGGTGCTACCCCATCAGATGTTGTGAAACCAAGATGAGAATCATTCAACAGGCAGACTCCGCCATACGTCAGGTCATATACCAGAGATCCTTCATCTGACCAACGGACTGTCAGCACAGCTTTTCCGTCCGGAGATTTCAAATTCATCGGCAGTTTGCCACCTGCCTGCGAGATTATACTGACAGCTGCCAACAAAGCTGTCAAGACCAGTTTTTTCACGACAACAACTTATTTATTATTCTTCTCCGCCTTGAAATTATCAAAGTAGTTCACCTTTTCCTGATAGAAAGCCTTCACTTTCTCCCACTCGTAGAAGTATGGATAGGAATTACCCTTGGCATCGACATAACATTGTACTGGAATAGTGGATTCTTCCTCATTCAACAGAAATCTGACAAGAACCTTGCCGGATTTATCACGGTAAAATACCCACTGGATATTACTTCCCATATGCACAATGTCATAATCGACCCACTTGTCAGCCACCTTATTCAAATCGCTCACTGACCACGCGCAATCGTTGATGTCCATAAGGCAGAGGAACGGGAACAGCTCGGTATCGTGTCCGTAGCGGAGGTTTACAGTCACACCGTTACCATCTATCGCCTCATCGGCCCGATCCATGAAGTCGGTCAGAAGGGCGCATCTTCCATACGGAACCATCTCGCCAGTCAACGGTGAATATGCCGATACGGAATACCAATATACATTATTCATAGTGAACGAGTCATACCATTCCTGCGGTGTGAACACATCGTCCAGATTGAACCCCAGATCGTGGCTCTGCATATTGGCAGCCAGATCGTACAGACCGGTATATAATGTCGATGACGCATCCATCACGCGGACCGATGTCTGTCTTGACCCGCTCTTCATCGCATAATGGCGTATGAATGCGGTATCTGTGAACAGGACTGTCATCAGACGCTCCGGATGCGTGTGCTCGGCATTGAACTGATTCACAGCGGCACTCTTCTCGCGGCTGTTCTTGTACGATGTCACGGCCGCATCCTCCTGATTCATGAAATACACATCGTGGCCGCTGGCGTCATAACTCACGCGGAGATCCGGACGCAGACGGTATATCTCGGAAAGTCCCGACAGCATACTTACAATGACACGATGTGAAGTCGTAGCCTTGGCCACCACGTATCCGTCCTTGCCGAACAGTGCCGGGTAGTTGTCCATCATACGGTGGGTTATGCCCTTGTGCTGTTCCATACCTTTGGTGGTAAGGTCACCCAGACGCCCGCTTGCGTCCTTCATCATTATCTCCACCCTGTCAAGCACAGTCTTGCCGAACTCCGTAAGCACACCGCTGTCGTATGCATCTTTCAGAATAGTGTAAGGACGTTCATACTGCGGAGCATCCAGGAGATAGCGTGAGCCGTGACGGCCGTAATGGCTCAGATAGAACGGTTTGAATCCCTTCGGAGCATCCGACAGTCTGCTTTCAGGCGGCAGATACTCATACATTGAGCCACCGAACTTTGAGATATTGTCGGGCGTAATTTTATCAACCGGTATCACCTCTGCGCAAACAGATAATGACACAGACAGCAACACTACAGGAAGAAATCGTCTGAACATCATAGTTGTTATTTTTTCTATTGTCAGTAAGTATGGCAAATTTAAACAAAAATGGAAATTATCAGTATCTTTGCATAAAGACAAGATTAAAATCCGAGCAAAATGGGAGTCGGTTTCGACAATGAGAAATATCTGAGGATTCAATCCGAGCATATCAAGCAGCGGATTGCGCAATTTGGGGACAAGCTGTATCTTGAGTTTGGCGGTAAGCTTTTCGATGATTATCACGCCAGCCGCGTACTGCCAGGATTTCAGCCGGACAGCAAACTGAGAATGCTGATGCAGCTCAGCGATGATGCCGAGATTGTAATTGTAATCAGTGCTGTTGACATTGAAAAGAATAAGATCAGAAGCGACCTTGGAATAACCTACGATGCCGATGTGCTTCGCCTGCGCGATGAATTCATCAACCGTGGCTTTATGGTAGGATCTGTCGTAATAACGCACTATAACGGCCAGCAGAGCGCCATTGCATTCAGAAAGCGTCTGGAGAGATTAGGTATCAGAACGTATTTCCATTACACTATTGACGGCTACCCCACCAATGTCTCCCTTATTGACTCCGATGAAGGCTTCGGCAAGAACGACTATGTAGAGACCACACGTCCTCTGATTGTAGTCACGGCGCCCGGACCGGGAAGCGGAAAGATGGCAGTATGTCTCAGCCAGCTGTACCACGACAACAAGCGTGGAATCAGAGCCGGCTATGCCAAGTTTGAGACCTTTCCGATATGGAATCTGCCCCTGAAACATCCTGTAAATGTCGCATACGAGGCTGCCACGGCTGATCTCAACGATGTCAATATGATTGACCCGTTCCATCTTGAAGCATACGGCACAACGGCTGTGAACTATAACCGTGACATAGAGATATTTCCCGTTCTGAATGCCATTTTTGAGGGCATTTATGGAGAGAATCCATACAAATCTCCTACTGACATGGGAGTGAATATGGCCGGCAACTGCATAATTGATGACGAGCAGTGCTGTACAGCCTCCAAGCAGGAGATAATACGCAGATACTACTCATCCCTATGCAAGCTGGCAGATGGAAAGGCCGACGAGTCTGAGGTCAACAAGATAGCGCTGCTGATGAAGCAGGCCAAAATCTCGACCGATGACAGAGCTGTGACAATAGCCGCAAAAGAGCGCTATGAGAAAACCGGCGAACAGTCCGCCGCCATAGAGTTGAAAGATGGGACAATAATAACAGCAGGTGCAAGTGCACTGCTTGGAACAAGTGCAGCGCTGATTCTGAACGCCACAAAGCATTTGGCAGGCATTGATCACAGCACGAAGCTCATAGCCGAGCATATTATCGTACCTATCCAATATATGAAGATATCATTCCTGCACGGCAAGAATCCACGTCTTCACAGCGATGAGGTTCTCGTAGCATTATCTCTCCTGAGCATAGAAGATGACAACTGCCGCAAGGCTCTCGAACAGTTGCCGAACCTGAATGGCTGTCAGGTACACTCCACGGTAATGCTAAGTGAGACAGACCGGAAAATTTTCAAGAAACTCGGTATTGAACTTACGACAGAACCGATAAGGAAAAAGCCAGCATAACACCTTTTTCCAGTTCTGCAACAGAAAATCCGTCAGCATAACCAAGAATCTGTTTCGCCAGAAATATACACTGACTAAACCAGCAATCTCTTCTTCAGTGACTGGATACGTTCAATGACCTCCTTAGTCTTGCTACGTTCCTGCCGGATAAACTCATTATCCTCAAGTCTGCCCCACGCAGCCTTACACTCATCCTCATTACGGAATGTCGCCTGACGGAACTTGTTCTCATAATCTTTCTTACGCGACTCATACACAAGCGAACAGATGGAATTCTGAATCTCTATTCCCCTGTCAAGGATTTCGTTCCAATCATCAACCGAGACAGGACGCGTATGGAATGCATCGCAATATGACATAAGCGAATGGCGCAGTTTATCTTCCTGATAATTTTTCCAGATTTCATTATACCTGTGGTGTATTTCCTTCCACGTGTTCAGTTCACCGTTACGTATATCCGAACGGAGAGCATCACAATCAGACTCCAGCATAAGCTGTCCTCCGAGATTCACCCAATCCGAATCTCTTTTACCATCCATCATACCGGTAATGTCCGCAAGCGTTATCTTAGGGTGTGACTCCATATATTTCATAAGATTCTTCACGGCATAGAACGTGATCATATCACCGTATGCATTATATGCCTTACGCGCCTTCAGAATCCTCACCTTGCGATGTCCCTTCTCTATATCTTCCCCAAATATATCAAGTGTATCAACGACATCCGGGTTCTTTGCCAGCAACCGTTCTCCCGTCTTCTCCAGTTCCGTGATATCCACACCATCGACAGATTTGCCTTCCTGCTTCATCCACGCCTTGGCAGTCCATACTGCCAGCAGATGTCTGGCATGAAGAGCCTCCTCCATGCTGTCTGGAGCCAACGCATCGAATTCTATATTCTGGACTTTGAATACGCGGCTGTCCCTATTGGCAAACTTCCATTCATTGCGCGCCAGCGCGTACATATTATACATCCACATGAACGCAGGCATAACATTAAGTTCGTCATCCTTTGCGTTGTTGCTCAGCAATGCGAACGGGAACGGATTATTTATCTCAGAAGGATAATCGGCCTTTGCCAGCACTGTAAAACTTGCAAACTTGCAGGAATGCTTCACACTCGAACAGAGTCCAGGCCAGAAACCACGTCCTGCCTCAATCTCATTATCATTCGCACGGCTGTTATGATTGGAGCCAATCGTAGCACCTGCTGCGAGATTCGACTGTCCCTTGACAACGCTGGCAATAAGGAAAGAGTTGTTGTGATGCTGCTCATGCGCAGGAAACAGAAGATTATTCAGCACCTCACAGCAGGATATTGTGGAGTTTTCGCCAAGATACGAGTCTATCAGTCTGGCACCGTATTTCAGATTGGAATTGCTTCCCATCACGAACTTGACAGCTATACAGGAATAAAACACCTTGCATCCATAGCCAACTATACCATTGACAAGGACAACATTCTCGCCTATCTGCGACGGTTCCCTGTCGGAGGAGTTTATGGTTATATTCTTCAGTTTGCTGGCACCTTTTATATAACAGCAGCTGCCTATTTTTGCATCCTTTATTATAAGGGAGTTCTTTATGACACACCCCAAGCCGATTGTTCCATAATATCCGCGATGACTGTCGAAAGTTCCCTGAGTGATTGTCTCAAGATGATCTCTCAATGATGTGTCATCTATATATTTAGCCCACAGATAGGCATCAGCTGTTATCATTCCGTCAAAAGGAAGTATGCTGCGGCAACCGGTCTCATTCATTACCTGCATCCTGACACGGACCTTCTCATCCTCCCCGTCCTTTATGATGCCGTTACCGAATTTGGCATGATCCGTACAGGACATTTCCTGAATATTGAACAGCATACAGCGGTCACCAATAATGTAGTGTGACAAATAATTGACATTATGAATCGCGCAGTCATCACCTATGTCACAGGAGTGAATAGAGCTGTTCGTTATTCCACAGCTGAGCCTCAAGTCGTGATACTGCAAGCCATCACCTGTGATTCTTCCAATCCTGACGTATCCGTAGAATTTGTTGTTCTTCACCATTCTTGGGTCAAACTCGTTTGTCACGAGTATGTTATCCCAACTCATAGCCGTATTGTTATTCATTACGAGAGCCTCAATCTCATCACTGCTAAGATTGCGCCACCCGCCAGCCGGAGCCGTGACTTGTTTATTGCGCAGATAATATTTGTCCTTTCCGGTCGGAATATATCTCTCATCTATAAAACTGTTGAACAATTTGTCCGAAGTCAGCAATGTAACTCTTTCCATAATATAATTTTTTGCAAATATAAAAATAATATTTTTATATAGTACATTTAGCATAAAAAATATGGCGGCAGAAAACCTGCCGCCATGATCAGACTTGCACAAAAAACTATTCAGCAGACGTTTCCTGCTCCTTTTCGGCAAAATCGTTCAATCCGCACTCAACCAGCAGATTATACCAACTGACTATTTTCCTTATATGGCTGGGATAGACACGCCCCCTGTCATAATCAGCAACGACACCGGCAAAAAACGAATTAAGCTCATCATTTGATGCTTTGGCAGCATCCATATCCACTGGCGATTTGCCGCACTTATCCTCAATCTTCTGGAACACCTCGTTCAAGCGCATCTCACCATCATCCGTATAGATTGAGATATCGCCCAGAGACACGACCTTGTCCGTACCCTGTACAGGCAATCTTTTCTTTTTCTCATCAACAGACTCTACAATCAGGCAGTTATTACCTCTGGCAATCAGTTTATACAGCCCAGGTTTACCCGATATCGTCAGAATTTCCTTCAACATATTGTTTATTGTTTAATAATGAATCATTTTCTATTTTTCATGACAGATTGCAACACAGTTTCAGTCTTCCCGGCCAATGATGTTTCATCACCATCATTCATAATAACATAATCAGCCATTCCAACCTTGTCACTCTGCGGCATCTGTGAATTTATACGTGCCAGGACCTTATCCCTCGAAGTGTTATCTCTAGCCATCACCCGTTCCACGCGCAATTGCAATGGGGCATCCACCACTATCAGACAATCCACTCCGTCACGCATTCCAGCCTCAATGAGTATGGCTGACTCCACAGCACAGACCTTACATCCGGCCTGTTCCTGTCTATGGCACCAGTCATCATACAACCGTCGCACTTCCGGATGAATCAGGGAATTGATTTTCGCAGCATTCTCTTCAGATGCGAACAGATACTCTGCCAGAACTTCCTTCTGCAGGGTTTCCCCATTAAAGAAGTTCTTCCCGGTAACGGACAGCAGCCGCTCCGCCATTGCAGGTGATGCCACAACGCCACGAGCCTCAGCATCACAGTCAAAGACAGGAACTCCGCCGGATCTCAGCAAGCCTGCCACACGGCTCTTACCGCTGCCTATGCCACCTGTTATACCTATTCTAATCATCCAGATTCACGCTTTCCAGCAAATAGTTCAACACCTGAGGCTGAATCTTGACGTTCCTGACACCCATAGGAGAATCCGCAAGGACAGGCTCCACCCTATCAGTTGACTTGTCTATGTTCCTATAGTCAACCGCTACTCTGAAATCCCGGGCTTTTACATTATCAAAATCAGTCAGGCTTACCAGAAACATAACCTTAACCTTCGACGGAAAAACCCTGAGCATCATGCCAGCCGGCATATTCCGTACAGACACAGGCACTTCAACACTTTTCTCCGTATATTGCGATGCGACAACACCTACAGTCACAGCATCCTCACCGACAACAACTCCCGGACCTGGCATCAGTTTCAGGCGAACCTCCGTAGTATCTGAATGGACATCTATCACAGCCGGTTCTGTATATACATAGAAAACGGTATCTGCGACATCCACATCGACACTTGCCATCACCCGCTCGGGTGAGATATAGATACGCTCTGCGCTGTATCTGTCATCGTCCGTTATCCCGCCTGCGAACTTAACCGGCAAAGTGACATTCTTCACTTTTACCGACGAGAAACGTATCGTATCCGGATGTATGTCACCTATAGTCAATGATGAGGGGAGCATTACAGACAATGAATCGCGCAGCATCTGCGAAGACATCACGTGCCTGCCGGATGAAGGACAGGCAAATCTGTCTGCATTGACATTTATCACGCGGTCCTTTCTGCGTTCAGCCCACAGTGCCGCTCCCTGTCCGCTTATCGTCACACGTACAGGAGAGGTTACCGGAGTGACCACACGAATATCATCATCTATGCCGGTCAGTTCAATTCTGTAATCCACATTCATCAGGAATGACTCACTCATTTTCTTTGAAATCCAGAAAAAGAAAGTGAGCGCAAGGAAAAGCAGGAACACAAGAGAATCCCCGTTCTTTACGACTTCCTGCAAAAAGCCCACCAGCTTCCTTAAAAGTCCTGAAATACCATCCGGAAACAGACGGCGCACTACACCAGATATTTTAGATTATGCCTTTTCGTCCTTCGATGGATCTTTCTTCGATTTCTTCGTCTTTGCCGGCTTTACAGGCTGTGGTACAGGAACCGGATTGACATATCTCTTGTCAACCTTGATGCGCATGTTCTGCGCAATCTCAAGTATTACGGACACATCGTCGATAGCCTTGATCTTACCAAAGATACCTGAACTGGTGACAACATCCTGATCAAGCTGCAGGGCGTTACGGAATTTCTCGCCTTCCTTGTCCTGACGCGGACGTGCAAACAGCATCATCACGACAAGCATCAGCAGGATTATCCATATCATGGACATTCCACCGCCCATACCTTTACCGGCACCGGCGCCTGCCATATCCTCCACATTATCTTCCGTATTTACAGCCTGAAGAAAAGAAACAGCACTCTGTTGTCCTGCAATCTCGACAACCTCCCCGCTAGGGTTCATTAAAAGCATTGTAGCCATAATTTCCAATATTTATTTTGTTAGTCTTCCATTATCACGCAACTCACGTACCAACGTGTCCAGAACACCATTTACGAACCCGCCGCTGCCCGAAGTTCCGAACATCTTGGCAAGTTCCACATATTCATTGATTGACACCTTGACAGGGATATCCGGTATGCAGAGTATCTCGGCTAGAGCCACCTGCATTACAATCACATCCATCATGGCCAGACGGCTGGCATCCCACCCCTTGGTATGGAGAGCTATCATTCCCCTGTACTCGGATTCATTTTCCAGACTGGCCTTGAGCAGGGCCTCTGCAAAAGAGACATCTTCCGGATCTCCGAACTGCCCGAGCAGGGGCTGATCCGCACCATTTTCCCTACTGAAACTCTTCAACGTCTTCAGCACGAATGAATCCGTCAGTTCGCGGTCGCTGCTCCAATAGATATTCTGATTCTCAAGGACCTCATCCAACGCATCATTGCCGGACATTACAGTCTTGTATATCCTGCGAATCAGCTCTTTGTCAGCCTCATAGCTGAAATCCTCATTCTGGATGTAGTCCGACAGGGCCTCGCTGTTCAAAACAGATTCGTACAGAGACTTGATTATTCCGCTTTCCGCAATCCATTCCGTATCGTACGCGTCCATACTGTCCCGCAGACTATTGTTGTCAATCAGCTGCGCCAGCAAAGCGTTCTCAGCGAAACGTCTCTCGGAATTGTGAAGCGAATCCGGGCTGAAGCGGTCTTTCCTGCTGACTGTCAATGCGGCAAAACGCCCAAGCTCAGCGAGTATATTCAGAAGATTAAAATACAGCTCATGTGAGCTCGACAGGCTCAATGAGAGTTCACGTGCCGCAGCACTTTGATTTTCACCACCATTCTGACTGTACGAATATACAGTCTGTACCACCTTCAGTCTGATAAGAACCCTGTTAACCATAAAACTCCAGATAGAGTTATCCCTTATTTCGTCGCGAAGATACTAAGAAATTGGCATTTTACTATCAGAGCCGCGCAAATTCCGCAATTCAGGTAAAAAAACAGGCTAAACCTTTGCTTATTAAATAAATATTAATTTTATTTGGAAAAAAATAGCAATAAAATGGAAACGGCAGGCAAAAGGAGTCACGACGAGCTGGACAAGGATGTGGAATTCTCATATTCCATCAAAGCCGGCAAACGAATTTACTACATGGACGTGCGCAGGACACGCAAGGATGACCTGTATCTGTCTATTACCGAAAGCAAGAAAATCGCCCCGTCGGAAGGAGACAATTCCGTTCCGGTTTTTGAAAAGCACAAGATATTCCTGTACAAGGAAGATTTCAGCAAATTCATTGACGGTCTGTCCAAAGCGATAAGCTATATTCATGAGAACCAGCGCGATGAGACAGATTCCGAAACGGTTGCTTATGCAGACGAGCCAGTTTCCGAAGCACCCTCATCGCAGGAAAACATCGATGAGGCTCTCGACAATCTGAAAATTGATTTCTAAGAAAATTGCATTTTTTGCAAAAAAGCGATACCTTTGCGGCGCTTTTACATAGATAGGTCTGAAAAGTCAGACCAAGTGTGTGATGGTGAATTGATTATTAACAATTTAGAGTAACACTGAAAAAATGAAGACAATTGACATCAAGGGGCAGAGTCGTAACGGACTCGGCAAGAAAGCCACCAGAGAATTAAGAAAGGCCAACGGCATACCATGTGTGCTTTACGGAGTTGAGAAGGACGAGAAGGGTCTGCCAGTAGCCAAGACATTCTGCGTAACAAACGAAGAGGTCCGCAAGCTTGTCTATACCCCGGATATATACGCTGTCAACCTCTCTATCGACGGTAATACTGTAATGGCTGTCATGAAGGATATCCAGTTCCACCCGGTAAAGGACAATATCCTCCACATTGATTTCTATCAGATAACCGAGAACAAGCCAATCGTTATGAATGTACCTGTCAAGCTGACAGGACTTGCAGCCGGTGTCAAGGCCGGTGGACGTCTGGAGCAGATTCTGCGTCGCGTTAAGGTTAAGGCTATCTACACACAGATGCCTGAAAAGATTGAGCTTGATGTTACCCCGCTGGCTATCGGCAAGACCATCAAGATCGGAGACATCAACATTGAAGGTCTGGAGCTTGTCAATCCTAAGGAAGCAGTTGTATGTGGCGTAATGGTGACACGTGCAGCCAAGACTGAGGAAGAAGGCGAAGAGGGAGCTGCCGCAGCATCGGCTGAAGCCTGATAACTGAAGTTTCGCATGAAATATCTGATTGTCGGTTTGGGTAATCCGGGCGATGAATACCGTAACACCCGCCACAATATAGGATTTATGGTATTGGATGCCTTCGCAAAGGCATCCAATGCTGTTTTTCAGGACAAAAGATACGGTTTTGTAGCAGAGACATCTGTCAAGAACTGCCAGCTCATTCTCCTGAAGCCGACTACGTTTATGAATCTGAGCGGCAATGCCGTCCGCTACTGGATGAACAAGGAGAACATTGATCCGGAACGTCTTCTGGTCATTGCCGATGACCTTGCTCTGCCATTGGGCAAGATACGGTTACGCGGTCAGGGCAGCAACGGCGGGCATAACGGTCTCGGTAACATAATGAGCGTGATAGGCACACAGCAGTTTGCCCGTCTGAGATTCGGGATAGGCAATGATTTTCCAATGGGAGCGCAGATAAAGTTTGTCCTGGACCCATTTTCTACCGAGGAACAGGCTGTGATTGACGAGCGCATTCAGATTGCGGCAGAATGTGTACGCAGTTTCTGCCTCGCAGGATTGGAAAATACCATGACACAATTCAACAGCAAATGACAGAAGCCAGAATTGACAAATGGCTTTGGGCTGTACGTATCTTCAAGACACGCACAATAGCGGCGGATGCCTGTAAGAAAGGCCGGATTACCATAAACGGTATCAGCGCCAAACCTTCAAAGAGCGTCAAGGAGGGCGACACTGTCCAGGTACGGAAGGCACCGGTCACATATACATTCAGAGTACTCCAAGCCATCGAGAACCGTGTAGGTGCAAAACTTGTGCCGCAGATGATGGAAAACATCACCACACCGGATCAGTACGAGCTTCTTGAAATGAACCGCATAGGAGGTTTCGTCAAACGCGCGGCAGGTCTCGGACGCCCCACAAAAAAAGACCGCCGCGATATGGAGGATTTCCTTACCGCGGACGGTGATTCAGAATTCGAGGAATTCGATTTCGACGAATAACAATTATTTCCAATCGCGCTTTGCGCAGAGTTCAATGATGCGGACAACCGTCATCATCGCCTTCTCCATACTCTGGACAGGTATCCATTCATAACGTCCGTGGAAATTCATTCCACCGGCGAACAGATTCGGGCAAGGAAGACCTTTGAACGATAGTTGGGCCCCGTCCGTGCCGCCACGAATAGGCACCTTTACGGGCTCCACTCCGGCCATTTTCATCGCTTCGCAGGCAAGATCAACTACATACGGAACCTTGTCTATCTGCTCTTTCATATTATAATACTGATCAGTAACTGTAGCCGAGACAGTACCGTTACCGTATTTTTCATTCATCTTCTCTGCCACCTGTACGGCATACGCCTTGCGGGCCTCGAACTTCTGCCTGTCGTGGTCACGGATGATAAATGTCACAGTGGCATTGTCAACCTCACCCGACAGTCCTACGATATGATAGAATCCTTCATATCCGCTAGTCGTTCCCGGAGTCTCATCGGCAGGAAACATATCAATCAGTTCCGCGGCCAGGAGCGAAGCATTGACCATCTTTCCCTTGGCATAGCCCGGATGGACTTCAAGTCCCTGAATTCTGAATACTGCCTTCGCGGCATTGAAGTTCTCGAATTCCATCTCACCCACTTCACCGCCATCGACGGTATAGCCGAACTCACATCCGAATCCGGCGACATCGAAATGAGCGGCGCCCATTCCAATCTCCTCGTCAGGATTGAATCCTACACGCACCTTTCCGTGCTTGATTTCCGGATGAGCCTGCAGGTACTCCACAGCCGTAATTATCTCTGCTATGCCAGCCTTATCGTCAGCTCCGAGCAGTGTCGTTCCATCGGTGACAATCAGATCTTCGCCCTTGTGATTGAGTAACTCAGGGAAAAGTTCCGGAGACAGTACAATATTCTGTTCCTTGTTCAGCACAATGTTCCCACCATCGTATTTCTCCACAATACGCGGCTTTACATTCAGCCCGCTCATCGACGGACTGGTATCAATATGCGAAATAAAGCCTATTGTCGGAACTTTCTTATCCGTATTGGCGGGCAATGTGGCATAGACATATCCCATTTCATCCATTGACACATCCTCAAGACCCATCTGTTCAAGTTCATTCTTAAGCAGGGTTGCCAGATTCTTCTGCTTCGCAGTACTCGGTACTGTCCCGGAATTCTCATCAGACTGTGTATCGACAGCTGTGTATCCCAAAAATCTCTTTACCAAATCCATAAATAAAACTTTTAAGTGCGTAAATGTAGTAAAAACATACCCAACAACAAAAAAAAGAGAGCACGCGGGCACTCTCTTTCTGTATGGGATGGGTAAGCTTACTGTATCGCGCCGCTACGACCTCCTGCCTTTGCTGCGGTCAAGCCCTGGAGGATTCAGAGGGAGCTGGCCGTACAGGACTTACCCAGGTGCAAATATAGTAAATTTAAACAGACAGAGCAACATTATACGGATAAATAACTGAAGTACGTAAAATAGAGTTCCGGCATTTTTAATCGAACATTTTAAAAGGAGATTATCAAATAAGTGTAAATTTGCATATCGTGACGATATGGGAACAGAAAAGCAGCACATTGATATAACTCGGACAGCCATGACACTTGGTCTGTGGCTTGGTCTGTACCAGACAATCAAATTGTCTCTTATTCCGCTATCTCTGAAATATTCCGTTTTCAGCCTGCTGTTTCTGGCATCAGCAATTGGAGTACCGTTTATTGCGTGGAAACTGGTCAGGGATTTCAGGGACAGGCAGACGGACGGAGTTTTCCCGTTCATAATATCGTGGGCATTATCCATTATGACATTTCTTTTTGCCACAATGATATCATCTGTCGCAGCATATATCTACCTCAGGTATCTCGATAACGGCGCAGTGGTGGCCGGGCTGACCAGACAGATGGAAGAAACGATGGCCCTATTGTCAACAGCATCCGCGACTGCGGCAGGGACGGAGGATATGATGGCCGAGATGAGAGTATTTCTGGATCTGCTAAGTTCAATGACGCCACTCCAGGCAACCAGACAGATTATAGGAGTATCACTGTCCTGGGGCAACATATTCTCCCTGATAATTGCTATATTTACATCGGTTATAAAAAAGACAAAAGACAGATAATATGGATATCACGATTATTGTGCCACTTTACAACGAGGTCGAGTCCCTCCGCGAGCTTCGCAACTGGATAGACAAGGTTATGACCGGGAATCAGTTCAGCTACCAGATATTATTCGTTGACGATGGCAGCAATGACGGTTCGTGGAATCTCATTCAGGAACTGCAGAATGAGAATCCGGATACCATTCACGGAATCAAGTTCCGTCGCAACTACGGCAAGTCCCCTGCCCTGTTCTGCGGTTTCGCACGTGCAGAGGGAGACATCGTCGTGACAATGGACGCAGACCTGCAGGACAGTCCGGAGGAGATTCCGGAGATGGTACGTATGATACGTGAGGACGGCTACGACCTGGTATCAGGATGGAAGAAGAAACGCTATGACGGCAAGCTGAGTAAAAATATCCCGTCAAAGATATACAACTGGACTGCACGCAAGGTGACAGGCATCAGACTGCACGATATGAATTGTGGTCTGAAGGCCTACAGAAAGGAAGTCGTGAAGAATATAGAGGTATATGGTGAGATGCACCGTTACATTCCGTTCCTTGCCAAGAACGCAGGATTCGGAAAAATCGGTGAGAAGGTGGTACACCACCAGGCGCGCAAATATGGTGTCAGCAAATTCGGTTTGAACCGATTCGTAAACGGTTACCTTGACCTGATGTCGCTGTGGTTCCTGAACAAGTTCGGCAAGCAGCCTATGCACTTCTTCGGATTGCTCGGCTCGCTGATGTTCATTATTTCCCTCATCGCCATTATCGTGTTGGGTGCAAGCAAACTGATAGCCCTGTCCCGTGGAATACCGGCAAGGCTGGTCACGGACAACCCGTATTTCTACATCACACTGACCGGAATGATGTTGGGCACAATGCTGTTCCTCACAGGATTCATCGCAGAGCTGGTCAGCCGCAGTTCATCACAGCGTAACGACTATAAGATAGAGACGGAATTTTGAAAAAGTGGCATTATCCGTTTCTGCTGTTGCTCATTGTCGGAACGGTAATCATATTGGGCAGGAGCAGGAAAGAGCAGGGCACATATTTTGTCAATGACGGATTTGTGTTCGGTACGACGTATCACATCACATACAGACACAATCAGGACATCCACGAAGACATACAGGCCGCGATGCAGCTTGTTGACGGAGCCTTGTCAATGTTCAACGACAGTTCCACCATATCCCGCATAAACAGGAACGAAAATGTTATTGCAGCTGACGACACAATGTTCATGAAAGTCTTCAGACGGGCTTTGGAGATATCAGCATTGACACACGGGGCATTCGATATCACCGTGGCACCGGCCGTCAACGCCTGGGGGTTCGGATTCAAGAATTCCTCACTCATCACAGACAGCGTGATTGACAGTCTGATGCAATTGACAGGATACACAAAGATTCACGAGGAAGACGGGCGAATTGTCAAGGATGATCCACGCATTATGCTGGATTGCAGCGCAATAGCCAAAGGATACGGGTGCGATGCGGTAGCAGACGTACTCAGAGGAAATGGAATCGGAGACTTCCTTGTGGAGATTGGCGGGGAAATGGTAATCTCCGGTGTGAACCCAAAAGGCGAGATATGGAACATCGGCGTAAGTCAGCCGGACGATGACCCTACGGCATCCTCCAAACAGCTGAACACTATTCTTCACCTGACGGACTGCGCAATGGCCACATCAGGCAACTACCGCAATTTCTACGAGAAGGACGGTATCAAATATGCCCACACGATTGATCCGCACACTTGCAGACCGGTAAGCCACAGCCTGCTGTCTGCAACGGTAATAGCAAAAGACTGTGCCACAGCCGATGCTCTGGCGACTTCATTTATGGTGATGGGAACTGACAGCGCTGTAAGTCTGGTCAGGAGGATGCCGGAAATAAAGGCTTATCTGTTAGTGGCCACAGAGAACGGCATTGAGCCGATAGACCTTCTTACAGCTGTCCGATAAGTGCATGAAGATTGGCCGTGAACAGACGGACAGCCATTGCCAGCAATATGACGCTGAAGAATTTTTTCATCACATAGATACCGTTCCTGCCGAAGAACTTACGCACCCTGTCAGTAAGCTTCAGAACCACATATACCCATATAAGGTTAAGCAGCAGCCCGCATAGGATATTGATATCGGCATACTCCGCCTTCAGGGATATCAAGGTGGTTATCGCTCCTGCTCCTGCCAGCAGAGGGAACACGAGAGGTATGAAAGTGGCATCCGGTGTCGGGCCCGAATATTTGAAAATCTCAACATCGAGCAGCATCTCCAATGCCAGGAGAAACAGCAATATGGCACCTGCCACGGCGAATGACTCAATATCGACATTGAACAGTTTCAGCACCAGGTCACCGGCATAAAAAAATCCCACAAGTACCAGACCCGCAAAGACCGTGGCCTTGAGCGAATGAATCTGTTTGCCCTTCTCGCGCAATGACAATATAATAGGTGTTGCACCCAATGCGTCAATAATGGCGAACATTATCACAAACGAGCTTAGAGTCTCCAAAAAACTGAACGATTTGAACATATATCCGTTTTTTTAATCTGTATTATTTCAGGAAAGGCACATCTGTTCAAGGACAGCCACACCTTCACCGACATTTCCTATATTATCTACAAGCATACTGCGCTTATTATCCTGTTCACGCATACGGCAGGTGGCAGGATGAGCCATAGCATAATTTATCACACTGTCAAAGACCGCACTTGAGTAGTACGCGCTTTCCGGGTCGCTGACAAAGAAAAGCGCCATCTTTCCACCCTTCAGGAATATCCTCTCAATACCGAGATCCTTGGCACGACGTCTCAAGGATACCAGACGGATAAGTTCCTCGGCCTCCTGGGGTATCGCACCGAAACGGTCCTCCAGACGTGACCGGTATGCTGCAATTTCATTCTCGTTCTCCATACCGTCAAGTTCCCTATACAACAGCATACGCTCACTTCCGTTAGGCACAAACGTGGCAGGGAAAAGCAATTGCATATCTGTCTCTATCGTACACTCATCAACAAACAGCTCTGCAGACTTACCTGAACCGTCATCACTTCCGTCTGCACGGCTGAACAGATCGGCAAACTCATCCGCCTTCAGCTCACGCACAGCCTCTTTCAGGATTTTCTGATAGGTCTCATAACCCAGATCTGCAATGAATCCGCTCTGTTCCGCACCGAGCATATTGCCTGCGCCTCTGATATCCAGATCCTGCAATGCAAGCTGTATGCCACTGCCAAGATCGCTGAAATTCTCTATAGCTTCCAGTCTGCGCCTGGTCGTAGAAGGCAGTACACCCAACGGAGGAGCCAGCAGATAGCAGAAAGCCTTGCGGTTGCCACGTCCTACCCTGCCCCTCATCTGGTGCAGGTCGCTGAGGCCGAAGTTCTGGGCGTGATTTATTATAATGGTGTTTACATTCGGTATGTCAATGCCATTCTCTACAATAGATGTCGCAATGAGTACATCATAGTCGTGATTGATGAATCCAAGCAGTACCTTCTCCAGGTCATCAGGATCCATCTGTCCGTGTCCCACGCACACCCTGGCATCAGGAATCTCGCGTTCTATCAGAGATTTAAGTTCCTGAAGTCCGGAGATACGGTTGTTTATCAGGAAGACCTGTCCGTTACGGCTCATCTCGAAATTCACAGCCTCACGTATCAGATCCGCGCTGAACACGTGCACCTCGGTCTGTATAGGATAGCGGTTTGGAGGAGGTGTCTGTATGATGGACAAGTCTCTTGCACCCATAAGGGAGAACTGCAGAGTTCTTGGTATAGGTGTCGCCGTCAATGTCAATGTATCCACATTCACCTTCATCGACTTGAGTTTCTCCTTCACGGAGACTCCGAATTTCTGTTCCTCGTCTATTATCAGCAACCCCAGATCCTTGAAACGCACATTCTTGCCGATAAGCTTGTGTGTACCGACAATTATGTCAATCCGCCCGTCTGCAAGCTGCTCCAGAATCTCATTTATCTGTTTCTGGGTCCTGGCACGGCTCAGATACTCCACCTTGCACGGGAAATTCCGCAGACGGTCAGAGAATGTCTGGTAATGCTGGAATGCCAGAATCGTGGTTGGTACCAATACAGCCACCTGCTTGCTGTCTGCTACAGCCTTGAATGCCGCACGTATGGCAACCTCTGTCTTTCCGAAGCCCACATCGCCGCATACCAGCCTGTCCATAGGACGGCCGCTCTCCATATCGGCCTTCACATCGACCGTCGCCTTCAGCTGATCCGGCGTATCCTCGTAAATGAATCCGGCCTCAAGCTCAGTCTGCATGAAAGTGTCCGGACTATACGCGAAGCCTTTCTCTTCAAGACGACGGGCATATAATTTAATAAGGTCACGTGCTATGTCCTTAATCTTGCTTTTTGTACGTGACTTCATATTCTCCCAGGCGGGAGTTCCAAGAGTATTGACGTGAGGAGCCTCACCTTCCTTGCCTTTATACTTGGACAGTTTATGCAAGGCGTGTATCGACACCAGAGCAACATCGTTGTTACGGTATATGATCTTGACCTTTTCCTGAGGCACGCCATTGACATTTTCCTTGACCAGACCTCCGAAACGTCCTATTCCGTAATCAAGGTGAACCACATAGTCACCCATCTCAAACTCAGACAGTTCCTTCAATGTCAGTGCGACCTTCCCGCCGCGCACCCTGTCACTGTTCAGATTGTATTTATGGAAACGGTCGAAAATCTGATGGTCAGTATAACAGCATATACGGAGCGTGCTGTCCTCGAAGCCCTCGTGCAGTGTATGGTCAACCGGAATGAACGGTATATTGTCTCCCCGGTCAGAAAATATGGCCTTCAGACGCTCAGCCTGCTTTGCGCTGTCCGACAGAATATATATCCTGTATCCGCGCGCCAGATACGAGCTCAGCGTGTCCGTCACCATATCGAAGTTCTTGTGGAACAAAGGCTGCGGCGTGGTATTGAATTCAATCACGGTACCGGATTTCCCCGATAGCTGCGAGCCGGTCTCTATCACGAGAAATTTACTTATCCCGTCCCTGAATTGCTCACCGCTGGCCAGCATAGGAATTTCCGGAGATCCGGCACCATCTCCGCCACTTTCCGCATCCAACGCCCTCAGCCTGGCCGCCATACTGTCAGGGCTGTCCATTATATTATCTATCAGCCCCGCCACCAGTTCGGTATCCTTGGCCACCACGACGGTGTCTGAAGGAAGGAAATCCAGCAGGGTGACACCATCCGATCCGGCAGAGACACCAAGTTCCGGGACTATCACAACACTGTCCTTCTCCTCGACAGACAATTGGGTATCCACCTGAAACTGACGTATGCTGTCAACATCATCGCCAAAGAAGTCTATTCTATAAGGAGTTTCCGATGAATATGAGAACACGTCAAGTATGCTGCCTCTCAGTGCATATTGCCCGGGCTCATACACATAATCGACGTGTTCAAACCCCATATCGAACAGCCTGTCCTGAAGCGAATCCCTGTCAATCTGCATTCCTCTGGCTATACAGACCGAGTTCTGGCTGAGCCTGTCACCCGACACTACCATCTCGGCCAAAGCCTCCGGAGATGTCACTACCACAGGCCGCATTGCCACAGAAAGCTCAGAGTTGCGTAAGGTATCAAGTGTACTCAGAACCTCCGTTCTCAGAATCTCACTCGCACTGTCCTTCTGCCCGAATCTGACCGCCCTCCTGTACGATGACGGGAAAAACATCACGGCACCCTCACCAAGAATCTGTATCAGATCGTGATATGTATATGCAGCCTCCTCACGATCATTGAGTATGAGCAGAAACGGTCTGCCTATACCATCGTCCGATATCAGTGTACTTATTAAAAGAGGTGCTGATGAGGCACGGAGTCCCCGCAGAAAAAGCTTGCCGGACGTTTTTCCATCTATCTCACTGACAAGCGCCTTCCTGCCGGGATGTCCTTTATACAGGTTTCTTAAATCCGCAATATTCATCAATCAGTATGACCTTGCGTTTTTTTTCTATGGATACGCAAAAAAAACGTTTTATTTGCCACCCCAAAATTACAAAAAAAACTATCTTTGCCCGCCAATTCAATCAAGCAGTTTATCAAACACACTCAAACGCAATGAACGCAAGGCTTAACACCATCCCAGAGGGCAGCATCTCCGACAAGGACTGCACCCAGCGTCCTCCCGACATTCCCACACCTTTGGGAACAGCTAACAGTATGAATGACAGTGAAGGGACTTACATCATTGAGATAGACCACATATCCAAGTGGTTCGGCGACAAGCAGGTACTCAATGATGTAAGTCTTTTCGTCAAGAAGGGTGAGTTCGTAACGATACTGGGGCCGTCAGGCTGTGGCAAGACCACGCTTCTGAGGATTCTCTCAGGTCTTACCAGCGCCACCAGCGGCGTGGTGAGGATGAACGGGCAGGATATAACGATGATACCGCCACACAAAAGGCCGACCAACACTGTGTTCCAGCGCTATGCCCTATTCCCGCATCTGAATGTGTTTGACAATATAGCTTTCGGCCTCAAGCTGAAAAAGATGGCCTCTGATGAGATAGAGCATCAGGTACGTCGCGTATTGAAGATCGTAGGTCTGACCGACTACGAAGAGCGCGATGTCGAATCATTGTCCGGCGGACAGCAGCAGCGTGTCGCCATTGCCCGTGCCATAGTAAACAAGCCTCAGGTCCTTCTGCTTGACGAGCCTCTCGCAGCCCTTGACCTCAAGATGCGGCAGGATATGCAGATGGAGTTGAAACAGATGCACAAGCAGTTGGGCATTACCTTCATCTATGTAACCCACGACCAGGAAGAGGCGCTGACCTTGAGCGACACCATTGTCGTGATGAACAAGGGTATAGTCCAGCAGATCGGCACGCCTACCGACATTTACAACGAGCCTGTGAATGCCTTTGTCGCTGATTTCATAGGAAACAGCAACATACTCAACGGCATAATGGCCGAAGACTGTCACATAAAGACAATGTATCAGGATTTTGAATGTGTTGACAAGGGATTCGAGCCAAACGAGCACGTTGATGTGGTGATACGTCCCGAGGACATATATATAATGCAGCACAACGACTCCGCCCAGATAAACGGCGTGGTACAGTCCTGCCTGTTCAAGGGCGTCCATTACGAGATGACCGTACTGACGGAAAAAGGCTATGAGCTGCTCGTACAGGATTACAATCCGTTCGAAGCCGGCACTGAGGTCAGTCTGATAATCAAGCCGTTTGATTTTCACGTGATGCACAAGAACTACATCCGCAATCTTATAAACGGAGTCATTGAAGATGACACACACGTATCATTCCTCGGTGGAGTATTCCTTTGCCAGCCGCACGGACTTGAGGCAGGTACAGAAGTCACAGTCGATGTGGATTACCACAATATCGAGCTGATGGATTATACAGACGAGGGCGCTGCCGCAGGAACTGTCACATACATACTGTACAAAGGCAATCATTACCAGCTTACCGTAACCGCCGACACAGGTGAGGAGATAACCGTCCACACCGATGAGCAGTGGGACAACGGAGATATCGTCGGCATTCGCATCCTGCCTGAAAATATAGGCATAACACCAAAAGAAGACAAGGAATGAGAACGTCCAGGCTCATCATCACCAGACGCAGTAACTGGGCTGTTCCATACGCATTGTTCCTGTTTCTGTTCGTCGTTCTCCCGTTGTTGCTGATAGCAGTATATGCGTTCCGCAACAACAGCGGAAATTTCACTCTGGCCAATTTCGCCAAGTTCGCCACACAGTCAGAGACGCTCAACACATTTATTTATTCTATCTGTACAGCGCTGATAACCACCGTAATATGCATATTGGCGGGATACCCGGCGGCTTACATTCTGAGCAGTTCCGAACTGACGAAAGGAAAAGCCTTGATAATGCTGTTCATACTCCCGATGTGGATCAATATCCTTATGCGTTCGCTCGCCACGGTAGCGCTTTTCGACTTCATTCACCTGCCGCTCGGTGAGGGCGCACTGATATTCGGTCTGAGCTACGACTTCCTGCCGTTTATGATATACCCCATCTACAACTCAATACAGAAAATAGACAAGTCGTATCTTGAGGCGGCACGCGACCTTGGCGCGACACGGATGCAGACATTCACACGCGTGATATTCCCATTGTCCGTTCCCGGTATTGTCAGTGGAATCCTTATGGTCTTTCTGCCTACCATATCCACTTTCGCCATATCAGAGATTCTCACGCTCAACACAAAACGTCTGTTCGGATCCATCATCCAGGATAACATTATGAT
The DNA here is from genome assembly GCA_045600825.1 of Bacteroidaceae bacterium. Classification (GTDB taxonomy): domain Bacteria; phylum Bacteroidota; class Bacteroidia; order Bacteroidales; family Bacteroidaceae; genus Colenecus. Next base: position 28,038 of record JAZRYP010000056.1, read on the forward strand.
GAGTGACACCATGAACTACGGTGCGGCCCTGTCTCTCATAATGCTTGTAATCATAGGTATAACAACCGTATTGACACGCGACAACGACAATACGGACCAGACTTCACTGATATGAGAAAGGTTATCGCAAAAGTCTATCTGTACCTGCTTCTGGTGATAATATACGCTCCTATCGCCATCATTCTGGTATTCTCATTCACGAATTCCAAGTCCATAGGACAATGGAAGGGCTTCTCGTTCGAGCTGTACCGCTCACTTCTCACAGGCGAGGCAGAGCATGCAGCCACCATATCATCAGCAATAGTCAACACGCTTCTCATAGCCATTACCGCAGCCGCAGTCTCAACGATACTCGGCAGCATAGCGGCAGTCGGAATACACAATATGCACGGCAGATGGCGCAGCGCCATACAGTTCACAAACAACATACCTATGATAAATCCTGATATCATCACAGGTATATCACTGTTCCTGCTGTTCGTCAGCCTTGGTGTGACTTGCGGCTATGCGACTGTAATTCTGGCGCATATCACGTTCTGCACACCATACGTTATTCTGAGTGTGATGCCACGTCTCAGGCAAATGAATCCGAACATATACGAGGCGGCCCTTGATCTGGGAGCTACCCCGGCCCAGGCATTCCGCAAAGTTCTGATTCCCGAGATGCGTCCGGGTATGGTGAGCGGATTCATCCTGGCATTCACCCTGTCGATAGACGATTTCGCCGTATCGCTATTCACCAAAGGCAGCAACGGACTTGAGACCTTATCCACGTACATCTATGCCGATGCCAGGAAAGGCGGTCTTACACCGGAACTGCGGGCATTAGTGTCAATCATATTTCTGGCAGTACTAGTTCTATTAATAATCATCAACATCCGTTCCGCAAAAATGGAGCAGAAAGGCAATCAGACGAAAAAATGAAAAAACTATTTGTTATTCTATTGTCAGCCATCCTTCTGGCTGGTATCTCCACAAAAGTATCCGCAGCAGATATTGACCGCGAACACACTTTGAAGATATACAACTGGGCAGATTATATAGACGAGGATCTGCTGGACGAGTTCAAGGTATGGTATAAGGAGCAGACAGGTGAGGATGTTGAGATAATATACCAGCTTTTCGACATCAACGAGGTTATGCTGACCAAGATAGAGAAAGGCCACGAGGATTATGATCTGGCCTGTCCGTCAGAATACATTATCGAGAGGATGCTACGTAGAAACCTTCTTATGCCTATAAGCCACAATTTCGGAAACACGCCGGACTACACAGCCAGTATTGCGCCTTATTTCCAGAATCTGATCAATGAATTCTCGGCAGAAGACCGTAAGGGAAGCGACTACGCTGTCGGCTATATGTGGGGAACGACCGGACTGCTGTACAACACAGAATTCGTGACAGAGGAGGAAGCCTCGACCTGGGGGGCGGTCTGGAATCCGAAATACAGGAACAGAATCCTCATGAAGGATGCTTTCCGCGATGTGTATGGCTCAATGATGATGTACATCAGAAAGAATGAACTTGACAGCGGACTTGTTACACGTCCTCAGGTGATGAACGATATGTCCGAGAAATACCTGAAGATATTCGAGGATACTATCGCAGCCGCCAAAGATAATATCACAGGCTGGGAAGTCGATCTCGGCAAAGAGCGTATGGCTCAGGGAAAAGACTGGATCAATGTGACCTGGAGCGGCGATGCGATGTGGGCTATCGATGAGGTCAGCGATGAAGTCGAGCTTGATTACCGCGTGCCTGACGAGGGTAGCAACATTTGGTTTGACGGATGGGTGATACCCAGATACGCCAGGAACATAAGGGCAGCATCGTACTTCATAAACTTTATGTGTATGCCGGAAAATGCGCTCCGCAATATGGATGCGATTGGTTACGTAAGCGTAATAGGCGGCCCTGAGATTATGGAGGCCAAGATAGATGAGAACTACCCTCCAATCGATCTCACCTACTTCTTCGGTCCCGATGCAGACAGCATATGCATCAACAGCATACAATATCCGTCCGCCCAGACCATCAGCCGCTGTGCGCTGATGCACGATACAGGAGACCGCGCAGAGGCTATGATAGATATGTGGTCCAGAGTCAAGGGTGACAGTCTGCACGCAGGCACACTCATCATTGCCGGCACAGTATTGGTTGCAATTATCGTCGCTGTCATAGCGGGAAGAAAAAAGAAAAAAGCAAAAAGACGTAGTGTTAGAAGATAATTGCTACATTTGAAGGATTATATATCCAAGACAGTCATGAGCAGTGTAATAATAATCCCCACCTACAACGAGAAAGAGAACATCCGACAGATTGTTCTGGCCGTAATGTCACTCCCCCAGAACTTCAATATTCTGGTGATTGACGATGGTTCTCCAGATGGTACCGCCCTGATTGTCAAGGAAATGCAGAAAGAGTTCATCGGACGTCTGGACATTATCGGGCGTCCTGGGAAAATGGGACTCGGCACTGCCTATATCACAGGATTCAAATGGGCCATTGAGCATAAGTTTGACTACATATTTGAGATGGATGCCGACTTCTCACACGACCCTAACGACCTGCCCCGCTTGCTTGATGCCTGTCAGAATGACGGATATGACGTTGCCATCGGCTCCAGGTATATCAGCGGGGTGAATGTGGTCAACTGGCCTATGGGGCGTGTCCTGATGTCATATTTCGCCTCAAAATACGTACAGATTGTCACCGGCCTGCCAATACACGACACTACCGCAGGATTCAAGTGCTACAGACGCGAGGTGCTGGAGACCATAGAACTGGATAAGATTCACTTCAAGGGATACGCATTCCAGATTGAAATGAAATTCACATCGTACAAATGCGGATTCAAGATCACTGAGGTTCCCGTCATATTCGTAAACCGCCGTCTCGGTACATCAAAGATGAGCGGTGGCATATTCAGTGAGGCTTTCTTCGGTGTCATAAGGCTCAAAGTATCCAGCTGGTTCCGAAAATACCCTCAGAAGAAGGCATGAGCTCAACCCTCATACAAAACGCCACAATCGCAAGTGCGGAAGGATTACGGCAGGGTTCCGTGTTAATTTCCGGAGACAGGATTTCCGATATATCATACGATGGACAAATACCGTCAGGCAAGGCCGATGTCGTCATTGATGCTACAGGGTATCTGCTGTTCCCTGGCATAATAGACGATCACGTTCATTTCCGTGAGCCCGGGCTGACACACAAGGCCACCATAGCTTCCGAAAGCCGCGCAGCAGTGGCGGGAGGTGTCACCACCGTATTTGATATGCCAAACTGCATACCGCAGACCACTACCATACAGGCATTGCACGACAAGTGCGATACGGCAGCAAGGGACAGCCTCACAAACTATTCGTTCTATCTCGGGGCCACGCACGACAATATCAGTCAGATTGGGGACATAGACCCTGCCACTACCTGCGGAGTAAAACTGTTTATGGGCTCAAGTACAGGCAATATGCTCGTTGATGACCAGACTGACGTACTCAACATACTCAAGGTATCGCCTGTATTAGTTGCCGTTCATTGCGAAGACAGCGGTATCATCAGCCGCAATATGCAGCATTATACTGAGCTCTGCGGCAAAGAGCCACCTGTCAGCTATCATCCGCTGATACGTTCGGCCGAGGCCTGTTACGCATCGTCGGCACTTGCCATAGAGCTGGCTGACAAGGCATCCGCCCACCTGCATCTGCTTCACATATCCACAGCCCGCGAACTGTCGCTGTTGAGACAAGGCGATGTCTGTAACAAAAATATCACAGCCGAAGCTTGTCCTGCCCATCTGTTTTTCACCGATGCGGACTACGAAACACTTGGGAGCAGGATAAAATGCAATCCTGCAATAAAGACACGCGATGACAGAGAGGCGCTCCGATGTGCAGTCGCATCAGGACTGATTGACGTTGTAGGTACAGACCATGCGCCACATCTTCTTGAAGAGAAGACTGGCGGATGCAAGAGTGCGGCATCGGGTATGCCAGTACTCCCCTACTCGCTATCCGCTATGCTGGAGATGGCCGATGAGGGAGCATTCTCCATCTGTGACATTGTACGTACGATGTGCAACAACCCGGCCCGCCTGTTCAATATGAAAGAGCGTGGCTTCATACGCACAGGCTACAAGGCCGACCTGACACTTGTCAAGAAGCATACGGACAATGACAGAGATGCCGGAGAGTGGACTGTACGTGACGATAGTGTTCCGAGCAAGTGCGGATGGAGCCCATTTAGCGGATATAAATTCAAATACAAAGTCGCGTACACCTGGGTAAACGGGAATCTGGTTTACAGTCAGGGCATCATAAGCGACAATTACAGAGGAGAACAAGTTGTTTTTGACAGACTATGATACGGATACTTTACATAATATACGAAATCTGCATAGCATTGCCTATCATATTGGTTGCTACGATTCTTACAGCTCTGACCACGACTGTCGGTGGTGTTCTGGGCAATCAGGATTTCTGGGGTTACTATCCCGGAATGATATGGTCCAGAATAATCTGTATGGTACTTTTCCTTCCTGTAAAAGTGAAAGGAAAAGAAAACATAACCAATGGCAAAGCATACATAATAGTTGCAAATCATCAGAGTATTTTCGATGTATTCATGATATACGGATACCTCGGAATAAAGTTCAAATGGCTGATGAAGAAAGAGTTGGCACAGATTCCGCTTGTAGGTACAGCCTGTACCAAAGCAGGATTCATATACATTGACCGTTCATCAAAAATGAAGAGTCATGCCAGTATGACCAAGGCCTCAGAGATACTACGTCGCGGTATGTCTATGGCAATATTCCCGGAGGGCACACGCACCGGCGACGGACAGATAGGCAAATTCAAGAAAGGAGCATTCCTGCTTGCCCAGGATCTGCAGATACCGATACTTCCGGTTACCATAAACGGAACATTCCAGGTTATGTCACGCCACGCAATCCTACCGTCATGGCATAGGACCGGAATAACTATTCACACGCCGATAGAACCACCTAAATGCGAGGGACTGACAGAAGCCGAGACAAATGCTATGATAAGACAAATCTCCACAGATGTCGCGGAGATAATCGGAAGCGCGCTGGAGCGTGACTAAAGCATCTCTATATTACGCAGGTATTCCTTTACCTTGTAGTTTGAGAGAAATTTCTTTGGAGCGCCGTCAATGATACGTCTGACAAGAGGCGTCGGCTCCTGCAAGGACGAACCGTTGCACATCATCAGGAAGACAGATACTCCAAGAGGATCGTCGTAATGCTTTCTGATAAAATCATAGATACAGTTTTCAGCCTCCTCCACCACACAATTCAGAGAATCCTCGTAATTCTGATTCATCTGATTGAAAATATCCTGTTGGGAACGCTGGATGATGTCCTCGAACCTGTTATCTATCTCGTTTTTCTTTTCAAGGAAATCGTAAAGCTGATTGTTGTAGCGCGTACCTTCTGCCATCAGGGCCGATGGAGAAATACTTACATTGATATGACCGTTCTCCAGCACCAGCGGCATAAGCGGCTCATATCCGTGAGCCAGCACTGAGAATACTGTCGAATCAGCACTTCCAGTCATCCTGAAATGTCCGTGCTTCACGCAGCACGAATCAATCACAATGAATTCACCGTGCTCGTGCGCCACGAGATACAGGTTCTCCCCCTCAAATCCATAAAGGTCAATGGAACCTTCTATTGAATAGTTATGCCTGCAGGATATAGCAGACATTACAAGAGCCAATACAAATACCAGATTACCGACCTGCCTCATAATTTTCAAAGATTATCCTCTTCCTTCTTCAATTCCTGACCGAGTCTTACGGAAGAATACAGTTCAAATACCGCAGCGATACTCATAGTCGCAATCCAACCGTTTCTGGCCGTCAGCATACTCAGGAGAGAACGGAGCGTATCGTTAAGCTGCATATTCATGACAACGTCAGTATGCCAGCGCTCTGCATACATCATCAGTCCTGACAGCAGAAGGAATATGGCTCCCAGAACCTGTTGTCCACGCAGACGTCTGATCGTCAGGTTATCCCCACCATATCTGTCTGACAGCTGGGCCATCGCAAACATCAATGTCCCGCCACAATACAGATGCATCGACATATCCGAACCGGTAATATGCATCACAGCACCTGCGAGCAGCGCAATGCCCCCAACCATCATCACAATATCAGCCGAACCACGCATATATACTTATTCGAAAACGAACACATCCTCATCCGGACGGCTCATATTATAATTCTTCCGCGCCATACGCTCACGCAGGACCTCATCATTCTCAATATCATCAAGAAGCGCAGAACCCTCCTCTATCTGATTCCGGTACATATCAATCTCCTCCTGAAGGTCGTGCATCTGCCGCTTCTGCGAGAATCTGCGCAACAGGCTGTTCTGGTCAATGAAAACGATAATCAGCAGAAAGGCCACGATGACCACTGCATATTTATTTCTACGGATAAAATTCCAGATACCGAAGATTCTTTCCCGCATATTTTTCTCAAAAACAAACTCGTGATTTATATCACAAAAGTATGTATTTTTTTGAAACACGCACGCCACATTCCGTTAAATAGTAGTATCTTTGGATAAATAAACATATCAGCTACAAATGAGCAGCTATACAGTATCAGCCAGAAAATACCGTCCGACAACATTCAAGAGCGTAGTCGGTCAGGAAGCGCTAACAACGACATTGAAGAACGCCATCGCATCCGGCAAGCTGGCGAACTCTTATCTGTTCTGCGGTCCGCGCGGTGTGGGCAAGACCACCTGTGCCCGCCTGTTCGCAAAAACCATCAACTGCATGCATCCCGGCCCGGACGGAGAGGCCTGCGGCGAGTGCGAATCCTGCAAGACCTTCAATGCCGAACTGCGTTCATACAATGTGTTCGAGCTTGATGCCGCCAGCAACAATTCCGTAGAGGATATACGTTCCCTTACCGAGCAGGTACGCATACCGCCGATTTCAGGGAAATACAAAGTATATATAATAGATGAGGTTCATATGCTGTCTTCAGCCGCCTTCAATGCTTTTCTGAAGACACTCGAAGAACCGCCGGCATACGCGATTTTCATTCTGGCCACTACAGAGAAGCACAAAGTCATTCCGACCATTCTGTCCAGATGCCAGATATACGATTTCAACAGGATAGGAAACCGCGATATAATAGCCCACCTCAAGGATGTCGCCTCACGGGAAGGCATAGAGACCGATGATGACGCACTCGGAGTAATAGCAGAGAAAGCTGACGGAGGCCTGCGTGACGCACTGTCCATCTTCGATCAGGTAACAAGCTTCACCGAGGGCCACGTAACATACGAGCGCACCATCAGCAACCTGAACGTTATTGACTCAAGCCACTACTTCAGGATGACAGACCTGATGCTGGAAAACAGGATTCCCGAATCGCTTCTGCTGCTGAACGACATAATGTCACACGGATTTGACCCAAGCCATCTGATTTCCGGACTGCTGTTCCATTTCAGGAACCTGCTGGTCAGCCGGGATGCATGCACATTGCCGCTGTTGGAGATGAGTGACGAAATGCGTGAAAGGTATCACACACAGGCAATGAAGTGCCAGCCGAAATTTCTGTACAAGGCAATGAGGCTATGCAACGACTGCGACATCAATTACCGTTCCAGCAGGAACAAACGTCTGCTGGTAGAACTTACACTGATACGTATATCGCAATCTGCCGCCGGGGAGGACGATGACAGTGACGGGCGTGGCCCTGAAGCTGCACTTAAACCGATATTCTCAAAGCAGACACAGGCAGGCGTTACTCCATCCAAGCCTGTTCAGGCGAACGCACGACCGGCAACAGCCGATAATAAACCATCATCACCCAAAGAGACTCCGGCTCCAGAGCAGCCTAAGATTCCAAAAGTAACGGCGGGGGCTCTGTTCACCTCCATCAGAGGAAACAAGTCTGACAATAAAGCAGGTGCGGAATCTGTTGCAAAGGACAGCACAACGGGTCAGATAGAGCCCGGCAAAGACTCAAGACAGGGACTTCCTCTGAATCAGGAAAGGCTGGAGACTTACTGGAAGGAATACGCACTGTCGCTCTCCGCAGACAACACGCCGTTACTTAACCGGATGATGAACTCCACCCCCATTGTCGTATCCGACACGGTATTCTCTGTCACGGTAATGAATCAGATGGCTGCCGATGACTTCAACACTCATTCAGCTGCAATCACAGGTTATCTGAGGGAGAAGCTCAGCAACGGAATGATCTCTATGTCTGTAAACATAGACAAAAGTAAAAGCGACACCCGCATTCTCAGCAAGGCAGAGCAGTTCAATGAGATGCAGAAAAGCAATCCGGCACTTGCCACACTGGCCAAAAGCCTCAACCTGGAACTGGTATAACAGGGTACTGTCTCAAACAGATTCAAACAAAAAAACGGTTGGAAATCTCCAACCGTTTTCTGTATTATACCTCTACCGGATTACTTGCCCCAGAAGAACTGAAGAAGCTGATAGAGTGAACGACGCCAGGTCAGGAACTCGTGAGCAGTATTCGGTGATACATAACCCATTACATCATATCCGGCCTCCTTCATTGCATCGGCAGCCTTCATGATAGCATCGGGGCTTTCCTTCTCGCCGCAGCTCATGAAAATCTTCTTGACCTGATTCTTGTCCTGAATCTCTGACGGGTTGTACTGGCCACCTGACAGCAGTGCATAGTAGCCGAACATTTCAGGACGGGCCAGAGTGATGGAGTGAGTCTCCATACCACCCATTGACAGACCGGCCATACCGCGATTGTCCTTGTTTGCAAGTGTGCGGAAGTGAGCGTCAACGTATGGAACAAGCTCGTCGCAGAGGAATGTCTGGAAGCCCTCGTTGCTGCCGAAACCGCCAAAGCCACCGGCAGGACGCTGTGGACGGGCTGCAGGAGCACCGGCTGGAGCACCTGCTGGAGCCTGCGGACGTGCAGCGGGAGCACCCTGGCCAGCTGCAGGACGCGGACCCTGAGGACGTGCGCCACCGAAGCCACCCATACCTGGGCCGAAACCACCGTTGGTCATACCGTATGTGCAGACAACGATTACAGGCTTGATCTTGCCGTCAGCAATCAGGTTGTCAAGAATAAGGTTTGCGTGACCCTGTGTCATCCAAGCGGTCTCATCCTCACCCCAACCGTGCTGCAGGTACAGAACCGGATACTTTACATCCGCCTTGTCAGCATGATATGTAGGAGGAGTATAGACGAATGCGCGTGCAAGCTCGTTACGGCTCTCAGACCAGACAAGAATCTGCTGTACGAATCCGTGCGGGATATTGCGCTCTGCATAAATGTCCTTGTCGTCATTGGTCGGGATTTCAATACCGCTCTCCCAACGTGTCGAACCATAGTAGTTGTTTGTGCCAGGGTCATTGAATGTACCACCGTCAATTGTCAGGTGATAATAGTGGAAACCCTCTACCAGAGGAGCGCTTGTGGTTCCCATCCAATAGCCGTCTTCGCCCTTTACAAGATCAGTACCACCGCGAGTACCGCCAAGACCCAAACCTACTGAAACAGACTGTGCCTGAGGTGCGTTGATGCGGAAACGGGCATAGCCCTGTGAGTTTACCATCGGGTACTGCTGACCCGGCTGGTTCATTGAAGAAGGAACGAAATCCTCCTTGATTTCAGTGTCCTGCGCTGCGCAGAAACCGGCTGCAAGAATAGCCGCGCTGAAAAGAACTGTAAATTTTTTCATATCTGTTGATTAAAAAAGTTGTCCCAAAGCTTGGAATCCGCTCTTACTTGAAGATGAGCTGTACAAACTGGTGAAGTGAACGACGCCAGGTGTGCCACTCGTGAGCTGTCTCCGGAGAGATGTAGCCGTATGCGTTGATGCCAATCTTCTTCAGATTCTCGGCAGCTTCCATTACGCCCATATTCTCCTTGCCACCACAGCTCATGAACAGTACCTTGTTGGTCTTCTTGAAATCATCGTTGTTCTCCAGTTCGCCGGTGTTGAATGTACCGCCGCTGAACATACCTACGTATGCGAATGTGGTAGGATTGGCAAGTGTTACGGAGTGAGTGGTCATACCGCCCATTGACAGGCCGGCCATTGCACGGTGCTGAGGATCAGCTATAACGCGATAGTTCTTCTCTACCATCGGAATGATGTCCTTGAGCAGAACGTCCTGGAATGCGCCGCCCATACCGAAGCCGCCGAAGCCGCCCATTCTGCGCTGACCGCCCTGAGGAGCACCCTGAGGAGCTGTTGCGGGAGCTGCAGGCTGCGCTGCACGAGCATCAAGACAGTCAATCACAACGATGAACGGAACAGCCTTGCCATCGGCAATCAGGTTGTCCATAATCTGACCGGTGTGACCCTGCTCTGCCCATCCATGCTCGTTCTCACCCATACCGTGCATCAGGTACAGGACCGGGAACTTCTTGGTGGTGTTGGTATAATACTCGTTCGGGAAGTAGATGTAGCAATGACGCATCTGCTCAGTTACGGTTGACCAGTAGAACACCTCGTTGACTGAGCCCTGAGGTACATTCTTTACCTGCCAGAAGTCCTGATCTGTTGACGGAACCTCAATTCCGCTGCCCCAACGGCTTGCACCGTAGTAGTACAGGCTTCCCGGATCCGGTACGCTTGCACCGTCAATGTTGAGCTGATAGTAGTGGAAGCCCTCGTCCTGAGGAGCTGAGGTACCGGTCCATACGCCATTCTCGTCCTTTGACATTGAATATATCTTACCATCTATATCAAGTCCTACAGAAGTAGCGTTCGGTGCTGAAATCTGTGCGCGTACCATGCGCTGCGAGTTGACCATAGGATACTGGTGGTTGGCCTGGTTGTTCGATGCGGGCTTGAAGTCCTCGGTTACGTTCTCGGTTACTGAAGGCACGGTTGGGTTACCCTGACCGCGGCCACCGAACTGCGCGTAGGCAGACACTGTGGCCAGTGCCATAAGTGAAAGGATAATTTTTTTCATAGAAGTTAATATTGTTTATACAAACTTAAAAAGCGTTGTCAACCGCAAAGCTATAAAATTTCTGCAATTCTGCTTTCTTCGACATATATAATATCCTGTCCTGTTCAGGAAATTTTTCAATTGCATAACGGAGCATCGTCCGTGGCATTGCAGCGCAGCGTGGCAGGGATTCGCCCGGCGCAGGAGAATCCAGCCAGTTTCTCAGCAATGTTTCATCACGCTTGCCGACATCACGCAACTGCCAGCCGACAGCCTTGTGAATCAGGTCGTGGGGATGATGCAGCAGAATATCAGATATTGCAATTGCGTCATCATATTCACCATGACGTATGAACTGCATACAGCTTACTATTCCTATGCGTTTCTCCCAAATGGTCCTGCCGTTCCCGGCAAGGTCATACAGGATACTGCGATCCTTGTCGAGCAACCAATCTCCAAGAATCTCATAGCAGCTGAGATCCACCAGATCCCAATTATTGATGCTGCCAGTGTGTGAAAGATAGAAATCCACACATCTGCTCTGAAGTTCCCTGTCTTTTCGTGCATGCCTGTATATCTGTACCAGCACAAGCAGAGAGCACAGACGCACTTCGTGCCATGGACTTACGATAGAGGATTCCAATTCATCAAAGCTGCAATCCTGCCAAATCTCCTTCACAACGCTTCGGGTGACCGGCACCTTGATACCAAGGAAGCGGTCACCTTCTCCGTACTGGCCCGGTCCCGTTTTAAAGAAGCGGCTCAATCCTTCCACCTGCGATTCATCCCGCAGAGAAAACATTTTTTCTTCAATCATATACACGATTATTTATCAGCCCTGCGGAGCATCCACCCTATCTGTGGCGTGATTGACTCATCCTTCGGATTCTGCAGTACGCCGACAATACCGCCCCACAATTCAAGGTCGTATTCCATTTCAAGATCAAGTTCTGGATTAATCACCTTATATTTGAACGGTACACAGACTATCTCCGGGCGCAAAGGATGGTTGTATTTCACCTGCGATGGCGTACGTCCCTTCTGATCATACGGATAGAATTTTTAAGGAACCAGCCATCGAACTCTGATGTTTCACTGCCGTCACAGCTTGCATAACGTATCTGACCCGGCCTCTTTTTCATAACCATATCCTGCCAGAACCCTGTATCGGCCTGGCCTTCCGATGCCTTGATGAACTGTTCAAGTATGGGATCAAGTTCGTCAATCCACCAGTCAATACCGTACCCGCGCAGACTGGCAGCCTTCTGACGTACCTGACGCCAGTCATCCGGAGTTCCTGTCAAGGTGATATCCGGAATTCCGCATACAAGATATATGACCTCGTAATTGAAGTATGGCTTGACAGCACTCATCAGTGTCATCCGTGATACGAGTCTCTCTGTCGGCCCTGTGGTGGAAAATGACGCATCCAATACTTGGGCAAGTCCATTCTTTGTGTTGTCTGCAATCTGCTTTGTGAACTGATCCAGCACCTCCTCCCACAACTGAAGCGATGATTCCTGCATCAAATCCTGAGAAGTGAGAGCGGTAAGCTTCATCATACCGTCGTAATCCACGATAAGTTTCCCTACTTTCTTCGGGTATTTGTTTACATAATCCGCAAACGACTGGCTTATCAGCAGCCATATCACATCCGGTGACAGCACGACAGGCCAGTGATTGGCAAATGCATTCATCATTCCCTTCGCAAATGAATTATTGTCGTACGAGGCAATGGAGTCCGTCTGAAAATTCACATAGACAATGCCATCATCTTCTCTGTTCCCCGGCACATTTTTATAATAGCTGTACTGACGTACCATATTTCCGGCAACAGCCCCGCAGGACTGCTTGAAAAACATACTTTCCATTTTTGCCAGATCCTCAACGTGAAACGTCACATCGGCATACATATCAAGGCTGCAGAACACCAGCAGATGCAATAAAGCGGCAATTGGAAAGAACCTGTTATTTATCATAATTTCCAAGACTTGAATTTCACATCAACAAAGGAAAACATTTTTCAACAAATACATCAGAATCTGTTTTGAAATTTAAACAGCTTCTTAGGCGAGCCATAAAAAGAAGCCTCCGGAATTCCGAAGGCTTCTTGCGGTGTGTATGGGGCTCGAACCCATGACCTCCGCCGTGACAGGGCGGCATTCTAACCAAGCTGAACTAACACACCGTTTGCTGTTCCTTTTTGTTAGCGGTGCAAAGGTACACACTTTTTTGATATCCGCAATATTTATGGATTATTTTTCAAAAAATTTTTTGAAGCAGCAGGACATCGGTGTAACCGTTGCAAGTCCACATCCAATCATCCAACTGACCGCTCTGACTGAAACCCTCAGACAGGAACAGCCTATGGCTATGCACATTGCAGACCGGAACCATAGCAGCAAGCTGATGTAAGCGGAGCCTGTCCCTGGCATAATCGCACACTTTCCCCAATGCAATGCCGGCAATACCCTTATGGCGATATTCCGACAGTACAGCTATACCAACCATCGCATGCGACTGAACCGCATCGATATCAGTCAGATCAATACAGCCGGCCACATTTCCCTGATACTCGATTATGAAACGCACCTGATGCTCTGCAAACAGATCGTGTACGCTCTCCTCTATATATTTTATAAGCTGATGCCGCGAATAAGGCGCGTTATTGCACGACACATCCCAAAGAGACTCATCGTTCTCCATCCTGTACAGGACATCGACATCGGACATCTCCGGCGAACGCAGCCTTACGGAACCATTGTCATACGCCAGTTTCTCCATCACGCATTGCATTTCCATTATGAATAAGCAGAATTCCCTTGTCAGGATTATATGTAGCAATCATTGACAGCCCGGCATTGCGCGACATATTCCCGATTATCTCACCGTACGTAAAGGCTGAAGTGTCATACACAGTGTAGTCTCTTATGCTATCCACCTGAGGTAAAGACATTCCCGATGTCAGCAGCGAGCCGTCAGGAATATCCGCAACATCGGCTATGTCATCAAAATGTTCCGGATGTCCGGCATAAAGCCAGTCAACGGATTTTTTCTCAGCCCCATCTATTGAAATGTTGTTGCCGATATACGTCAATAGAGTACGCAGTCTCAGCACAAGCCACACCATAAGACGTGACAACTTTCCATATCCGTGGAAATGCTTGTCAAAGAAAATGAGCATGGCATTGTAGAATGTCCTTGAGTACGCGTACGATGTCTTGTTCGTACTCTCCCCTTTATAATGCAATATCTTTACGGGAATATACCAGTTCTCGTAACCGGCCTTCAGTACACGGTACGAAAGGTCCACATCCTCGCCATACATAAAGAACGACTCGTCAAAGCCTCCTGTCTTCTCAAATGCCTGACGGCGGGCAAACATATACGCACCCGACACAATCTCTATGCGGTTGGCCTCGTCTTTATTCAGATACCCAAGATAATATCGCCCGAACAGTCTCGATTTCGGGAAAAGCGAACACAGGCCACTCATCTTGCAGAACGACACGAAAGGTGTCGGAACGGCACGTCTGGACTCCTTCGCAAAAGTGCCGTCAGGATTGAGCATACACACGCCGGCCAATCCCGCATCCGGATGGTTGTCCATAAAGCGGATACTGTCCGCAAGCACGTTTTCTGAAATTATGGTATCCGGATTAAGGAATAGCAGATAACGGCCCGACGACTCTGCCACAGCACGGTTATTGGCTTTTGAGAATCCCAGGTTATCCCCGGCGCGTATGAATTTCACCCTAGGGAAAAGAGGTTCCAGATACTCTATTGAACCATCCTTTGACTCATTGTCAATTACAATGGTCTCCGCATCCAGGCCTTTTGATGCCCGCATCACCGAATCCAGGCACTGCTCAAGATAGTACCTTACATTATAGCTTACTATTATGACGCTCAGTGCTACCATCAGACACGTTCATCCCAGTCCAGATCATATTCTATCGCCCCTTTCGACGGGTAACAGAACATCGAGCAGATTGCTCCGATAACGGCACAGTACAGTCCGATGTCATCATTGATCAGATAATACAGCACCAGTCCATATTCAACAACAATAAAAAACGCAGACAGACGCAACCAGGAACATATCACATATATTTTCAGACGGTCTTCGAACGGTTTGTCTCCAATCCTGTCCATCATTTTCTTGAATCCTCCGAGCGCCAGAGGAATCATTGCCAGAGCCGACATCACACCTACAATCTGCATGATATAGATGTGACCGGCATCGGTTACCGAACCCTTATCAAGAGTTCCAAGTTCAAACAGGAGTGCGATGACGCCTGCCACGACATAAATTGCATACCACCCTATTCTAAGGCTCCAAGTAAGTTTTCCGGATTCCATACTTTTCAGATAAATGGAGTTCTATCTACAATTGAGCGGCCAAGCGACACTTCGTCGGCATACTCAAGATTATTTCCCACAGTCACACCACGCGCTATGACGCTCAGTCTGACACCAGTGCCGGCCAAACGCCTTGATATGAAGAAATTGGTGGTATCGCCTTCCATCGTCGGACTGAGAGCCAATATCACTTCCTTTATTTCACCGGCCTTCACACGTTCCACAAGGCCGTCAATCTGCAAGTCCGAAGGACCGATTCCGTTCATCGGCGATATGACTCCGCCCAGTACGTGATACAAGCCCTTGTACTGCATCGTATTTTCTATCGCCATCACATCCTGTACATTCTCAACAACACAGACAATGGAAGAATCACGTTTCGCACTCGAACATATAGGACACACGTCAGTATCTGAGATATTGTGGCAAACCGTACAGTATCTGATATCCTGCTTGAGAGTCTCCAATACGCTGCCGAACTCGCGGACCTCGCTCTCAGGACGCGACAGCAGATGCAGGACAAGCCTCAACGCAGTCCTGCGGCCTATGCCAGGCAATGAAGCGAACTCGTTTACAGCACGCTCCAGAGCAGCTGAAGGATACTCACCTATCATATCGGCAGATTGAAAGATTGTGCGAATTTAAGACAAATATCGCAAATAAAAAGTACCTTCGCACAATCATTGCCTGTATCACTATGGAAATCCGCAGTGCAGAATTCATCATAAGCAACACAAACGTATCAAAATGTCCGGACGGCAATATGCCGGAATATGCTTTCATCGGCAGGTCAAATGTAGGCAAATCCAGTCTCATAAACATGCTTACGGGCAATTCGAAGCTGGCGATGACCTCATCAACGCCAGGCAAGACCCTGCTCATCAACCATTTTCTTATAAACAAGGAATGGTATCTGGTGGATTTGCCGGGATATGGCTACGCACAACGCGGCAGGCAGCAGCAGATGGAGATTCAGAGAATCATTGGGCAATACATTCTCCGCAGGGACAGTCTCACCTGCCTTTTCGTACTGATAGACAGCCGTCTTGAGCCGCAGAAGATTGACCTGCAGTTTATCCGATGGCTCGGTGAGAACGGAGTTCCATTCGCTATCGTCTTTACAAAATCGGACAAATCCGGCCGAGACACGCTTAACAGAAACATAAAGACATTCCTGACCACGCTGTCCGAAGAATGGGAGGAACTGCCGCCGCATTTCGCCACATCCGCATTGAAATGTTCAGGACGCGAGGAGCTATTGGACTACATCGACAGCATCAACAGGTCTTTGTGACGTTTTTTTATCAACAATCTGCTGCAATGACATTTTTATATATATCTTTGCAGCGTATTTCAGAGGACAGGTCATCCGATACGACTGAAATCCATTTTCATTTACACTAAGACAAAATTACAGCAGAATCAGGCACCGCCACACAATGGCAGTTCTGCTTCACAACACATTTTTATGCTAAACATTCTTCAATTAAGAGAGAAGGAGCTTGATGAGCTCCAGAAAATCGCACGTGAGTTAGGAATAAAGGACTCAGAGATCAAAAAACTTCCCAAAGACAAACTTATCTATGCTGTAATAGACCAGCAGGCCATAATAGGCGCGACATCCAAAGGTGATGCCGCACCACGTGCAGAACAGCGTCAGAGGAAAAAGAATACAGAGAAAAAGGACAGTCAGTCTGACAAGCCGGCAGAAAGCAAAGATGCAGGCGAAGAGACAATCAACGAAGGCAAAGACAACGCCAGAGACAAAGCCGCTGATGACGAACCAGCTGCAAAAACATCAAAGCCCCGCCGCAACCGGAACAAGAAATCAGAAGTTCCCGCACCCGTTGCAGAAACAGAGAACACTTCGGATACTGTAGAAACGGAACCGGACCAGCAGAAAGCAGAGCAGCCAAAGGCCGAGACCCAGAGGCCGAGGCAGCGTCGCGGACATCAGAAAGCCATAAAGGTCACTTCTACTGAAGAGTCAGCAAATGACGATGCAACCGCACCGGCCACTCCGGAACCGGAGACAGGAGATAACGCAGTCACTGATTCAGAGCCGGCGGTTTCCGACAAGCCTGAAACGCCACAGGAAAAGAGGCAGAAACAGGATAACAGGCAGTGGCAGGAAGAGAAACAGCGTCAGGAGGAAAAACAGCGCCAGGAACAGGAAAACCGTTCCTACGACTTCGGAGATATACTTAAAGGTGAAGGCGTTCTGGAGATTATGCCTGAGAACTACGGATTCCTGCGTTCATCGGATTACAATTATCTGTCGTCACCGGACGACATCTATGTGTCCCAGTCACAGATCAGACTGGCAGGCCTCAAGACAGGCGATGTCGTGGAAGGAATCATACGCCCGCCACGCGAAGGCGAGAAATACTTCCCTCTCGTCAAGGTCAACAAGGTCAACGGACTTGACCCGTCTATGGCACGCGACAGGATTCCGTTCGAGCACCTCACCCCACTCTTCCCGGAAGAGAAATTCACGCTCTGCAAAGGTGACTACGACAATATGTCCGCACGCATAGTCGATATGTTCGCACCTATCGGCAAAGGTCAGCGTGGACTCATCGTGGCGCAGCCGAAAACCGGCAAGACCATATTGCTGAAGGATATAGCCAATGCCATCGCAGAGAATCATCCTGAGGTCTATATGATTATGCTGCTCATTGACGAGCGTCCTGAAGAAGTCACCGATATGGCACGCAGCGTCAAGGCCGAGGTAATCGCCTCGACATTCGACGAGCCGGCGGAACGTCACGTCAAGATTGCCAGCATTGTCATTGAGAAGGCCAAGCGTATGGTCGAGTGTGGTCACGACGTGGTCATATTCCTTGATTCAATAACACGTCTGGCACGTGCCTACAACACAGTCAGCCCGGCAAGCGGCAAGGTTCTGTCCGGCGGTGTCGATGCAAATGCCCTGCACAAGCCGAAACGTTTCTTCGGAGCAGCCAGGAACATCGAGAACGGAGGTTCGCTGACCATCATAGCCACAGCCCTTATCGACACCGGTTCAAAGATGGACGAGGTGATTTTCGAGGAATTCAAGGGAACAGGCAATATGGAGCTTCAGCTTGACCGCAACCTGAGCAACAAGCGTATTTTCCCTGCTGTCAATATCGTAGCGTCAAGTACACGACGTGACGATCTGCTACACGACAAGGCAACGCTGGACCGTATGTGGATTCTACGCAAGTATCTGTCGGACATGAACCCGATAGAAGCTATGGAATTCACAAAGAGCCGTCTGGAACAGACCAAGGACAATGCCGAATTCCTTGCCAGCATGAACAAATAGCCAAAACAAAACCGGCATTGGAGAATTCCAGTGCCGGTTCTTATTCCAATATACCGAATCCTGCATCAGAACGGCAGATCATCCTTCTCGTCCGAAGGAGCAAAAGGCGATGCGACCGCCTCATCAGCCACAGGTGCCGACATAGATGGCTGCCCGTTTGTCTGAACGTGATCAACCTTCCAGGCACGGATATCATTGTACCATCTTCCGTTGTATTCACGGCAATTGATATCAAAGCTCACCGTCACCTCGTCGCCAGCATTGATCGCAGCCTGTTGGATTTTGTCCTCGCCCCAGATGCTGAACATCATTTTGTGAGGATATTGTTCCTGTGTTTCAATTACATACTCCTGTGTTTTCCAGCTATTACCGGAATTCTTTGACACTCCACTTCTCGGTTCCAAGACCTGAATTATTTTTCCTGTCAGTTCCATTTATATTGTTTGTTAAAATCGTTCACCGCGAAATTACATTTTTCAATCAGCAACTTCCAATTTTAGCAGACATTTTTACAATTATCCGGCAAAAAAGTTCTATCTTCGCAAATACATTATTACACGTAACCAACATAAAAAATATGAGATTCACAGTTTCAAGCTCAGCGCTAGCCAGCAGGCTTCAGGCCATAAGCAGGGTCATTAACCCAAAGTCAATCAATCCCATACTTCAGGATTTCCTGTTCAAGACAACAGGCAACACACTTTCTGTAACAGCTTCTGACAATGACACCACGCTTGAAACGACCGTGGAACTTGCCGAAAGCGACAAGGATTCCCAGATAGCATTGCCGGCCAAGACCATGCTGGACGCATTGAAGGAGATACCGGAGCAGCCGCTGACATTCCAAATAAACGATGAGACGCACGAGATGGTAGTGAACTACCTTAATGGCCAGTACAACATAATGGGGCACGATGCCGATGAATATCCGCAGCCGTCAGTATTGTCAGCTGACGCTACAACCCATACCATTCCGGCAGCTATATTCACATCCGGACTGTCCCGTTGCACATTTGCAGTAGCGGAGGATGAGCTGAGACCTGTCATGAATGGCATTTTCCTGGATTTTGACACTGAGAACATCGCATTTGTCGCCTCCGACGGACACAAGCTCGTCTGCGACAAGAACACATCCGTCAAGAGCAGTTCCAGAGTATCGGTCATACTGCCGAAACGCCCGGCTGCCTTGCTGAAATCACTGGCCGGCAACGACGGCGACATCAAAATCAGTTTTGACAACCGAAGCGCAATGATAACAATGAACGGATACAATATGGTCTGCAGACTCATTGAGGGAAGATATCCAAACTACAACTCTGTAATACCTTCCAACAATCCGCATACACTGACCATTGACAAAGCTGTACTTATGGGAGCGTTGAAACGCGTATCTGTATTCTCACCGGCAAGCAGCGGTCTGATCAGACTCCGCATCAAGGACAATCAGCTGGTAATATCTACCCAGGATCTCGACTTCTCAACCTCTGCCACAGAGACCCTCGCCTGCCAATACGACGGAGCACCTATGAGCATAGGTTTCAAGGCAGGCTTCCTGATAGACATACTCGGCAATATGCCTGGTCAGGAGATAGTCATAAAGTTGGCCGACCCTTCAAGAGCCGGCATCATCGTACCGTCAGAACAGGAGGAGAACGACAACCTTCTCATGCTTCTGATGCCAATGGTATTGAATGACTGATGAAACTGAATCTGACAAGCCCTGTAGTTTTCTTCGATCTTGAGACGACCGGAGTGAACGTTTCGCGTGACCGTATCGTAGAGATCTGCTATCTGAAAGTGTGGCCCAACGGAAATGAGGTCGCACGCACAATGAGGATCAATCCGGAAATGCACATTCCGGAGGCCGCAACAGCCGTACACGGCATACACGACGAGGATGTCGCAGACTGCCCTACATTCAGGATGATAGCAAAGGAAGTGGCAAAGGATTTTGAAGGATGCGACATTGCAGGCTTCAATTCCAACAGGTTCGATGTCCCGTTGCTGGCCGAAGAATTCCTGCGGGCCGAAGTCAATATTGACCTGACAAGGCACAAGCTCATTGACGTACAGGTTATCTACCACAAATTCGAGCAGCGCACATTGTCCGCCGCATACAAGTTCTATTGCGGAAAGAATCTTGAGGATGCCCACAGCGCCGAAGGTGACACACGCGCCACATACGAGGTGCTCCAGGCACAGCTTGACAAATACCCGGAATTACAGAATGATATGAGTTTCCTGTCGGAATTCTCCAGTTTCACAAACAACGTGGATTTCGCCGGACGCATAATCTACAACAGCAACCATATCGAAGTATTCAATTTCGGTAAATACAAGGACCAGCCGGTAGTTCAAGTATTGCAAAGAGACCCCAGCTATTACAGTTGGATGATGAACGGAGACTTTACTCTCAACACCAAGCAGGTCCTGACCAGAATAAAGATAATGAACAAGTGTTGATTACCATATCATGACCAATCCTCTGTCAGGAAAGCATTTCGTTCTTGGAATCACAGGCAGTATCGCTGCATACAAGGCCTGTACACTGATACGTCTTCTCATAAAACAAGGTGCCGAGGTCCAGGTTGTCATAACTCCGTCTGGCAAGGAATTCATAACACCGATAACCTTGTCGGCATTGACCTCCAAACCCGTGATAAGCGAGTTCTTCTCCGGACGCGACGGTTCCTGGCACAGTCACGTGGCACTTGGCCAGTGGGCAGATGCCATGATAGTAGCGCCCTGTACCGCCTCCACATTGGGCAAGATGGCCAATGGTGTAGCTGACAATATGCTCGTCACCACATATATGGCAATGAAGGCTCCGGTATTCATTGCTCCGGCTATGGATCTGGATATGTTCGCGCATCCTGTCACACAGCGCAACATAGATATCCTTAGAGGTTTCGGAAATATCATAATCGAGCCCGGAGAAGGTGAACTTGCCAGCAAGCTTGTAGGAAAAGGACGGATGGAGGAGCCTGAAAATATTGTCGCTGTGCTGGAGAAGTATTTCACAAAGGACGAGAGACTCAACAAAAAAAAAATTCTGATAACAGCGGGACCGACCCACGAGAGAATTGACCCGGTACGTTTTCTGGGCAACGATTCCACTGGGAAAATGGGGTTTGCACTCGCCGAGGAATGTGCTGACCGTGGTGCCGATGTCACGCTTATAGCAGGTCCCGTCTCACTGAAGACAAGCAATCCGAATATCAGGCGTATAGACGTCACGACAGCGGCACAGATGTACGATGCCACCATCACGGAGTTCAAGGATTCCGATGCCGCCATATTGTGTGCCGCAGTAGCTGATTTCACACCCGATGTCACTTCCGATGAAAAAATCAAGCGCAAGGGAGACATCACACTGCACCTGGTCCCGACAAAGGACATAGCCGCATCCGTCGGTGAAATGAAGAAACCCGGACAGATTACCGCAGGATTCGCATTGGAGACAAACGACGAATCCGAGAATGCCGCCGGAAAGCTGAAAAAGAAGAATTTTGATTTCATTGTGCTCAACTCGCTGCGTGATGAAGGAGCAGGATTCGGTCACGACACAAACAAAGTGACGATAATCGACAAGAACGGCAGTATCGGATATCCTCTCAAACAGAAAAGGGATGTTGCCCGTGACATAATAGACAAGCTGTCTGCCCTGCTTTGCTGCATGTTGCTCCTGCTACTTCCGTTCAGTCACATCAGGGCGCAGGAACTGAATGCCAGAATCAGTATCAACACCTCAAAAATATCGGGCACAGACAAACATATATTCGATGAGCTCCAGACAGCCCTGACCGATTTCATAAACCTAAGGTCCTGGACTGAATACAAATTCGCACCGCAGGAACGCATATCCTGCAGTTTCAACATTACCGTCAACAGCTACGAAGCCAGTTCTGGCGCATTTGAATGCGAGATGATGGTACAGAGCAACCGCCCGGTGTTCGGTTCCTCGTACAACACTACGGTATTCAACTTTCTGGACAAGGAGGTTATGTTCAACTACACCGAGCAGGACCGTCTGGAATTTGCAGAAACGAACATCGACAATAACCTGACAGCCATTTTTGCATTCTACTGCTATCTGATATTGGGACTTGATTTCGACACGATGTCCGAGAACGGAGGAACAGGATTGCTCCACCACGCAGAGAATATAGCGGCAAACGCGCAGTCCATAGGTGGAGGATGGCGTTCCTTCGACAACAACCAGAACAAATACGCCATAATCACGGACTATATGAACGGCAATCTCGCCTCATTCCGCAAGATGCAGTACGAGTATCACCGCCTTGGACTTGACGATATGTCATCAAACGTTGAACGGGGCCGTGCCGTAATCACAGAATGTATGGACCTGCTCGATGAAACCTATCACACAAAAAGCACATCCATCCTGCCGGTACTCTTCACTGAGATAAAGCACGACGAACTGGTCAACATCTACTCACGCGGACAGGACAAGGAAAGAGAAAGAGTGTCCGATATACTGAAAGCCATCAACCCGTCATTCTCAAAAGACTGGGAAGCAATCAAAAATCCACGCTGATGCTCAAATCACTGCATATAAGCCACTACGTTCTGATAGACAGTCTGGACATAGATTTCCGCCCGGGATTCTCCGTCATGACAGGACAGACAGGTGCAGGCAAATCCATAATACTTGGAGCCCTCAACCTGCTTATGGGACAACGTGCTGAAAGCAGGACTATAAGCGAAGATGCAGACAAATGCGTAATAGAGGGACATTTCGACCTGACGGGCTATGGACTGCAGGAGGCATTTACGGAATACGGGCTTGACTACGATGAGGCTGATACCATTTTCCGCCGCGAGGTACTCAAATCCGGCAAGAGCCGCGCATTCATAAACGATACCCCCGTCGGTCTCTCCGAGCTGAAGGATATCGGCAGCCGCCTCATTGACATTCATTCGCAGCATCAGAACCTGCTTCTAGGCACAGAAACATTCCAGACTTACGTCACGGATACCATTGCCGGAAATACGGAACTTCTGAAAGAATACAGGGAATGTTACAGACAACACGTGGAATGTTCCCACAGACTGCAGGAACTGCGCGAAGAAGAAGCAGCGAGCCACAGCGAACGCGATTACATACAATTCCAGTATGACGAGCTGGAGAAGGTACGGCTGATATCCGGTGAGCAGGAACAGCTTGAGAATGAGCAGGAAATACTCTCACATGCAGAGGAAATCAAGGAATCACTGTATCAGGCCATGTCTTTCCTGAACGGAGAGTCAGACGGTGCAGTCATGCGCACGCGCCAGGCACTGCAGTCCATGAAAAATGCCGCGCACGGCATATCCACGGTACAGGAGCTGACCGGACGGCTTGAGAGCTGTCTGATAGAATTGCGCGATATATGTTCAGAGGCGGAACGCATAGAGGAAGACACATCATATAACCCTGAGCGTCTGGAATACATATCAAACCGTCTCAGCACTATTTACTCATTACAGAAAAAACACAACTGCACCTCCGAGGACTCGCTGATAGAACTGGTCAGTACATTGCAGGAGAAACTTTCCAGAATCGGCTCTTTCGGTGAGGAGATAGCGAAGCTGGAGCAACGGGAAAAGTCCTTACGCGACAAACTGCAGACATTGTCCGCAAGTTTGTCCGAATCACGCAGGAAAGCTGCCGGGAATATCCGGAAGATGATAATGCAGATGCTGGCCCCACTTGGAATCAAAGGCGGACAATTCCACATTGACATCACGCATAAAGACAGCTTTGACTGGAATGGCTCGGACCATATAAGTTTCATGTTTGCCGCAAATCAGGGTT
This sequence comes from Bacteroidaceae bacterium, assembly GCA_045600825.1. GTDB lineage: Bacteria > Bacteroidota > Bacteroidia > Bacteroidales > Bacteroidaceae > Colenecus. The sequence continues at coordinate 52,480 of JAZRYP010000056.1, forward strand.
CAAGTCTTCAGGAACTTGCGCAGACGGCATCCGGAGGTGAGATATCAAGGGTTATGCTGATAATAAAGTCTCTTCTGGCCGGAGCCATGGACCTGCCGACCGTCATATTTGATGAAATTGACACAGGTGTATCCGGAGCCGTAGCAGAACAGATGGCGCTGACGATGCGCAGGATGTGCTCGGAAGGGCGACAGGTCATAGCAATCACACATCTGCCGCAAATTGCCTCGAAAGGTGACACACATTACCTTGTATATAAGAACGAGACGGACGGAAGCACACATACATATATATCAGAGCTTAACAGGGAGCAACGTATCACGGAAATTGCCCGTATGATAAGCGGAGCCACAATTACAGACGCCGCACTGGACAATGCCCGCGCATTAATAGATAATTGACTGAAGTTTCGCTGAGAGAGAAATGGATAACGGAGTAATATTCGGCATACGGGCCGTGATCGAGGCCATTGAGGCCGGTAGGGAAATTGACAAGCTGCTGATAAGGAAAGACCTGCATGGCGATTTGTCCAAAGAACTGTTCAATGTAATCAAAGGGCGCGGTATTCCAGTACAGAAGGTCCCCGCGGAACGTCTCAACCGCATAACGCGAAAGAATCATCAGGGGGTAATCGCCTTCACGACAGAGATTACGTACCAGCATATAGAGGACATAGTCCCCACCCTTTTTGAGGAAGGCAGGAATCCGTTCGTAATACTGCTGGACGGTATCACGGATGTCCGTAACTTCGGTGCCATTGCCAGGACAGCCGAATGTGCTGCCGCCGATGCAATCATCATACCGAAACATAACAGCGTAAGCGCAAATGCCGACGCAATCAAGACATCTGCCGGGGCATTGCACACCATACCGGTATGCCGTGAAGCTCGCATAGACTCTACCCTGCGCTATCTCAGAGAGTGCGGATTCCACATTGTCGGAGCTACAGAGAAAGGAGATACGCCATATACTCACGGCGATTTCTCAGGTCCTGTATGTCTGGTAATGGGAGCCGAGGACAACGGTATTCCTTCAGAGCATCTGTCGATGTGCGACGAATGGGTACGGATACCGATCTTGGGCAAGATTGAATCGCTCAACGTATCAGTGGCTGCCGGTGTTCTTATTTATGAAATTCTGAGACAAAGAAATGACCATGCGTAAGACTACTATCATCACAATCATAATGCTGGCTATCACCACGACAGCCACTCAGGCGAAGGCTCCGAAATGGTTCAAGAAAAGCAGGAATGCCGTATGTCAGATAGTGGCATACGATGAAAAAGGCAATGAGACAGGCCGTGCAACAGGTTTCTTTACATCCGCTGACGGATGCGGGATAACCGGATACGATATTTTCAGCAACGCATACAAAGCCGTGGCCATCGATATGAACGGAATTCCACACGACATAAAATATGTAACCGGAGCGAACAGAATATATGATGTGGCGCGTTTCAAGACAGACACACACAAGCCTGTACAGTATCTCCCGACTACGGAAAACCCGTCACAGACAGGCGATGTCCTGTACCTTGTCCAATATTCTACGGACAACAGCTGCATTCCGCAGGAATATTCCGTCAGCAAATGCTCCGGTATGACCGGTGGATACACATATTACAACCTGTCAGGTACGGATATTTGCCACGATACCGCCGGTGCTCCGGTTCTGGACATCAACGGCAACGTTATCGGAATACTGCAGAATGCGGTCGATGGCGACACCTGCAATTACGCCGTTGACAGCCGTTTCGCGTGTTCACTGGCAATAACTTCCGCACTGACACTGAACGATGACGATTATCGGGGAATGACATTTCCGAAGGCACTTCCAGACAACGAAGAACAGGCACTGGTATATCTGTACATCAATCAGGGTGGCGACAGCAATATATATTCAAGACTTCTCGACCAGTTCTTAGAGCAATATCCGGAAAGCTCAGACGGATATCTGCGCAAGGGAACATATCTGATAGGTACCGGCGACTCGCTCAGATTCGAGGAAGGCCGCAATGCTCTGGACAAGTCCATATCTCTGGCAGAAGACAGGGACAACGCCCTGTACGAATACTCACGTCTCATATACAACGACCTTACGGCATTATCCAGGACAGAAAAGACCGGATGGGATCTTGCGACAGCCCTCAACAAGGTTGAAGAGGCAATCAGTATAGAAAGGGTACCGTCATACCTGCAGCTTCAAGGCAACATACTGTTCTCAATGGAAAGATTCCCTGAGGCACTCGCAAGCTATCAGGAACTCAACAGGACAAGCATCGCATCGCCCGAGACATATTACTACACTTCCGTCATAAAGGACAAGATGGGTATTGATGCGGATGAGATTATTGCCACGCTGGACAGTGCCGTAAACTTCTTCGGCAAGCCATACACATCGAAGGTCGCCCCATTCATTCTGGAGCGCGCTACTACAAAAGAAGGATTACAGCGTTACCGTGAGGCTGTAATTGATTTAAATGAATACGAGCAGATACTTGGCAGCGCCAGTCTCTCTGCAGAATTCTACTATTTCAGGGAACAGTTGGAAATAAAGGCCAAGATGTACGAGCAGGCAATGAAAGACATTGAGCGCGCAGTATATCTTGCTCCGGATGACCTCGGCCTGAATCTTGAGCAGGCCAGTCTGATGTTGCGGGTTGGTCTGACAGACCAGGCATTACCGCTGATGAAGGAACTGACTGACAAGAATCCCGACAATACAGACTGCCAGCGCCTGCTTGGAATATGTCTGATGAACACAGATAACGAAGCACAGGCAAGAATACACTTTCAGAAAGCCGCAGAACTTGGCGATGAACAGGCTGAAAAGCTTTTAGAAAGACTCCAGCAATAAGATAGAGGAAGTATCGTCATTCACACGATACCGGTTGTCAATACGCTGACCGACCACCCATACTATATTATCGCCATCACACAACACCAATTGGTTCTGTTTCTGGAAAAGGCTCATTTTGAGATCCGTCATGAAGTCACTCAGGAGCCTGCGACCCTTCATCCCGAAAGGAACGAAGCTGTCGCCCTGCCGCCAAGTCCTGAGCGACAAACTGTCACTGAGTCTGTCAGCATCAAGCATTGCTACGTTTCTGTCACGGACAATCGGTGTACCAGCAGGCATCACACGTACTGACATTCCGTGTCCATCACCAAGGCTGACAGCATAACCGTCTTTCTTTTCAACTTTCACCACGAAAGCATCACTCCCCAGCTCCGCCTTCTCCATCAATATCAGACTGTCGCGATCCTTGACCAAAACTGTCCGGTCTGACACGAAACGCCTGCCGGGCTCACCGTCAAGCGATTCCATTATATCTGAAATCTGAGAATCATTGTAACCGTACGGCGAGAGTATCTCATACAATACAGCCTCCACCGACGCCGACTGCCTCAGTCTGCCTATATCCAGGACTCTCCGGTGTCCGTCTGATGACATACATCTTTCAATATCACGTCCGACAGCATTGCTGTAAATACGGAAACACTCCATCAGACGGACAGACGTACTGTGTATGGCGCCATCGGCATCCGGATTGAGCTGCCGCAAAAGAGGCAGTAGCTGAAGGCGTACCTTATTCCGCGTGTAATCACACTCCAGATTTGTGCTGTCAGTGACATACTCCTGTCCCTGCTCACGCAACCAGTTCTCAATGTCGGAACGTCTGAGACAGAGCAGCGGTCTGATCACATTTCCGTTACGCGCCCTTATTCCGGTCATTCCACGCAGGCCCGTACCACGTACCAGATTCATAAGCACAGTCTCTACGGAATCGTCAATATGATGGGCTACAGCTATGGCCTGACAGTCATAATGCGCTCTCAGACGCTCAAAATCGTTATAACGCAGTTCACGTGCCGCCATCTCAATAGAACATTGTCTCTCTCGGGCAAATTCCACCGTATCGTAATGTACTACGGACAATACTACTCCAAGACCTGCACAAAGCCGCTCAACGAATTTCTGATCGCGGTCACTTTCCTCTCCACGCAAATGAAAATTGCAATGCACAGCCACACATTCATAGCCAAGTGAACCCAACAGTCTCAACAGAGCTACGCTATCAGCGCCTCCACTCAATCCGACCAGCACCCTATCTCCTTGTTGGAGAAGCTGATTGGACTCTATGAAACTCCTAACCCTGTCCTGTATGATCATAGCTACAAGACACAAAGATAAGTCAAGTCGCAATATTTTACAGTAAAACGGGCGGATTTCTGAAAAAAGGCATTAACTTTGCAACTGCATTCAGAAAGGGTACCTTGACCGAGTGGCTAGGTAGCGGTCTGCAAAACCGTTTACGGCAGTTCGAATCTGCCAGGTACCTCAAATTAACGGAGAGTTGTCAAAAGCGACTCTTTTTTGTTTCCCAAGCATAAAACAAGGCCTATGACATCAGAAGAGAAACTTGACGCCATACTTGCGTATTACAACCCGGAAGGACAGGACATGATACGACGCGCATACGACATTGCCTCTCTCTCATTAAACGGGCTTGTACGTAGCGACGATACTCCGTTCATCAACCATCCGCTCAATGTATCGCTGATTGCGGCAGACGAGATAGGCCTCTCCGCGGAATGTGTCACAGCCGTATTCCTGCACGAGGCTATAACGCGGGGCAACACCTCCGCAGACATATACTCCGCATTCCCGTCAGATGTAGCCAAACTGGTTGACGGACTCAACCACATATCCGGGATAAAGCCTAAAGACACCCGACTTGAAGCTGAGAATTACAAGAAACTCATAGTATCGTACTCCTCCGATCCGAGGATTATCGTCCTCAAGCTGGCCGACCGTCTGGAAGTAATGCGCGTACTGGATATATTTCCCAAATCCACGCGCGACAACAAAGTGCTTGAGACATCTATGCTGTACATTCCACTATCCCACCAGTTAGGCTTATACAATATGAAGAGCGAACTGGAGGATATTTATTTCAAGTATTCAGAACCACAGCAATACAGAGCTATCCAGAACAATCTGAAGGCGAGCGAAAAAGATAGAAAAAAAATTACAGAGCAATTCATTGAGCCACTGAAGGAGAAGCTGATTGAGGCAGGCATATCATACAAGCTCAAGGTACGCACTAAGGCCGCCTACTCCATCTGGACCAAAATGAAGAAACAGAACGTCAGTTTCTCCGGAGTCTTTGATGTATTTGCCATAAGGTTCATAATCGACCCCGAGCACAGCGACCCGATAAGCAGACCGGACGGAACTCCCATGACCGGAATAGAACTGGAGCACGCATTATGCTGGAAGGTGTTCTCCTTCGTTACAGAGAAATACAAGTCCGACACGAAACGCCTGCGCGACTGGATAAGCCAGCCGAAACCGAACGGGTACGAATCGCTTCACATAACCGTCACAAACGACGAAGGCGCAGCCCTTGAGGTACAGATCCGCACACAAAGAATGGATGACACGGCCGAGAGCGGTCTGGCTGCACACTGGTCTTACAAAGGCATACGCTCCGAAGACAAAATGGCGAACTGGATGAGCGCGGCAAGACATTTGCTGGAATGCGGGAAAACGGGCCAGACATTGTCGCCACGGGATTACGGCGAAGACGAAGAGTTGCCACTGCCGCCAAGTGAAGACATCTTCGTATTCACTCCGTCAGGAGAATTACGCAAGTTGCGCAAGGGTTCGACCGTACTGGATTTTGCGTTTGACATACATACAGGCCTGGGATGCAGATGTACCGGCGGGAAAGTCAACGGCAAGGGAGTATCCATCAGGGAAGTCCTGCAGACCGGCGATGTGGTGGAGATAACATCCGGCAGGAACCAGCATCCGACACAGGCCTGGCTGGGATTCGTAGCTACCGGCAAAGCCCGCAACAAAATAAAGCAGAAGCTCAAGGAAGAGGAATACAAAAAAGCCGCAGAAGGAAAGGAATTGCTGGAACGTCGTCTGAAAAACTGGAAGATGGAAATTTCCGACGCCGAGCTTACCGAGTTGCTGAAAAAGTGGCAGATCAAGAACAAAAACGAGTTCTTTGCCAATATCGGAGAAGGCAGGACAGACATCATATCCGTACGCGATGCGATTCTGGAGAGCAGGAATGCGCACATCGGCAGCGCATCTGCACCAGCCTGTCCGGAGAAGCAGAAATGGGAACCGGCCACGGCATCCGGCAGCACTACGGATGACATAATGGTCATCAACGCAGAGAGCGTAAAAGGATTGGAATACAAAATGGCCCATTGCTGCAACCCTGTATATGGAGACGATGTGTTTGGTTTCGTGACAATCAAGGACGGCGTCAAGATACACAGGATGTCGTGCCCGAACGCTGCCAGACTTATTGAGAAATATCCTTACAGAATACAAAGAGTACAATGGAGCACCGCGCCCAGCGGTGGAAGTTTCCAGACAACGCTGAGAATCAGCGCCATCCACGAGAATCAGGTCATTACGGATATCAGCCACATCATTGAGCAGTTCAAGGCTTCCATACGTTCGATGAACCTGTCCGAAAGCCAGCGTTCCGGCACATACGAGATTACCATTGTCATATCAGTCAGCGGCAATATCGAACTTGACAAGGTCATAGCCGGGATACGCTCCACCAAGGGAGTGGTCCGCGTATTGCGCGCGTGATAAAAAGTGTTGATAACTAATAGCACTCACCTCCGGCACTACCGTTTTAAATGACTAACTTTGTGCTCATGATAGAAAAGCACATAGTCATTGAGGATGCCGATCCGGTCGCATTTTACGGCGTCAACAACTGCAATCTACAGTTGTTCAAGGCTTTGTTCTCAAAGTTGCGTATTGTAGCAAGGGGCAACGTCATCAAAGTATTGGGAGACGAGGACGAAACAGCAAGATTTGAGGATGTCATACGCAAAGCCGAAGTTTACTGTGCGGGACACAACACCCTGAAGGAAGAGAACATCGTTGACATTGTAAACGGGCAGACACCGTCAGGCGAGAAAGCCGACAGTGTGATTGTATATGGAGTAACAGGCAGACCGATCATACCGCGCAGTACGAACCAGTTCAAGCTCGTCGGGGAATATGCCGCAAACGATATGATCTTCTCCATCGGCCCCGCAGGATCCGGCAAGACATATACAGCCATAGCACTGGCCGTGCGTGCATTGAAGAACCGCGAGGTAAAGCGCATAGTCCTGTGCCGTCCTGCCGTAGAAGCCGGAGAAAAGCTGGGATTCCTGCCCGGTGACATGCGCGAGAAAATAGATCCATATCTACAGCCACTCTACGATGCCCTTCAGGATATGATACCGACCGGCAAGCTGAAGGAGATGATGGATTTGAACATCATCCAGATTGCCCCTCTGGCATTTATGCGCGGACGCACACTGAATGACGCAGTCGTGATTCTGGATGAGGCGCAGAACACCACCCCACAGCAGATCAAGATGTTCCTTACCAGAATGGGCTGGAACACCAAAATGATAATAACAGGCGACCTCACCCAGATAGACCTTCCGCCCACGCAGACATCGGGATTGGTACAGGCATTGGACATTCTGAAGGGTGTAGAAGGAATATCAATCATCAGAATGACAAAAAAGGATATAGTACGCCACAAGCTCGTCACACGCATAGTGGATGCGTATGACAGCTATGACCAGAAACATCATGGAACAGAAAAAACAACAGAAATATGAGCAAAGCATTGACAGGAACTGATTTCAAGTTCAAAGGACAGAAAAGTGTCTATCACGGTAAGGTACGCGATGTCTATAACATCAACGATGACATTATGGTAATGGTGGCTACGGACCGTATCTCGGCATTCGACGTTATCCTGCCGAAGGGCATCCCGTTCAAGGGACAGGTACTCAACCAGATAGCCGCATCATTCCTTGACGCTACAGCAGACATCGTGCCAAACTGGAAACTGGCCACACCGGATCCTATGGTCACGGTAGGACTGAAATGTGAAGGTTTCAAGGTGGAGATGATCATACGCGGATACCTGACAGGTTCCGCCTGGCGTGAATACCGTGACGGCAAACGCACTCTGTGCGGTATCCGGCTTCCTGAAGGGATGAAAGAGAACGAGAAATTCCCGGAGCCTATCATCACCCCGACCACCAAGGCCGAGGAGGGGCACGATGAGAACATCTCCAAAGAAGAAATTATCGCAACAGGACTTGTAAGCAAGGAGGATTACGAAATTATGGAGAAATACACACGCGCACTCTTCAAGCGCGGCAGTGAGATTGCGGCATCAAAAAGACTGATACTCGTCGATACCAAATACGAATTCGGCAAACGCGACGGCAAGGTATATCTCATTGACGAGATTCACACCCCGGACAGCTCACGTTATTTCTACGCAGACGGATACGAGGAGAAATTCGCCAAGGGCGAGCCTCAGAAACAGTTGTCAAAGGAGTTCGTACGCCAGTGGCTCATTGAACACGACTTCATGAACAGGCCGGGAGATATAATGCCGGAAATCACAGACGCATACGCCGAAAGCGTCTCCGACCGTTATATCGAGCTCTACGAGCATATCACCGGCACGAAATTCGAAAAGGCCGGGTGCGGCAATCCGGCAGACAGAATTGAGAAGAATGTAACCGACTGGCTCGCATCAAGATAATGTTACTGTCCATAGCCATCTGCATAGCGGTTGCCATCTACGCGATACGCGCCATAAAATCAGGCATCAGCATCAACCAATGCGATATGCCTGATAAGGCTGACACACCGTCAAACGATGAATACACCCGAATCTCGCCCGATGACTATCAGAAAGTCGATATAGTAATTGAAAAAGACGAAGATCCGGTCAGCAAAGACATTGATACAGCAGTTCCGGCTGTTCCTGTGGCACCTGCAAAGAGACCTGAATCCACGGTTTTCAAATCTGCGGAAAACACCGGGCGCATATACGGTCTTATAGGGAAACCGCTCGGACATTCCTGGTCCGCTGCATACTTCGGAAAGAAGTTCCAGGCAGACGGCATCAATGCAGAATACCGGAACTTTGAGTTGGATGATGCATCCGAAATCAGGAGTCTCATTGACAGAAATCCGGAAATATGCGGACTCAATGTGACAATTCCGTACAAGACAGATATAATGCAATACCTTGACTGCATTGACGATACAGCCAGAGAAATCGGAGCTGTCAATGTCATAAAGATTGACAGGAACGACGGCAATGCCACATTGACAGGATACAACACCGACCACATAGGATTCGCCCGGTCACTAAAGCCGATGCTGCCGGACGGTCAGATAAAGGCACTGGTACTCGGTACGGGTGGCGCATCAAAGGCGATATGTCACACACTCAGACAGATGGGCATAGAATACAGCATCGTATCACGCTCATCATCATTTGACATACTCGGATATTACGAGCTGTCGCCCTCCATAATGGAAGGCCACAGGCTCATAATCAATTGCACACCAGTAGGAATGCACCCGGACACAGACAGCTGTCCGGACATCCCGTACGCGTACATTACGCCGGAGCATATAATGTTTGATCTCGTTTACAATCCTGAAACCACGCAATTCCTGCAGAAGGGAATTGAACACAGAGCCAGCGTAAAAAGTGGCTTTGAGATGCTGCAGATACAGGCTGACGAGGCATGGAAAATTTGGAACTCTTAAACATAGAATATGGACGAAAGATATATGAGAAGAGGCGTAAGCGCATCCAAAGAGGATGTACACAACGCTATCAGGAACATTGACAAGGGAATTTTCCCTAAGGCTTTCTGCAAAATCATTCCGGATATACTCGGAGGTGATCCGGCATACTGCAACATAATGCACGCAGACGGAGCCGGGACGAAATCGTCACTGGCCTACGCCTACTGGAAAGAGACCGGCGACCTGTCTGTATGGAAAGGCATAGCGCAGGACGCGCTGATTATGAACATTGACGATCTGCTGTGCGTAGGTGCTACAGACGGAATACTTGTAAGTTCAACGATAGGCCGCAACAAGAATCTCGTTCCGGGCGAGGTCATCAGCGCTATCATCAACGGCACTGACGAGCTTCTGGAAGAACTGCGCCAGATGGGTGTAGGAGCCTGGCCTACAGGTGGCGAGACGGCCGATGTCGGCGACCTGGTCCGCACAATCATCGTTGACAGCACCGTGACCTGCCGCATGAAGCGCAGCGATGTCATAGACAATGCCAACATCCGGCCGGGCGACGTGATTGTAGGACTTTCCTCATCCGGCCAGGCCACATACGAGCACGACTATAACGGAGGTATGGGCAGCAACGGTCTCACCAGCGCCCGCCACGATGTGTTCAGCAAATATCTGGCTGAAAAATACCCGGAAACATACGATAAGGCCGTTCCGGATGATCTGGTCTATTCCGGGAAACTTAAATTGACAGATACGGTTGATGGTTCACCTATCAATGCCGGCAGACTCGTACTCTCCCCTACCCGCACATACGCACCGGTAGTGAAGAAACTCCTTGACGGGCTACGGCCTTTCATCCACGGAATGATACACTGCTCAGGAGGCGCTCAGACCAAGATAATGCACTTTGTGGAGAATATGCACATCGTGAAGGACAATCTCTTCTCCGTTCCACCACTCTTCCGCACCATACACGAGCAGAGCGGAACAGACTGGGCCGAGATGTACAAAGTGTTCAATATGGGACACCGTTTCGAGGTCTATCTGCCTGAGGAATATGCGGACAAGGTCATTGAAATCAGCCGCAGTTTCAACATCGACGCACAGATAGTCGGACACACAGAAGCAGCAGAGAAGGCTTCGCTCACAATACGTTCGGAATTCGGAGAGTTCAGATACTAAGTTATGGATGGAGAGAAGCTGTTAGAGAAACTGGAAGGACTTGAGGCTCGTTTTCAGGAGATAGGCCTCCTGATAACGGACCCGTCGGTCATAGCCGATATGAAACGCTATGTCAAGCTGAACCGTGAGTACCACGAACTTGAGCCATTATTGAAAGCCCGCAGCGAATACCTGCGCGCGCAGAAAGACATAGCAGAAGCTCAGGAACTTCTCTCTTCCGAGACAGATCCGGACCTGAAGCAGATGGCCCGCGATGAAATTGACAATGGTTCCAGACGTCTGCAGGAACTTGAAGATGAAATCCGCCTTATGCTTGTCCCTGCCGATCCGCAAGACGAAAAGGATGTCATAATGGAAATACGCGGCGGCACAGGAGGTGACGAGGCCGCCATATTCGCAGGAGACCTGTTCCGTATGTATATGAGGTACTGCGAGACAAAAGGCTGGAAAACCGCTGTATCATCCTGTTCGGAAGGTGCATCCGGAGGATACAAGGAAATAATATTCTCCGTATCGGGTGAGAAGGTTTACGGCACCCTCAAATACGAGTCCGGCGTACATCGTGTACAGCGTGTTCCGGTAACAGAGACACAGGGACGCGTACACACATCTGCGGCTACAGTGGCCGTACTGCCTGAGGCCGATGCATTCGAGGTACAGATAAACGAGGGAGAAATACGATGGGATACATTCCGCAGCAGCGGTGCCGGAGGCCAGAATGTCAACAAGGTGGAGTCTGGAGTAAGGCTGCGCTACAACTGGAAGAACCCTAACACCGGCAATGTCGAGGAAATTCTGATAGAATGCACCGAGACACGCGACCAGCCAAAGAACAAGGAGCGTGCATTATCCAGACTACGCTCAATGATTTACGACCGCGAACATCAGAAATATATCGACGACATCTCAGCCAGACGCAAGACGATGGTATCAACCGGTGACCGTTCCGCAAAGATACGTACATATAACTATCCGCAGGGGCGTATTACCGACCACCGTATAAATTACACCATTTACAATCTCCCTGCATTTATGAACGGAGAGATACAGGACTGCATTGACCATCTGTCCGTGGCAGAGAACGCCGAGCGTATCAAAGACAGTGAATTATAACGAATTATGACAAGAGAAGAACTATATTCAAACATTATCAGGAAAAAGACATTTCTCTGTGTCGGTCTGGACACAGACATAAAAAAGATACCGCAGCATCTGCTTGCCGGGGAAAATCCAGTCTTAAGCTTCAACAAGGCAATTATTGACGCCACAGCCGACACCTGCATCGCATACAAGCCAAACCTCGCATTCTACGAGGCGGACGGATGGAAAGGCTTGCAGACACTTGAGCTTACAGTTGAATACATACGCTCCAACTATCCGGACATCTTCATCATCGCAGATGCCAAGCGCGGAGATATAGGCAACACCTCCAAGATGTACGCACGCACATTCTTTGAGCAGACGGATTTCGATGCCGTAACCGTAGCTCCCTATATGGGAAGCGACAGCGTAACACCATTTCTGGGATACCCGGACAAATGGGTAGTGCTGCTGGCACTGACATCAAACAAAGGCTCAGCAGACTTTCAGAACACGCTTTCCGACAATGGAGAGAAGCTATACCAGAAGGTTCTGCGCATTTCACGTGATGAATGGGGAGGCAATCCGGACAATATGATGTACGTTGTAGGAGCCACACGTGCAGATATGCTTGCCGATATAAGGCAGATTATTCCCGACAATTTCCTGCTGGTACCTGGAATCGGCGCCCAGGGAGGTTCATTAGCCGATGTCTGCAAATACGGAATGAATGATCATTGCGGTCTGATAGTGAACAGCAGCCGCGCCATACTCTACGCCGACAGTTCAGAGGCATTCGCAGAGGCAGCACGTGCAGAAGCCATCAAAGTCAGGGATGAAATGGCTGGTTATTTAGTATAAATATTCGTACATTTGTACATATATGGATTTTACAGCGAAACAGATAGCAGAATTCCTGCAAGGCGAAGTGGACGGTGATGAGAATGCCGTAGTGAACACATTCGCCAAGATTGAGGAGGGTGTGCCGGGTGCATTGTCATTCCTGTCAAACCCCAAATACGCCCAATACATCTATTCCACGCAATCAAGTGTAGTTCTGGTAAACAAGGACTTCGTCCCGGAACACACGCTGAATACGACATTGGTCAGGGTGCATAACGCATACGAGAGCATAGCCAGGCTGCTTTCACTTTACGATTCAATGAAACCGGCCAGGAAAGGCATCAGCCCGCTCGCCTCTATTTCAGACAAAGCCACTATTGGAAAGGATGTGTATATTGCCCCGTTCGTCACAATTGATGACGGTGCAGTTATAGGAGACGGGACGCAGCTCTATCCACACGTCACAATAGGAAACAATGTTCAGATAGGGTCAGGCTGCATACTCTACCCTAATGTCACTATATATTACGGATGCCAGATAGGCAACAGCTGCATACTGCACGCCGGATGTGTTATCGGGGCTGACGGATTCGGATTCGCACCTTCGGCAGACGGCTATAAGAAGATTCCGCAGATAGGTTCAGTTCTTATCGAGGATAATGTGGAGATTGGAGCCAACAGTTGCATTGACCGTTCTACAATGGGACACACCATCGTACACAAAGGCGTAAAGATTGACAATCTCGTACAGATTGCGCACAACGTCGAAATTGGATCAAACACCGTGATGTCCGCCCAGTCCGGCATAGCAGGCTCCACAAAAGTAGGCTCCTGGTGTATGTTCGGCGGTCAGAGCGGCGTATCCGGTCACCTGAAAATCGGAGATAAAGTCAACCTGTGCGCACAGACCGGTGTTCTCGGCAACATCAAGTCCGATACGACAATGATGGGAACTCCAGCCATCGGTCATTTCCATTACATAAAGTCATACGCGATCTACAATAAATTGCCGGATATCAGCAATGAATTGGACGCACTCAAGAAAGAAGTTGCAGAACTCAAATCACAACTTGAAAGGAAAGACTGCAAATAATGGATAGACAGCAGACACTTAATGACAGCTTCCAGCTATGCGGCAAAGGACTGCATACCGGACAGGAGCTTACAGTGACGCTCAAGCCGGCACCTGTCGGTTACGGATATAAGATTCAGCGTACCGATCTGAGCGGACAGCCCATCATAGACGCCTTGGCGGAGAACGTACAGGAAACCACACGCGGAACAGTACTTGTCAAGGGCGAGGCGAAGGTCAGCACCATTGAACATGCAATGGCAGCTCTATATTCAGCCGGGATAGACAACTGTCACATCGAAGTAAACGGCCCGGAGTTCCCCATTCTTGACGGAAGTGCGTTGTATTATGTAGAGAACATCGGCAAAGTCGGCATCACAGAGCAGGACGCCCCGAAGGACTACTACATTGTCAAATCACGAATCGAAATAGAAGACAAGGCGACAGGTTCTTCAATAGCCATTCTGCCTGATGACAGATTCCGTGCCGACGTACTCATCTCCTTTCAGTCAGACATACTTGGAGAACAGAAAGCTGCCATAGACAATCTCAAGGATTTTCCGACAAGTCTTGCAAGCAGCCGCACTTTCGTTTTCGTAAGGGAAATAGAGCCTCTGTTGGGAGCAGGGCTCATCAAAGGAGGGGATCTGGACAATGCCATCGTCATCTATGACAAAGAAATGCCACAGGAACGCCTTGACAGAATTTCCGGGATAATGAAGGTACAGAAGGCCGATGCCACGAAACTGGGATACATAATGCACCGTCCTCTCACCTGGCCCAACGAGCCGGCACGCCACAAGCTTCTGGACCTTATCGGAGACCTTTCACTCATAGGCAGACCAATCAGGGGACGTGTCATAGCCGTACGCCCCGGACACACTATCAACAATAGATTCGCCAGAATCCTGCGCGAAGACATTATAAAATGACATTAATTTAACAGAAAGAAAAATGATAAGTCCATTAGCATACGTAAACCCTGAGGCCCAGATTGGAGAGAACGTTGAGATAGGTCCGTTCTGCTACATTGACAAAGGTGTTGTAATCGGCGACAACTGTGAGCTGATGCCACACGCCACAGTATTATACGGAACGACAATGGGAAAAGGCAATCAGGTCTTCCCGGGAGCAGTCATAGGCGCAATACCTCAGGACCTCAAATTCAAGGGAGAGGACACCACCCTTGTCATAGGAGACAACAACCGTATCCGCGAGAATGTCACTCTCAATAGAGGTACAGCCTCAAAAGGCACGACTGTCATAGGCTCCGGCAACCTGCTTATGGAAGGCGTCCACATCGCACACGACTGCGTCATAGGCAGCAACTGCATATTAGGCAACCAGACCAAGATTGCCGGCGAGGTTGTCATAGACGACTTTGCGACACTAAGTTCGACCGTGCTGGTCCACCAGTTCTGTCACATAGGCAGTTATGTAATGGTACGCGGCGGCAGCCTGTGCCCTAAAGACATTCCTCCTTTTATTATGGCAGCCAAAGAGCCTCTAGCATTTATGGGACTGAATCTCGTAGGGTTAAGACGTCGTGGTTTTGATGATGAAAAGATTGCGAGAATACACTCTGCGTACAGAATTCTCTATCTCAGCAAGATGAATGTGACCCAGGCCATCAGTGCCCTCAAGCAGGAAAGTATAGCGGAATATCCGGAGATACAATACATCATCAATTTTGTAGAGCATTCCGAAAGAGGCATCATAAGAGATTAATTGAACCACAAATATCTATAGCAATATGACATACAGATTTATGCTGGTCTCTGATGAGATAGACGATTTCTTCAGAGAGATTAAAATCGATTCAGAAGCCACATTCCTTGATTTTCACAAAGCAATTCTGGCAGCAGTATCATATCCCGACGATCAGATGACATCGTTCTTCATCTGCGAGGACAACTGGGAGAAATGCGAGGAAATCACCCTTGAGGAAATGGACACACGTTCCGACGAGGACAGTTGGGTAATGGACTCAACCCGTATAAGCGAGTTTGTCGAAGACGAGGGGCAGCGTCTGCTCTATGTCTTTGACCCGCTGGCAGAGCGCTGTTTCTTCATTGAATTGAAGGAAATAATAACAGGTAGCCGCCAGACATCACCGGAATGCACCAGAAAAGGTGGAAAAGCTCCAAAGCAGACCATAGATTTCGAGGAACTGGCAAAGTCACAGAGTGTCATTGATACCGGAGAGAATTTCTATGGCGATGATGATTTTGACGATGAAGACCTTGACCGTGACGGATTTGACATGGGCGACGGCGGCTCGGAGACTGTCAGTATAGACTCCATTGATGACCTCTACTAAGAATCTGGTCATCATATTAGGGCCAACCGGTGTGGGAAAGACCGCAACAAGTCTGTCTCTCGCCGGTTATTTTCATAGTCCCATAATATCAGCCGACTCCAGACAGATGTATGCGGATATACCTATAGGCACAGCCGCTCCTACCGCACAGGAGTTGGATAGTGTAAAGCACTATTTCATAGGCAATCTCGGGCTTGACCAATACTACAGCGCAGCCAGATACGAGGCTGAGGCCATAGCGCTTATTACAGAACTTTTCAAAGAGCACGACGTGCTTCTGGTAACAGGCGGCTCAATGATGTACATTGACGCACTGTGCTATGGCATAGATGACATTCCTACAATTACCCCCGAAGTGCGTCAGGCCATAATGGAGCAATACAGTGAACTCGGTCTGGAGGCTATGGCGGAGATACTACGCCAAAAAGATCCCGAATACTACAGGATTGTTGACCGCAAAAACCCGAAACGTGTGCTCCATGCGCTTGAGGTCTGTTCAATGACAGGCGGCACTTATACATCACTAAGGAAAAACGCAGATGCCAAGCGCCCGTTCAACATCATAAAGATAGGGCTCACACTTCCACGTGAAGAACTCTATGAGCGTATTGGACAGCGCGTTGACCAAATGATAGCCGCCGGACTTATTGAAGAGGCACGCAGAGTCCTTCCCTACCGGGGATGCAACTCACTCAATACAGTCGGATACAAGGAACTGTTCAGCTGGTTTGACGGAGAACTGATGCCGGATGGACAGAAATGGACGCTTGAATTCGCCATAGACAAAATCAAGCGAAGTACAAGAATCTACTCCCGCAAGCAGATGACCTGGTTCAAGCGTGACCGGTCAATAAGCTGGTTCGCTCCGTCCGACACAGACGCAATAATCGCTCACATACAATCACGGCTCAACTGATATGACAATAAAGCTCTACGACAGGAACAACAGCCAGCGCGACCTGGACAGGATTATGCAAGTGCTTCAGGACGGCGGTATCATCATCTATCCCACCGACACGGCATACGCCATAGGCTGTCACGCCCTGAAAGAGCGTCCCATCGAGAGAATCTGCCACATTAAGGGACTGAATCCCTCCAAGCACCTTTTCTCAATAATATGCTACGACATGAGCGGAATAAGCCAGTATGCCAAACTTGACAATGCCACCTTCAAGCTTATGAAACGTAATCTGCCGGGACCGTTCACATTCGTACTGCCGGCAGGCAACAGATTGCCGAAGATATTCAGCAATCGCAAGGAAGTCGGAATCAGAATACCCGACAATAACATCATACGTGAGATATGCCGTCAGCTTGAGGCTCCGATAATGTCCACCACCATACCCTACGATGAGAATGACGACATCGGCTATCTGACCGATCCGGAACTGATAGCGGAGAAATTCGGAAATGACGTTGACATAATAATTGACGGAGGGGCAGGCGGATTTGAATACTCCACAATAGTAAACTGCCTTGACGGTGAGCCCGAGATAACACGGCAGGGCAAAGGGATTCTTGATGAAATATAAAATACACAATATGAAAAAGACTGTATTGACATTGATTATCGCAGGTCTGACATTAAGTGCCAGTGCAAAAATCAGCATTGATGATGTTGTAAGCAACACTTTCCGCGGAAATACCGCAAGCTCGTTCACCCCGATGGCAGACGGCGAGCACTATCTCATATCCACAGACAAATGCATAGTACGATATTCATTCAAGACAGGCAATGCCATTGACACGCTGTTCAATGTAGAAACGGTACGTGGCGCACGCCTGGCAAAAATCGACGGATACATTCTCTCTCCTAAGGAGGACAGAATCCTGATCCAGTCCGGCCATAATAAGATATTCCGCAACTCCTTCAGTGCGGATTACTACATACACCATATCGCCAACAACAAGATGGAACCGCTCTCCACAGGCGGTCCGCAACAGGCACCCAAGTTCTCGCCCGACGGCAATGTAATAGCATACGTACGTGACGGCAACATTTTCCTGGTGAAGCTGCTGTTCAACAATGCCGAAGCTCAGGTGACAAAAGACGGGGAAGCCGGCAAGATACTCAACGGTGTCCCTGACTGGTGCTACGATGAGGAATTCTCCATCAGCAGCGTCTATGACTTCAGTGCAGACAGCAAAATGCTGGCATTTGTACGTTTCGACTGTAGCGGTGAGAACAGATATACGCTACCTGATTTCACATACAGAGTCAGAAGCACAGAGCCTGAACAGCAACTTTTACGCAATCACGATGTATGGTATCCCGTGACAGGCGCAGACTATGCCAAAGTATCCGTACATACCTTCGACATCAAGAGTTCTGTGATACGTGACATTCCCGTACAGTCAGAGCCAGACACATACATACCCAGAATCGCATTTGTCGAAGACGAGAACAACTCACTTTTCATATTCACCATTAACCGTAATCAGAACCAACTGGACATTTACAGTGCCAACCCACGCTCCACTGTATGCAATATGGTGCTACGCCGTACAGACGACAGATACATAGAACCGGAGGAATTTCTAAACACAACATTCTACGGAACACAGTTCATTATGGAGAGTGAAAGTGACGGACACAACCACCTGTATCTGTACAGCACAAACGGCAAGCTCGTCAGACAGCTGACCAGTGGCGACTGGAATGTTCTCAAGTTCAACGGCTGGGAACCGAAAACTCAGACTCTCTACTACACAAGCAATGAAGGAAACCCCTTGCAGTCAGCCGTTTACAGGATGGACGGCAAAGGCAAGGCACGCAAGCTGTCCTCGTACGACACAGGCAATGTAAGTGCCAGTTTCGGTGCAGGAATGAAATATTACGTAAGTGCCTGGTCAGATATAAACACACCGCCGGTAATAGCGGTATATGACAATACCGGACGACAGATACGTACCATTGATGACAATGCCTCCGTTATGAAGAAAGTGCAGGAAGAAGGATTTGTCAAACGCGAGATATTCTCTTTCCAGACATCCTCGGGCACTACGCTCTACGGCTGGATTGTCAAGCCGTCAGATGCAGGCAGCAATAAGAAATACCCGGTTCTTATGTACCAGTACGGAGGTCCTGGCTCCAACGAAGTCATCGATGAATGGTACAGCGGATTCTATTCCGGAGGCTCACTTGAGAACTGGCTCCTTCAGGACGGCATCATCACGGTATGCGTTGACGGACGCGGTACCGGACGGCGTGGCTCAGACTTCAAGAAACAGACATATCTGAATCTCGGCATAATGGAGAGCGACGATCAGATTGAGGCAGCAAAGTACATATCAGCACTTCCATACGTTGATAAAGACAGGATAGCCATCTGGGGCTGGAGCTACGGAGGCTACAACACACTAATGTCAATGAGTCAGGGCACTCCAATATTCAAATGCGGGATTGCTGTAGCCCCGGTTACAGACTGGCGTTTCTACGATGCGACATACACCGAGCGTTTCATGCGTACCCCCGGTCAGAATGGCACAGGTTACGATGCGGCATCTGCCATCAACAGAATTGACCAACTGCATGGCCGTCTGCTCATTGTACACGGTCTTGTCGATGACAACGTGTTCTTCTCAAACACAAACAGCTACATCACCGCACTTGTCGAGAAAGGCATACAGTTCGATATGCACGTCTATCCCAACAAGGAGCATAGCCTGACAGGCACAAGCACACGCAAACACCTGTTCCTTAAAATAAAGGACTTCCTGGACACAAATCTGAAATAGTCCCTACCGGAACAGCAGGAAAATGGAAGGAACTTTCGGAAGTTCCACTTTATGACGTTTCCATTCCTGCACAGTACGCGTAATGACACTCTCGTCAGGACACGTAAGATTGGAGGCAACGCATATACGTGTTTCAGAACGGCACACACCCAACATATCTGCCAATACCTTATTGTTACGGTATGGAGTTTCAATAAATATCTGAGTCTGATTCTCACTGTACGCACGCTGTTCCAGTTGTCTTATGCGTTTCAAGCGCTCCGGCTGTTCCACAGGCAGATAACCGTTGAATGCAAAACTCTGGCCATTGAAGCCTGACGCCATAACAGAAAGAGTAATGCTGGAAGGCCCGACCAGAGGTACAACCTTGAGCTTTTTCCGTTGCGCTATGGCAACAACATCGGCGCCTGGATCGGCCACTGCCGGGCACCCTGCCTCCGACATCACTCCCATCGGCTCACCGGACTCCAACGGAACGAGCATACCGTCAATTTCTTCCTGCCGCGTATGTTCATTAAGCGTATAGAATGTCAGCAAATCAATGTCAATGCTCCGCTCAACGGCTTTAAGGAAACGTCTTGCCGTTCGCACATCCTCAACAATGAAATGCCTGATTCCAAGAATAACGTCTCTGTTGTAGGCAGGCAATACCTTATTTATATCAGTATCGCCCAAAAGGGTCGGTATAAGATAAAGAGCTGTTTCCATAATCAGCGAAAATGCAAGTCCGTATAACGGCGGACTCTTCCCAAATAATACTTCCACAAGATGCTGAAATCAGCAATCTCAGAAATGTCGCGGCAAGTGGATGATGAAAGGTTTCCGCGCCGGCTGTCATCGAACGAATGTCTCAGTCTCCTGAATTCCTTGCGCGCCCTCAGCACCGCACCGGCATCCTTGAACTTCAGCTGAAGCGCAAACATCAGCATTGCCATATTATCCAAGAAGAATCTGACAAGCATCACTTTGCCAAGCCTGTCTTCCGGCAGGTTCTTATACAGCAGCAGCAGATTGTTACGGAAATTAAGAAACGTCTTGTAGGGGTTCTCGCGGTTCAATGTCGCACCGCCAACGTGATATACGACACTCTGCGGCAGACAGACAATCTTCCTTCCCCTGCTTCGCAATCGCCAGCACAAGTCTATTTCCTCCTGATGCGCGAAGAATCGCCCGTCAAGTCCTCCGACATTCCAGTAGTCCCGGCTGCGAATCATCAATGCGGCTCCAGTAGCCCAAAAGAGTTCGGAAACATCATCGTACTGCCCACTATCCTCCTCTACGGAATTCATAATCCTTCCACGGCAGAACATATATCCCCATTTATCCATATAGCCGCCCGATGCACCGGCATACTCAAAGTAATCCCGACGATTATAGTCAAGCAGTTTCGGCTGTGCCGCAGCCACCTCTGGATGTCCGTCCATATACCTCAGCAATGGTTCCAGCCAGCCTTCCGTTACCTCCACATCCGAGTTAAGCAGTATATAGTATTCCGCCTCAACCTGACGCAATGCCAGATTGTACCCCTCGGCAAAACCGTAATTTCTGTCAAGCCGTATCTGCCTGATACCGGAGAACTCCCGGCTCATCATTTCCATAGAGCCATCCGTGGATAAATTGTCAGCGACCACAATGCTCACACCGTCAGCCAAAGAGCATTTCATCAGAATCGGCAGATATTTCCTCAGCATCTCCCGTCCGTTCCAGTTCAGAATGACAATTGCAAGTCTGTCCATTTCA
This sequence comes from Bacteroidaceae bacterium, assembly GCA_045600825.1. GTDB lineage: Bacteria > Bacteroidota > Bacteroidia > Bacteroidales > Bacteroidaceae > Colenecus. Next base: position 74,077 of record JAZRYP010000056.1, read on the forward strand.
AATCAATCAATTATTGCCATCAGGGAATCACCGTCAGCATTGAATTCTCCAAGCCGGACTTTCCTTATACTGTTCTCAGGAAAAGTCAGGTTTCCTGTTTCCACCCTTATATAGTTCTCAGTGAAACCGCGTGCAGGACACCCTTTCTTCGGTTTCTCGAAAAGGACAAGCGCCTCACAGCCGATATGCGACCGGTAAAAGGCGTGCGTCTTTTCCGCAGAAAGTTCCAGCAGCCGGCTACTACGGATATGTTTCTCCTGAGGCGTGACGGAATGCGGGATTCTCAAAGCTGCCGTTCCGGGACGTTCCGAATAACTGAACACGTGCAATTGCGACACATCGAGCGACTTCAGGAAACTGTACGAGTCCTCAAAGAACTCATCCGTCTCACCTCTCATTCCGACAATCACATCCACACCTATGAACGCATCAGGCATAACATTCCTGATACGCGCGACCTTTGCCGCAAACACATCACGTGTATATCGGCGGTGCATCAGCTTAAGGACATTGTCCGAACCGCTCTGCAGAGGTATATGGAAATGTGGCATAAACGCCCTTGATTCAGCGACATAATCTATCACCTCATCTGTAAGCAGATTCGGCTCTATCGACGAGATACGGTAACGGGATATTCCACGGACACCGTCCAGCGCACGCACCAGATCATAAAAGCTCTCCCCCGTACTCTTACCGAAATCACCTATATTGACGCCCGTAATTACAATCTCATGCGCACCTTCCGCTGCTGCCTGCTCAGCCTGCACCACAAGGCTTTCTATTGATGCATTGCGGCTATGTCCTCTTGCGTATGGAACCGTACAATACGTACAATAGTAATCACATCCGTCCTGAACTTTCAGGAAGAAACGCGTCCTGTCACCACGAGAGCACGATGGTACGAAATTCTTTATGTCATTCGTTCCAACCACCTTATATATACCATGCTCACGCTTGATAAGATTATTCAGATTCTCCAGCACCTCACCCTTCCGGTCCTGTCCCAGCACGATATCCACTCCCGGGATTGCAGCGACCACCTCAGGCTGCAACTGTCCATAACAGCCTGTCACCACGATATAAGCCGTAGGATTCTGTCTTGCAATCCTATGAATAGCCTGACGGCATTTCTTGTCAGCCACTTCCGTCACCGAACAGGTATTGATAACACATATATCAGCCTGTGCGCCCCTCCTCACAGCAGTAATCCCAACCTCGGCTAACTGTCCTGCAATAGTCGAAGTCTCCGAAAAATTCAGCTTGCACCCCAGAGTATAGAAAGCAGCTGTCTTGCCCTTCAGATATTCATATTCCATACCACACAAAATTACTCTTTTATCAGATACAAATTGGAACTTTGCAGGAAATACATATTACCTTTGCGACCAATATAACATCAAAACAGATATGAAGATATCAAAAGTTCTATTGTTAAGTGCTTTGACGCTCGCCGTAACATTCCCGGCAATTATTTCCTGTAATAATGAAGAGACACACAACGATCCTGAAATCCTCTACGAATATCAAATTGAACCGAATTCTCTAAATAAATACACAATAGATCAGTTACTTGACGCCTTATCTGAAACAATGCCTGTCAATCTTGATGATATGGAACTGCCATCAATTGACGGAATGGATATATCTACGATATCAATTAAGGACTTGATTCCATTACTGAAGTTATTTATTGACGGAATAGACAATATAGATGATATAATCAACGACAAGACAACATACTCCACCTGCATAATGAAATACAAGAGTATCGATACCAAAGGCAATCCAATCTGGTTGTCAGGCCGCTTGTATTTCAAGAGAGACGAAACCAAAGGTGACAGTTTTATCAAGCCGGATCACATTGTACTTGCCAACCATCACACGATATGCAGCAATGCCCAGGCTCCGTCAATGGGAATCGGCATTGAAGCCGCCATAGCACATAATAACGGACTCGTTGTTGTTCCCGATTATATAGGATATGGAGAGACTCTCAGCAAAGTCCATCCTTTCTGCATACCTGACATTACAGCCAGGAACACACTCGATATGGTACGTGCTGCAAAACAGTATTTCAAGGATAATGGAATTAAAGACATTGACAGTGTTCCATTCTATAACGAAGGATACTCCCAGGGAGGAATATCCGCACTTGCCGTAGCAAAATTCGTACAGACCGATCCACAAGCGAAAAAAGAGTTCAAACTAGCCAATACATATTGCGGAGGTGGTCCATACTATATGCCAGGTATCTATACGACATACGTCAAAGAAGACAAACATCCATACCCGATAATAGTGCCAATGATAATGTTAGGCTTCCACGATTATTTCCCGGATTTAATCGATCTGGAAGTTGAGGATTATTTTTCTGAGGCCATTAACAATGCCGGCATAATTGACTACATAAGAAAAAAGAGCAATACCGATTTCGAGATAATGGACTCTATTGCCAAGGTGATAAAACCTATAAAAACAAAAGGATTTGAAATTGGAATTACAGTAAAGACATCAGACTTAGTCAATAAGGCATTCATGGAAGAAGGCAGCGAGGTATACAACAAGATTCTTCAAGCCACAGAATTATGTGATCTTACGAAAGACTGGACCCCGGAAAGCCCAGTACACTTCATGCATTCCGTAGATGACGAATGGGTCTATTATCTAAACTTTGAAAAAGCAAAAGAAGCCTTTGACAGCAATCCGAACACATACTTCGAACCTATCAAGAGTCTGTTGCTAGGCAAGCATCTGCTGACAGGTGTAATATTCTACGCACGCACAGTCTGCGGAGAATATATGAAAGTCTATGACAAGGATGGCAATGTGAACGATTGATTACTACAAGTATAAAAAAGCAGGGTGACTTTTACTGATCACCCTGCTTTTTTATATATCAACTGATAATTTATTCGGCGCTTTCCTCAGCCTTTACTTCAAACGGAACCTCAACCTTGACATCCCTATGAAGAGTAACAACAGCCTTGTATGAACCGACAGCCTTTACAGCCTCAACTGCAATGGCCTTACGATCAATCTCATAACCGAGCTTTGTCAGTTCCTCTGCAATCTGAGCGCTACCTACGCCACCGAAAATGACACCATTCTCGTTAACCTTAGCACTGATTGTCAGAGCAACACCCTCCAACTTCTTGCCAAGAGTCTCGGCATCAGCCTTGATCTTTGCAAGCTTGTGAGCACGCTGACGCTGGTTCTCAGCCAGCACCTTCTTTGCAGACTCAGTGGCAACAATTGCCATACCGTTAGGAATAAGATAATTACGGCCGTAACCATCCTTAACCTTTACAATATCATCCTTGTAACCCAAATTGGCTACATCTTGTTTCAAGATAACTTCCATTTTCGATTCAAATTTAAAGGGTTACTTCATCATATCGGTCACGTATGGCAGAAGTGCAAGGTGACGGGCTCTCTTAACAGCCTGAGCAACACGACGCTGGAACTTCAGTGAAGTACCTGTGATACGACGCGGCAGAATCTTGCCCTGCTCATTCAAAAATCTCTTAAGGAATTCAGGATCCTTGTAATCAATATACTTGATACCTGCCTTCTTGAAACGGCAATATTTCTTCTTCTTGACATCTACTGTCTGAGGTGCCAGATATCTGATCTCTGATGTTGACTCTGCCATAATTATGCCTCCTCTACTTTAGATTGTCTCAAACTTCTTCTTCTGATAGCGTACTCAGCGGCGAACTTATCCTGCTTCACTGTTATGAAACGGATAATGCGCTCATCGCGGCGGAAGTTAACCTCCAGCTTTGCAATTGTATCGGGCTCAGCATCGAACTCGATAAGCTCATAGAAACCTGTGGATTTCTTCTCAATAGGATAGGCGAGCTTGCGCATGCCCCAACTCTCTTCATTGACAATCGCTGCACCATTGGCAGTCAGAATGCCTTTGAATTTCTCTACCGTTTCCTTCATCTGAACATCAGACAAAACGGGAGTCATAATGAAAACGGTCTCGTAATGATTCATACTATTTTTTGTTAATAAATTAGGTTTGCATTATTTGCGGATGCAAAGATATAAAAAAATCTATTCAAAACATATTTATATAGCAAGCTTACAAGTTTTAATGGCAAATTTTCTTTTCTTAAAATATTTATTGCTTACTTTGCAAATGACATAGTCATGCTGATTAATAAAATAAAACATAAAGACAATGGATTCATTTAAAAAGTATCTCGGTGCGATTCTGGTAATCATTGCGGCAATCATACTTATTTGCAGTTTCTTCTTCGGATGGAACAATTACAATTTCGTTCAAATAAGTGCCATGGTAATTATGATTGCAGGTGTAGTCCTGTACATCATATCCAACAAGAAAGACTAAGGATACGCAACCGCACGCATAATCCCCGGCAAGACAAGCTCTTACCGGGGATTGCTGTTATACTACCTACTCTCCCACTTGCCCGTTCCGCGAATGCGGAACTAAAACAAGGACCATGGTACTGCGCAGGGTGGGACAAAAAAAGGAGCCCCAGGTCGTGAAACCTGAAGCCCCCGAAAAAGACGGCGGCTACCTACTCTCCCACTTGCACGTTCCGCGAATGCGGAACTAAAATCAGGACGATGGTACTGCGCTGGGTGGGACAAAAAAAAGGAGCCCCAGGTCGTGAAACCTGAAGCTCCCGAAAAAAACGGCGGCTACCTACTCTCCCACTTGCGCAGTACCCTCTGCGTGGCTGGGCTTAACTTCTCTGTTCGGAATGGGAAGAGGTGGAACCCCAGCGCTGTAACCACCTGAATAGGATGATTGACTATACCCACAAGGCAAGAGCATCAAGACAAGACTCTCTTAAGGCCTAACAACTCAGATT
>JAZRYP010000057.1:0-6760 GCA_045600825.1 Bacteroidaceae bacterium
TCTCGCAAAGGCACAGCTCTATCAGGGCAAGTATGCTGAAGCTGCAAAGAACCTTGAGACAGTTATCGCCAGCGGCAAGTACAAACTTCTTGACAACTATGCTGACATCCACCGTCTCGCCGGCGACTACAGCGACGAGTACCTTATGGAGATCTCCAACGATGCTACCAACCAGGATGAAATCGGAAACTCAGTAGTCAACGACTATCACCGTTACGGTGGCCTCCGTCCTGAGCTTGTTTATCATCCTGACGAGCTTTGGGCAAACTCTTGGGGCTTCCTCAATGCAACAGCTGCATTCGGAATCGAGGCTATCGCTCACGATGGTGACGCACCACGTCGTCTTGCAAACGTAGCAAGCTTTGATGAGTTCATCGCAACAGATGGCAACAAGTTCGGTTTCCACTATACTGCAAATCCTGCAGGTTTGAAGGCTGACTGGTTCTCATCAGACGGATTTGCCCGTCTCAAAGGTTTGACCTACAATGCAGATAGAGATATCGCAGGCGTTTCACCTAACACCCAGTACTCAAATGCAAACTGGCCAATCCTCCGCTATGCAGATATCCTTTTGATGTATGCAGAGTGTGCAGCAAACGGTGGTGCTGACAAGGGTAAAGGACTTGATTATTTCAATATGGTACGTACGCGTGCGGGTGTTCCTGAAGCAACGGATCTTTCAATGGACGATCCTAAGACAGGTATCAAGGCGGAGCGCCGCTTCGAGTTCTTCTTCGAGAACGCAGAGCGTTGGTATGACCTTCTCCGTTGGGGTGACTTCGTATCAGAGCGTCAGCGTCAGTATACAACATACGCACCTATGTGGACATCATATCCATTCCTTGTAAAGGATCCAAGCGATGGAACAGTTCCTACTTGGAATCCTGGTGGTCCAGCTGTAAGATGGATGGCTACCGACAATGAGAAGCCGGATGCACACCACGCATTGCTTCCTATCCCTTACGCTGAGATGACAGCTAACCCGTCACTCACACAGAACCCTGGATATTAATAGATATCTACATAATGAAGAGAAGCTGGCCAAATCGGTCAGCTTCTTTTTTTACCCCTGCGGCTTTGATACTTCCTATTTTGTTTATAATTTTAACGGATTTTTGCAATCTTTAATATTCACAAAAACAAATAGACAAATGAAAAAGTATTTAATTATCTTATCCATTGCTCTTGTGGCAGTTTCCTGCTCACAGGCGCCGAAGGAAGGTGATAATACTCGCGGAATAGGTGTCTATCCTGGTGCGAATACCGAATTTTTCGGTCCTTCCGCTCAGGTTGATGATAACTATCGCAACATTGCGCTTCTCCGTGCTGCATATCATTCTTCAAGTTTTGATTATAATCTTACCGGCCATCTTGCAACTGATGGTATCATTTCAGATGCCGCACCTTATTTTATGACTGTAGTCACACAGGCCGGCCCTATTGAGAAGCGTGACAAGGAGCGTCCATTTGATGATAATAATACCAGCATTTCTGTAAAAGGAGCTGAAAATGCCTTCCTTGAAATAGATATTCACAACGGTGCAATCTCAGGAGACAAAGTTGACTTTGTCGGTTCTGTATCCTGCGAGCCGGAAAACGGCCTTGGATATAATATAGTTTTCGAAGTTTCTCCAGACGGTCAGAACTGGAAAGAGATCAAGGCAATCAAAGGTTCGGATTTGCCTGGTCAGCCAAGAGCAGCGAGAGGTGGTTCCAGAGGCTTCGGTAGTGGTTCCACACCTGCGCCACAGGTCCCTGCCGGATCTCAGAATGTCGCCGTTTCTGCCGGTCTCAGCAATACTCCTGCACCTGCAGCAGTACCACAGCAGCAGGCTCCTCAGCAGATGACCCCGGAGCAGCAGCAGCGTATGCGTCGTATGATGAATCAGCGTCAGCTCAATCTTGAGGTTGAACTTCCCAAGGATATTGAATTCTCAAGCATCAGAGCTCGTTTCGATTGTCCTGCAGCTGAGAATTGGACATTCTCAGAAATCAATTTCATAGAGAACGACGAAGAATTTTCAATCCTTCCTTCACATCAGTTCAGCAGTGCATGGATGAGTGCTGGAGCAGGAGAAGAGTGGGTGTATGTCGATCTTGGTGCTTCAGCCCAGTTCGATAACATCAAACTTTATTGGATCAACAAGGCTGTTGAAGGCTCCATTGAGACTTCTGATGATGCTGAGAGCTGGACCAAAATTGCCGATCTTCCTGGTGGAGATAGCAATGTGGATGAGATATCCGTCTCGGGCTCAGGACGTTATGTAAGGGTTTCAGTGAACAAATCTGCAAACGGAGATAAATATATCCTCAGCGAATTTGAAGTTTATGGCAAAGGTGGTGTCGTTGCAAAAGCTCAGGAGCAGCTTCCTGCCAAGGGGAACAGAATGTATCTCAGCGGCGGGAATTGGAAACTTCAGAGGGCATCCGAGGTTGAAGCCAGTGGGGCGGAGATCTCCAAGAGCGGTTTCAATGCAAATAATTGGGTAGTCGCTACCGTGCCTGCAACTGTCGTTTCTTCTTATTTCAATATCGGTGCTATCCCTGATATTAATTATGATGATGACCAGTTCCAGATTTCAGATTCATATTTCTATTCTGATTTCTGGTACAGGGATGAATTCGACCTGCCGGCAGACTTTGCCAACAAGGAGTTGATCCTTAATTTCGATGGTATCAACTGGAAGGCTGACATCTATTTCAATGGTGAGTATGTGGGACATATCGACGGCGCGTTCATTCGTGGCCATTTCGATGTTACCAAACTCGCAAAGGCCGGCCAGAGCAACTCAGTTGCTGTCTATATCTATAAGAACGACAATCCTGGTATCATCAAGGAGCAGACAAGGCTTTCTACTGATACCAACGGAGGCGAACTCGGTGCGGACAACCCTACATTCCATTGCTCAATCGGTTGGGATTGGATCCCGACAGTACGAGGCCGTAACATCGGTATCTGGAATGACGTATATGTAAGTGCATATGACGGAGGCGTTTCAATTGATGATGTATTTGTAAAGACAGATCTTCCTCTTCCTGATACAAAGTATGCAGACCTTGAGGCAACAGTTTCTGTAACCAATTACAGCGATATGGCGAGGACTGCCGAGATTGCTGTCAAGTATGGTGATGTCGACATCAAGGGTTCCGTGGAACTTGAGGCAGGGGAGAGCAAGGATGTGGAACTTCCTGTTGCACGTATGAACAACCCTCAGCTCTGGTGGCCGGCAGGCTATGGCGAGCAGTATCTTTATGATGTTAATACGACAGTTACTGTAAATGGAGCCGTTTCTGACAGCAAGGCTCAGAAGATGGGTGTCCGTGAAATGTCATATGACACTTCTGCCGGAATCATTGACCTTTTCGTAAACGGTCGCCGACTCATCTGTAACGGTGGAAACTGGGGATTCCCGGAGGTCAACCTCAATTACAGAGGCCGTGAGTACGATATCGCAGTTGCTTATCATGCGGATATGAATTATACAATGATCCGTGACTGGGTTGGACAGACCGCAGACGAGGAGTTCTACGAGGCTTGTGACCGTCACGGCGTGATGATATGGCAGGATTTCTGGCTTGCAAATCCGGCAGATGGCCCTAATCCGAACGATGAGGGAATGTTCCTCGCCAATGCAGAGGATTATCTCAAGAAGATTCGCAACCACGCCGCCATTGCGCTGTATTGCGGACGTAATGAGGGAAATCCGCCTGAGGGTATTGATAGCGGACTTCGTACACTCATCGCAAAATATCATCCGGAAATCGCTTATATACCTCATTCAGCATCTGGCCCTGTCAGCGGAAACGGCCCATATCGTGCTCTCCCTGTCGAGGATTACTTCACTGCTACAAGAGGTATTGATCGTCTCCACAGTGAACGCGGTATGCCTAATGTGATGACTTATGAGAGTATGACACAAATGCTCAGAAAGAAGAACTGGTGGCCTCAGACCAGCGTATGGGGTGTTCATGACTATACATTGGAGAATGCTCAGAGCTGTGCCACATTCAATGAAATGATTGCAAAGGCACTCGGCGAACCGTCCAGCCTCAAGGAATTCACAGAGAAGGCACAATGGATCAACTATAACGGATACCGTGCTATGTATGAGTCACGCAGCTGGAACAGAAAGGGGCTTCTCATCTGGATGAGCCACAGCAGCTGGCCATCTATGGTATGGCAGACATATGATTATTACTTCGAGCCTACCGCTGCATATTTCGGTGTCAAGAAGGCTTCCGCACCTATCCGCATCCAGTACAATCCGGTCAATAACAATGTTGAAGTTGTCAACAACAATGCTATGGATCAGAGCGGACTCAAGGCATATGCAGCCATCCTTACCTATGATGGAAAGGTCGTTTATGAAAATGAGACCGAACTCAACAGCAAGGAAGACACAACTTCACCGGTTATGACCCTCTCGTTTGACCAGCCGGAGCTTACTGATGTATATTATATCAAGCTCAGACTGACACAGGGCGACAAGCTACTTGCAGACAATTTCTACTGGGAAGGAAAGGATTCCGGTAATTATCAGCTTCTCAACCAGCTTGCCAAGACAAAGGTCTCTCTCAAGTACACTACTGAGAAGACGGCTGATGGATATAAGTTCACAGCGAAAGTCAAGAATAACGGAAGTGTCCCTGCACTTATGCTCAGACTTAAGGTTGCAGGAAAGCAGACTGGCGAACGTATCCTCCCTTGCTTCTACGAGGACAATTATTTCGCTCTTCTGGCCGGCGAGGAGAAAGTTGTTTCCATTACTTTCAAGGATGAGGACACAAGAGGAGAGAAGCCAGTTTTGACGATAAGCGGATTTAATATTTAATAAATGTATTCATTTATAATCTGTGTACTGGCCCTCGTTTTGGGGTATGTCCTTTACGGACGCTTTGTGGCCAGTTGGTTTCGCCCTAATTCAAAGAGTCTGACTCCTTCAATGAGGCATTCTGACGGTGTGGATTATGTTCCGATGCCGTCTTGGAGAGTCTATATGATTCAATTGCTCAATATTGCGGGGACTGGACCTATTTTCGGTGCGATAATGGGCGCAAAGTTCGGCCCGTCCTCCTATTTGTGGATAGTACTGGGCTGTATATTTGCGGGGGCGGTACACGATTATGCTACAGGTATGCTTTCAATCCGTCACGATGGTGCGACCATTGTCACCCTCGTGAAGGAATTGCTTGGAAAGAGGGTCGCTCAGATATTGATGTGCTTCATCACGGTGTTATTGATACTCGTTGGTGTCGTATTCGTGTACAGCCCGGCTCTCATACTTGGTGATATTGCCGGAGGAGGGACTCAGACAGCCATTATGATTTGGGCATCCGTTATTCTGATATATTATGTCATAGCGACTCTGTTGCCTATTGATATGATTATCGGAAAGATATATCCCGTATTTGCAATAGCTCTTCTGTTCTTGACTGTCTCTTTTTTAGTCACAATGGTGGTAAAGTGGCCTTCTATTCCCGAATTGTGGGATGGCCTTGCCAACAGGGGACCTTCAGTCGGTTTGAACGGGCAGAGAATTTTCCCTTGCCTGTTCATCACTGTCGCATGCGGTGCGGTGAGCGGTTTCCATTCAACGCAGTGTCCACTTATGGCCAAGTGTATCAAGAGTGAAAAGATGGCACGGCCTATCTTCTATGGTGCTATGATAACAGAGGGCTTTATTGCTCTGGTATTTGCTGCTGTTTCATCTTATTTCTTCTTTGATGGCGGTGCGGCGGAGGTCGGTAGCAGTATTTCAGCTCAGGCGCCAGAGATAGTGGTTAAGATAGCTGTAGGTTGGTTGGGCCCGGTTGGCGGTATCCTTGCTCTTTTGGGAGTGGTCGCTGCTCCGATTACGACCGGTGATACTGCATTCAGAAGTGTCAGACTTACCTTTGCGGATGTGTTGAAGATTGACCAGACCAAAATTCGCAACCGTCTGTTCCTGATACTTCCGGTATTGGTGCTTGTGATAATCCTGTTGTATTACAATGTCTCGGATGAGGATGGATTCAATAAGATATGGAGGTATTTCGGATGGGCCAACCAGACGTTGTCTGTCATTGTATTGTGGTCTTTGGCTGTATATTTGAGCGAGAAGACCCCTCATTTTGACAGGAAGAAGCCTATTTATATCTTCGCTTTCCTGCCGGCTATGTTTATGACCGTCGTCGTCGTGACCTATATCTGCTCAGAGAAAGTGGGATTCTCTCTGGATTATAATCTAAGTCTTGCAATAGGAGCGGCTTCGTCTCTGGTATGCGCAATTCTATTCTTCCGGAGTCGATACAGACTGCACCATGGGCTTAAGGAATATGTGCCTCTGTTCGGGGGAGACAATCTTTCATAAATCTTTATAAAGAAGTTTAGAACTTGTTTTGACAATAATACCGAAATTAATTATTTTTTGTATATTTGCAGTCCCGTCTGATTAAGTCATAAGGGCGGGACTCTTTTTTGGAGAGGTGGGTGAGTGGCTGAAACCACCGGTTTGCTAAACCGACGTACTGAGCAATTGGTACCACGAGTTCGAATCTCGTCCTCTCCGCTGATATGTGGCTCTGAGTTATCTCAGAGCCATTTTTCGTAAATAGTGTGCCAAAAAGTGTGACAATTTTTGGGTCAGGGGGAAAACTATGTGTCTAGGCATAGATATTCTGAAGTCTGAAGAGGAAGTATTTGACATCAGATACACCTCTCAATTGAGCACGGAAGTTCTTGATCTTGGAGTTGAAGGATTCGGCGGAGGCATTCGTTGAC
>JAZRYP010000058.1:0-11115 GCA_045600825.1 Bacteroidaceae bacterium
CCAGAGCGGCTACCTGACAATCAAGGACTTTGACCCGCAGTTCCGTATCTACACCCTCGGTTTCCCCAACGAGGAGGTCGAAGGCGGCTTCATGCGCTTCCTGCTGCCTATGTACACGTCCGTGAAGGTCAGCGAGACCCCGTTCCACATAAAGAAGTTCGTACAGGAAATCAGCTCCGGCCAGACCGAATCCTTCCTGAAGCGTCTCCGCGCATTCTTCGCCGACACGCCATACGAACTGATAAAGAATCTGGAGAACCACTACCAGAACGTCCTCTTCATACTCTGCCGTCTGTTGGGACTGTACGTCCACGCCGAGTATCACACCAGCGAGGGCCGCATCGATATGGTGCTGCAGAGCGGAGGCTACTGTTACGTCATGGAGTTCAAGCTGGACGGCACCGCCGAGCAGGCCCTGCAACAGATAGACGACAAACACTACGCCCAGCCTTTCGAAGCCAAAGAAAATTGTCAGATCATCCGCGTCGGCCTCAACTTCAGCAGCGAGACACGCAACATCGACCGCTGGGTAATCGCATAAAATAAAAGTCAGGCAGGTACAAAGCAGTACAAGTAACTGCCCGACGCCCTGCAAAAAGTTGCAAAAGCCAGCTGCAATATATGGCGAAAAGTTGTATATTTGCCGTCGGAACATTGGAAATAAGTTGCAAACTATGCTAAGGCGCAAGATTCTTGACAGGCTCGGAGAATGGTATGAATCAGGACGTTACAAGGCACCTCTGCTTTGCGGAGCACGCCAGGTGGGAAAAACCACCGCGGTGAGAGAGTTCGCCAAACTGCATTACAAACATCTCGTAGAGGTCAATTTCGTGAAACGCCCCATTGCCAGGCAGGCGTTCGATGGCGATCTCACCACCCAAGCCATAGTCACCAACCTGTCGGCGATGGGATTCGGTCCTTTCGTTGAGGGCAAGACGCTGCTCTTCCTCGATGAGATTCAGGAGTGTCCCAACGCCCGCACCGCTATAAAGTTCCTCGTGGAGGAGCACATATATGACTGCATCGAGTCCGGCTCGCTGCTCGGAATCAACTACAAGCCCGTGCCGTCCTATCCCGTAGGCTATGAGGAGGAATACGATGTCTATCCTATGGATTTCGAGGAGTTCCTTTGGGCGAAAGGCATACAGCCCGAAGTTTATGACATAGTGCGGAAAGCCTATCTTGAGCTGAAACCCGTGCCGGACTTCATTCATCAGCAACTGAGCCGCTATTACAGGGAGTATCTGGTGGTAGGCGGAATGCCCGAAGTCGTGCAGAAGTTCGTTACCACGCCGGATTTCGGCGAAGTGGTCAAGGCGCAGCGGTCCATCATCACCACCTACCGTTCCGACATAACCAATTACGCCGGCCGGCACGCGACATTGGTGAAACGCGTGTTCGATGCCATCCCCTCGGAACTCGGCAAGCAGGACAAGCGCTTCATCCTTGCCGACATTGAAAAAGGCGCATCGCTCCGCAAGTACGAAGACCCTACGCAATGGCTTGCCGATGCCGGTGTGGCATACTACTCGTTCAACACCTCGGCTTTTGAACTGCCATTCGAATCGACCGAGAACAGGCGTCTGTACAAACTGTATATGGTCGATACCGGACTTCTCTGCTCACAGTTGCTGCGTGGTATGCAGTTCCAGGTAATGAACGGCGAAATAGGCATCAACGAAGGTGCCCTTACCGAGAATTTCGTGGCGTGCGCTCTGGCCTCGCAGGACATTCCGCTCCACTACTACGACAGAAAGAGCAAGCTGGAACTCGATTTCGTCATACCCGACGATGATGGTATCTGCATCATCGAGGTGAAGTCCGGCGATGACTACAAGCGTCATGCCTCCCTCAATAACGCCATCGTCAACAATTCCCTCCGCATCAGCCGCAGCATCGTCCTGTCAAAGTACAACGTGGAGTTCACCGGCGGCATCATCTATCTGCCTCTGTATATGGCGGCAATGATTGCGCAGGTGCGGTAGCCTGCAATATCTGATTCGTCCGGTTAACGACGATGATTGTGTGAGGGTCGTGCTGAAGTTACTCCTGGACGCAGCGGACAACATAGGTGTTACTCATATTAAATCCATATGCAGCGGAACTACAATCAACCCTTAGCTGATCAAATTTATAATTATATCCGACAGTGCCAGCCTGTAACTGATTGTCTCTTAGTCGGTCGGTCTGTGAAAGTATAATGTTATCATAGAAATCCCCACCGTGGAAATTACCTTCTTTTAACCCTGTCGGGCTGTAGGCAGACTGACGCCATCCGCAAAGTGGATAGAACACATATTCTGTCACATCGTAAGTGCCCTCGTCATTCTGTACGTACGGCCAGTAACATATACCGTGAACCGCTTCAGGGTCACTGAATCCGCGAACCTGATGAAAGCCAGTGGCAGATATATTAACAGTCACCGAGGTGTTTGTACCATTATTGTCTCTGAAATCATCCCAAGTCCGCGGCTTAGGTATGCGCCACCCTGCCGGACAGGGATCAAACAACGATTTTCCTGCTGCATTATTCTGTGTATCCTTTGTAAGCGGGTCATACCAGATAATGGATTTGTCGAACTGCTCCGGCTGATATTTTGAATAATAACCAAAACCACATATATCCGAATTTCCGGTTGCGTATTTTCCCCTATACATCATGGATGGATTATGTACAGACATCTGTAATGCATTGTAACTCTTGGAATAAAAAAGCAAATCTATCTTCTGCTGTGTCCACTTATTGCCATTTGCGTCATATTTGACATTGCCAGGTATCGGATCTTTCCTGCCATAAACATATTGTATATTACCTGCTCCCAATCCATAGAAATCCACCGATGGAGCTCCGATGTTGCGGTCCATTATGAATTTCCTCTCATATATGCCTCCTGACTCCCAAAGTGCTCCCTTATAGCGATGAACCCTGCCTCCTGTCACCTTGTATGAGAACTGATTCTCCACAGGTGCCATTCCTATGGACTCGTCGGGTGTATAGTCAGTTATCCACAGATGCCAGCTCCACAGGTAGTCGGTGTCGTTGTCATTTCGCTTTATGCCTACCAATACGTTGCCAACGGTACCCGATGCCACTGTCACAATGAAGTTGTCCTCGAACCCCGTACCCGTGCCTTTGGATATTCTGAAGTTGAAGACATCGGACGATTCGTCACTGTTTACAATGAAGTCCGACCATATAACTGACACGTTCCAATCCGTTGTCTGCAATAATGTATATGCCGGATCATTCTCATAACCGTTGGAGCCCCAGAATGTATTGACCCTATCTACAGGAATACGGTATTCCTGCTTTCCGCTCTTGGGAGGGTTGATGATATAGCAGTTGGCGCGTTCCCTCACGGAAAAATCCACTCCTGTGAAGTCGTTGACCCTGCTGTCAACTGCATCATCACCGTGAGTCTTTATAGTGTAGCTGACATCATATACAGCATTAGGCAATATATTGTAATCGTTTATGTCATTGCCGCCTATATATACGCGGAACACCACAGGCACACCGTGCCCCTCCCTTTGGTATGTTGCGTCAATCTCCATATATGTAGCTGCATCAGGGGCATATTTTGACTTTTCCAGATAAGTGCTGCTGGACGATGTGCCGCGGGCGTTCACAGGCATCAGAAAAGTATATTTCCTGGTATCGGAATCCACATAATATTCGCTTTCGGTATCGTCATTCCACTCAATGAGCGGATAGTCGTAAGTGGCCAGCCCGGTACTTGCCGGAAACATCACACCCGACTCTGATGTGACGAATGCGGCGTAATACGATGTCGATGACGGTACGGACTTAAGCTGGACGGACTTGATCGTGACAGGCTCATCGTTCAAGGCTGACGTATTGGAAAGTGTGAATACTACGCGTGCGTAATTCCTTTTGATGTTTGCAGTTATCTCCGTCATATCGGTAGAAAGCTTTCCTACGTAGCAACCAGAGGCGAACATTGCCATATCATCGGGGTTTGATACGGATGCCGACTTGCCGGCTTTCAGTTCGGACAAAGATGAGGCTGGCGAGAATATCAATGACGGATTCGATGTGTTGGCCAGAAAAACGACTGTATTGTCATTGGTCGCCGACACCACAAGTTTCACGCTGCTTACTCCCGAGTTGAAATTGCTGATATAGGTCGGGGTACCCACAAGCACTGCATTATCGTCGGTCCCGTTGTACTGGAGAACCCAAAGATTATCCACAGATGCAGGCTCAACGATTCCGCCTTTTGTACTCGCAATTTCATATTCTATATTAAGCGATAGTCTGACATTGGTTTGCTTTACATCAGAACAGACTATGTTATCCTTGTTGCATGCTGTCATTACAACTATCAGGACTAAGGTCGGAATGAGATATTTTTTTATGAAATACATCTTAGAAGCTGTTTTGAAATGTTCGATTAAAAATGTCATGAAAGATTTTCGAGATGAAAATTTGGTTATTTGAAGGAGTGATGGGGTTCCATCATGACTGAAAAGAAACGAATTTTCAGCCGGAAAGATTTTATAAAAGATTAATTGGAACATTTCAAAACAGCTTCTTACTGTTCATTAAGTTCTTTATTGCTTATGCATCGGACAGAGAATGCTACAGCATTATCTGTATTACCGGTACCAACGGTATAACTAGCATGATAAGATATAGTTGTGGAACCGAAAAATAAAGCACTTCCTCTCCATACTTTATTATTTGTATTGGTTAATATCGAGTAAGTGTAAGACACTTTATTGATAACCTGTCGCGATGTGTATAATTCTGCTCCTGAATGATTTGCATTTATAGAACCACCGTCATATCCACTCCTATAAGACGTTATAGGAAAGAATACAAAATCTGAAATATCATATCCGGAGTAAGACTCTACGTATGGCCAATACATTGCTCCTCCTACAAGATCATACGGTTTGAAAGATCTGTTTGAATAACCATTCACATTGGTTGTAGGTCTCGCGACGATGTTTGTTCTGAAGTCTGCCCAGATATTCTCTGATGGTATGCTCCATCCGGGAGGACATGGATCAAACAATGATTTCCCTCCTTCATGAATTCCTCCGATACTTGTGTTAGGATCATGCCATATAGTTGAAGCGTCAAACTCTATAGGATTGTATTTGTCTTGAAATGTAAAATAGAAACTTGAATTATAACTCAACTCTTTAGCTTTACATCGTATTACTATATAGTGCGTGGGATTATGTACTGAGTACGGCATATTGTTAAATGGTTTGGTTTCATTGATGACCGGGGTAGGATATGATTCTCCAATAGCTTTATATGAAGCAATATTTTTGCCGTTGACATCATAGCATTGCAAACCCATGAACGGATCCTTGCGTCCGAACTGATAATACAGGGCACCCTGTCCCTTACCGCTGGAATATTCCGACAGTCTGCCCAGGTTGCGATCCATTATGAAGGCATCCCTGTAGATACCGGTGTTCCACACGTCACCCTCATAACGGTGTACCTTTCCGTTCACTACCGGGTAGGAGTACTGTCCCTCCACCTTGTTCAATTCTGTCGATGGATAGGGGTCGTAGTCCGTTATCCAGAGATGCCAACTCCAGAGGTAACCAAGCTCCGGATTGTCCTTGCGTTTGATTCCTATCAGCACGTTGCCGCGGGTGTCCGAAGGCACCTCCACCTCAAAAAATCCGTCTGTAGTGGCATCTAACCCTTGTCCCTCAGTCTTTGATATCCGGAAATTCTCGCTATTCAGTACGAAATCTGCACATATCACCTCCACATACCAGGCTGTCGTTGAGTACAGATAACAATCCTGTACATGCTCATATCCGTTGCTACCCTGTACATCACCCCAAAAGGTATTGACACGTCTGACTGGGATACGGAACTTACGCCACACGTCATTGGCATCCGACGGGTTGATTATGTAGCAGTTTGCGTCAGGCCAAGTGCTGAAATCCACATCGGGCCAGGACTCAACTCTGTCATCGGTCTCGGCATCTGTTATTCCCGTAATGTTAATATTGTATGTATAGACCTTGTTGGCTTCCAGATTAAAATCATTTACCAGATTTGCACCGGCATAGAAACGGAAAGTTATAGGTATTGTCTTGTCGCCTTCCTTATAACTACCGGATATAACAAAATATGTGGAATTCACAGGTGGTTTGTGCGACTTGGTCTTTTGGTCATTATTAGAAGTCTGTCCACGTTTGTTCACTGGAGAGTAGAATGTAAATGTCTGTGTCAGGCTGGGATTACTGCTGTCCCATTCTACGGCTGGATAATTGATGGTTCCCATGGATAAGGCTTCGGGAAAAATGGTAGGGAACATGGTTGATGTATTTTCGTAGTTCGTAATATAGAGACTTCTGTCAGGTACCGACATCAATCTTACAGAGCGTATGGTTACTGGTGTAGAGGATTCACCGGAGTTGTTGGTTACGTTGATTACAATCTTCGCGACATTTCTCTTCAGTTGTACCGATACTTCCGTTGTAGCATCCACTCCCGGTAATACCGTAGATACGCCGCAGAGTATTGGATAGTACGAGTTGTCGTCAGGGAACCTGGCATCGGCAGAAGCTATGGATGCATCGTGCCCCAACACATCAGCAGGTGATGTGATATGATCGTTAATCTTGTCCTTCAACGCAGCAAGTGTGGAGCCTTGATAGAATGACAGGGTCTCATTGAATGTATTTGCTATGATTACCACCTTGCACTGCTCTGGTGTCGGCAGCAGACGCAGTGTGGTACTTCCCGCATCATATTCCGGTATATACTGAGGTTTGCCTATAACCACAGCTTTGTCATCCGTGCCCTGATACTGCACCACCCACAGATTCCTTATGGGAGTTACAGGATCAATGACGGCTTTCGTAGGAGCACCGTCCGTGTCTGTTCCCGACTCAGCCGGTGTAACCAGCAGAGCTGCCGGAACTTCTATAAAATCCGAATCCTTTGGTTCTGTGTTCAGAATCTGTTCCCGCTGGCACGAAAATATGACGCACGACAGTATGAACGGGTATAAAATACGATATCTCATATATTCCTTTTCGTTACTCAGTTTATCTCTGCATTACCACCGCTACCGTCTTCCCACTCTCCGTATGGTACCGTGAATTCAAAATCTCCGTTGTCGGAAATGTCTCCATCTATTTCTGTGGGAGTATCCCAGTTCATAAGAGATACATTCACTATAGCAAAGAATGAGTTGATGGTGACGTTGTAGGTGTAGCTGTAATGCGGCTTGAACTTTATATCCACAGGTATCCTTATGACATCAGCTATGTCGTTTATATAGATATCAATGTAAGGTACCGGATACAGATACTCGCCTTCCTGCGCAGAGTAGTCCATTGACAGTATGTAGCAGTCCGTAAGTGCCTGAAACGACTCCGGATAAGTACCATCCGACGGATTTTTCAATTGAGCATCAGCTGAAGCGAATGGAATGTCTGCTGTAGGGTCTTCAATATCTTCAATAGAGTAGTCCTGAAAGATAGGTCGGTAATAGGCTCTGTCAATCACGTTTGTCAGTCCCGAACTCTGACGTATAGTGACCTGACCGATATCCGTACCGCAGGTTATTGTTACATTAAGACGCGCCCTTCTGTCCATAAGTTCCATATTCAATGGGTAACTTATGGCATTGCCCATATAATTCTGCTGGACTTTCACCCTTGCTGGTGCGGAGAAGCTGACAAGAGGCTCTGAACCGGGATCCCTGCTCTGGAGGATTAAATCATACGTTCCATCCTCAGACGGTATTCCTGGAGAATACAGGACGATATCATAAATGCCATCCAATGCAAACAGACCGGATGCCGCGTCTGTTGCAGTATATACACCATTCTCATCCACACTGCACGGCGTAAGCCACGAATATGTTGAAGGATTGCAATACGTGCCTGTCCGTTGGAAAAGATGCTCTGTCTCATCGTAGATACAGGCGCGGAATGTTATGTCCGTATAATCAGAGACAGCACCCTTGGTTATGAGTTCAATCTTTAAAGGCTCGCCATTTTCTTCCTGTATGTCTGTAACATTTTTGGCACATCCAGTTGGCAATACGATAGCAGCATTGAGCAATAAAAGTCCGATGGCTTTTTTATATAATTTTGTCATAATACACTATATTGTAATGTCCCTGACAGTGGCATCAGTCCAGTCCGTATTTATAGTCACGTCTGTGAGTCTGATGTAGTTGTCATATACAAAATTGAAGGTGTAGTTATAACCGGCTTTAAATCCACAGGTCGTGCCGTCACTGTGCAACACATCACTTCTTTTTATCTTATAAGTGAGGGGCATTATGTGCTTATCCATATAGAAAACAAGTTCTATATCACCATCAGTTATAAGCTCGGTAGGCAGCAACATTAGAAGCAGGGTTAATTTTTTTCCAGGAGAGATTTTATTAGATTTATTATCATTTATATCATACTTGTATGCGAATTTCTCAGCTTGGCCCTTTTCTAAAGACACAAGTGATGTGGGTACAAACTCACCGGTTATGGCATTGAATGTTCCATTTGAATAAAGGGGCGTAGTAGCCGTATCAGACCTCTTTATTGACAAATCGGTTAATAAAGACGTTGCTGCCGTATTGTCCAGTAAAGTAAAGTTCAGTGTCAGCAGACACAGCGCATGGTTGAAATGCAGCCTGACAGTCTTTGTGGTTCCGTCAACGCTTATATCCTTATTGGATGTTGGTGAAGAGTTCTCAGTTGCCCACATTATGTCATTCTGATCTGCCAAGACAAATGGTATTTTCTCCGGGCTCGTAGCCGAACTGATATATGGAGCGTAGGCAAAACAGTCCATCGTATTACTGTCACCATTCCTGATGATGTAGATACCGTTGAGATATGTCGAACGGCCTTTTAAATAATATCGCCATTCTGTATTGGATGCTTTATATGCCCTCACGTTGTTCAATCCTGTGCTATATGCCTCATAGATGTTGTCTCCATCGCCTGATGCATCATAATGTTTGCAGAAGAACAGACCGTACTCATTCCCGTTTGCAAAGGAACTGCCTGTGACTGCGTCTCTTGTGACAAAAGAATCATACTTGCCGGTAAAGGTCTGTATATCCACCATACTGCCAGTGCATTCGCTTTGGATGGTGTCTTTGGAACACGCTGACAGTACCAGTAGTGATACTGCCATAAATGCAATGTATGATATTATTCTATGTTTCATCTTTTTTGAAATGTCAGTCTATATGGAAATCGGAAGTTCCTGAATTCGCGCTTTGGTATGGAGTAATCCAATCATTGTACGTGTCAATCTGTTCAAACGTCATATCTATCTTCGTCAGATATGTAATATCCAGCGTGATGTGGTATCTCACTCCACCACCGGCAGGCCACACTGTTTCCGGAACTTTCTTCGTGACTATAAACTCTGCTACCGAAGCCTCGCTGGACGTTCCTATATTCTGTACCAGAGATGCGGAAATGGTGATTGTGGCATCGCCACTGGCATCTGCATTGACTGTTTGCGGCAGCAGGTAGAGACGGCCGTTTAATTTCGATATGTCAGTCTCTTTGGCATCACCCGATACTGTACGCGGTATTGCTACGTTGGCTATCTGGTCATCGCCCTTGCGTTTGAGCGTATAGTTTGCAGTGCCTTTCTCTTCTCCCCATACATAGAACGGCTCCTCATCAATATATGTCAGACGACGCGTACCCGTGACCCCCTCGATGTCAATCTGGTCTATTGCCAATGATGTGCCTGCGGGGATTCCGGTCTCGCCGGGTGCCGCACCGTCGTGCTTGTAGCTGAACGAGAAAAATACACGGCACAGGGTGTGACGGAAGTTGAACACCACAGACTGCCCGGTGTAGGTCTGGTTATAGACTGGCTTGGCTACACAGAAGTCACTCTGGAACGACACGTTCTCCGCCGGGGTATAGTCAACTGTCAGAGGGCCTGACACGTAATCGTCCGACGGTATCTCGGCCTGCTCGTTGATGGAGTTGACATTGTACGGGGCGTATGCGAAGAATGACAGTTTACCTCCTATGGGCCAGTATGAAACCGGGACGGTGACCCACGATTCGCCGACCTTGTCAACCCTGGTCTTCAGGAAATAGTTCACGGCATCGCCGGCGAATGGGAACTCCACGTCCCGCTCCGAATATGATGCTGATATGCCGAAGCCGTAGTCCAGCAGAGTGTTTATATCAACCACGTCCATTCCACGCGTCCTGTCGGGAGCGGCGATGTCCCCAACATTGAAACGGATAGGTATCAGCCGGTCACTCCCCTCCGTGTCAGTCTTGTCGCAACTCCAGGTGCAGCAGATAACGGTGGTCACGAGCAGATATATTCCACACAACCCCTTGCGTGTCATCTGCCTGCTGGCAGACATTGCCGTAAGTGGCGTATGTCCGCTCTGTCCGTGTCTGTTGCAATATGCTGTGTTCATCTTTAAATCCTGTTGTAAAACGTCCGTTACATCTCAACCCTGTCTTCGTAAGTGCTCCAGTCCTGTACGACAGGCGATACCGTTATCGCGTGTATGCCTATCGTGATGTTATAGACGTATTTCTTTCCAATCTCCCACCTGTTATTTATATCGTTATGGTCGTAGGTCATCGTAACGGAGCGCTCGTTCCAGTCTATGCCGGTGTTGGCGCGCTGGCGGAAGTGTATGTGGAAAGACCTCTGCTTCTGTGGCACCAGCGGAAGGCGGAAGGTCAGCGGCTCGGAGGTGATCTCTATCGGGTTGTCGTTGTCACCCTTAGATTTAGGCACGGTGAGGTCCTTCGCCTCGGAGTCGTCGGTGTTCCACGACATCTCGCGGAAGGGGTAGGTCATCACAGTCAGCACGCCTCCCGTCATTATGGCGTCAACGTCGATGCCCTCCAGGCGTATGAGGCCGTTCAGTGCTTCGTCCGATATCCTGATGTTGAACTCCAGGCAGGCCTGGGTGCGGTGGAAGAGCATCGGCAGCGGGCCGCCGTCGTTGCTGCACTTCGACACCGAGGCGTAGAGTATCTCGGAGGAGCCGTCGTAGTCGGGTATCTCTATCCTCACGCCGTCGGTGTTGTGGCGCTCAGTCCACTGTATGAGTTCGCACACCTCTTCGTCGGTGCGTTCCAGGGCGGTGGGAT
>JAZRYP010000059.1:0-18926 GCA_045600825.1 Bacteroidaceae bacterium
GCCGGTCAAGCATCGCCTGCTCTTTTTCTCTGGCTATGATAAGAGATCTCATATCAAAAATTATTATTCAGCCGCGAATATATCAAAATTAGCATTAACGGCCAAATAATTCTGTGCGATTTCCACCATGTATGTGTATCTTCTCGCCTTTAAGAAACTGGAATAATCCCGTAAAATATATGCCGTGATTGTCCCGATATGGCATTATATCCTCCTTGACGATGACAATTTTCTGGAAAGAATCATCAATGCGAAGGAGTGAATTCAGTTCCTGCTGCCTCTTTTCCTCATCGGAAATCTCAAAGGCTGACTGAATGTAGTACTTGTTGTTTCCGTCCGAAGCAATGAAGTCCACCTCATATTGCCTGTATTCGGATTTTCCGTCTTTCATTACCCTGTGTTCCACGACTCCGACATCTACGGCATACCCCCGATGAAGGAGTTCATCATATATGACATTCTCCATCAGGTGCGTGGGTTCCAACTGCCTGTAATTCAGACGGGCGTTTCTCAAGCCCACATCTGCGGAATAGTATTTCTTTATATTTTCGTAATACTTGTTTCCCTTGATGTTGTATCGTCTCGCCTCATAGAAAAGGAAGGCGTCTTCAAGATAGCCGATATATTTGGCCACAGTGTCATCTGAGATTTTAATTTTACGGACACTCTCAAGCGTGTTGGTTATTCGAGTAGTATTCGTCAGAGATCCGATGGAAGAACATAATGCATCTGCTATCGCCTCCAAAGCATCTCGATTCTCCACATTGTGACGTTCGACCACATCATCTATGTAGGTTTTCTTCCACAGTTTCTGGAGATATGTGATTTTCTGCTCGTTTGTCGGCATCTTTCTCAATGCCGGCAGACCTCCGAACGTGTAATATTCTTTCCAGAGCTCGTTTTCCGACTCCGTTCTTCCCTGACAGAATTCCTTGAATGTGAATGGTTGCAAATTCACTTCATCGGTTCGGCCACGGAAGATGGTATTGATTTCACTTGACAGGAACTTCGAGTTGCTGCCGGTGATATACACATCCACGTTTGGACGTTTGTTGAGTCCGTTTACAATCTTCTCAAATCCCTCAACTTCCTGAATCTCATCAAGAAAGACATAGTAAGGCTCGATCTTGTCGGTGATTCTTGAATATAGGTAATCCTTGAGTTTCTCGCGGTCATGCAGTTCTTGTGGCGTCTCATCGTCCTCCACATCAAATGTAATGCAGATGATGTGATCCTCTGGAACGCCCTGCCCAAGAAGGTAATTCTTGTAGATAGGGTCAAGAATGAAAGACTTACCGCACCTGCGGGGACCGGTTATAGCTTTAATCTGGCCATT
The DNA here is from genome assembly GCA_045600825.1 of Bacteroidaceae bacterium. Lineage (GTDB taxonomy): Bacteria > Bacteroidota > Bacteroidia > Bacteroidales > Bacteroidaceae > Colenecus. The sequence goes on from JAZRYP010000059.1 coordinate 1,337, forward strand.
ATCCTTCCTTATAATCAAACGGTTAAGATAGGTGTCTCTCTTTACGATTGCATCCATAAAACGGCTCATTCGAAATCAACTGCAAATTTACAATAAATTTCTAAACCGCAAAAGAATTCTCACATCACGCTGACCTTCTTGAACACTGTCTTCTCCTTGTAGGAATCCTGCGCATAGGTCGCCGCAACACACAAGGCTGTCAGAATAAGAATCGTATTTTTTTTCATACACTAATTGTTGGTTGATATTGCACAGACACGCGAACCCTTCGCGTACTGTACAAACTTAACGATATTTTTTTATGCATGTCCAGTAAACGTAAAATAATTGGAAGTCGCAGGGAACTGTAGTGTCGTATGAATGCAGTATCTTCGCGAATATGAAAGGAAGTATTGCGTTCGTACTGACATTTGTGGCGGCAATGTCAATGTCTGCCGGAAATATTGACGGCTTTGAGAAGGGCTGGAGATTTATTCAGCAGGATGTGACACTGGAACAGACTGTGCATACGGAAGGGTGGCGCACGGTAGATCTGCCGCACGACTGGAGCATTGAAGGCGAATTCAGCAGGTCGAATCCGACAGGGCAGGGCGGGTGGCTGCCGGCTGGAATCGGATGGTATGTGAAGGAATTCGATTATGAGCCTGAAGGGAACAGCCGCGTATTTCTGGAATTTGACGGAGTGATGTCGCACAGCACTGTTTTCGTCAATGGCCGTGAGGTTGGCTACCGTGCGAACGGATATGCCTGTTTCTGCTACGATATCTCTGATTATGTAATAAAAGGTAATAACCGCGTGGCTGTGAAGGTGGACAACAGTGTGCAGCCCGCATCGCGCTGGTACACAGGCTGCGGAATCAACCGTCACGTGCGTCTGGTTTGCAAATCCGATGTGTATATTCCCTACAATGGCGTCTATTGTTACTGCGATAACGGGTATGTGCATTTTGAGGTGACGGTATGCAATTCTTCGTCAAAGAAACGGAAAGTCTCAGTGAAAGCTGGTGTGGCCGGAAGTGCGGACGTGACACTGAATGCAGGCGAAAGCAAAACGGTCAGACTCGATGTGGAAGGGCGTAAAATCGGTCTTTGGGACATTGATGGCAGGTCTGCCGATGTCTGCAAAGTGGATGTGGAACTGTTGGGAAAAGGAAAGGTCATAGACAGCAAAAGCGTCAATGCCGGCTTCAGGACCATACGTTTTGACAATGAGACTGGCTTCTGGCTGAACGGCAGGAACGTCAAGATGAAGGGCGTATGCCTGCATTCCGATGCGGGTGCATTAGGCACCGTGTCGGCGGAAAATGTCTGGCGGTCGCGCCTGCTCACTCTCAAGGACTTGGGCGTCAATGCAATCAGATGGGCACACAATGCTCCGGACCCGATGCTGCTCGATCTGTGCGACAGTCTGGGGTTCCTGGTTATGGTAGAGTCGTTCGATACGTGGGAGGCCGCGAAGCCTCATGCGGAGAAGGGCTACAATCTGGATTTCAATGATAACTGGCGTCAGGATACGGAAGATTTGGTCAAGATGGCACGCAATCATCCCTGTGTGGTGATATACAGCGTAGGCAATGAGATTCGTGACAATCTGAACAGCGAGGACGGCTTCCGCAAATACCGCCAGCAGCAGGATCTGATTCACGAACTGGACCCCACACGTCCTGTGACAATGGCACTGTTCAGACCGAACTCGTCGGGAGTATATCGGAACGGTTTTGCCGAGATGATGGACGTGGTGGGGCAGAACTACCGCGTCGGCGAACTCAAAGCATATCACGAGGCGCATTCGGAGAAGGTCATCATCGGTACGGAAAACACACCGGACATAGAGTCGTGGCTGATGCTGCGCGATGACCCTTCGCTGTGCGGACAGTTTCTGTGGACCGGCATCGAGTATCTGGGTGAGGCGGAGTGGCCCCAGGTGTCGTGGACGACATCACTTGTAGATATTACCGGTATGGTCAAACCGCTGGGCATGCAGCGCAAGAGCTGGTGGACGACCGAACCGATGGTGGCGTTCGCCCGCCGTGAGGGCAGGGAACTGGTTTCGGACTGGACTCCGACCGATACCGCCAGCATTCAGGACATCGAAGTGTATTCCAACTGCAGCGAGGTGGAGCTGATTCTGAACGGACGTTCGCTCGGACGGCAGACAATGCCCGCCAATGCACGGCCCGCACGATACCGTGTGAATTTCGAACCCGGAGAACTGCTCATTGCCGGCTACGATGACAAAGGCAGAAAAGTGGCATCAGAAAGAATCTGCACTGCCGGTCAGCCATATATGCTGAAGGTGGTAAGTGACTCATACAACGATGCCGTGTTCCGTGCATACGTGGTTGACCGGGATGGCAATGTCTGCCCGAATGAAACTGTGACGGTTACATTCCAGACTACCGGGACTGCCGGAATTCTGGCTACAGACAACGGCAATCCGATGGACCATGTCAATCATCAGCAGCCTGTCCGCGATACCTGGCGCGGTTCGTGCGTGGCGTATGTCACAGGATTTGATGAAAATTCCACAATCACAGTCTCGGCTCCGGGACTCAGGTCTGGTAGCACAAGTACAATTGCAAAATAAGAGCGGAATATGAAAAAAGCACTAATTAAACTCTCTGGTTTTATTATTCCTGCAGTACTGGTGACATGGATAATGTTCGGATCGCTTGTCAGGGGAGCATTGTCAGTTGAGAAGCTCGATGAAGGAATATACAGTTTTGAATTTACAGGCAATGATGGTTTCGATGGCCTTATCAGGCAGGGTGGGGCTGACGGACCGATGGCACTCTCTGCATATATTACCAGATTCATGTCAAGAGGATTCTCCCGGCCTCCGAAAACCGGTCCTGTGGCGCAAGATTTCGGCTGCTCGACCATGGTGACGGAAGGGCCTGATGGCCAGATTTATATGGGACGGAACTTTGACTGGGAAAACTGCCGTTGCATCATTGCCAGAGTAAATCCAAGACACGGATACCGATACATTTCAGCATTCAATCCAGACTTTTTCGGCTTCGGCCCGGATTGGAAGCCCGAAGGTTTCGCCAATCAGTATCTTGCTCTTGCCAGCCTCTTTGCCGCACTTGATGGCGTAAACGAAAAAGGTCTTGCCGTGGCGGATCTGGTGGCAGACGAGAATGGAGAGACTCATCAGAATACCGGCAAGCCTGACTTGACCACAACATGTGCCATCAAGTATCTCCTGAAGAGTGCCGCTTCTGTCAATGAGGCGATAGCTCTGCTGGATGGGATTGACCATCACTCCGACATCGGCGCTCAGCATCATCTGGCCATATCCGATGCGACCGGCAGAAGCGTTGTTGTGGAATGGCTTGGCGACAGTATGATTGTAACCGACACTCCAATCGTGACAAACCACTATCTATGCGAAGAGAATTTCGGAGCCGGTCATCATGAGGGTGATTGCCGTTTCGAGGAACTTGCTGCCATTCGCGACTCGCTTGATTCCGGAATGGATGCCATTCAACTGCTTGATGCAATGTCTTCCGTGTGGCAGTCCTGGGTTGACGAGACTAATAACAGACATGGTGGAACACAGTGGACCGCACTTTTCAGTCTATCTGAGCCCGGCGTGGACTACATCTGGCAGCGAGATACCGGCAGACGGTTCCATTTCTCTTTCTGATAAATGTAAATTTTGCCCATTATCCTTTATTTCGTCTTGAGGCAAAATACCCGTCCAGTTTCAGTTTGTCAACAAAAATACTCTCCGTGAAATGAGGAATAATTGCGCTTCAATTGTTGAGATCCATTATGTACAGGTACAGTGATTCCGGAGTGAGATACGGATCCATCTCAAGGTAGATATACACGGTTGACAGATCAATCTCCAACCCATACATCTCAAAGACCTGTTGCTGCAAATATTCCGGCGTGTTTCCGTACATAATGTCATTGTTTGGTATCCAGTGCCAGGCTGATGCGCTGGCGTGGTATGTCAACGTCGAGTACGCGGACGTGAATCTGCTGCTGTAGCGATACGACTTCCGTAGGGTCACTGATGCGACGGCCGGGAGACAGTTGCGATATGTGGATAAGCCCCTTCACGTGAACGCCGATATCGACGAAGCAGCCGAAATTGGTAATGTTGGCTATGATGCCGGGTAATACCATACCTGCGCGGACATCCTCAATGCTGTGGACCTCATCGGAGAACTCAAACTTGCGTAGCGGCCCTCGCGGGTCAAGGCCGGGTTTCTCCAGCTCTTTCATAATGTCGGTCAGGGTGGGGATGCCTATGGTATCCGTCACGTAGCGGTTTATGTCTATTTTGGAGCGCAGTCCGGCGCTGTGCATCAGTTCATCGACAGTACAGTTCAGGTCCCTGGCCATTTTCTGCACTATGCCATAGCTCTCCGGATGAACGGCAGAGTTGTCCAGCGGCTCAGTCCCGCCCTGTATGCGCAGGAATCCGGCGGATTGCTCAAAAGCCTTGGGGCCGAGGCGTGGAACATCCTTCAACTGCCTGCGCGATTTGAACGCACCGTTTTCGTTGCGGTAATCGACTATATTCTGCGCGAGTTGCGGACCGAGACCGCTCACGTATGTAAGCAGATGCATACTGGCGGTATTGAGGTTCACTCCCACACGGTTTACGCAGCTGACTACCGTCTGGTCAAGTGAATGTTTCAGGTCGGTCTGGCTCACGTCTTTCTGATATTGGCCTACACCTATTGACGAAGGGTCTATTTTCACCAGTTCAGCCAGCGGATCCATCAGCCTGCGGCCTATCGATACGGCACCGCGGACAGTCACATCGTATTCCGGAAACTCATCGCGCGCTGTCTTTGAGGCAGAATATACTGATGCTCCGTCCTCATTGACAGAAAACACCTGTACTGAGTGTGGCAGATGAAGACCATTTACAAACTCCATAGTCTCACGTCCGGCAGTGCCGTTGCCAATCGCAATGGCTTCAATATGATACTGCTCTACAAGTGTCTGGACTTTAGCGGCTGCCTGACGCGACTGATTTACAGGAGGATGCGGAAATATAGTCTCATTATGGAGCAGGGCGCCCTCACTGTTCAGGCAGACCACCTTGCAGCCTGTACGGAAGCCCGGATCAATGCCGAGCACCGTCTTCTGACCGAGAGGCGATGCCATCAGAAGCTGCTCCAGATTGCGCGCGAATATGCGTATCGCCTCCGCATCGGCTTTCTCCTTGGACTGTGCAGCGAACTCATTCTCAATGGACGGTTGCAGCAGACGGCTGTATGAGTCGCGCACGGCCTCATCCACGTATGCCGATGCCTCTGAGCCACCTTTTACAAAATGGTGGGAGAGTGCATCGGATGTCTTTTCATCGTCAATGTCTATTGATACGCGCAGAAAACCTTCGGCCTCACCGCGCCGCATTGCCAGCAGACGGTGCGACGCACAGCGCGACAGAGACTCGCTGAAATCGAACCAGTCACGATATTTCTGGGCATCGCTTTCCTTGCCTTTGATTACCCGGCTTGATATCCTTGCCTCACGACGGAATGCGGCCCGTACTATGTTGCGTGCGCCCTCATCGACAGATATGTCCTCCGCTATGATATGCATTGCTCCGTCCAACGCATCCTCTTCTGACCCAACACCTTTTTCCTGGCAGATATATTTTGCAGCCTCCTGATGCAACGGTAAGTAACGGTTCTGCTTCATCAGAAAGTCTGCCAGAGGCTCCAGGCCTTTCTCACGCGCTACAGATGCCAGTGTACGTCTCTTAGGCTTGTACGGAGCATATATATCCTCAAGTTCGGTTGCATTCCAACAGCTTTCAATACGTTTACGTAACTCCGGGGTAAGTTTATCCTGACTCTCAATGGAGGACAGTATGGTTTCCTTACGCTTGTCCATAGTCTGCAGACGCTCCAGCGCATCGCTGATCTGAGCCACCTGCACCTCGTCCATTCCGCCTGTAGCCTCCTTGCGGTAACGGCTGATAAAAGGTATTGTGGCACCTCCGTCCAACAGTTTGAGTACGTTATTTACACGCCAGGCCTCAATGCCGGTCTCACGGCTGATAATTCTTGTGTATTCCTCATTCACTTCCATACTACAAATATATTTAAATTTCGCAGGCCTACTTTTCAACAAAGAATAGAAATTCATGATTTTGTTTGCGCAATATGAAAAATAGGGGGTACATTTGCACTGTCAAAAACTAAAACTTGTTATAATGAAGCATAATTTTTGCGCAGGTCCAGCCGTCCTTCCACAGGAGGTAATTGAGAAGTCAGCACAGGCTGTGAACGATTTTGCGGGTACAGGTATCTCCATATTGTCCATCAGCCATCGCTCAAAGGAATTTCAGCCGGTAGTAGATGAGGCTACAGCTTTGATTAAGGAGATTCTCTCTGTTCCGGAGGGCTATTCAGTCCTGTTCCTTGCAGGAGGTGCAAGTATGGAGTTCTGCCGCGTACCTTATAATTTCCTGAATAAGAAAGCCGCATATCTGAACACAGGCGTATGGGCGAAGAAGGCACTCAAGGAGGCAAAGGCTTTCGGCGAGGTTGTTGAGGTTGCATCATCGGCAGATAAGAATTACACATATATTCCCAAGAATTTTGAGATTCCGTCAGATGCGGATTATTTCCATTTCACGAGCAACAATACTATTTACGGTACTGAGATACGCAAGGATCCGGACAGTCCGGTTCCATTGATATCAGATATGTCCTCCGACATTTTCTCACGTCCTGTTGATGTCAGCAAGTACAACTGCATCTATGGCGGCGCACAGAAGAATCTGGCTCCTTCAGGCATGGCTTTCGTCATTGTCAGGAACGATGCACTCGGTAAGGTGGAACGTTACATTCCGACTATGCTGAACTACCAGACACACATCGATAACGGTTCAATGTTCAACACGCCTCCGACATTTACAATCTATGCCGCTATGGAATCTCTCCGCTGGCTTAAGGCACAGGGTGGTGTAGAGGAGATGGCAAAACGTGCAAAAGTACGTGCAGATATGCTCTACAGTGAGATTGACCGTAATAAGCTGTTCGTTGGTACTGCCGTTGGGGAAGACCGTTCGTACATGAACATCTGCTGGGTAATGAACGAGGAGTACAAAGAACTGGAGGAGGATTTCCTTAAGTTCGCACAGGGCAAGGGTATGGTCGGCATCAAGGGACACCGTTCAGTGGGCGGCTTCCGCGCATCATGCTACAATGCTCTGCCGAAAGAGAGTGTGCAGGCACTTGTTGACTGCATGAGAGAATACGAATCAAAACATTAATCATCAGATTTATATGAAGGTTTTAGTTGCTACGTCAAAGCCGTTTGCAAAAGTTGCTGTTGACGGAATCCGTGACATTATAGAGAAGGCCGGATTTGAATTGGCGCTTTTGGAGAAATATACCGAGAAGTCTGCTCTTCTTGAAGCTGCAGCTGATGCAGATGCTATGATTATCCGCAGCGATGTGATTGATAATGAGGTGTTTGATGCTGCAAAGAAATTGAAGATTGTAGTACGTGCCGGTGCTGGATATGACAATGTGGATCTTGCATCCGCAACCGCTCACGGAGTATGCGTAATGAACACTCCGGGACAGAATGCAAATGCTGTGGCAGAGTTGGTATTCGGTATGCTGGTATATGCCGTACGCAACTTCTATAACGGCACATCGGGCAGCGAACTGCTCGGCAAAAAGATTGGTATTCACGCATTTGGCAATGTCGGACGCAATGTGGCACGTATTGCCAAGGGGTTTGGGATGGATGTATATGCCTACGATGCATATTGCCCGAAAGACGTAATTGAGGCTGCCGGAGTGCATGCCATTGACAATGTGGAAGATATGTATCGCACTTGCCAGGTTGTATCTCTTCATCTCCCGGCTACTGATGAGACAAGGAACTCAATCGGAAAGAAACTGGTAGGCCTGATGCCTAAGAATGCAGTACTGGTTAACACTGCCAGAAAGGAGATAATCTATGAGGATGAACTGATTACTTTGATGCAGGAGCGTGAGGACCTTAAGTTCGTCACGGATATCCAACCGTCTGCAAATGAGAAATTCGTGGAGCTCTTCCGTGAAAGATTCTTCTCAACTCCTAAGAAAATGGGCGCACAGACATCTGAAGCCAACATCAATGCCGGTTTAGCCGCAGCAAACCAGATTGTAGGCTTTATCAAGGAAGGCTGTACAAAATTTATGGTGAACAGATAAGTTTTTTTATATAACTTTGAAAACCTCCGCTTCCGATTGCAAAAGGAGAAACGGAGGTTTTTTATTTAAAAGTATATAATATGGCAATAGTAAAACCTTTCAAGGGCATACGCCCGCCAAAAGACCTTGTAGAGAAAGTTCAAAGTCGTCCGTATGACGTGCTCGATTCAGAGGAGGCGCGAGCTGAGGCAGGAGATAACGGGATGTCACTGTACCACATAATTAAGCCGGAGATTGATTTCCCTGTCGGTACAGCCGAGACTGATCCCAGAGTCTATGAGAAGGCTGCTGAGAATTTCGCAAAGTTCAGAAAGAACGGATGGCTGGTACAGGATGAGAAGGAACAGTATTATATCTACGCCCAGACTATGAACGGCAAGACTCAATATGGTTTGGTAGTAGGTGCGTATGTTAATGATTATCTGACTGGTAACATCAAGAAGCACGAACTGACACGTGCAGACAAGGAAGAGGATAGAATGAAGCATGTCCGCGTAAACAATGCCAATATCGAACCTGTGTTCTTCGCATATCCTGATGATGCGGTCCTTGACGCCCTCGTGTCACGATACACGGCATCAAAGCCGGAATACGACTACGTGGCTCCTGGCGACGGCTTCCGACACAGACTATGGATCATTGACAAGGACGAGGATATCAGGAGCGTTACGGAACGGTTCGCTGCAATTCCATCACTGTATATTGCCGACGGTCATCACAGATCCGCCGCTGCGGCACTGGTGGGGGCAGAGAAAGCAAGACTGAATCCAAATCATACAGGCACGGAAGAATACAATTACTTTATGGCTGTATGTTTCCCGGCAAGTCAGTTGACCATCATTGACTACAACCGTGTAATTAAGAATCTGAACGGTCTGACTCCGGCAGAGTTCCTTAAAGCCCTGGAAGAGAACTTTGTTGTCGAAAAGAAAGGAAATGACATTTTCAAGCCGTCAGAACTTCATACTTTCTCACTTTATCTGGAAGGAGAGTGGTACAAGCTTACCGCCAGGCCAGGCACATACAATGACAGTGATCCCATTGGTGTACTGGATGTTACGATATCATCAAATCTCATACTTGACAGGATTTTAGGCATCAAGGACCTGCGAAGAGATAGCAGAATAGACTTTGTTGGCGGCATTCGCGGACTTGGCGAATTAAAGCGCAGGGTTGACAGCGGCGAAATGAAGACTGCACTTGCTCTATATCCCGTATCAATGAAGCAGCTTATGGATATTGCAGACAGTGGCAACATAATGCCTCCAAAAACCACTTGGTTCGAACCGAAACTGCGTTCCGGTCTGATCATTCACTCTCTGGAATAATTCCAATAGTAACCGCGATATGAATCTTATCAAGCTCTTCAGGAAAATCTGGCCGTTTGTAATGCCTTACAGATGGCTGGTGCTGGCTACATTGATACTGACCTTGATAACGTCACTGATGGCTCAGGTCAATGCCGTTGTACTTGACAGGACCGTAGACGCGATAAACGCACTTGTAGGAGCAGCAGATTTCGAATGGAGCAAGGCCGCCAGGATTCTCACAGTAATAAGTATTGTCCTTTTAGGAAAGGAGGTGCTGTCTGCCGTACTCTCATTTGCTCAGAAATATTTCGGAGAGAGAATGAGGATTATGGTGTCAAGGGATCTGGCACAGGCAGTCATTGAAAAGGTACTGACATTCAAGATGGCATTCTTCAGTGCCGACAACAATGAGCCTGGCAAGCTTCAAACCCGTATTGACCGTGGCGTGGAAAGCCTGTCAATGACAGTACGCAACTTTTTCATCGACCTCCTGCCTATGTTCACCAGCGCAATCCTCGCGCTTATCCTGATGTTCGCTGCAAATGTCTATGTCGGGCTTGTGGCATTGGCAATAGTACCGCTATACTTCCTGATAACATATCGCCAGGCAGTCAAGCTGAAAGGCTGGCGCAGGAATATGCGTCAGTACCGTGAGAGCAAAAGTCACGGCATTATGAGCATACTTGAGAGCATCAATGTCATAAAGTCTTTCAACCGCGAACGCATAGAGGGTGACAAGCAGCTTGACCTGCAGAACAAAGTTACTGAAAACCAACTCCAGACACGCCGTCTGAGCTACACTTTCGATGGCTTAAAGACATTTGTGGAGCAGGTGGGGACTGTACTGATTATAATTCTTACCGCATATCTTGTACTTATAGAATACCCTGGCATGACAATAGGTAAGATTATGTATCACGTAATGCTGTTCGGCAATGTCTCGGCACCTATACGTCAGCTTCAACGTATATTCGATGACATTAATGATGCCCTGATCTATGCGGAGGGATTCTTTGACATACTCGATTCAGATGACCAGCAGGAGGGAAGCGGTACATACCGTCCTGAGCATATTGAAGGGCGATTTGATATCAGGAATGTCGATTTCTCATATCCAAATGGCAACAAGGCGCTCACGGATATAAATATGAGCATCACACCAGGACAGATTACAGCATTCGTAGGATTATCCGGCGCTGGTAAAAGCACGATTATCAACTTGTTAGACAAATTCTATGAACCTCAGTCCGGAAGTATATGCCTTGACGGGGTGGATCTGCGTGAATGGGATACGAAATATCTGCGTGACAATATCGGACTTGTGCTGCAGAAAAATCATATCTTTGATGGAACTGTCGAGGAGAACATATTGTACGGCCGTCCCGGAGCATCGCACGAGGAAGTGGTTGAGGCTGCACGCAAGGCATATATCCTGGAACAGATTGAAGGCCTTCCAAACGGCTTCCAGACGAAGGCTCTGCTTATGTCCGGCGGGCAGCAGCAGAGAATAGCGATAGCGCGCCTGTTCCTGAAGAATCCGCCGATAATCTTCCTGGATGAGCCAACGGCAAGCCTTGACGCGGTAGCTACGGAACAGATACGCAACAGTATTGAAGCAATAAAGAAAGACCGTACCGTAATCATAATATCACATAACCTGTCTCAGATTATAGACAGTGACTATGTATATGCATTGAGAAACGGAATGGTGGAGCAGGGAGGCGTTCCTGACGAGGTGTATCGTCAAGGAGGTATATACAAGGAGATTGTCGATGCATCGGCACGCAGCCTTAATATAGAGAAAATAGCAGAATGTATCGCATCGTCAGAAGACTGATATGGAGACCGTTATTGACACATATCGTACAATTGCAGGGAAAGCGGAATCGCAGTTCACGGAGCAGCGCAGCCGTTTCATATCATTCGCCCTTCCTGTAAGAAGTGCCGATGAGGTAAAAGAGCATATCTCTGCCATACAAAAGGAATATTACGATGCGCGTCACGTGTGCTATGCATATATGCTTGGACCGGAACGCCTGGAATGGAGAGCTAATGACAACGGTGAGCCGTCAGGAACTGCCGGCAAGCCGATAATGGGGCAGATTAACAGTAACAATCTGACTGATATACTGATAGCTGTTGTACGCTATTTCGGTGGTGTGAAGCTTGGTACAAGCGGACTGATTGAAGCATACCGCAGGGCCGCTGCAGATGTCATACAGGTATCAGAGATTGTTGAGCGCTTCGTTGAGAAAGACATTACAGTTTTGTTCTCATATCCGATGATGAACGATATGATGCGCATAGTCAAGGATATGGGATTGGATATTGCCTCACAGGATTACGGTCAGTTCGGACACGACAGCCAGCCCGGCAGATTGTTTGACTGCAAGACGGTTATCCGAACACGTCTGTCCAATGTCAGACCTGTACTGGAACGTATAGGCAAACTTACGGAAGCACAGCGTACTCCGGATATGATAATTGTATAAACTACTGAATATCACCAATATGAGAATTAGCAAACTTACTTTCATCGTGGCAATTGCCGGTATGATATCGGCATGCGGCAAGACAGGACAGCTCTGTGACGTGAACGGACATAATCTGTGGTTCCATTCTCTTTCAGAAGGAAAGTCCCAGATTCTGTCCGAGGACAAATCCACAATGTCCATAGCCGACAATGAGATTCATAATTACTGGAAAGGGAAGCAGACCGTTTTCTGCGTGCTGCTGAATGATGCCGAGCCGGAACTTGGAGATGAGGGGTATCGTATAGAGTTCTCCAAAGATGACATCCACATTTATTCCAACACGGAGACCGGTGTTCTGTACGGAGTCTATGATCTGTTGCGCCGTCAGGAGACAGGCAATATTTTATCCAATGGTCAAGTGACTGAAATACCGGCATTTAACATACGAATCCTGAATCATTGGGATAATCCGAATCTGACTGTTGAGCGTGGATTTGCAGGACAGTCATTGTGGAAATGGGAGGAATTACCCGATAAGATACGTCCCGAATACGAGGAATATGCCCGTGCAAATGCATCAGTCGGCATAAATGCCACAGTACTGAATAATGTCAATGCCGATCCCTGTATGCTGACTCCTGAGTATCTGGAGAAGGTCAAGGTACTGGCCGATATTTTCCGCCCGTATGGAATCAAGGTATATCTCTCTCTGAATTTTGCCGCTCCGAAGCATCTGGCTGGATTGGGCACGTCAGATCCTCTTGATCCGGACGTGATTAAATTCTGGAATGACAAAGTAGCCGAGATATATTCAATCATACCGGATTTCGGAGGTTTTCTGGTCAAGGCCAATTCTGAAGGGCAGTCAGGTCCTCAGGATTACGGCCGCACACACGCAGACGGAGCCAATATGATTGCCGATGCGTTGAAGCCATACGGCGGTATTGTAATGTGGCGCGCTTTTGTATATGCCGCGACAGCCGAGGACCGCGCCATGCAGGCTGTGGATGAATTTTTGCCTCTTGACGGTCAGTTCCACAGTAACGTGATTATCCAAATAAAGAACGGACCTATAGATTTCCAGCCACGTGAGCCGTTCAGCCCATTGTTCGGGCAGATGGAAAAGACCAAGATGATGGTTGAGGTACAGGTTACGCAGGAATATCTGGGTCACTCCAATCATCTGGTCTATCTGCATCCAATGTGGAAAGAATGCCTGGACAGCGACACATATATGAGAGGTGAGGGCTCTACCGTAGCAAAAGTCACTGAAGGAAAGGTACTGAAGTACGGACTGTCTGCAATTGCCGGTGTTGCCAATATCGGAGACAGCATCAACTGGTGCGGACACCATTTTGCACAGGCCAACTGGTATGCTTTCGGCCGTATGGCCTGGAATCCGGAACTCACATCCGGGCAGATTGCCGATGAATGGCTGAAGCAGACATTCACTGACAATTCCAAGTTCGTCAATCCAATTACGGAACTGATGCTCGCATCACGTGAGAATACAGTGCATTATGAGATGCCGCTCGGACTGCATCATATCTTTGCCGGTGCAGGTCATTATGGTCCGGGACCCTGGGAACAGTCAATGCGACGCGACTGGTCTCCGACATTCTATCACAAAGCCGCAGCTGACGGCATAGGATTTGACCGTACGATGAACGGAAGCGGTGCTGTGGCACAATATCACGAGCCTCTCAAATCACTGTATGACAACGTAGAGACCTGCCCGGAAGAATTGATACTATGGTTCCATCATCTGCCTTGGGATTATACGATGAAGAGCGGTGAGACACTATGGAATGCGCTGTGTCATAAATATCAGCAGGGAATTGACGCGACTGTAGCTTACATTGACACCTGGACATCAGTCCGCAAATATGTAGATGACTGGCGCTGGAACCAGATAAACGACAAGCTGATACGCCAGGCGAAGGATGCCTTGTGGTGGCGTGATGCCTGCATAGGCTATTTCCAGCAGTTCTCCGGTATGGAACTGCCATCGGACTGCTCACCAGTGCAGCATTCATACGACGATCTTCACAAGTTCCGTCTCCGTATATCCAATTACGAGACGCCTGCACCGGATGCGCTTCCTGAGTATGAACTTCCAAAGTGATATTGATGAATAAAGCAATAGCCGAGTTACTGCATAGGTCGGGAGTGCCTGTCATGCCTATTATGACACATCCTGGCATAGAACTGATAGGAAAACGTGTGATTGATGCCGTTACTGACGGACAGACGCATTACGATGCCGTCATGGCATTGCACAGGTATTTTCCTCACTCCATTGCATCAACGACAATAATGGACCTGTCGGTGGAGGCAGAGGCCTTTGGCGCAAATGTGGTGTTTGAGCCGGATGAGGTTCCTACCGTATCCGGCCGTCTGTTGCAGTCGTCCGATGATGTTGACAGGCTGCAGATTCCATCACTCGACACAGCGCGTGTACCGGAGTATCTGAAAGCAAACAGATTGGCATCGGTGGCTCTGGACCAGCCCCTGTTCGGCGGATGTATAGGTCCTTTCAGTCTTGCCGGACGTCTGTATGATATGACAGAGCTTATGATGGCTATGTATATTGAGCCTGTGACTGCCCAAAAGCTGTTGGACAAGTGCACGGAATTCCTGTGCGGATATGTCCGTGCAATCAAAGATGCAGGGGCGGCAGGGGTAGTGATGGCTGAACCTGCATCAGGATTGTTGTCAAATGATGACTGTATGGCATACTCAACGAGATATGTCAGACGTATAGTCGATGACGTGCAGGATGACTCTTTTGCCGTGATTCTCCATAATTGTGGCAATGCTGGACAATGTACCGATGCAATGGTGGCATCCGGAGCCGCTGCGCTTCATTTCGGCAATAGCATAGATATGGCAGAAGTAATCAGGCAAGTGCCGTCAGACATAGTTGTGATGGGTAATGTCGATCCTGTAGGGATTATGAAAATGGGAACACCGGAACAGGTTTCTGCAAAGGTCTCAGAACTTCTGACAATGGCAGAAGGACATGATAACTATGTGCTGTCAACAGGATGCGACGTTCCGCCATTGTCACCGGTCAAAAATATTGAAGCTTTCTTCAAAGCTGCCGGATATGAATTGTAAAACCAAAAAAAGATATAGATATGAATGCTGATCAGATTAAGCTGATGGAGGATACCATCAATCATAAGAACACCAGGATTCCTGTGGCATTTATTGCGGACAGCCCGTGGATACCAGGTTATTGCGGCCACACATTTATTGACTATTATGCACGCAATGATGTGTTCGTACAGGACAATCGCAAGATTATCAGGGATTTTCCCGAGGCGATATTCATACCGGGATGGTGGGTTGAGTACGGAATGACGGCAGAACCGAGCGGTTTCGGATGCCCGATGTGTTTCTTTGACGACAACCTGCCTCATCTGCATCCGCTTACAGAGAATCTGGACAATGCTGAGGCAATATTCAAAAACCTGATCCTGCCGGATCCCAAGCGTGACGGAATGATGCCGTTCATGCTGAATCAGCAACGCCTGTACCAGCCTATGATGGAGGCTGAAGGCGAGCAGGTGTATATGGTATGCGCCCGTGGCCCGTTCACGGTGGCTTCACACATATTCACAGTAACCCAGCTGCTTATGTTCATGATGATTAACCCAGAAGCTGCCGACTCATTGCTCCGCAAGACTACAGAATGTGTGAAACTGTGGCTTGAGGCCCAGCTGGAGAACGTAAAGACAGCCAAGGCGATAATGGTGCTTGACGATGTCTGCGGTTACTTCAGTCCAGAAGACTTTACAACACTCTGTATGCCATATATGAAGGAGATTTTCTCCGCATTCCCGGAGGTACGTCATTATTTCCACAATGACTTCACGTCAAATTCCTGCTATCCTCATCTTGAGGAAATGGGTGTTGACGTATTCAATTTCACGCATATGCAGGATATCGCCGAATCACGCAGACTGGCAGGCGGTAAGGTGGTTCTGATGGGCAATGTGTCACCTATGCTCCTGACAGGCAATAACCCGCAGGAGGTATATGATACCACAAAACAGATTGTCAGCAATTACATTGCAGCCAACGGCTCACATCACGGTCTGATGCTGAGTACAGGCGGCGGACTGCCTATGGGAGCGAAGAAGGAGAATATTGATGCTCTGATTGCCGCTGTCAGCGATATCAATCGGACACTGTAACAGTAGTGTTCAGACAAGATAAAACGGGGAATGACCAAGAGCCAATCCCCGTTTTATTATATAATGAAAAGTTGTTACTGCGTCACGCGTAGTTTATCTTTTCATATTGATAGTCATCTTTGTTATGGTCATAGTCATAATCGTCAAATTCTCTACCTGCAACTGCATAGACTTATCCGCCAGGTTCTTGACATCCATAACGAGAGTTGGTCCTAATGTCATTTCCGCCAGTCCTGTAAGGGTTAATGTAAGTTTATCATTCTCATATTTGTACGAACTTACGTATTCACTATCGGTTGTGCCATCTGCTTTCAATTCAATATTGAGGAATCCGGAAATCATACCGGCAACCATCTCCTGCAATTCAGTTGGCTGTACAGTTATATTCTCACAACTCCATTTTCCTACAATGGAAACTTCCTCCTTCTTCTCATCATCATTACTGCTGCAAGCAACAAAACCCATCACACACGCCAGGACAGCGCAAATAGTCAAAAAAGATTTTTTCATATCGTTTGTTGATTTATAATTATATTGGTCGCAAAGTTAGCAAATAAAAGCGAACAGGCCGTAAGAAACTATTATGAAATGACATTCAGAATGACAACATTTATGTGTATGTTTGCAGGAAGGAATAATTCAGCTGACTGATTATGGTTTTAGGAGACAATCGTGATGTGCGTGCCATAATGTTGGATATGGGTGGTGTGATTGTTGATCTGGACATGCCAAAATGTATAGACGCATTCTACACACGGGCAGGTTTCATGACCATAAGGGAATTCATTGACACCTGCCATCCGCAGGGTTTCTTCGCCCGTTACGAAACGGGACTTATCAGCACCGATGAACTGTACGCAGAATGTATAAGCCGTTCACGTCCGAATACTACGCCGGGCATTATAAAAGAATGTATAGAATCCCTTCTTGTCGGCATTGACACAGAGAAAGCCAAACTGCTGAAACGCCTGTCGGAACGTTGCGATATGTATATGCTCAGTAACAACAATCCTATTGCATTGGACTTTTGCTCCCAATTATTCGCCGATGCGGACATTCCATTGGAGAAGATCTTCAGACATCTGTTCTGCTCATATCAGTTGCATGTATGCAAGCCAAGTCCTGAGTTTTTCCGTATGGTTTTTGACAGAATCGATATTAAGCCATCGCAGGCTGTATTTGTGGATGATTCACCGAAAAATGTCAAGGCTGCCGAGGACTTTGGCATAGATGCCCGTCTGTATGTACAGGGGACTGATCTGGCACAAGTATTGAGACCAGTGTGGTGACAATGTAGTATAGAAAACTTATATTTATTTTTTTACAAATGGGAAATGTTGGAATAATAGGCACCGGATGGATTGCCGACAAAATGGCTAAGTCGGATCGTAGCCATGTCGTTCTGTGAGCCAAGG
>JAZRYP010000060.1:0-142097 GCA_045600825.1 Bacteroidaceae bacterium
TTAAAAATGTTATGAAAGATTCTCGAGATGAAAATTTGGTTATTTGAAGGAGTGATGGGGTTCCATCATGACTGAAAAGAAACGAATTTTCAGCCGGAAAGATTTTATAAAAGATTAATTGGAACATTTCAAAACAGCTTCAAAAACCCGATTATTTGTCAAATTTCGCAAAGCGTGAGTTCTGGCTCTTGTACTCCGGTACAACCTGCTTCATATATCTGACCATATCCGGAATCAGTACCTTTGCAGCCAGATCCTCGAGTTTCGAGGCAGCATCTGCAACGTCTGCATAGTCATACTCACGCACGTGGGCTATTCGTATGCGATTATGCGAAGTGGAGTCAGTATCTTCGGCTGAGGCAAGCACCTCCTCGTAAAGCTTCTCGCCCGGACGGAGGCCGGTAAACTCTATCTCAATATCCTCGCCCAGCTTCAGGCCGGACAAAGCAATCATACGCTTGGCCAGATCTACAATCTTGACCGGTTGTCCCATATCAAATACGAATATGCGATTATGAATACCCATCGTAGCAGCCTCCATAACCAGACGGCAGGCTTCAGGAATTGTCATAAAGAAACGGTTGATCTGCGGATGCGTGACAGTAACAGGACCACCCTTCTCTATCTGTTCCCGGAAACGCGGTATGACAGAGCCGTTTGAGCCGAGCACATTGCCGAAACGGGTGGTGACGAAGCGTGTCTTGCCCTGCACCGTGCCGTTTTCTATGGCCGCGGCGAGCGACTGCACGTAAATCTCAGCCAGACGCTTGGAACATCCCATTATATTGGTCGGGTTGACAGCCTTGTCGGTGCTGATCATTATCATACGCTCCACTCCGTACTCAACACATTTGTCGGCAACATTGCGCGTGCCATACACATTGACCATCACAGCCTCGCAGGGATTCTCCTCCATCAGAGGCACGTGCTTATAGGCTGCGGCGTGGAACACCACATCCGGATGATTCTCGCGGAACGCAAAATCCAGACGATGCTTTGAACGGACATCGCCGATAACCGGCACGAACTTCAGATTAGGGAAACGTTCCTCCAGCTCCAGACGCACGTAATGCATCGGGGTCTCGGCGTTATCGAACAGGACAATCTTACGGACATCGAAATTAGCGAGCTGACGGCATAGTTCCGAGCCTATCGAACCCGCAGCGCCGGTCACCATCACCGTCTTTCCCTTGAAATAGTCGTGTATCTCGTTCATTGATATCTTTATCTCCTCGCGGCCCAGCAGATCCTCAATCTTGATGTTACGGACTTTGTTATTCATCAGTTTGCCGCCAGCCACCTCCTCGACGGTCGGAATAATCAGCGTACCCAGTCTGTACTTGATGCAGAAATCTATCAGACCGTGTGCCTGACTGCGGGCATCTTCCTCGTTGGCGAAAAGCACGGCCGATACGGAAAGGCTGTCAACCAGATCCTTAAGTTTCTGCTCGTCGGTATAGGTAAAGGAATATACCGTGACATTGTTGACCTTATGGCTGTCAGACGAAGGATTCTCAGACAGAATTCCCATAACCCGGTAATGGTTGGAGTTCTGCAGACGTGTTACGGCGGCCACGACCTTGTCCGATGTACCATACAGGAGCACTCTCCTACGCTCGCAGATATCCTTAGTATGCGCCTTGAAAATGTCATAGACAAATATCAGAATCATACGAATACCGAGCAGCAGTCCGAACGTGAACACCGCATCGCAAACCAGCGCTACAATTATACCACGGTGCAGACCGTTTAAAATGCAGACCGGCACTGCCATGATAACGAATTTCACCAGGACCTCGTTGAACATTCCAACGAAATCACGCAGGGATGAATGACGTATCAGCACTTTGTAGCTCTTGTACAGAAGCATTGCCACTACACTTCCCACAACCGACGAGAGCATCCACACGGAAATGAAAGTGACATTATCATACGAGGAGTTTGCCAGGAAATTCAGTAACAGCAGTATGACAAACGAAGTGAGGACGGATATGCTCAGGTCAATGGCGAAAACGCCTTTGGAATCCACATATTCGGAAAGATATTTCTTGATAAATGGTGACATACTTTTCAAAAACATTGCGCGCAAAAATATATAAAAAAAGCGAATCCGCATAACGGACACGCATTTTTATTGGGGGGGGGGGGGGGGGGGAGAAAAATCTCCAAATTTTACAACATATCACTCATCTCGAAATCCATCGGAGCATCCGCCAGATTCCTGTGGCGTAAGTCTTTTTCGCTCAACACAGCCTGGTCTGCAGGAATTTTCCAGTCTATTTTCAGAGCCGGATCCATCAGATTTATTCCCGCATCAGCTTCAGGATGATAGAATTCGTCACACTTGTATTGGAATACGGCAACATCGGACAATACGGAAAAACCGTGAGCGAATCCTTTTGGGACGAAGAACTGACGGTGATTCTCCTCCGTAAGGAGCACCGATACGTGCTGACCGAAGGTCGGGCTGCCGTGCCTGATATCGACGGCAACATCCAGGACCGCACCACGGACACAACGGACAATTTTACTCTGAGTGTAAGGCTTTTTTTGATAGTGAAGCCCGCGAATTACCCCGTATGTGGACATTGACTCATTATCTTGAACGAAATTTATATTCAGACCGGTCGCCGCCGCAAATTCACGGGCACTGAAACTCTCAAAAAAATAACCGCGTGCGTCCTTGAACACCTTAGGCTCTATAATGAGCACATCCGGAATATCTGTCTTTATTACTTCCATCGTCATTTCAGATTATCATTACAAATATACTGTTTTTGTATGGAAGATTCAGAAATACAACAAAAAAAAGACGAATGTACCGTCATTCGTCCTTATGCTGGGCTACCCGGACTCGAACCAGGAAAGGCAGGACCAGAATCTGCAGTGTTACCATTACACCATAGCCCAATAGTCTGCTCCCTAAGAGCACTGCAAAGATACGTGTTTTTTTTATTGCTGACATATAATCGGCGTTTTTTTTCATATATTTGCTAACTGATATAACATCAAAGTATGATGAATGAGACTGAAAGACTTGTAGAGAGTATAATAAAAGGAATAAGAGATAAGAAAGGCAGCCGGATTGCCAAGGTCGATCTGCGTGCCATAAGCGATACCATTTGCCGGTATTTCGTGATATGTCAGGCACAGACCCCGAACCAGCTGCTGGCAATAGCCGATTCCATACGTGAGACTGCCAGGACAGAAGCCGGCCAGAAACCGCTGATGGTTGATGGAGAGCAGTATGCACACTGGATAGCAATGGATTACGGCGATGTGATGATACATCTGTTCATTCCCGAATTACGCTCATTCTACGATTTGGAGCATCTGTGGGCAGATGCGCTTATTACTGAATTTCCAGACGAACTGGATTAAAATTTTTTGAAAAATGAGTGTCAAGGATACAAAGAAAGGCGGGAACAAGAAGCCTAAATTCAACATATCGTGGATATATATGTTGATTTTCATAGCATTCGGATATATAATGCTGCGCAACGACGGCTCGGAGATGAGCGGCAAGGCAGGATATACCGAATTCAAGGAGTATGTGCGCAAAGGATACGCACGCAACATAGTGGTCTATACGAACAGTTCCACCCTGGAGCTGTACCTGATTCCGGACTCGGCATATCACGTGTTCGGCGATGCGGCCAAGGACGGCAAGTCGCGCAACCCGATGCTCAACGTGGGCATCGGTTCAATGGAAAGCCTGCAGAGTTTTCTGGACGAGGCCGAGACTGAGGGATG
The DNA here is from genome assembly GCA_045600825.1 of Bacteroidaceae bacterium. Lineage (GTDB taxonomy): Bacteria > Bacteroidota > Bacteroidia > Bacteroidales > Bacteroidaceae > Colenecus. The sequence goes on from JAZRYP010000060.1 coordinate 3,754, forward strand.
GTTTACCGGACACATTGAATATAAGGAGAAGGACCGTATGTTCTCGCAGTTTCTGTGGAGCGTACTGCCTTTTATTATCCTGATTGTGTTCTGGATAATAATGATGCGGCGTATGGGCGGCGGCTCAGGCGGAACTGGAGGCGGAGTGTTCAGCGTGGGCAAGTCGAAAGCGCGCGTATATGAAAAAGGTGAGGGTGAGCGCATCACGTTCAAGGATGTGGCCGGTCAGTCCGAAGCCAAGGAAGAGGTTCAGGAGATAGTGGAATTCCTGAAGAAACCGAAAAAATATACCGATCTGGGAGGAAAGATTCCTAAAGGAGCTCTTCTGGTAGGACCTCCGGGAACAGGAAAGACCCTTCTTGCAAAAGCTGTGGCCGGCGAGGCCGATGTCCCGTTCTTCTCATTGTCCGGTTCGGATTTCGTGGAGATGTTCGTTGGCGTTGGCGCATCGCGCGTCAGAGATCTTTTCAGACAGGCCAAGGAGAAATCACCTTGTATAATTTTCATAGACGAGATTGATGCTGTAGGCCGTGCCCGTGGCAAGAACCCGGCAATGGGAGGCAATGACGAGAGAGAGAACACCCTGAACCAGCTGCTTACCGAGATGGACGGTTTCGGCACGAACAGCGGTGTCATAATACTTGCAGCCACAAACCGCGTGGATATATTGGACAAGGCCCTGCTGCGCGCCGGACGATTTGACCGTCAGATTTATCTGGATCTGCCGGATCTGAACGAGCGCAAGGAGGTATTCGGAGTACATCTTCGCGGACTGAAGCTGAACAAGGATGTGGATGTGGATCTGCTGGCACGCCAGACTCCAGGCTTCTCGGGTGCCGACATAGCCAATGTCTGCAACGAAGCAGCGCTTATAGCCGCACGCCATAACAAGAAATCAGTGGATAAGGATGATTTTCTGGCAGCGGTTGACCGCATAGTCGGCGGGCTGGAGAAGAAGACCAAGGTCCTGACAGCCGAGGAGAAGAAGACCATAGCCCTGCACGAGGCCGGTCACGCTACGTTATCCTGGTTCCTCGAATACGCCAACCCGTTGGTGAAGGTTACGATAGTACCGCGCGGAAGAGCCCTGGGAGCAGCCTGGTACCTGCCGGAGGAGCGTCAGATTACCACTAAGGAGCAGATGCTGGACGAGATGTGCGCCACGCTTGGCGGACGTGCGGCCGAGGAACTGTTTACCGGTCACATATCGACAGGCGCCATGAATGATCTGGAACGTGTGACAAAACAGGCTTACGGTATGATAGCATACGCAGGTATGAGTGAGAAACTGCCGAATCTGTGCTATTACAGCAGTACAGACGAGTACGCATTCCAGAAACCGTACAGCGAGAAGACTGCCGAGCTTATTGACCAGGAGGCTAAAGCCCTGATTGACAGCCAGTACAAACGTGGCAAGGAAATTCTGACCGAACACGCGGACGGCCATCACGAGCTGGCGGATCTGCTCATAGAGCGCGAGGTTATATTCGCCGAGGACGTGGAGCGCATATTCGGCAAGCGCCCGTGGGCATCGCGCAGTGAGGAGATTCTCTCTGCCGACACACCTGCACAAGAAGCACAGCCGGAAACTGCTGAGAGTGACAACACCAACACCACGCTGTCTGTATGAATTTCCTGAAAAGAGCCCTTACAGGTATGGCCGTAGTCGCCCTGATATCGGTCTGCCTGCTACTTGGCCGGAACTGGGCATCGTACCTTTGTGTATGTATGCTCATTGCCTGCGTTCTGGAATTTCTGACGATAATGAACAAGGGTAAGGGACTGCATTCCGATGTCTGCAAGACTATCGTCACCGCATTACTGCTGTTTCTGGCAATAACGTGGAATCTGGGAGACAGCAAGTCTCATTTCTCCGATCTGTTCATAGCACTTTTCCTGTTCACGCTACTGATACTTCTGGCAGGCGCGCTTTTCAGGAAAAGCGAGACCGCCGTTCTGGATCTTGCAGTGAGTATGATGGCTCTGATTTATATAGCATTGCCTCTATCCACAATACCTGTTATCGGCTATTTGGGAGGAGAACTCTGCGGAACCGGGTTTAACGGCCTGCTCCCTCTGACGATATTCATATTTATATGGTGCAACGATGTAGGAGCCTATTGCGTAGGCTGCACCCTGGGAAAGCACAGGCTGTTTCCAAGAATATCTCCCAAGAAGTCGTGGGAAGGTTCCATCGGAGGCGCTGTTCTGACAATCGCAGTGGCAATAGTGCTGCCCCTGGCTATGCCGGACCGCTTCGGTTTTCTCAATATATGGATATGGATAGCGACTGCCGTTGTTACTGTTATAGCAGGCACATTCGGTGATCTTACCGAGTCGATGATAAAACGCGAGCTCGGGATAAAGGACTCGGGAAACGCGCTTCCGGGGCACGGAGGATTTCTGGACCGTTTTGATAGTACGCTGTTTGCCTTCCCCGCAGTAACGGTTTTACTTTACACTATTCTGCATTACCCCTTAGCAGGCTGACAATCCGGGATGCGGTCTTGTCGGATGCTCCGGCAGGACCGAGTTTCCGTATGACCTCATCGTATCCGTCCAGCTGTGCCTGACGCAGGGGCGTGTCCGTCAGCAACGGCAGCAGATGAGCCCTTACATTGTCGCTGTTCATATCCGCTCCCAACAATTCAGGCACAACCTCGCGTCCTGCCACCAGATTAACCAGCGATACGTATTTCGTCTTGAGTACGAAGAAACGGAACAGACGCGCCATCCTGTCAGCCGGCAATCTGTAGCATACTACCTGAGGTACACGCAGAAGCGATGTCTCCAGCGTGGCTGTCCCTGACGTAACGAGTGCGGCACGTGCCCCATCCAGCACAGCGTAAGTCCTGCCGCGCACCACACGCACATTGCTTCCCTTCAGGAATCCGGCATAGAAGCTGTCATCAATGCCGGGTGCTGCGGCAAGTACGAATTCATATCCTTCCATTCCGCGGACGGCATCAAGCATTTGCGGGAGATTGCGCGCTATCTCCTGGCGACGGCTTCCGGCCAGCAGGGCTATGACCGGAAGTTTTCCTGCATTTTCCCCAATTTCACCGATGTTTTTCGTCTGTCTGCGATAATCTTCAATGGCATCTACACAAGGGTTTCCGACATAATCCACCTTGTATCCGCGCTGACCGAAATACTCAGTCTCGAACGGCAGGATGGAGAACAGTCTGGTTACATCACGACGGATATTCCTGATACGGTAGCCCTTCCAGGCCCACAGTTTCGGCGAGATGTAATAGCAGACAGGTATATGCAGGTTCTGTCTGACCAGACGGGCAATGGACAGGTTGAAGCCAGGATAATCAATGAGTATGACGGTATCCGGGTACCACCCGCTGATGTCCTGATAGCATAGACGGCGGCTGCGCAGTATAGTTCCCAGATGTGTGAGAACAGGCCAGAAACCCATATACGCCAGCTCGCGATAATGCTTGACACAGGTACCTCCGACCGACTTCATCAGGTCGCCGCCAAAAAAGCGGAACTCCGCATTCCGGTCATATCCGGCTATGGCACGCATCAGATTGGAGCCGTGCAGATCGCCAGAGGCCTCGCCTGCTATCAGGTAATATCTCATAGTACGTGTATTGAATTTATACGGCAAAAATACTTAAAATCGTGAGTAGTTTGCTATCTTTGCAGTAAGTACAGTCAACAATGGGAAAAATCATAGCTCTCGCAAATCAGAAAGGCGGTGTCGGCAAGACAACCACGACTATAAATCTGGCCGCATCGCTCGCCACACTTGAGAAATCGGTACTGGTAGTTGATGCCGACCCTCAGGCCAATGCATCATCAGGCCTGGGAATAGATATACGTGAGGTGAGCAACTCCATTTACGAGTGTCTGGTAAGCGATATCGACCCGAAAGACGCTATGGTGAAGACCAAACTCGACGGCCTCAAGGTGATTCCGTCGCACATAGACCTGGTTGGAGCTGAACTGGAATTGATGAATGTCCAGAACCGCGAGACTGTGATGAAACGCGTACTGGCACAGGTAAAAAACAAATTCGACTATATCCTCATTGACTGTTCGCCGTCACTCGGACTGCTCACGGTCAACTCGCTGACTGCCGCGGACTCGGTTATCATCCCTGTACAGTGCGAGTATTTCGCTCTTGAGGGCATAAGCAAGCTGCTGAACACCATCAGGATAATAAAGACGAAGCTCAACACATCGCTTGAGATAGAAGGTTTCCTGCTCACGATGTACGACTCCAGATTGCGCCTGAGCAACCAGATTCTCGATGAGGTTCAGAAGCACTTCGGCGATTTGGTGTTCAACACTATGATAACACGTAACGTACGCCTCAGCGAGGCCCAGAGCTACGGACTGCCCTGCATACTTTACGATGCGGCATCGAAGGGTACAGCGAATTATCTGGAGCTGGCAGGAGAAATAATCAAAAAGAACAAGAACAATGGCACCAAATAAGAAAGCGGCTTTAGGACGGGGGCTTGACGCCCTTATTTCAACCGAGTTCGTAAGGACCGGCGGTTCATCATCCATAAATGAGATACCGCTGTCGCAGATTAAGGCAAACCCGGACCAGCCTCGCCGGGATTTTGACGAAGAGAAGCTGCAGGAGCTTGCCGAATCCATCAGGCAGATAGGCATAATACAGCCGATAACACTGCGAAGCACAGGACTGGACGAATACCAGATAATTGCCGGTGAACGCCGTTTCCGCGCTGCAGGAAAGGCCGGACTCAAGACAATACCGGCATATATCCGCAACGCCAGCAACGACGAGGTGATGCAGATGGCGCTTATTGAGAACATTCAGCGTGAGGATTTGAATGCCATCGACATAGCCGTGTCATTGAACAGCCTGCTTGAGACCTGCAATATGACTCAGGAGCAGCTGAGTGGCAAAGTAGGCAAGAACAGAGCCACGATATCGAACTACATACGTCTGCTCCGCCTGCCGGCAGAGGTGCAGATGGCACTGAAGGAGAAGGCCATTGATATGGGGCACGCACGCGCACTTCTGTCTGTGGAGGACCCGGTGCGCCAGCTGGACCTGTTCCACCAGATGATAGCCAGGGGATGGTCTGTAAGAGCTGTCGAGGAACACGCCAGGAAGGCTGCCGCACAGCCCAAGGCTAGACAGACAACCAAGGCGGCAAGTATGGAGCCCCTGGCAAATGACCTGTCTGCATTCTTCGGCACCAAGGTACGCCTGACCTGCACGGCAAGAGGCAAAGGGAGCATTAACATTCCATTCAGGAACCAGTCTGAACTGATAGAGATACTCAAGAGGCTTGATTTACAGAAATAGACATCTTGTATCACTGCTCGCCTTATTGACAGCAATGCTGTCTTCCGGCGTGTGTCCGGCACAGACGGATACAATCAGAATCAACGAGTTGCTGCCACCGGCACTGTTGAGTCCTGATTCGGTCATTATGTTTACAGACTCGCTCACGGCGGACATCAGCAGCCTGATTGCTCCGCCTGAATTTGAAATCGAGGAAGAGAAAATCGATATGCGCACGCTTACGGTTAAACAGCGTGACAGCCTGATAATGGCCAGGACAGAACTGCGTCACAGTACCGACTGGACTCCAGTGCCACGCAAGGCTGTACTGTTGTCTATGATTATACCTGGCGGAGGACAGATTTACAACAGAAAATTCTGGAAACTGCCAATTTTCTACGGAGGATATCTGGGATGCGTCTATGCCCTGACGTGGAACAACCAGACATATCAGGATTATATGCAGGCCTATCTGGACATTATGGACGATGACCCGGAAACAAAAAGCTATCTGGATTTCCTTCCGTCATATTACGATGTCGAGGCCAACAAGGAATGGCTGGCCAATGTGCTTAAGAACAGAAAGGATATATACCGCCGTTACCGGGACATCAGCATATTCTGCTTCGCCGGCGTATATCTGCTTTCCATCATCGATGCATACGTAGATGCCGAGCTTTCCCATTTCGATGTGTCAAGGGATCTGAGCCTGCACGTCAATCCAGGTCTGCTCGATACCAGGACCGCAAGTCTCGGCATCAATTTTTCACTTACATTCTAACTTACTGTTATGCAATCAAAAGCAATACTTACGATACTGACTCTAATCATATCCATTGGCCCCTACTGCACTGTAGGCGCAAGAACTGCGATGCCACAGGATACAGAGACGATATGCGCGGACAGCATTATGCCTGATGACCTGCTTCCACAACTGGACAGTATGCTTGGGGTATGGTACGCATCACACTACCTTTCCCTGACAGACGGCCGTGAGACATTGCCTGTCAATCCCTCGTTCAGTGACTCCGTATATCTGCGCAGGATGCAGAGCCTTCCCACAATAATAGATATGCCGTATAACCGCGAGGTGCGCTCAGTGATTGATCAATATACCGCACGCAGGAGGAACTCCACAGCGATTATTCTGGGACTGTTCCCCATATACGAGGACATCTTCGTTGAGGCGCTGGCCCGATACGGACTGCCGCTGGAATTGAAATACCTGCCCATCATCGAGTCGGCATTGAGACCGAAGGCCTACTCACGCGCAGGAGCAGCGGGAATGTGGCAGTTCATCTACAGCACCGGACGCAAATACGGGCTGAACGTGAACAGTCTTGTCGATGACAGATACGACGTGCGGCTGGCCAGCGATGCCGCAGCAAGATACCTGAAGGAGCTGTATGACATATTTCAGGACTGGGATCTGGCAATATCAGCATACAACTGCGGTTCTGGGAATGTGACAAAAGCCATCAAACGCAGCGGCAGCACTGATTTCTGGAAGATGTACCCCTATCTGCCACGTGAGACCCGCGGATACCTGCCGGCATTCATAGCCATCAATTACGTGATGAACTTTCACGGCGAACACGGAATATACCCTGCCGCGGCATCGATATCGCCTGCCACAGACACGCTGCACATAAACAGAAACCTGCACTTGAAACAGATATCAGAACTCTGCGGGGTTCCTATGGATGAGCTCAAGGCGTATAACCCGCAATATACAGGCGATATAATACCGGGCGCATACAGGACCTGTATCCTGACACTACCTACCGGCTATATCCTGCCTCTGATTGAAGCCGGAGATTCACTTTATACCCATCGTCAGGATGAATTCTTCCCAAAAAGCAGGACTGCATATATTGACGATGAGATGATGAACCGCCGTACATATATCGAGCACAAGATAAAGGACGGAGAGACATTGTCTTCGATTGCTGTAAGATACCACACTACTGTAAAGAACATCAAGTCGTGGAACAATATGACCAGCGACAGGATACGCGCGGGCAAGACCCTGAGAATCTATAACCGATAAATTTTAGGACGATGTCTGACGAAAGACTGTTTTCACCTGATGAGGAACGGAGCATTGACGAGGCTTTCAACAGATTGATTGAAAGCTACCTGCAGTCGAAGCACCGCAAGAAGACCGCCATTATCACGAAAGCCTTTGAGTTCGCCAGACAGGCGCACAACGGAATCAGACGTCACTCCGGAGAGCCCTACATACTGCACCCCATAGCTGTAGCCCAGATTGTCGCATCGGAAATCGGCCTGGGCTCCACCTCGATCTGCTCCGCACTTCTGCACGATGTGATTGAGGATACCGACTACACCATTGATGATATAAGGAACGTATTCGGGGAAAAAATTGCGCAGATTGTTGACGGACTGACCAAGATTGCAGGAGGACGGTTCGGCGACAAGGCATCTGAACAGGCAGAGAATTTCAGGAAGCTGCTGCTGACAATGTCCGATGATATCAGGGTGATAATCATAAAGATAGCTGCCCGCCTGCACAATATGCGCACGCTGGAGTATCAGACGCCGGCCAAGCAGCACAAGATATCAGGCGAGACGCTGTACCTGTACGCTCCGCTTGCACATCGTCTTGGGCTCAACAGTATAAAGACTGAGCTGGAGGACCTGAGTTTCAGGTTCGAGCATCCCGACGAATACGCTGATATCCAGCAGAAGCTGTACCAGACCCAATCGGACCGTGAGGCGGCCTACAATGAGTTCGTCACGCCTATCAAAGCCCGTCTGGACGGAATGGGACTCAAGTATGAGATTCTCAGACGCGTCAAGGCACCTTATTCAATATGGCGCAAGATGCAGGCGAAACAGGTCACATTCAGCGAGGTCTATGATATACTGGCTGTCAGAATAATATTTGAGCCCACCTCGCAGGATACCGAATTCAGCGAATGCTTCAACATATATCTGGCACTCACGCAGATATACAAATCGCACCCGGACCGCCTGCGCGACTGGATAACGCGCCCCAAGAGCAACGGATACCAGGCCCTTCACGTGACACTGATGGGCAACCGCGGAGAATGGGTGGAGGTTCAGATCAGGAGCTCACGTATGAATGATATAGCAGAGCGTGGCATTGCAGCCCACTGGAAATACAAGGAAGGTGCCAGACCCGGCTCACTTGAGGTTGACGATGCCGAGCTCAACCAGTGGATAGGTACGATACGTGAGATACTGGAGAATCCGCTGCCGGACTCAATGGATTTCCTGGACACGATAAAGATGAATCTCTATTCCACGGAGATTTTCCTGTTCACACCGAAGGGAGAACTGCGTACAATGCCTCAGGGCAGCACAATCCTGGACTTTGCCTTCACCATACACACCGATATGGGCACGCACTGCATCGGCGCGAAGGTAAACCACAAACTGGAGCCTATAGGATATCAGCTGAAAAGCGGCGACCAGATTGAGATTCTGACATCAAAGAACCAGCAGGTGAGCGAGGAATGGATGAATTACGCCACTACGGCCACGGCCCGCTCCAAACTTAGAAGCCTGCTCCGTAAGAAAAGCCGCGAAGAACAGCCTTCTATTATAAAAGAGGAGAAAAAGCCTGTCATTCTGACATTGTCACTGAAAGATGTCAGCGATTGGGGAATCATTGACAGAATCAACGATACAGCTACCGTACGTCATCACGCGACAATACGGAAAATAGCTCTGGATTCCGATGAGAACGGACTGAGCGGAACAATCCTGATAATGTCTGCAAATCAGAGTGAGATATCCAAAATCAGAAAGGAACTGAACAAGGTTCCGGGGCTCACAGCGGCTGTCCGCAGGGAGGAATAGTATCCAGTTCGTCCAGCACAGCAAGCAATTCCTTACGCACATACTCCAGACGCGATACGATATCGTGCATATCGACCGTCTGCTTAGGATTCTCACGCATACGCTGACGGGCCCCCTTAATGGTCAGATGGTTGTCGTGTACCAGAAAATTGACGAACTTTATCTGGTTGATGTCCGCATCGCTGTACTGACGTATCCCGGTAGATGTCTTCTTCGGCGATATCTCCTTGAATTCCTTCTCCCAGTAACGCAGTGTCGATTCCGGGATATCCAGGAGTTCCGACACTTCCTTGATGGAATAATAGCGCTTCAGATTCTTATCAGTCTTGAGAGGCATACTGTCTTTTATTTAAAGATATTCCTAATCATAAACACGTCCCTGATTCTCCGACACCTGTATCATCTCATCGTATTCCTCGGCATTCAGGTCCATAAAGTAATAGTTGATGGGATTGGTAGCCTTACCGTTCACCAGCACCTCGTAATGCAGATGCGGACCGGTACTCTTGCCAGTGGATCCCACCTTGCCTATGACCTCACCTCTGGAAACGGTCTGATGCAATTTCACATTTATCTTGCTCAGATGCGCATAACGTGTCACATAGCCATAGCCGTGATCTATCTCGATGCAGTTTCCATAGCCGGTCATCCACTTTGCATAAATAACCTTGCCATTACCGGTAGCATATACCACCGTGCCTGTCGGACAGGTAAAGTCCATTCCCGAATGGAACTTGCGCACGTGATATACAGGATCCATACGGTATCCGTAACCTGATGCGGTCCGCTTCAGATCCTTGTTGGATACCGGCTGGATGGACGGCACACAGTCAATGCGTTTCTCGTTGTCCCGATAGAGTTGCGTGAGCTCATCGAACGACTTGGACTGTATGTAGAGTTTCTTTTCCAGCAGGTCGATTTTCTGCGAGACGCTCACAGCGAGCTCGGAGTTGGACATATCCATCAGGTCGGCATACCTGTTCGTGCCATTGTACCCCGACTGTCTGATGTGTTCGGATATGGGATCCGTCTCCAATAGCGCCCTGTACAGGTTATCGTCCCGCTGCTCTATGGAGTGAAGCACTTCCAGAGCTTCATCAACCTTATGTGACAGGACCTGATAGTGAGACTGCATGCGCGAGTTCTCCTCGTAAAGGGTATCTATGGAGGGAGTTGGTATCAGCAGATAGAACACGGCAAATGCAGCCGCGCCGCCCAGGATGCAGCCGAATACTCTCCAGAAATACGTACCAAGCTTCTGGCGCAGTGTCGGATAAATCCGTTTGAACACCCGCCTGGACATATCATATTCATAATATACCTTTTTCACTCTCTTTGCACTCTTTGATTAAGGCATGCAGGGCAAAAATAACAAATTCTGAGTATCTTTGCAATCTTAAAACTGACAAAACAAGAATATACACGATATGATGACAGCAAAAGAGATCAGAGAGTCCTTCAAAAAGTTCTTCGAGACCAAAGGACACCAGATTGTCCCATCCGCTCCGATGGTGGTAAAGGATGACCCTACACTTATGTTCACCAATGCAGGCATGAACCAGTTCAAGGACATCATTCTGGGCAATCACCCGGCCAAATACAAACGTGTGGCGGACTCACAGAAATGTCTGCGCGTAAGCGGCAAGCACAATGATCTGGAAGAGGTCGGTCACGATACCTATCATCACACGATGTTCGAGATGCTCGGTAACTGGTCATTCGGCGATTACTTCAAGAAAGAAGCCATTGACTGGGCCTGGGAATATCTGGTGGATGTGCTGAAGCTGGATCCGAAGAATCTCTACGCCACTGTGTTTGAAGGCTCGCCCGAAGAAGGCATCGGCCGTGACGATGAAGCCGCATCGTATTGGGAGAAGCATCTGCCGAAGGATCATATAATCAACGGCAACAAGCACGACAATTTCTGGGAGATGGGTGACACGGGGCCTTGCGGACCCTGCTCGGAGATTCACGTCGATTCACGTTCCGAAGCAGAGAAAGCGCAGATTCCGGGCCGTGAACTGGTGAACAGGGATCATCCGCAAGTCATCGAGATATGGAACCTCGTGTTCATGCAATACAACCGCAAGGCCGACCACAGCCTCGAGTCACTTCCCGCCAAGGTCATTGACACCGGTATGGGATTCGAGCGCCTGGTACGCACGCTGCAGGGCAAGACATCAAATTACGATACCGACGTGTTCCAGCCGATAATCGCCACTATAGGTATGCTTACCGGTCACGAGTATGGCAAGGATGAGCAGACCGACATCGCCATGCGCGTTGTGGCCGACCATATCCGTACCATAGCATTCTCCATAACCGACGGACAGCTGCCGTCAAACGCCAAGGCTGGCTATGTGATACGCCGTATCCTGCGCCGTGCGGTACGCTACTCATACACATTCCTCGGACAGAAGGAGGCTTTCCTGTACAAGCTGCTGCCCGTGCTGATTGAGAATATGGGTGAGGCTTATCCGGAACTGAGCGCACAGAAGACCCTTATAGAAAAGGTAATTATAGAAGAGGAAGAGTCGTTCCTGCGTACCCTGGACACCGGCATCAAGATGCTGGACAAGGTAATGGCCGACACGAAGGCCGTTTCTGCCACGGTTATAAGCGGTGTAAGCGCATTCACGCTGTACGATACCTACGGATTCCCGCTTGACCTGACAGAGCTGATCCTGCGTGAGAACGGAATGACGGTCAATACCGACGAGTTCAATGCGGAGATGGCCAAGCAGAAGGCCCGTGCCCGCAATGCCGCCGCCGTAGAAAATGGCGACTGGGTAGTGCTGAAGGAAGGCGAGACAGAGTTCGTAGGCTATGACTTCACTGAATACGAGACCTCCATACTGCGTTACCGCACGGTAAGCCAGAAAAAAGAGACTTTATATCAGATAGTACTTGACAAGACACCGTTCTATGCCGAAATGGGTGGCCAGACAGGCGACACCGGCGTAATCGTAAGCGAGTTCGAGACTATTGGAATTATTGACACAAAGAAGGAGAACGGGCTCCCTGTCCACATAGCCAAGAAGCTGCCTGAACATCCAGAGGCTCCTATGATGGCTTGCGTCGATACCGACCGCCGCCACGCATCGGAGGCTAACCATACCGCGACTCACCTGCTTGACGAGGCCTTGCGTGAGGTGCTGGGACCACACGTGGAGCAGAAGGGCTCACTGGTCACGCCCGACGGTCTGCGCTTTGACTTCTCGCATTTCCAGAAAGTGACTGACGATGAAATCCGTCAGGTGGAGCGTATGGTCAATGAGAAGATTCGTCAGGATCTTCCGCTGGTAGAGCATCGCAACACTCCTATAGAGGAAGCCAGGAAACTCGGCGCGATAGCCCTGTTCGGCGAGAAATACGGTGACGAGGTCCGCGTAGTCCAGTTCGGCCAGTCAATAGAGTTCTGCGGTGGTGTGCACGCTGCATCGACCGGCAGGATAGGAATGTTCAAGATTCTCGGCGAGAGTTCCATCGCAGCGGGTGTCAGACGTATTGAGGCTATCACAGGACAGGCTGTCGAAGAAATGCTTTACGGTATGCAGGATTCCATCAGCAATCTTAAGACGATGCTGCCGGGTCAGAGCATTGAAGGTTCAGTCCAGAAACTTATTGACGATAACGCAGGTCTGAAGAAGCAGCTCGACGGCTTTATGAAGGAGAAGACCGCTGCAATGAAGAATGAGCTGCTTGCCGGGAAGCGCGACATCAACGGAATCCAGGTGATAAGCACCCGTATCGAAGCCGATGCCAATGTAGCACGCGACCTCGCATTCATGCTGCGCAGTGAAATCACTTCCAACCTGATAATAGTAATAGGCAGCGTCAGCGAGGGCAAGCCTATGCTTACGGTAAGCGTGAGCGATGACTTGACATCACGTTTCAATGCAGGCAAGATGGTACGTGAAGCTGCCCGTGAGATTCAGGGCGGAGGCGGTGGACAGGCCCATTTCGCCACAGCAGGCGGACGTAATGCCGATGGCATCGGCAAAGCCATAGAAAGTATCCTGGCCACTCTGTAAAGCCAGGTTATTCCGGCCAATTGACGAGATACACCGTGCCGGTGGCACGTGTAAATGCAGTATAGAGCCAACGGTAGTAATCGCCGTCTTGGGTGTCGTCCGGTATATACCCTTGGTCTATGAACACATTCGCCCATTGACCGCCCTGCGCCTTGTGGCAGGTTACGGCGTATGCGTATTTCACTTGAAAGGCATTGTAGTACGGATCCTCACGCATTTTCCGGAGACGCTCACGCTTGTCGGATATGTAGGTGTAATCCTCCATCACATTCTTGAAAAGCATATCGTACTGCTCCCTTGTAAGCGCAGGCGATTCCGAATGAAGGGTGTCCAATAATACGGTTACCTCCATCTCGCAGTCATCGTAATCAGGAAAGCGCAGCACCACGTCGGCGAAACGGAAACCGTACAGCTCACGTACGTGTCTGACACGCAGCACCTCTGCCATATCGCCGTTGGCTATGAACTGTGGAATGCTGTCCATAGGCTCGTGCGCAGACATAGCCTCTTCCGCCATTCGGTCTGTCCAGTAATAATTATTCTTTACAATCATCAGACGGTCACCGCGGCACAGTTCATCTTCACGGTCCAAGATTGTGGAACGGATACCTTTATTATATATTATCGCATGCTTGTTTGAACGGCACAATACTATTGTATCGCCTATCCCTTCGCTACTATAGCTGTCCGACAGCAGGCCCACCAATTCATCACCGCGAATTTTCCTGACATCAGCAAAGTTCTCCGTCAATGGTTTGAATACGCTTTTCACACTTCCTTTCCTGATCTGTGACAGCGCATTGCGCAGCAACGTGGCATTGTACAGGACTCCGGAACCGTTACTCTGCCGGACCACCTCCCTGATGACACAGCCAGTCACCGTCAGCCCGTAAGAACGCAGGAGCTCAGGATTCAGCGCAGGACTCACGCTCTCCCCCACCGGCGGCAGCTGCGCCGTATCCCCGGACAACAGCATTGAGCAGCCTTGGCCGGAATACACATAGCTGACAAGATCATCAAGCAGCTCATTTGATATCATTGAAGCCTCATCGACAATGAACAGCGTGTCCTCGTACATATTACGGTCCAGCGAGAACACATCCTGGTCAAGTGAACGCTGCCTGTATATGCGTCTGTGGATCGTATATGCCGGATTGTCGGAATAGAGCGAGAACACTTTGGCGGCACGACCCGTGGGGGCCAGCAGGACGACACGCCTGCGTAGGGCACGCATAGTTCTGACCAACGCGCTTACCAGCGATGTCTTGCCTGTGCCGGCATATCCGCATAGCACATACAGCCTGCGCAAGTCAGGACTTTCCAGAAATCCGGCTATCCCGGACACGGCATTCTTCTGACCGGCAGTAAGCTCAAAATGACATCTTGCAGCTATCTCCTTTTCCAAAATATTCACTTCATCCATCTGAAAGACAATTTTTTTCAGATTAAGGCCGTTAGTATGGATATTTATTCTATTTTTGCGAGACGAAAATAATACAAAAACATATTTATATGAAAAAGTTCATCAATATTGCTCTTGGTCTGTGCATAATCGGCCTCGCATATATCTTCTACGGAAGCATTATGGCCCCGATTAATTTCGACAAGGAGAAAACCATTAGAGATGAGGCTGTCAAGAACCGCCTTATCGACATCCGTACAGCTCAGGTCGAGTTTCACAATCAGAACGACGGACGCTATACCGCCAGTCTGGACACTCTGATTGATTTCGTCAAGTACGGCAAACTTCCGACAATCGCAAAAGTCGGCGAACTTACTGACCAGCAGCTCGACGACGGCTGGACAGAGTCAAAGGTTCTTGCACTGTACGAAGATGCCAAGAATGCCAAGAACAAGAAAATTCAGGACGAGAAGTGGAAAGAGGCCATTGACAATGGTTTTGTCACCAGGAATGAAGATGGCACCATCAATTATATTTTCAGCCGCGACACCGTATGGGAGGACATCATCGGATCACTTTTCCCAGTAGGATTCAATGCAGATTCATTGCGTTATGTTCCGTTCGGCAACGGTGCTGAATTTGAAATGGCAATCGGTTGTGACACCACCAAATCAGGTTCATTCATGCACCTGTTCGAGGCAAGGACTTTGTTCGAAACCTATTATGGCGGTCTTGACGAGCAGGAAGTCTATAACATCATAGACGAGAGGGAGCAGCTTGGCCGCTATCCCGGTATGAAGGTCGGTGATGCCGTAAGCGGTAACAACAACGCCGGTAACTGGGAATAATGTCCGCAAGCACAAATAGGGAGTCCATCTGCAGCCCTGCAGATGGATTTTCTTTTGTCTGTAAGGATGGGCATAGGTACATTTCCATAGAAGGACCTTGTACCGCCATACCGGATACAGATATTGGGCAGGAGGTTTCAGACATATTTTTCAGGACAATTTATCCGGACAATGACGGAATGACCATATTGTCCGATACCATACCTGAACTGAATGTAAGAATTCTGTACGGCATTGACAGCCGGTTACTGGAATCCATCAGAACGCAATATCCGGATATTCCGTTGCGATGCCACATCAATGACACCGTTACGGACATCAGTCATTCTGATACGGACATCCTGGCGGTTGTACCTGGCAATGGGAACGCATATATGATAGCACTCAGGGATGGCAGGCTCTTACTTTTCAAACAGGTATCGGCGGACACCTACAAACTGCTGTACAACATTACAAAAATCTGGAAAGAACTAGGATTCGTTACAGAAAAGGCAAAGATAAGACTATACGGGCTTCAGGATAACAGGAGCCTGATAACCGGTCTGAGACAAATGATAGGAGAGAATACATTATGCGTGTTATAAGCGGCATCTACAGGCACCGCAGATTTGATGTGCCGAATACATTCAAGGCAAGACCTACCACAGATTTTGCCAAGGAGAATCTGTTCAACATACTGGCTAACAGGATTGATTTTGAAGAGGCTGTGGCACTGGACCTGTTTTCCGGCACAGGGAGTATAAGCATTGAACTGCTGTCGAGAGGATGCCAGCGCGTAGTATCCGTCGAGAAGGACCCTGAACATTATGCTTTTATCAGTAAGGTGATGGAGACGGTCAAGACCGACAGGAGCCTTATTATAAAAGGTGACGTATTCAAATATCTGGAGCGTTGTCAGGAACAGTTTGATTTCATATTTGCAGATCCGCCATATCAGCTTGAGGAACTGCCACTGCTTCCGGAGATTGTTCTCGGACGCAACATACTTAAAACCGATGGCATATTCGTACTGGAACACGGCTCAAAGCACGATTTCAAGGACAATCCCAGGTTTGTGGAGATGCGCGAATACGGAAGTGTACACTTCTCGTTCTTTGTCTGACCTACCCTATCCCGTCACGACAGAAGTCAAACATATCATAAATCAGCTGACGTTCCACCCACGTGTCGTGCAGTGCGCCATATACATCCGGTATATGAATGCATACGCCCACGGCATCCGAGCTGCCTGCCAGCAATGAATACAGCAGGTCATAGTCCTGGCAATTCAAGTCAATCGCGCCATGAAACTCCCTGACAGCATACTGTTCCGCGCGCATCTGCTGCACGGGATAGTCATTGAGACTGGCCGCGAGATACAATTCACCGGCGTATGCCCACGCTATGACATCCGACCGGTCCACGTCCATACCCTTATGACGATACATACATGTCAGCGCGCCGGCCAACTCGCCACCGCTCCCAGGTACCTTATATCCATTGTCTATTTTCATCCGATAAGACCTGACTTTGCCGGCAAACTTACAAAAAAACGCTTTTTTATAATGTCAAATCATAAAAAACCGATACCTTTGCAGCACTTCAATGCAAGCGAGCAGAGGAGCGGGGTGTAGCTCAGCCCGGTTTAGAGTACGCGTCTGGGGGGCGTGTGGTCGCTGGTTCGAATCCAGTCACCCCGACTGAGAGAAACATTATTTATTTAAAAAAACATTTATGAAACTCAAATCTATTTTTGCACTGTGCATTGCAAGCCTTGCAATAATGTGTACAATGTCAAGTTGCAGCAGTTCAAAGCAGGAAGTCGTTTATGCAACTTATGGTTTTGACATGGATGAAATCTCACAGCTTGGATACATCGAGGGTCACGAGGCTGTGGTTGAGCAGTTTGGAAATGCAATAGCAGACGTTATAAAGAAATTTAACGGCACACAATTCGAAGCTTACGAGCTTGTAGATGCCCTTGAAAAGGCTGTTAATCCTTTCAAAGGTGAAATATTCGGAAAATTCTCACTTTATAGGACTGACGTAAGTCCTAATAAGAAAGTCCATACATTTGATATGGGCGAGTTCCCAAAAGACTAACACTTCCGATATAAATTATTAAAGGATCTCGGGTGATTTTACCTGAGGTTCTTTTTTTATGGCTGAAAGATTGATATCTTTGCAAAAATTCAAATTCTATTACTATGAAAAAAATCAAATTGGCGTATCCGGCAATAGCTGTATTTCTTGTTATTCTGATGTATCCGGTCATCAGCCGGAATTCCAGAAAAAAGTATGAATCAGATTTGTCCTCCGTAATAGAATGCCGGATGCTGTTACCACCAGAAATGGACCGTGACAACTCACACAGCGCAACACTTGTCATCTATTACGACACAATAACCTGCATCAGCTGTATGATGAACAGGCTCGATGAATGGAACGAGCTTTTCTCGGAGCTGAAGGACAGCCACGGCTTCACGCCTCTGTTCATATTTGAGCCGTCAATACAGGACTCAGCCGAATACCGTCAGAAACTGGATCACGCCAAACTGACATATCCGGTATTCTCGGACTATCACCGTACATTCCGCAGATCCAACCCGGACATTGCGGGCAACAGCAGTCTCAAAGCCTTTCTGCTTGACAGACAGCATAGAGTCGTATTCGCAGGCAATCCACTGCACAATATGGTCCTGTGGGAAGTATTGCAGATGTATATCTCAGCCCTATTGGAAAATGACGGTACGTTGCCTGACAGATTTCCGGAAAAGGTACACGATTACATCGCCACACGCACCAGACCACAAAGCGGTCTTCTGTTTGACACATTTCAGACAGATGTAGGGAATGTCCGAAACGGCAGTACACAGACCGTAACATTCACTGCTCTCAACACCACGAAAAGTGCCGTTGAGATTGCGGGCATACTCACTGACTGCGACTGCGTACAGGCCGACGCATCCACATACTCCATTGCGCCAGGCAGAACGTGCATCATAACGGTATCATTCGCGCCTGAAGACATCGGTCATTTTGAGCATCACGTGTTCATACAGACGGCAGGTTGCAGCGATGAGACACACCTTATAATCACAGGTAATTCCATTTCATTTGGATAAGGTGTATCATTTACTTATCTTCGCAGTGAATAAATCATTATTATGAATAGCGTTTACATCGTTTGTGCCGCCGTTCTTGGCATATTGGCTGTATCAATGAGCCTTCTGCACAGGAAAAAGGGAGCCGCCACGAACGTACCGGATACAGGGTCGGAATGTTGCGGCAAGCATGCTGTCTGCGAGAAAAGGAGACTCGCAGATGCCGCTATGAAGGCTGCGGTATATTTCGACGATGAGGAACTGGACCGTTTCGCAGGACGTTCATCAGACAGCTATTCCGACGATGAAATCGAGGAATTCAGATATGTCTTATATACTATGAGTCAGGACGAGACAACGGAATGGCTTGAGAGCCTGCACACGCGCTCCATTGAGTTGCCGGACCAGTTGAAGGACGAGACCTACATGATAATAGGAGGATGAGAAGACATATTCTACATATTTTTCTGATGATGTCCGTGATTACCCTCACAGGATGCTCCACACAGAAAAATACGGCTATGAGCAGGTTCTATCATGCCACCGTAGCCCGATACAATGTCTATTTCAACGGCAAGCAGGCATATCTGAACGGATGCGAGGAACAGGAGAAGGCTGTCAATGACAATTACCTGGAGATAATCGACCTGTTCCCGATAAGTGACAAGACAGCCCAAGGCACAGGCAAGAGCAGTTTTGACAGAGCCATTGAGAAGTCAAAGAAATGTGTCACACTGCACTCCATAAAGAAAAGGCCTGTCAAGAAAAACGGCAATAGGGGAAAGAAACAGAATGACAAATGGAAAAGTCAGAAGGAATTCAATCCCTTCCTCTGGCATGCCTGGATGCTTATGGCAGATGCGCAGATGCACGAGGGTGAATTCCTGGAAGCGGCAAGCACGTATTCCTACATAAGCCGCCTTTACAGCAATGAACCGTCAATAGTATTTGAAGCCAATATGAAAATGGCCCAATGCTATTCAGAGCTTGGTTGGATATACGAGGCCGACGAGCTTTTCTCAAGAATCACTGCCGATTCCATACCTGCCGCTCTGGCAAACGACTATTACGCTATAAGGGCATCGCACCTTCTCAAGCAGAAGCGATATGAGGAATCGCTTCCGCTTGTAAGCCAATCCATCAGAGGGCGCAAACTGAGCAAATTACAGAAAGTCCGTGAGAACTATCTGATAGCCCAGCTCTACAGGGAGACCGGGGACCTGCCGTCGGCATACGCATATTTTCAGAAGGTCATAAGAATGAATCCGCCATACCGTATCGAGTTCAACGCACGCATACAGCAGACGGAGACGATGACATCGTTCAGTTCTGATGCAATTGAGAAGAAACTGAGAAGGATGGCCAAGGATCCGAATAACAGGCAATATCTGGATCAGGTCTATTATGCCATTGGCAATGTCTATCTGGCACGCAATGATACTGCTACGGCTATGTCTATGTATGAAATCGGACTGGACGAAGGAAAGGGCAGAACAGCCGAGCGAGGGATTCTCCTTCTCAATATGGCCACGATATACTGGAGCCAGGCCGACTATATCAATGCGCAGCGCTGCTACTCCGAAGCTGTCGGCATAATTGATAAATCACATCCACGATACGATGAGGTGATGCTCCGCTCATCAGTTTTGGAAAAACTCGTGGAATATAAGAGTGAGATAGAACTTCAGGACAGTCTGCAGCTGCTGTCATCATTGCCTGAGGATGAACTTCTTGACGCCATAGACCGCGCAATTCAAAAATACGAGAAGGAGGAACAGGAAAACGCCGAGAAGTTACGGCGTATGGAAAAAGAAGCCCTCGAGGAAGAGTCACGCTCGGCAATGTCTGTAGTAGCCAGCGACAACTCGTGGTATTTCTACAACACAGCACTCGTAAAGGAAGGTTCCGCAAAATTCACGTCAACCTGGGGAAGGCGACGTCTTGAAGATAACTGGCGAAGACAGGACAAGAGTGCGTCGATAGACAGCGTTCCTGACTCCACAGACGACGGGAGCAATGGCGAATCGCCGGCTGATACTGGCGAAAACAACGGTGAAATGGAGGAAAATTCCCAAGACACGATACCAAACGATCCTCACACGCGCGAGTACTATATGCGTATGATTCCTTTCACACAGAAGCAGAAAACCGAATCGGACAACATTCTGTCTGAATCTTTGTTCAAGATAGGCGTGATCTACAAGGACGAACTTTCCGAATACGAACTGGCAGAAGGGAATCTGACCCGTTCGGCAAATGAATATCCTTCGTTTGAATATGCGGATGACGCACTTTACAATCTATACCTGATGTATTCACTGTGGGGACGCAGAGATGACGCACAGGCAGCTAAAGAGGCATTGCTTGAGAAATACCCGGAGAGCCGATATGCGCTTAGTCTGTCCAATCCATACTTTGAAGAGGACGTGCTGTATGGAAAACACCGGGAGGACTCTCTCTATCAGGTCGCATACAACCATTACGTCAACGGGAATATGGGTTCGCTGCTTGAGTGCTGCAGGAAATCTGCCGAGAGATACCCTGACGGACAGTTACGCCCCAAGTTTATGTTCCTTGAGGCATCAGCCCTACTCTCCGCAAATGACACAGAAGGTTTTCTGAATATTCTCAGGCAGATTGTTGAGAAATATCCGTCAGATGACCTCAGTAATCTGGCTAAACTGATAACAGACAATGCCAGATCAGGTAAGCTCCTGCGCTCTGCATCGTTCAGCTCAATATGGGATTTCCGCAGCGGAATGGAGAATATGGATTCCATTCAGGCGTTGAACCGACCGGAATTCAATCCAGAGCGCATGCAGGATTACGTAATCGTGATGGCATATCCTACAGACTCATTAAGTGAGAACCAACTGCTGTTTGAGACTGCGCGTTACAATTTCACAAGATATATGATAAGGAACTTTGAGATGGAGTTCCGCCACGAGGGATCAATCAGCATGCTTGTCATCGGTGAGTTCCTGAACTTCGATGAAGCCTACCTGTATCGCAAGAGATTATACGATGAAATCGGTATGTCTGAGAAACTGGACGGCATCACGACGCTTATCATTACACCACAGAATCTTGAAATACTGCTCAAATACTACAGCTTCAATGAATATATCGAGTTCTATAACGGACAGTTCCTCAACATCCCGGAATTTGACATTGACGGACTGAGCATTGACGAAGAGCTGCCTGATGATAACGGGCACGGATTCACTGAAAATCAGTAACTGGCAAAACTTAAACGAAATGAATAGTAACGGCAGGCTTCTATGGGTTGATGACGAGATTGACATGCTGCGGGCGCACATCATCTTTCTTGAGGATAAAGGTTATCAGGTAGAGACAGCCACCAATGGAAGTGATGCGGTTGCACTGTGCAGGCAGAACAATTACGACCTTGTACTGCTTGACGAGAATATGTTCGGTCTGACCGGTCTTGAGACACTGTCACTCATAAAGGAGATACACCCTAATTTGCCCGTTGTAATGGTGACGAAGAGCGAGGAAGAGGACATTATGGAACAGGCTATTGGCTCCAAGATTGCCGATTACCTTATAAAGCCGGTACATCCCAACCAGATACTGCTCACATTGAAGAAAAACATTCACCTGCAGGATATCGTGACCGCACATACCAATATGGAATACCAGCAGAATTTCGGCAAGATTAATATGCAGATAAATGACTCCCTCACGTCTGCAGACTGGATTGAGGTATATAAGCAGCTGGTATATTGGGAACTGGAGCTTCAGGAAGCCGACAGCACGATGCACGATATGCTGAAAATGCAGAAAGGCGAAGCCAACAATGCATTTGCCAAATTCATACGCAAGAATTACCTCAAATGGATGAAAGAGCCGGACAAGGCTCCGCTACTGAGTACAGACATATTCAAGCACTCCATTTTCCCGGCCTTGAATGCGGACGAGAAGCCCTTCCTGATTGTGATAGACAATCTGCGCTATGACCAGTGGAGAATACTTGGCAGCGAGCTGTCAGACTTGTTCACGTTCGAGGAAGAACTGTATTACAGCATACTGCCTACAGCCACGCAGTACTCCCGCAACGCGATTTTCTCCGGACTGATGCCAAGCAATATATGCAGACTCTTCCCGGACCTCTGGGTAGATGAGGACTCGGAAGAAGGCAAGAATCTGAATGAAGCCCCGCTCATACAGACCCACCTTGACAGATACCGCAGAAAGGAAAAGTTCTCATATCATAAGCTGAACGATTCACAGGCTGCCGATAAGCTTCTGACGCAATTCAACAACATCCTGCACAATGAGCTTAACGTGATTGTAATCAATTTCATCGACATCCTGTCACATTCCAAGACCGATTCAAAGACTATGCGGGAACTGGTAAGCGACGAGTCGGCCTACCGCAGTCTGATACAGACCTGGTTCAGACATTCGTCAATAAAAGACCTGTTCAAAGCCATAGCATCCACCGGTAGGAAAGTCATAATAACCACCGACCACGGCAGCATAAGAGTAGATCAGCCTGTACGCATTATGGGTGAACGCAATACAAACACCAACCTGAGATACAAATTAGGAAGAAACCTCGATTACAACGCCAAGGATGTATTTGAGATAGCACGTCCCGAACAGGCATACCTGCCTGCGCCGAACGTCAGCACTGCCTATATCTTTGCCCTGGGAACGGATTATTTCGTATATCAGAACAACTTCAACAGCTTTGCCACTTACTACAAGGACACGTTCCAGCACGGAGGCATATCCATGGAGGAGATGCTCATTCCTTTAATAACTTTATCGCCTAAACAGAAAACAAGATGACCATAACTGTAAAATCCATCGGTGATATCGATGATGCGGCAAAGAAATTTGTCCGTGAAATGGGAGATAACACGGTCTTCGCATTCTATGGCGCAATGGGCGCCGGCAAGACCACATTCATAAAGGCACTGTGCAGGATACTCGGAGTGGAAGACGAGGTCAACTCGCCAACATTCGCTATTGTAAACGAATATCGCTCAGCCACTACAGCTGAGCTGATATATCATTTTGACTTCTACCGCATCAGGAAGATTGAGGAAGTCTATGACATGGGCTATGAGGATTATTTCTACAGCGGAGCCATATGCCTGATTGAATGGCCAGAACTGGCGGAGAGTGTCCTGCCCGAGGACACGGTACGCGTCAAAGTTGAAGTAAAGGATGACGGATCAAGAGAACTAGTCTTCTAAGCCATCTACATAGTCCGCCTCGGCCTCTACAATCAGGAGAATCTCATCCTTGTCAAAATTCCCCATTCCATCGCGCTTTGCCTCCTTGATGATATAATCCGCCACAGCTTCGTTGTCAATCTCAATAAAGCCGTCCGCATCAGGTTCCTTATCCAGGATTCCGCTCGTGGCAAAATAGTCGTTAATCACATCCAGGATATAATACAGAGTATCATCCGGGAATTTCTCTCTCAATTCCTGCGGGAGTGTATTCCTGATGTAGCTGATTGTTTTCTCATCATCAAGATCCTCGTCCCTGAACTCATCGTCCGTCATATACGCGTGTTTTAAAGCATTGCGTTGATTTTCTGCTCATACACAGGCTTTCCGGCCACACCTACCTGTGAGTCACACACCTGTCCGTTCTTGATGAAAACGACTGTAGGCACACTCATTATCCCGAATTTCTCGGTCAATTCGGGATTTTCCTCTATATCGCACTTGCCAATTACGACCTTGCCCTCGTACTCGGCAGCCAGTTCTTCAATAACTGGACCCAATCTCTTGCAGGGGCCGCACCATGTAGCCCAAAAATCAACAACTACAGGCTTGCCGCCTGCAATGATCTCATCCAGATTCTTCTCATTAATTTCCATAATTTCTATTACTTATTAATACAATAATCAAGTCCTTCAGTATCATTTATGAACCTTACAAGTTCACGTGACACTTCTATCTTATTTCCACGCGACACAAGTTCCACACTATGGCCCGTGTCAAGATCGCGTATGTTGAATTTCAGCAGTGTATTTCCGGTTTTATCGAGGAATTGCGACAATTCGTTCACAATCATCCGGTCAATAATGTTCAGATCAGCGCTTATGGTAATACTCTCCACGATTTTCTCCTTCACATCCGGCAGAAGCTCTATTGAGGAAATAGAGAAATCGAATCTCGTCTGATCATATCTATACGGCAGGCATTTGCCCTTGATGAAAAGGAAATTGCCCGTCTTCATATAATTACCCCATTTGATCCAGGCATCGCCAAACAGCGGAATTTCACCGATACCGGAAAAGTCCTCAATCTTCGCTATGCAGTACTTAGTATCCTTTTTCGTGACACCCTCCTTCACATCCACTACGATTCCACCGGCAATTATATCACGTCCTGCCAGTGAAGCCTTATCCTTCAGTTCCTCCATCCGCGTGTTGCACACATCCTTGATGACAATGGCATACTCATCCAGAGGATGCGCCGACATATAGATTCCTGTCAGTTCCTTTTCCTTGTCCAGAAGTGCAAGAGACGACCACGGTACATATTGCGGTATCACCGGAGACGCTATCTCCAGACTGCCTTCCATCATTCCGAACAGCGAATTCTGAGACTGAACCTTGTCAAACTGGTACTTGTTACCGTAGCGCACCAGAACATCTGCAAACACCTCGTCCCTGCCACACGGAGCTACAAACTGCTCGCGATGAATCTCAGGAAAACTGTCAAATGCTCCCGCCATGGCAAGACACTCTATATTCTTACGGTTACAGGCAGTCAGATTGACGCGCTGTACGAAGTCAAAAATACCGGTGAAAGCGCCGTTCCTCTCCCTTTCCTCAATAATGGCCTGCACCGCATTCGAGCCAACGCCTTTCACTCCGGCCATACCGAAACGGATATTACCCTTGCTGTTCGCCGTGAACTTGAAACCGCTCTCATTCACATCAGGGCCAAGCACCTCTATGCCCATAGAACGGCTCTCATCCATAAGTTTCGTTATCTCGGTCAGATCACTCAGGTTACAGCTGAGTACGGCAGCCATATATTGTGCCGGATAATGAGCCTTGAGCCAGGCTGTCTGATATGCCACCCAGGAATAGCAGGTGGCGTGAGACTTGTTGAAAGCGTACGATGCGAACTTCTCCCAGTCCTTCCATATCTTTTCAAGTACGGCAGGATCGTGTCCGTTAGCCTTTCCGCCCTCTATGAATTTCGGTTTGAGGTGATCCAGTTTGTCCTTCAGCTTCTTACCCATAGCCTTGCGGAGAGTGTCGCTCTCGCCACGGGTAAAGTTGGCCAGCAGACGGGACAGTAGCATCACCTGCTCCTGATATACCGTAATACCATACGTATCCTTGAGGTACTTCTCCATACACGGGATATCGTACTCTATAGGCTTGCGTCCCAGTTTTCTATCGATGAAATCGGGAATATAATCCATCGGACCCGGACGATACAGGGCATTCATTGCTATCAGATCCTCAAAGACACTCGGCTGCAGTTCACGCAGATATTTCTGCATTCCGGGAGACTCAAACTGGAATGTACCTATTGTCTTACCCTCACAGTACAGCTGGAATGTCTTCTCATCGTCTATCGGTATGTTGTCGATATCTATATCCTCACCGGTACTGGACTTGATATTGGCTACGGCTTCCTTGATGATGGACAGGGTCTTCAGTCCCAGAAAGTCCATCTTGATAAGTCCAGTATCCTCTATGACACTTCCCTCGTACTGAGTAACCAGCAGACGCTCGCCGTCCTTGTCAGTGGCAATGCTCACAGGTACCCAGTCGGTAATGTCATCACGGCATATTATGGTGCCGCAGGCGTGTACACCGGTGCCGCGTATGTTGCCCTCCAGCATCCTGGCATACTTTATAGTATTGCGCAATGCCGGATCCGACGATGCCTCCGCCTCCTTCAGCTCGGGCACGCACTCTATGGCATTCGTCAGGTTCATCTTCTTATCGTCCGGCAGACGGTCAGGGATAGCCTTGCACAAGGCATTCGACACGTCAAGAGGGACCTTCAGCACGCGCGCGACATCCTTCAGGGACATCTTCGTGGCCATTGTACCGTATGTTATGATATGAGCGACCTTCTCCTGGCCATATTTCTGTGTTACCCACTGCAAAACCCTGATTCGGCCGTCATCATCAAAATCCACATCGATATCAGGAAGCGATATACGGTCAGGATTCAGGAATCTCTCGAACAGAAGGTCGTACTTGATAGGATCAATCTGCGTGATACCCAGACAATAGGCCACTGCCGAGCCGGCTGCCGAGCCACGGCCGGGACCAACGGATACGCCGAGCTCATTTCTGGCAGCGTTGATGAAATCCTGCACAATCAGGAAATATCCGGGAAAGCCCATCGTCTTCATCACGTGCAGCTCAAATACGAGCTGTTCGCGTATCTCATCGGGCAAAGGGTCTCCATACCTCTTCTTTGCACCATCGAATGTCAGTTTAGCCAGATAGTCGGCCTCGAACTTTATCCTGTAAAGCTTGTCGTAGCCGCCGAGTTTCGAGATTTTCTTTACAGCCTCGGCCTCCTCCATAACCACATTCCCGTGCTCGTCCCTGGTAAACTCATTGAACAGATCCTGTTCGGTATATTTTCTACGGTATTCTTCCTCAGTACCGAATTCCTCCGGGATAGCGAAAAAGGGCATTATCGGCGGATGGTCAATGGAATACTCCTCTACCTTATCAAGAATCTCACAGGTGTTGGCCAGAGCTTCCGGACAGTCGGCAAAAACGTCGTTCATCTCGGCCTGCGTCTTGAGCCATTCCTGCTTGGTATATCTCATAAGCGTGGGATCGTCCGGATCCTTTCCCGTATTAAGGCATATCAGAAGTTCGTGAGCATCGGCATTCTCTTCCTCAAGGAAATGGACATCATTGGTACATATAGTCTTGATACCCAGCTCAGCACCCAGCTTTATCAATTCCTCATTGACCTGACACTGCAACTGGTAGGTCTCGTGATTCGCCTTTTCCACAGTAGCCCTGTGACGCTGCAGTTCAAGGTAATAATCCTCACCGAACAGATTCCTATACCACAGAATTGTCTCTCTGGCAAGTTCCGGCTGGCCGCCTGATATCAGCCTTGGGACTTCTCCTCCGATGCAGGCCGAACAGCAGATAATACCCTCGTGATATCTCTCAATGTCATATCTGTCTGTTCTTGGATGATAATAATAGCCGTCGGTCCACGCCCTTGACACCAGTTTTATCAGATTATGATATCCGGTGGCGTTTTTCGCGAGCAGGATGAGATGATAGTTGGCCGTATCCTGCTTGCCCTCCTTCTGTTCCTTGTGACGTGGGGCCACATACACCTCACAGCCGAATATCGGCTTGAAATGGCGGCCTTCAGCCTCAAGCTTGCCGTTCACCTTCTTACAGTAATTGAAGAACTCCTTCACACCCATCATATTCCCGTGATCGGTGATGGCTATACCGCGCATACCGTCGGCAATAGCCTTATCCACCATCTTCGGAATACTTGTCTGACCGTCAAGCAGTGAATATTGGGTGTGAACGTGCAGATGTACAAAATCCTGCATAGAGCCTACTGTTAGAAAAACAGTATAAAATTACGCCCGTTGAGTCAACCTGCCAAATATACCATACTTAATGACGGCAAAAGTTATCAACAAGACATATATCCACCTATAACAAAAAATACTATATTTGCATCGTAAAAGGTTTCGGATGAGGGTTGGCGGAAAGAGATTATCTACAATAAACAGTGAGGGCGTCACCACGCTGTTGCTTACGGTTGCCATTCTCGCAATCATCAACATCATACTGTTTCTTCCGGGAATTCTGGGGATAGGTTCGTGGATTTTTCTGTTGCTTTCAATAACCTTGATATGCGTACTCGTCAATTTCTTCAAGAATCCGGTACGCCAGTTCCCAAGCGAGGACAGAGACCACGTGGTTGTAAGTTCCGCCGATGGAAAGATAGTAGCCGTAGAGGAGGTCGATGAAGTTGAATACTTCCACGACAGACGTATTCTGATCTCAACCTTCATGAACATTTTCGATGTTCACGCCAACTGGTATCCTGTAGAGGGTGTCGTCAGGAAAGTATCTCACCAGGAAGGTCATTTTCACGCTGCGGACAAGCCAAAGTCAAGTCTTGAGAATGAGCGCTCGCTAATCGTCATTGAAACAAATGACGGGCAGCAGGTAATGATACGCCAGATTGCAGGACTTATGGCAAGACGCATCGTCACATATCCTTCTGTCGGTGACCGTTGCAAGATAGACCAGCACCTCGGATTCATCAAATTCGGATCAAGGGTTGACATATACCTGCCGGTAGGATCACTGGTCTGCGTTAAAATGAATGAAAGGGTAAAGGCCGATGTGACGATACTCGCCAAATTACCATCCTGATCATGTCTGGCAGAATTATCCGAAACATACCGAACCTTATAACCTGCTGTAATCTGTTGTCAGGGTGTGTTGCCGTTGTGGCAGCATTGGGCGGCAATATGCATACGGCATTCGTGTTCATTCTGGCAGGTGCGGCATTTGATTTCTGCGACGGTCTGGCAGCACGCCTGCTCCACGCATACTCACCTATGGGCAAGGAACTTGACTCACTGGCAGATCTTATAACGTTCGGA
Organism: Bacteroidaceae bacterium; assembly: GCA_045600825.1. GTDB lineage: Bacteria > Bacteroidota > Bacteroidia > Bacteroidales > Bacteroidaceae > Colenecus. The sequence continues at coordinate 32,886 of JAZRYP010000060.1, forward strand.
CTTGCCCCCGCACTGATGTGCTTCAAGGCACTGGGCAATATTGAGTGGCCCTGGGCAATGCGTTTCATCCCATACGCAGCATTCATTCTGGCAGCCGCAGCCGCACTGAGACTGGCAAGATTCAATATTGAGACACACCCGGACACCACATTCTCAGGACTTGCCGTGCCCGCCAACGCCATTTTCTGGTGCGGACAAATGATATGGCTGTCGGATATGACACAGCCGCTCTATGGCTATATCCTTCTGGCAGAGATTGTGCTTTTCTCCCTGCTGATGACAAGCAGGATTCCGATGTTCTCTCTTAAATTCCACAATCTGACGTGGAAGGACAATAGTATAAGGTATCTATTTCTACTGGTGACGCCGCTTTTCATAATACTCTTCGGTATCAAGGGTGTCGCGTGCATTATACTCTGGTATATCATTCTGTCAGCCCTTACCTGCAGAAAATAACGTGGCATGGTTTTTGTACCGTTACCATAAAAAAGTAAATCACCATGCTGATAGCTATTTTCTCCATATTGCTCCTGATACTGATAATAGTATTTTCAATTTTCAGGACCCTGCTTTACACTATCCTCAACTTCATAGCCGCAACGATAGACAGGCTGTTCCATATAAATGGCGGTAAAGAACGGAACGGTGACGGTCAGACACGGGTACATACACCGGCGCCATCAAAAAAACGGATATTCTCTGACAAGGACGGAGAATATGTTGATTACGAGGAAATACGGGAGGACTGACGCCTGACTTTGAAGAAATCAGTCATAAGCTTTGAGGCCTCATCTGCCAGAAGTCCTTTCACCACGGCTGTCTTGGGATGCAGAGCCTTAGGCGCGAATAATGTAAACCCCCGTTTTTCATCGTCCGCCCCATAGACCAGGCGGCCCAGCTGTGCCCATCCCAATGCACCCGCACACATCACGCAGGGCTCTACAGTTACATACAGCGTACAGTCATTCAGATATTTACCGCCTAGGAAACCCGAAGCGGAAGTGACTGCCTGCATCTCTGCATGGGCGGTAACATCATTTAATGTCTCTGTGAGATTGTGGGAACGCGCAATCACACGATCATTGCACACCACCACGGCACCTACAGGAACCTCACCTGCATCAAAGGCAATGCGGGCCTCCGATAAGGCCATTCTCATATAGAACACATCGTCCATCAGCGGCGCATCTCCTGCTCGTCAAACAATGTCGGGTAATCGTGTCCCAGATTCTGATAGATGAAACTCATCAGTGTCTCACGTACCCAACGGCCTTTATTCGAAATCTTGTACTTGCGCAGGTAACGCTCCACGAAAGCGTCCTCCTCTTCATTGAGCAGACACACCAGACGTTTCTCTCTCTTGTTAATTCTGTCAGCCATCGTATGGCGAAGATATGACATTTTTTTTTATGTTTGCAGTAAACTGAATAATAATATGGCAACACACAACATTGTCGGCGAGGCCGGTGAGAGAATTGCCGCCGAATACCTTGAAAGACACGGTTACACCATTCTGGACCGTAACTGGCGATGTGGACACCGTGAGATTGACATTATTGCACGCGATGACAGGCAACTGGTCATTGCAGAAGTGAAGACACGCAGCACTACATCGTTCGGCAAGCCGGAGGATGCAGTTACAGACAGCAAGATAAGGAGCATAGTACGCACCGCCGACTCATACATAAAGAGATACAGCATTGACCTGCCCGTCAGATTTGACATCATAACTGTAATCAATCCTGAAGGAGAAGGGCTGGTTGAACATATTGAAGACGCTTTTTTCCCACCACTATGGCACTGAGCAGCAACAAGGATACCGTTATCTGCCGGCTTAGAGAAACCGACTCGACAAACACGTGGATCAAAGCCAATGGCGATATGCCGGACGGCTGCATTCTGAAAGTTGCCGTCGCACAGTTCCAGACCAGCGGACACGGACAGAAAGGAAACAGCTGGGAATCGGCCGACGGTCAGAATCTACTGTTCAGCATACTGTCACAGCCGGCATTCGTCAACGCATCGAACCAGTTCTGCCTTTCCGAAGCCATATCGTGCGCCATCACCGACGCACTGGCAGAGTCATTCCCTGAAATAGCAGGACAGCTCTCTATAAAATGGCCTAACGACATATACTGGCAGGACAGCAAACTGGCAGGCATACTCATTGAGAATACACTCAGCGGGCATACAATCGCGCAGAGCATAATAGGAGCAGGTCTGAATGTCAATCAGCAAAGTTTTGTGAGTGATGCGCCGAACCCGGTCTCCTTATATAATATTACGGGCCGCATCACGGACACCGACACGATACTCCATTCCATACTTAAACATTTCCTGGAGTATTACACGGAGATACGTGACGGAAAGACAGAATTAATACACGAGCGCTATATGCAACGGCTGTTCAGACGTGATGGATTTTATGGATTCCGCGATTCCATCGGTCTTTTCAAGGCCAGAATCCATTCCGTACAGCCTAACGGGATACTGACACTCCAGGATTCCGAGGGTAAAAAACGCGAATATGAGTTCAAGCAGGTAAGCTATATTTTAGATTAATTGGGTAACTTTGCGAAAACAATACAAGACTATGGCACGATTCAAAAGGATTTTACTGAAGCTTAGCGGCGAAAGCCTGATGGGAGAACAGAAATACGGTATCGACGAAAAGAGGTTGCAGGAATATGCGGCACAAATCAAGGAGATACACGATATGGGAGTACAGATCGGCATAGTCATAGGCGGCGGTAATATATTCCGGGGACTGAAAGGTACAGGCAAGGGCTTTGACCGTGTGAAAGGGGATCAGATGGGAATGCTTGCCACGGTAATCAACGGTTTGGGACTCAGTTCAGCACTGACATCGGCCGGCTGTCCTTCGATAGTCCTGACCGCAATAAGGATGGAACCTATAGGTGAACTTTACAGCAAATGGAAAGCCATAGAGGCTATGGAGAGCGGTAAGGTGGCAATTCTTGTAGGCGGTACAGGCAATCCGTATTTCACGACCGACACCGGCTCAAGTCTGCGCGGTATTGAAATTGAAGCCGAGGTTATGCTGAAAGGGACCCGCGTTGACGGAGTCTATACAGCCGATCCGGAGAAAGACCCGACAGCGGTAAAATTCGATGAAATCAGCTTTGACGAAATTTATAACAGGAATCTGAAAGTAATGGATCTGACCGCGACCACTATGTGCAAGGAGAACGGTTTGCAGATATATGTCTTCAATATGGACGTTCCAGGCAATCTGCGCAAGGTAATTGACGGTGAGCCTATCGGAACATTAGTCCACAACTGATAGCCTTCCCTACCTGACAATCTTTATTGTCTTACCATCAAGTTTCAACAGATAGACTCCTTTTCCAAGAGAGTCAATATTTACAGTCTCTATCTGTGACTCAATTTTCCGGTCTATGACCTGTGTCCCTCCCAGGTTATAGACCAACAGACGTTTATCAACGGAATTTGCGACAATGACTATAGCTGACGAAGGAACATAGACTACCCTGCCGTCCATAGCAGACACCCTATCATCTCCTGAGGCAGACGACATACCTATCCCGGATATTTCTGCCACCTGATAAGACTCATTCTTGCCGTCAGAATATGATGCAACCAATGTACTGTCCTTATAAGATATGTCAACAAGACCTTTCAAGTCCACCTCAACCTCATTGTCATCCTCATCGGTAACAACAAGATCCTGCCCCATCACGGCAACGGATGCAGACAGGAATATCAGAAGTGCACAAATCCTACCAAACATATTATCGGTCATCAAAACTCAAAAGCATAGCTCAGTCCTACCACATGACCTCCGGGCTCATCGTCATCAGCATGATTCTGATACATATAATATAATTTCAAATCGTGCTGTTTGCTGAGTTCAAAGTCAAGTCCGAACAGATATCTTACCTTCTCAAACGAGAAGTTTTCCTTCAGATTGTTATACACTTCAACGGACGCATACGGCCCTACAGGGAAGTGCCTTATGTCATAGCTGACCTGAACACGTGAGCGAAGCGAGTGCCGGCGATTATTCACAGCCTTCCATTCTTCCTCCACATCCTTCAATACAATATCACCTCTGCGCTTGTCATAACGCCATTTGTATTCATTCACGCAAACACTGTCATTGCCTGTAAACTGATAGCGTTCTCTCAGCGAGAACTTGAAACGGCCAATCTTGTATGATGCTGACACAGAAGCGAAAGCACGTATCTTGCCGATAGTGTATGCTGTATCCATATTGAACGCACGCAACCTGTGTTCTCCGTCTTCCCTCCATACCGATATCGTATCACCCTTGTACGTCACAGATTCCGGGTAATAGGCCTTTACATACTTGACACCTGCATCCGCCTTGACATCGAATGTCTTTTGCTCATTGCGATACAGACGGTATGACAATGACGCTCCGACAGCCCATCTGTCTGTGCGTTTGAAGTCCGACAGTCTGTATTCGCCATCCACCTCTACAGAAAGCCCTTTCGCCAGTTTCTTCTCAACTCCGGCGCTGAACCAGGTGCCGAACTCACTTTCCTGATCCTGAGCAAGGCTGCTCAGACAAGGTATGAGGCTGAGTAATACGGCAATTGACAGTATTTTTCCCGTAGTCATAATCTCTTTCCTTTGGTGATATTCTCTATAGTGCCGAACTCATCCATTACAGGCTCGTAATAGATTTTGACGAGCGCAGAGTCCTTGAGAAAATCCACGTTACCGACCTCCACCCTTATTATTTTAAGGCCGAGTCGCTGTTCCAGATCCGCCTTCAGTTCCTCCTCCCTGTCTGGAGCCACCAATTTGAGATTGTCATATGTGATAAGCTTTGACGGAATATGTCTCACCCAGAATGTGTTTTCACACACGGCCAGAGTAATGATGAATATGAGGTTTACCACTATCAGTTCAAAATAGCTTATGCGAGTGGCAAGACCGTTGATCGCCGCCACGGCGATTATCACGAACAGATAGGTCATCTCACGTATCGGGACCTGCTCGGTTCGGTATTTTATGATGCCGAAGATGGCAAACAGACCCAATGCGAAACCGACCTTCAGTTTCACACCGCCCATAAGATATATGAGCATAAAGATACTGAGGCCTACCAATGTAAAGGTGAAGTAATAGTCGCGCCTCTTTATCTTGGGATAATAGAATGCGTGAACCACCACAGCCACCGTCACCACATTTATCAGCAGCCTTATCATAAACTCCCAGAATCCTGTCCACTCCGGCCAGAATGAAGGAAAGACCGTTTCCGCAACAGTTCCTGCAGTTTCCTCCACGAGTTGTTCCTCCTCGCTCACAGCGGACAGCATTGACCCGACACCTGCCGACAGAAAAGATGAAATGGTATGTATCATATCCTGTTCATTATTTTATTGACATTTCTCATTCTTATATTGAAACGGTTGTGTTTCAACCCGTCATTTGTAAACGCAGAACCCATGCAATACTTGCTGAAGCCTGAAGGATGTATGCGCATATCACGCAGAGTATCACTTATCACGGACTCGCTGCGGCTGTTTCTCTTCACCTCCACCACAACCAGATTATCCATGGCGCGTGACTGTCCGGTTTCCAGATTATGGAATACGAGCCCCGTATCTATCGTAACCCGCTCCGTCATAGCCATATCCACCAGAGTTATACGTTCAAAACTATTTTCAAGAGTCGGATGCATATCCTCCAGCGGCACAGGCAGCAATGCCCTCTCCGCCAGAAATTCTCCGGCGCCATCTGCCAAAAGCGAATCCAGCCCTTCTACACGCATACGCTTCTTCTTGGTACGACCGTGATTATTCTTGAGCTTCACCTCAAAAAATGACGGATGAACTGAATCCAGATAAGTTCTCACCCGTACCTTCTGCCTTGTAAGACGGCCATTGTGATGTGCCATATACATTGTATGGTCCGCATCATCCAGATAGACCGTATTATACGCCAGATATTTTATGCCATCCACTATCTGAGCCATATATTTGCCGCAAATACGGAACAACAGCTCATCCAGCTGACCATCCGTGACAAGATATTTTCTGTCAATCCGGTTCATCAGCCTTACCGCGTCCAGTTCATACAAGCCAATCTCAAGGAACGGTTCCAACAGACTTTTTACGGACTCCCGCATATATTCCGTTCAAATTTACAAAATACCACCCACATAAATAACATTACACCAATGTGTTTTTTAAGAAAAAAAGATAACTTTGCCCAAACAATAAAAACAAAGAATATGTTTGACGTAAACAAATGCCTTGGCGAAGCTGAGGAAATGATGGAGTTCGCCATAATGCACCTTTCCGAAGAATATGCACACATACGTGCCGGCAAGGCCAATATACGCATTCTCGACGATGTCCGTGTAGATTCATACGGCAGCAGGGTTCCGCTCAACAACGTGGCCGCTATGACTACTCCCGATGCGCGCACTATCGCCATCCGTCCGTGGGACAAGAATATGCTCAAGGCTATTGAGAAGGCTATCATTGACTCTTCTGTAGGAATTATGCCTACCAATAACGGAGAGATTATCCGTCTGGCCATTCCGCCACTTACCGAGGAACGCCGCAAGGAACTGGTAAAGCAGAGCAGCAAGGAAAACGAGCAGGCCAAGATTTCTATCCGTAATGCCCGCCGCGATACCATCGACCAGTTAAAGAAGGCACAGAAGGACGGTTTGTCGGAAGACGCAGAGAAGGACGCCGAGGAAAAGCTTCAGAAACTGCACGACAAATTCATAAAGAAAGCTGACGAGACCTTCGCCGAAAAGGAGAAGGAGATTATGACTGTGTAATATCTGCCGGACAGTCCGTCAGCGGCTGCTGCGGTACTTGTTTTCGGACTCATCTTCCATCATGCTGAGGTAACTCATATAGCGTGATGGATTTATTTTACCCGATTCCACTGCACTTTTTACAGCACAATCAGGCTCTATAGTATGCGTACAGTTACCGTAGCGGCAGTCTTTGGAGCAGGCAAATATCTCGGGAAAATAGTGGCTGACCTCTTCCTGGCACATATTGAACGAGCCGAATCCTTTCACTCCGGGAGTGTCGATTATCCAGCCACCTTCCGGCAGTTGGAACATCTCTGAAAATGTCGTGGTGTGCATTCCGGTGTCGTGCTTGTCGGATATCCTGCCGGTCTTCAGATTCAAATCAGGCAACAGGCAATTGATCAGGGTGGTCTTGCCTACCCCTGAATTGCCGGAGATAAGCGTGACCTTGTCTTTAAGCAATGCCCGCAATGTCCCAATGCCCTCATTGCAATGCAGGCTGTCGCACTGTATGCATCTGTAACCTATGCCTTCATAGAGTCCGCACAAAGCGTCGGCTTTGGCCCGCTCTGCATTGTCATACAGGTCGCTTTTGTTGAACAGTATCGTGACAGGCACCCTGTAAGCCTGTGCTGTAGCCAGGAATCTGTCGATGAAAACGGTGGATGTCTCGGGATGACATACAGTTACCACGAGTACGCACATATCAAGGTTGCAGGCCAGGATATGTGACTGTTTTGACAGATTTGAGGATCGCCGGATGATGTAATTACGACGCTCTTCTATGTCTGTGATATAGGATGGTTCCCCCGCGGACGGCTCTGTAATGGTCACATAATCACCAACGGCTACAGGGTTGGTACTTTTTATGCCCTTAATACGAAAATTGCCTTTGATACGGCACTCCACAAGCCCTGCATCGTCAGTTCTGACAACGCAGCTGCTTCCCGTACACCTCACTACCAGTCCTTTCATTTTCACTGTTTCTGCACGCTACGACATCATATTGCTTCCGGGAATTAAACCATATTCCCTACAGCAACACAATGTCTCCGCTCCCCTGATCGCCTTCCCGGCAAAAGTCTGCTGTATGTCGTAGGGAATATGATTTAATTCCCGGAGACATACAGCAGACTTTTGCATACCAATTACCTGCAAGCGCAGCGAGGCTGGAGCTGCTTGAAGAAGTCGTTGCCCTTGTCATCAACCAGGATGAAGGCTGGGAAGTCCTTCACCTCAATCTTCCAGATAGCCTCCATGCCGAGCTCCGGATACTCCACGCACTCAATAGACTTGATATTGTTCTGGGCGAGGATAGCCGCAGGACCGCCTATGGAACCCAGATAGAAGCCTCCGTGCTTCTTGCAGGCATCCGTCACACATTGTGCGCGGTTACCCTTGGCAAGCATAATCAGCGAGCCGCCGTTGTCCTGGAAATCATCCACGTACGGATCCATACGTCCGGCAGTGGTCGGTCCCATTGAACCGCAGGCCATACCCGAAGGAGTCTTTGCAGGACCTGCATAATATATAGGATGCTCCTTCATATACCGAGGCATTCCCTCACCCGCATCAAGACGGGCCTTCAGCTTGGCGTGAGCAATGTCACGGCCCACAATGATAGTACCGTTCAGACTGAGACGCGTACCGATAGGATACTTGGTCAGAATCTTGCAGACATCAGCCATCGGCTGGTTCAGATCAATCTTTACAGCATCACCCTCGCCGGAATTACGCAACTCCTCCGGTATCAGCTCGTATGGTTTGTCATCCATCTTCTCAATCCAGATACCGTCCTTGTTGATCTTGCACTTGATGTTGCGGTCGGCCGAGCAGCTTACGCCAAGACCTATAGGACAGCTCGCACCGTGACGCGGCAGACGCACCACACGTACATCGTGAGCCATATACTTGCCACCGAACTGTGCGCCCAGACCGATGTTCCAAGCCTCCTGCAGAAGCTGATTTTCCAGTTCAATGTCACGGAATGCACGGCCGGTCTCATCGCCGGTAGTGGGCAGACTGTCATAATAATGTGTCGATGCCAATTTGACAGTAAGCAGATTCCTCTCTGCACTGGTTCCGCCTATTACTATGGCAATATGATAAGGAGGGCAGGCCGCTGTGCCGAGGCTCTTCATCTTCTCTACCAGGAACGGGATGAGCGTACCCGGATTCTGGATACGGGCCTTGGTCTCCTGATACAGATACGACTTGTTGGCAGAACCGCCACCCTTGGTAACGCACAGGAAACGGTACTCCATACCCTCGGTAGCCTCAATGTCAATCTGAGCCGGCAGGTTGCACTTGGTATTCACCTCGTCATACATAGTAAGCGGAGCATTCTGGCTGTAGCGCAGATTCTCCTCGGTATAAGTCTTATATACACCCTTTGAAAGAGCCTCCTCATCACAGAAGCCGGTCCAGACCTGCTGGCCCTTCTCTCCGTGAATGATTGCGGTACCTGTATCCTGGCAGAGCGGCAGCTTACCCTTGGCCGCAACCTCAGCGTTGCGGAGGAATGTCAATGCCACATACTTGTCGTTCTCGCTTGCCTCCGGATCCTTCAGAATCTTGGCAACCTGCTCATTGTGTGAGCGGCGCAGCAGGAAGCTGACATCGCGGAATGCCGCATTGGCCATAGCAGTCAGACCCTCCGGCTCCACCTTCAGGATAGGCTTGCCCTCAAACTCACTTACACTTACATAGTCCTTTGTAAGCAGATAATACTCAGTCTCGTCCTTGCCGAGCTGAAACATCGGAGCATACTTGAATTTGTCCATTTCTTATATTGTTATCAGTTATTATTCATCGCTTGTCGGATACAGGAAATCGTTGTACGGATATTTCTGAACGTGAAGTTCACGGACACGTGCATACAGCAGGTCGCGCAGGGCCTCTATGTTGGTCTTGCGTACAGCCGATATGAATATGCAGTCATCGCCCAGCTTTGCCATCCACGTGCGCATCAGTTCATCAAGCGTTACATTCTCCCTGGTAGCCGGAGTCAGGTCATCGGCATCCTTCTCCACCCAGGTGTAGGCATCAATCTTGTTGAATATCACAAACACCGGCTTGCCCGAGCAGCCTAAATCGCCCAGCGTCTTATCGACCACCTTCATCTGATCCTCAAAATCAGGATGCGATATATCCACCACGTGAACCAGCAGATCCGCCTCGCGCACCTCGTCGAGCGTCGATTTGAACGAATCCACAAGGTCGGTAGGCAGCTTGCGTATGAAGCCCACAGTGTCGGACAGGAGAAACGGCAGATTATCCACCACCACCTTGCGTACCGTAGTGTCCAGAGTAGCAAAAAGCTTATTCTCCGCAAAGACTTCGCTCTTGGAAAGGAGATTCATCAGCGTTGATTTACCCACATTGGTATAGCCCACCAGCGCCACGCGTATCAGCCGACCGCGATTCTTGCGCTGTGTCGATTTCTGACGGTCAATATCCACAAGCTGCTGCTTCAGCCAGCTGATCCGCCGGGTAATGATACGGCGGTCCATCTCCAACTGGGTCTCACCGGGTCCGCGAAGTCCGACCATACCCTTGCCGCCACCTGCGCCTGAGCCGCCTCCCTGACGTTCCAGATGAGTCCACATCCTCTGCAAACGTGGCAGCAGGTACTTGTATTGAGCCAATTCAACCTGAGTCTTGGCATTGGCAGTCTGCGCCCGCATTGCGAAAATATCAAGTATCAGTGACGTGCGGTCCAGAACCTTGACCTTCAATGCCTGCTCAATGGCAGATATCTGCTTCGATGACAGTTCATCATCGAATATCGCCATTCCCACCGGCTCGTCATTGTCCTCCATCCGCGCAATATAGGCTCCGATTTCCTCCAGTTTGCCCTTGCCGACGTATGTCACCGCATGGGCCGCGTCAATCTTCTGGGTAAAGCGCCGCAGGACACTCACCCCGGCTGTATCCGCCAGAAACTCCAGTTCATCAAGATACTCCCCAGTCTTGCGCTCGTCCTGATCCGGTGTGATAAGACCCACCAGCACAGCGGTCTCAGGCCCGGCATTCCGCGTTTCAAGATTAAATTCCTTCATTCCTCACTTTCTGTATCAGCATCAGAGGCCATAGCAACTCCTGCACAGCCAGCAACTACAATGACAATCTCCCCTTTCGGCTCGTGCGCCGCATAATACTCCTGCAGCTCCTGCAGAGTACCCCTGCGGCATTCCTCGTGCACCTTTGATATCTCACGGCTCACGGAAGCCTGTCTGTCAGCTCCGAAAACCTGTGCAAACTGGCCCAATGTCCTGACCAGACGGTACGGCGACTCATAGAATATCATCGTGCGTGCCTCACTGCGCAATGACTCAAGCTTGGTGGCACGTCCTTTCTTCTGAGGCAGGAATCCCTCAAAGCAGAAGCGGTCGCAAGGCAGTCCGGAACTGACCAGAGCCGGCACGAATGCCGTGGCACCCGGCAGGCACTCGCATATTATACCGCGTCCTGCACACTCACGGACCAGCATAAAGCCGGGATCGGAAATGCCGGGAGTACCGGCATCAGTTATCAGCGCGATATTGCAGCCGGCCTCAATACGGTCCGCAACCTTGCGCACAGTCTCATGCTCGTTGAATTTGTGATGTGACTGCATCGGACGGCTTATCTCATAGTGCTTCAGCAGGATACCGCTTGTCCTTGTATCCTCGGCAAGTATCAGATCCACCTCCTTCAGGATACGCAACGCCCTGAGCGTAATATCCTCCATATTACCTACAGGAGTAGGAACAAGATATAATTTTCCGGCAGCCATACAATCACCTATTATAGAACACAAAATTAAGTAATCAACTAAAAACATCAAAAAAAGTTGTCTGATAATTTAAAAGCGCATATCTTTGCACCCGCTTAACGGCAACAACCAGGGAGTTCCGCTAGCTCAGCAGGTAGAGCACATCCCTTTTAAGGATGGGGTCTCGGGTTCGAACCCCGAGCGGAACACCAGAAATTTTTCCTGCCTATAGAAATCCGTTTCCCTGGGCAGGAAAATATTTTTTTATGGGCAGGCAGATGAATCCGGGGCATTTTTATCTAAATTTGTAACTGAGATGTATTTTAGGGACATTATCGGGAACGATGATATAATCAGGCAGCTCAGGTCGTACGCCGACCGGGATGCCGTACCGCACGCACTGCTTTTTGCCGGTCCGTCCGGAACCTGCAAACTGCAGACCGCAATAGCATTCGCCCGCTATCTGCTGTGCGAGGCACGCGAAGAGGGTGATTCCTGCGGACACTGCCCCGGCTGTGTCAAGACAGCGAAGTTCATTCATCCCGACATGCATTTCGTATTCCCTGTAATCAACAAGAGCAAGTCATCCACGCGCAAGACCATAAGCGACGATGAGATAGAGAACTGGAGAAAGTTCCTGCTTACGGAAAGCAATCCCAGCTACGACAAATGGCTCAGCGTTCTCGATGCAGGCAATCAGCAGGCGCTGATCTACACCGAGGAGAGCGACTCCATAACACACAAGCTTCAGCTCACCTCCAATCAGGGAGGATACAAGACCGTCATCATCTGGATGCCCGAGAAAATGCACGAAAACTGCGCCAACAAACTGCTCAAGATTCTTGAAGAACCGCCTGCAGGGACAGTATTCATACTCGTGTCAGACGACCCTGGACATATTATCGGGACTATCACGAGCCGGACACAGCGCATAGACTTTTCCTACATCCCGGAAGATGTCACAGCAGAGAACATAGAACGTGACAGCAGTGAGTTTCTGGATATCTTCATACAGATGATGCGTATGGCATACGCCCGAAAGCTTAAAGAGATGAAACTGCTGAGCGAGGACATCGCCTCGCGCGGCCGCGAGTGGCAGAAGGATTTCCTCCGATACTGCCAGCGTATGGTACGCGAGAATTTCATAAACAACCTGCATCAGCAGCAGCTCACCCGTATGACAGGGCAGGAGCAGGAGTTCTCAGCGCGCTTCTCTCCGTTCGTGAACGAGCGCAACATTGCAGGTATTACAGCCGAAATACAGGAATGTCAGAGACATATAGAACAGAACGTCAATGCCAAGATGGTGTTCTTTGACTTCGTTCTGAAACTTATAATGCTTTTAAAACAATAGACTATGGACGATTATATACTCTCCACCGGAAGTGGTGGAATCAGCAGTAAGGGATGCAGCAGGCACGTGGGGCAGCTCAACTCCTTCAATTATCTGGAAGGCATACCCGGCTCCGAAAATGATACGGATATGGTTGAGGTGCAGTTCAAAAACACCAGAAAAGGTTTCTATCTCAATGCCAACAAGCTGCCTCTTGAGAAGGGCGACGTAGTAGCGGTGGAGGCATCCCCCGGCCACGATATTGGTACCGTAACACTTACCGGAAGGCTGGTGCTGCTCCAGATGAAGAAAGCACGCCTGAAACCCGATGTGGAAATTAAGCGCATATACCGGAAGGCGCGTGAGATTGACATAGAGAAATACAATGAGGCCAAGGCACTGGAGCACGATACGATGATACGCTCACGTCAGATTGCCAAGGATCTCGGTCTGGAGATGAAGATTGGTGACGTGGAATACCAGGGTGACGGGTGCAAGGCCATATTCTACTACATAGCCGACGGACGCGTGGATTTCAGACAACTGATCAAAGTCCTGGCAGACGCGTTCCACGTACGTATTGAGATGAAACAGATAGGCGCACGCCAGGAGGCAGGACGCATAGGAGGCATCGGCCCCTGCGGACGCGAGCTGTGCTGCTCCACCTGGATGACCAGCTTCATCTCCGTATCAACAGGCGCAGCCCGCTTTCAGGACCTGTCAATGAATCCGCAGAAACTTGCCGGGCAGTGTGCCAAGCTCAAATGCTGTCTGAACTACGAGGTTGACTCGTATGTTGAGGCCCAGAAGCATTTCCCGTCACACGACATAGAGCTTCTGACACAGGACAACACCTATTATTTCTTCAAGGCCGACATACTTGCCCGACAGATATCCTACTCCACCGACAAGGTCTTCGCCGCGAACCTGGTGACCATCTCAGCAGACCGCGCCATGGAGGTTATCGCCCAGAACCGCAAAGGGGTCAAGCCGAGATGCCTGAGCGAGGACGGTGCCGAGCTGGAGACACAGCCACGCGTGGATATTCTCGATGAAAACGGACTTACCCGCTTCGATCACAAGAAGAAAAAGAAAAACAAGAACCGCCCCGGCAGACAGTCAGAAGCGCGAGGTCCTCTCAGCGTCAATGCGCAGGAAGATAAACAGCAGGATGGTAAAGCTCCAGAGCGAGGAGCCTCCGTAACTGAAGAAAGGCAAAGGAATGCCAATCACCGGGGTAATGCCAAGCACCATTCCCACGTTAATAAAGACGTGAAAAAGGAAAATACAACCGACAGAGTACCCGAAAGCCCTGCCAAAGACTGACGACTGACGCTCTGCCAGCACGAACAGCCGCAAAATAAACGCCGCGTACAGTATCAGCACTGCCGCCGAACCGACAAACCCCTGTTCCTCCCCTACGGTACAGAAAATGAAATCCGTATCCTGCTCAGGTACGTATTTCAGTTTTGTCTGTGTACCATTCAGGAAACCCTTACCCATAAATCCTCCTGACCCTATCGCAATCTTCGACTGGTTCACATTATAACCGGCACCGAAAGGATCCTCCTCCACGCCGAGCACAATGTTTATCCTGGTTCTCTGATGCGGTTGCAGCACACTGTTCAGCACAAAATTGCACGAAAAGAGATATACCGTGGAAAGTACGGTAAATGCCGCCGCCACCAGACACGGCCTGATTACATTCTTCATTGCCTGCAGGACCAGATACACGGATATCACGACAAGTGAGATAACCTGAAGCCATATCAGATTGAACGGATATACCAACAGACATACTATCAGCCCGACAAGAGATACCGCAAAGCCCATCAGAAAAGTCATACCGGCCAGATGCCTGTTCTCCACGTATATCAGTAGCATCAGCGATGTAAATATCTGTATCAGCAGCAATACAGTGAAAGGCCCTACAGTAAACGGCATAAAGCCAAACGGTACATTCCAGAACTTTATTCCTATGACAAAGAAAAGCACCGCGCAAAACGCGAAGAACAGCGGCAGTCCGTTAATGCCCTCACGGAACATTACCAGGAAAAACACCACATAGACAAGCGCCGAGCCAGTCTCCTGCTGCGCTACGATAAGCGCCATAGGCAGCAGGAAGAAAAATACGCCACGCACCACACTGCGCAGGTTCTGGGGATTGAAGGAATAATTGTCCATATAGCGCGCCAGTGCCAGCGCAGTCGCGAACTTGGCGAACTCCGCAGGCTGAAGGCTTACCGGACCTATGTCTATCCACGAATGGGAGCCCTTGTGATCCTTGGCGATAAAGATGGTCAGCAGTAGCAAGGCCATCATCAGCACATAGACAGCGTACGAATACGAGCGAAGGAAATTCTGATTCACGGTCATCAGAACCGCCGCTATGACAATGGCACAGGCTATCCATATCAGCTGCTTGCCGGAACGGAGTGAGAAATCGACCAGATCAGAATCCTCGAAGCCATAGCCGGCTCCGCATACGCTCAGCCATCCGCACAGCATCAGCAGCAGGAACATTCCCACTGTCAGCCAGTCAATCTGAGCTATCAGGCTATCTTTCTTCATCGCCGTAGTCAATAACTTTCTGTTCAAACTGCTCCACCTTCTCAAGACTGGTCTCCGAAAGGCCGCCGTTAATGTACTGTTCCATCATCAGCGCACCTATCGGCACACCATACGCCGCACCGAATCCTCCATTCTCCACATACACGGCAATCGCTATCTGCGGATTCTCCATAGGAGCAAAACCCATGAACACCGAATGATCCTTACCCCTGTTCTCGGCAGTTCCCGTCTTGCCGCAGACCACATAGTCCGAACTCGCCGCCGACACACAGGTCCCGTTCAGCACCGACTGTCTCATACCCTCCGCCACCTGCTCGTAATATACCCTGTCAATACTGATATCGTGTCTGTCCGTATATTTGGAATCCAGCTGACATCCCTCTATTCCCTTTACAACGTGAGGCGTATAGAAATAGCCCCTGTTAGCTATTGTTGCGCCCAGGTTTGCAATCTGCAACGGCGTGAGTGTAACTTCGCCCTGCCCTATGGAGTTACTGATTATCGTCACCGCGTTCCAATGCCTGTTGTATATCCTGTCATAATAATCGGCATTCGGTATCATTCCCCGTTTCTCTCCCGGCAAATCCACACCCAGAGCATAGCCGAAACCCATCTCCACCATATAGTCCTTCCACACCGTCAATGCCTGTTGCACCGACTTGTACTTGTTTGAACCTATCAGACGATAGAATGCCCAGCCGAAATACCCATTACACGATGTCGCAATAGCCTGATACAGATCCAGCGGAGATGAATGCGCGTGACAGCCCATCCTCAGATTGCCATATACAAATCCACGGGAACACGGCAGCAGAGTCCTGTCATTGATTATGTCCTCCTGCAATACAGTAAGGGCCTGCGCAGTCTTGAATGTCGAGCCCGGAGGATAAGTACCCATTATCGTACGGTTCAGCAACGGTTTCGACCACGTTGATGACAGTTCATTATAATTCTCGCTTCTATGCCTCCCGACAAGCAGTGAAGGGTCGTACGATGGCGATGACACCATACATAGAATCTCACCCGTAGCCGGTTCAATCGCCACAATACTGCCAATCTTGTTACTCATAAGCCTCTCCCCGAGCATCTGAAGCTCAATGTCAACAGACAGTGTGAGATTTTTCCCGGCCTCAGCCTTAGTATCCGCGGCACCTCCCAGATAATGTCCCTGAATACGTCCTACAGCATCCTTCAACAATATCTCTTCACCCTTGACACCACGCAGATAACTCTCGTATTGCTTTTCCACGCCCTGCTTTCCGATATAATCACCCATCATATAGTAATGGTCACGAGCAAGATCATTTTTGGAAACCTCGCCCATATCACCCAGCAGATGTGCCCCGGCCTTATACCTGTACAGTCTGAAGCTGCTGCTCTGAATGGAAAAGCCTTTGCAGCGATACAGATTCTCACTCAGTTTCGATACCTCCTGCGATGTGAGCTGACTCATAAAGACCTGCTCCGTATAGCTGGAATAGCCCGGATTACGGCGTCTGTCCTTTATGGCAGCCATCCTCTCGGAAAAATATTCCGGAGTGATATCCATAAGAGAGCAGAAATACAGAGTATCCAGATCCCTGACCTCACGCATTACCACCATCACATCGAACGACGGCTGGTTATCCACCACAATACGCCCCCTGCGGTCCATAATAATACCCCGCTCAGGCTGTATTACCCTATGATAGAACGCATTGCTTACAGCCGACGCACCATATTCCTTATCCAGCACCTGCAGATAGAACAGGCGTATCACGTATGTCAGCACAACGATGACAGTCAGTGTGCTGAACAGGAATCTGCGGTTGTCATAGCTATTGTTCCTCACCTGTAATACTTACGTCTTCTCCTGCGCAGGAGCCATTCCGTGACAAACATAAGAATATAGCTCAGAAGCGAACAAATGACCACTTCCGCGCAAAACATAAGCAGACCTGTGGCCGGTGATATGGACAGCAGGCCACGCGCAAGATTGAACACGAACGAGCCGGCAATAAAATACAGGGAGCATGGCCCTGCACCCATTGACACTATTCCCGGATTCAGTCTTGTCCGGCGGTCAAATGTAGTGAAAAGCCTCAGCATATACGGTTGCAGATATGCTGTCAATGTCAAAGCGGCAGCCTGAACTCCGGGCGTATCAGTAAACACATCGGCAACCAGTCCCATAGCGAAGCCCCACAACATTCTCCTGGCAGGGCCCACATCCGAGTCAAGTATAAGAACCAGGTAAATGTATATGTACGGAGTCACATAACCCAAGATACATATCCTGTCCAGAGCAAATATCTGGAGCAGCATCAATGCGATGCAAATGCCTAAACGCTTCAGGAAGACGGACATATCAGTTATTCTGTTATTTCCGGGATGTCATCAGACAGACTTCCCTTACCGACATACACATATCCCAGGTTGCTGAAATCCACGGACAAGCCGACAATGACAAGCGGTGAACCATCCTCTGCTTTTCCGACAGATGTCACGTACCCTACAGGCAGATCCTTCGGGAAAGCCTTGGAATACCCGCTCGTCACTACGGTATCGCCTACCGATATGCCGGAACGCGAAGGCAGCTCGGTCAGAGAAGCGGAATACACATCACTGCCATTCCATCGGAGGAAACCGAGACTTCCACGGCCCTTGATACTGCAGCTTACATTGGAATTTGTATTGACCAGAGGTACCACAAGTGCATATCCGGCACTCATTTTATATACGATTCCCACAACACCGCGCGAATCATACACGCCCATACCTTCCTGCAGACCATCATCCGAACCCTTGTCTATAGTGATATAATTCTGCTTGCGGTTGATGCTGTTGTTTATAACCCTGGCTACAAATATGGAATCGCCCCCGGAAGGCAACTCCGACAGGCTGAGATAATCCCTGAGAATATACAGCTCACCACGAAGTTCCGCCACCTCGCCCGCAAGCCTCCTGTTTTCCTCCTTCAATCCTACGTATGCAGTAACCGACGAACTGAGCGTACTGACAAAGCCGCCTACACGGCCTGCCGTAGTGAAAGCCACATTGTCCTGCAATTCCTGATGGCGGGAAATCAGCACCATACATACCGCCTCCAACAGGACAAGAAAGAGGAAGAACCTGATTCTTACAAGAAAGTCCAGAAGCGAGCGCACGGCAATGGCAGATTATCTCATCAGGAATGTCAGACGCTCAGCGTTCTTCAGAGCTATCCCTGTTCCCTTCGCCACACTCAGCAACGGATCCTCAGCTACGTGGAATGGAATATTTATCTTATCCTGCAGACGCTTGGACAGACCCCGGAGCAATGCTCCGCCACCGGCCAGATAAATGCCGTTATGGACAATATCAGCGTACAGTTCAGGTGGGGTATGCTCCAATGCGGTAAGTATTGCCGACTCAATCTTATTGATTGATCTGTCCAGACAGTGCGCCACCTCCTGATAGCATACCGGAACAGACATCGGAAGAGCCGTAATCTTGTTAGGACCATATACTATATAGTCATCAGGAGCATTCTCACTGAGTTCCGTAAGAGCAGAACCCACATTAATCTTGATTCGCTCGGCCATACGCTCACTCACGCGTACATTGTGCTGCCTGCCCATATATTCCTGAATGTCGGCAGTGAAATCATCACCGGCCACGCGTATTGAACTATTCGTCACAATACCTCCCAGAGATATCACGGCAATCTCGGTACTGCCACCGCCTATGTCAACCACCATATTCCCCTCCGGAGCCTCCACATCGATACCAATACCGATTGCAGCAGCCATCGGCTCGTACAGCAGATATACATCACGGCCACCAGCATGCTCCGCAGAGTCGCGCACAGCCCTGAGCTCAACCTCAGTACTTCCCGACGGAACACCTATCACCATCTTGAATGACGGCGAGAACAGCCGGTGTCCCATATCCATCATCCCGACCAGTCCGCGAATCATCTGCTCACAGGCATAGAAATCAGCGATAACGCCGTCGCGCAATGGTCTGACAACCTTGATAAGTTCCTCCGATGCCTTGTCCTGCATCAGCTTTGCCTTCGAGCCTACAGCCAGCATCTTGTCAGTCTTCTTGTCAAGAGCGACAATGGACGGCTCGTTCACAACAATCTTATCCTTATACATAATGATGGTATTGGCAGTGCCAAGATCCATCGAAAGTTCCTGAGTTAACGAGAAAAAACCCACTTGCTGTCTCCTTTATTATATTATCAATGTTTGAAATGCCTGAAACCTGTAATAGCCATTGTCATATCGTGCTTCTCGCAATAATCAATCGACTGGTCATCGCGTATCGAACCTCCCGGATGAATGACATTCCTGACACCGGCCTGGTCTGCCAGCTCCACGCAATCCGGGAACGGGAAATATGCATCACTTGCCATTGCCGCACCGCTCAAGTCAAAGCCGAACGAATGAGCCTTATCCACAGCCTGCTTCAGAGCATCTACCCTCGATGTCTGACCCACACCGCTTGCAAGCAGCTGTTTGTTCTTTGCAAAGACTATTGAGTTACTCTTGCTGTTCTTTACAATCTTATTCGCAAAGAGCATATCCTGAATCTCCTCATCGGAAGGCATACGCGATGTCACCATCCTGAGGTCATCGGGAGTCTCGGTCTTGGAATCCTTCTCCTGTACCAGAATACCGTTCATCGCGGTACGGAACTGCAGCTTAGGCATAGCCTGAGGCTTGCGGGTCAGTATGATACGGTTCTTCTTCTGACATAATATATCAAGAGCCTGCAGGTCATAGTCCGGAGCGATTATCACCTCAAAGAACAGTTCGTTGATAGCCTCGGCCGTCTCCTTGTCAACAGGAGCGTTGGTAATGAGCACTCCGCCGAACGCCGATACAGGATCACCGGCCAGAGCAGCCTTCCACGCATCAAGCAGTACTGGTCTGGAGGCCAGGCCACAGGCATTATTGTGCTTCAGTATGGCAAATGTCACCTCGTCGAATTCATCAATGAGATCTACCGCGGCAGTAATGTCAAGCAGATTGTTATACGATATCTCCTTACCGTGAAGCTGGTCGAACATAGCAGTGAAATCGCCATAGAACAGACCCTTCTGATGCGGATTCTCACCATAGCGCAGAGGCTTGAACTCGTCGGCGGCATAACGGAAATGGCCGTCCTCACCGTCACCGAAATAATTGTAGATGGCACTGTCGTAGCGCGATGACACCGCGAAAGCCTCCTTTGCGAACCAGCGTCTCTGTTTCAGAGTAGTCTGGGCACCGTCATTGGCCAGAATATCGGCAAGAGGCTGATACTGGGCCTTGCTCGCGACAATCACCACATCGTTGTAGTTCTTGGCGCCGGCACGTATCAGGGAAATACCGCCTATATCTATCTTTTCAATAATCTCCTGATTCGATGCACCGCTCGCCACAGTATCCTCGAACGGATACAGATCAACTATTACCAGGTCAATCTCGGGAATCCCGTAATTGACACACTGCACCATATCATTCTCCTCTTCACGACGGCTCAGTATGCCACCGAACACCTTAGGATGAAGCGTCTTTACCCTGCCGCCAAGAATTGACGGATAACCCGTCAGTTCCTCGACAGCCTGACAGGGGACACCCAGAGATTCAATGAACTTCTGGGTTCCGCCCGTAGATATAATCTTCACTCCGGCTTTATGCAGCGCCGTAATAATCTCATCCAGCCCATCCTTATGATATACCGAGATAAGAGCCGACGATATCTTCTTCAAATCTGCCATTATAAATACTTATGCGTTCTTTTCCTCAATAGCCTTGTTTATCTCATCCATCTTCTCATCCGAGAGCTCGTACTTGCTGATAATCCAGATTGCCAGCAGCAGCAGTATGGCAGGAATCACACATACCAGCCAGAGAATACCCTGCAGGATAGTGCCGTTGCTCATAATAGCCTCCTTGGTCATTGTAGTGGCATCAAAGTGCACGAGAGCCAGGACCAATCCCGGAACTACACCGCCAAGAGCCATACCGGCCTTGAAGAAGATACCTGTCAGAGCATTTACGATACCTGCTATACGGCGGCCCGATGTATATTCACCGTAAGCCACAACCTCCGGAACAAGAGCCCACATATAGCCGGTAGCCACAATGATGCCGGTGCTCTTCACGAACTGCGCGATGCAGAGCAGTACGAAATTGGACTTCAGCGCGGGAATGGACACGAATGTGTACATCATAGCCATACCCACGATAGCCGTACCCAGGAACAGATAGAACATTCCCTTCTTGCCTATCCAACGCTTGATGGCAGGTACCAGTGGCATAAATATGAATGCAGGTATAGTGCCCAGCCACATAAATGCCGTTGTCATGAACGGAGTGGCATTCACATTATAATTCATGAAATATGAGTCAGCTGCATTGCTCACGCTCATCATAGCGAAAGCTGTCACAAAGAAGAATGCCAGCACGCGGAGAGGCTTGTTGCGGCCGAATTCGGTCCACAGGTCGCTCACCTTCACATTGGCAGATTCCTTGGCATCCATCACAACCTTTTCCTTACACTGCGAGAAGCAGAATATCAGCAGTACCAGACCGGCGAGCGCGAAAATCGTCATAGTGATGAACCACGCAGGAGCAGCCGATGTATTATCGGTAATGGCAGTGCCGTCAGCAGCTTTCGGAGCGAACACCGCAATGACTATAGGCAGCGACTTCACTATCAGGGCACCCAGATTGGCCATGAACATACGTGTGGATGTCAGAATGGTAATCTCGTTGGTGTCACGTGTCAGTGATGAGTTCAGAGCTCCGTAAGGCACATTGACCAGAGTGTAGCACATACTCATCAGAACGTAGGTGATGTAGGCATATACTATCGAGCCGCTGAATCCGTTCCAGAAGCAGAGTATTGCAAGACCTGACAATGGAATACCGCCAAGTATCAGCCAGGAACGGTACTTACCCCATTTAGGATTGCCCTTATCCACAAATGTGCCGACCACCGGATCCCAGAGCACATCCACGAGACGCACCACCAGGAACATAGTTGCGGCCACCGATGCATTCAGCCCATACACATTGGTATAGAAGAACAGGAGCCATATACTTATAGTCTGATAAATAAGGTTCTGCGCCATATCACCGGAACCGAATCCTATGCGCTGCAACCAACTGAGTTTGTAAAAGCCCTTCGATTCATTCAGGGCCGCTGTCTGATTAGCCATATATACGAACAGTTAAAATTATTAATATGCAAACTTATACAAAATCTCCCTATTATCCCCTTATTCCACCAACCAACTATCGATGTTGCGTACAGCGGAAGAATAATTCACTCCGACTTTGACCAAGGTTCTCCCATCGGTGGCAAAACGCTCCGGGTAACCTTTTTCATTAATCTGAGCTATCGCCTCCTGTGCTGACCTGTTGAACTTGAATTCAAATATGTAAATATAGTCCTTAGTCTGTATGGTCATGTCCATCCGACCCTTGTTGGTATGGCTCTCAATATCAACATAATATCCGCAGAGGGAAGTCAGAATATACATCACGCTCTGGAAGTGGCGTTCCTGCTCGGGCTGAAGTTCATAGGGACACGCACTCAGAAACGACTGCAGGCGTTCCATAAAATTCTCTATATTACCTTCGCGCAGGGAGCGTACAAAGCAACTTATCTCGTAGCCGGAGCCAACCTCGTCAACATTCGTGTAACTGGGTATCAGAAAACGTATGAAGCCCTCTCTTACCTCCTTGTTCGGGAATCCCAGACGATACAGGCCGAACTCGCTGTCATAGCCCTTGATTGTCAGGTAGCCGCTCTGGTATATCACCGGCAACGGGTTAGTCGAAGCTATGTCAATACTGTTCAGTACATCGCTCACTACCTCTTCCTTCTCTATTCTTGACAGGTTATACCGATGGAGCTTCAGCAGTTCCGCCAGGTACGTGGGTGTGCCTGTCTCAAACCAATACCGGTCAATTCTCTGACTTGCGAAAGCATTGAGCAGACTGAACGGATTATATATTCCCGGAAGGTTCTCCTGACAAAAGTGATAGCCATCATAGTTTTCCTTGAGTTCCGTGTACGTGTCTTCAACTGTCTTTCCGGATTTTGCTGCAAATTCACAGACCTCAATGCTGAAATTGTCACGTAGCTCTTTTTCTGTGATACCGCAGATATCATAGTACTGCGGAATCATCGATATGTCACGAAGGTTGTTCAAATCGCTGAACACACTTACCTTGCCGAACTTTGTGACACCTGCGAGGAATGCAAACCTTATGTACCCGTCCATTGACTTCAAAGCGCCATAGAATCCTTTGAGCGTGGCACGATAGGCTTCCTGAAGCTCCGGTTTGCCTATGGCCTGTAGCAACGGCTTGTCATATTCATCGACCAGTATCACTACCTGACGGCCGGTCTTCCCGTATGCCAGACGTATGATTTGAGTGAAACGTTCCTCCAATCCGCGCTCACGATATTCATTTCCGTATCTTGCTTCCCATAACTCAAGATGCTTGTTCAGCTCGGACTCCAGACTGTTTCCGTCCTGATAATTACGGGTGTTCAAATCTATATACAAGACAGGGTACTCCATCCAGTCGTGTTCCAGATTTGCTATGGCAAGACCGTCAAAAAGATTCCTCTTACCCAGGAAATACGCCTCAAGTGTACTCAAAAGCAGACTCTTACCGAAACGGCGCGGACGGGACAGAAAGTAATACTTACCCTCTGCCACCAATCTATGGACAATCGCAGTCTTGTCAACGTATTTGAATCCCTTGTTCCGGAGATCTTCAAAACTCTGTATTCCAATTGGCAACTTCCGTTCCATAAGCATCATTGCATTATGCAAACATAATGAAAAAAAAGCATTTTGCCGTAGTGTCAATACATAAAAAACAGGCGGGAAAATTTCCCGCCTGTCTCTTGGTTATATCAAGCCTCGGGTGAGGCTTGAAGTCGTGATTTAGAAGTTCAATACCTTCTCAGCCTTACCTGTCTTGGCATTGACCTTGATACCTATCGCATTTCTGCCGAGAGCGTTGACCTTGACACCATTCATATTGTAATAGATAGCATCCTCAACGGTCTCAATCTCGTCGATTTCGGTCTTAATCTTATCCTCAATGTCAGCGATAAGTTTTGCATAATCTACGCCCAGAGCTGGTGCAGCCTTGTAGTACAGCTTGACATCATCCATATAGAAGCTACGGTTGACAGACTTGTGTACATATCCAAAGCTAACTTTACCGGCAGCATCCAGTTTTGTAGTTACAGCTACTGAATCACCCGGATATATTCCAGACGCCTCATCCTTTATCTGACCAACCTTTACAGTATCTGTATTAGCAAAGATATAGTCTTTCAAAGCTGTTCCAGCGTTGCCTATGTCATCAACTGATGGGAAGAAGAGTGTATATTCACCTGCAGGAAGATCTGTGATAGTCTGCTCCAGATTGAAGTCGCAACCCCAGTCGCAGCCAAGCTCACCGTAGGTTACATCGCCTTCCTCAAGAACGAAACCACCTCTTATAGCCTGCCACTCACCGGCACACTCTGTTGTCCAGACACCGTAGTAGTCAAAAAAACCACCATCAGTGTGAGCATAGACATTCCAGCCCGGGAATACAGTTGTATATCTGGCATCAGCATTCTCGGAGTTCTTGATTCTGTAAGCCTCCTTGTTGACATCTGTATGCCATCCGGCGTTATACTTCTGAATCTCCAGATCCAGGATACCGCTCTGATAGAGCTTCGGGTTGGTGATGAAACCGCTGATATCGATACTGTCAACAGTGTGTCCGGCCTGCAGTTCCTTGTATATACCTCTGATGGCACGGAGCTTGAGCTGAGCGACAAGTTCTGCATCGTCTTCATCAAGATTCTCCATCTGACTTTCAAAGTCATCATCAGCCATAAAGCCATCATACATATCGGCAATTGCATACAGATTCTTGGCCTGTGCAATAAGCTCTGATACAGCAAGGAAGTTGTTCATTGTAGAAAGGAGGCTCTTGTAGCAAGCCTCAATCTCCTCTGCAGTTGCTGTCTCGAATGATGCAGGCAGTGAGAGATAAGCCAACTCAAATGCAGCGTACTTAGCGGTTCCCAGATATGTTGTAGCGGTATCCAGTACGACTTCCGCCTTTGCTATGACAGCAGCCAGCTTGTCAGCGGTTGCCATAGCTTTCTTTACCTTGTCCAGCTCATCCTTCAGAGCCTTCTCTGCATCCAGGTACTCCTGTGGAGCCTTGTGTGTCAGGATGAACACCTCCGGCTTATATGGCGCAACGAATGCCTCAAAGTCAGTTATTGTCTTAGTCTTGAGTGTTACACCATTGATGTATGCTGTATCAGTTGAGTAAGCGTCAGCCACTTTCTTGTAGTAAGCACCCTCTGTGGTCTTCTCATTGTCAATATATTTGGTACCCCAAGTATATTCAATCTCAAGTTCCTCGCCATACTGCTCCTCGTAAGAGTAGTTGCAGGCTACCTTGCCACCATCGACCTCCTTGGCTGCACGCAGGTTGGCGAATGTCAGATTTGCTATTCCGTACTCAGCTGCAGGTACATTGGCAAATGTTATATTGACGATAGAGTCGTTCTCCGGATCAAGTGCAATATTGCTTGCATAAATGATAGGAGCACCTGTCGCATCCTGAACACCAGCGATGTTCTTGCTCTGGAGACGTGCTGTAAGTTTCTGGCCGTCGTAGTCTTTAACAAATATGCTGCGTGTGAACTTGACAGCGAATGTCTTGTCAGCATCAGTAAGGCCGAATGACTTCTCCGCAGGCTCTGCACTTACAAGTTCAGGAGCTACATCGTCTGCGCCCGGAACCTTGGCGAAAGCAGACTCACGTACCAGCTCACCCTCAAAGTCCTTTATATATTTACCGGCAGCAACCCAGTCTTCCTCGCTGTAGAAAGGATAGAGCTTTCCGGTATATTTGATAGCGTATGCCTCTTCATCCAAAGGATTCTTGAATGAGATGAATACTGAATCATCAGGAATCAAGCCCGCGTCCTCTGGCAGCCAGATATATACATATCCATCCTTTGAATACTCGACATCAACAATCTCGTAAGCCGGAAGATCTGGCTCATCATGCTTAGACTTCAATGTGAAAGGATTCTTTTCCAATGGAATTGCCAGACGACCTGAAGCATCGCAGAGAGATGCAATGTTTGTCTCATAACCGAAGTTTATACGGATCTCGTTGTCGTTGATCTCGGCACCACCGATTGTTGACTGGTACAGACCGATTTCATCCAACTCGTAGAGAGCGTTGCCACCACGGAAACCGAAGCGCAGGAAGTAGTTGTCAGGCTGCTGGATTTTTGATGCCCATACAGCTGTTGAATCCTTCTTCTGACCCGGGTTCTCAGGATCGTCAACCTCATAGTGCTTTGTAAACATCTTCTCCTGCTCCGGAGTAAGTTTGTACTTCAAAGGTTCAAACGTGGTAGCCCATCTGTCATTCTTTGCGCCCCAGTAGAACTGACTCTGGCAAAAGTCCTCCTGTATAGAGTCACAATCATAATAGAACATCACGGTGTAAGCCTGGAACTTGTTGAGTTTCTTCTTGTCCGGCTCTCCAGTTACAGGATCCAGCCAGCTCTTACCGTCAATCTCAGCCTTGAACTCAGTTTTGTCTTTCATAATGAACGGCTTCTCTGAGTCAAACCAGCCACGGCACAGACGGACATCCACAAATGCGTCAGATGAATTGGCCTTCAGATAGAATGTCAGACGGTACGAGGTGTGATCAGAGATTTCCAAACCGCGAACAAAGAGGTTTGCACGGTAATCAGCAACCTGGCCACGGCTATCGGCAGCTGCCCATCTGAGGAAGTTGTTGTTGTTGTCAACATTCAGACCAAGAGCCTGGAGTTCCAGCTTGCCATTCGGGTCACCAATCTTAGGATCATCCCACAAAACGACATCAGCGGTATCACTATAGACCACACTCTGATCCTCCTGCGAACCCCACATCGTTTGATTCAATTTGTAGGATACCAGAGAGGTGTCGTGACGCAGATAGAAGAACGTATCAACAAATGATACAGTCATAGTATCCCAACCCGACATAGACTGAGCGGTTGACGTGCCCTCATCCAGATAAGCATAATAGCCAAGAGACTCGATTGAGTCAGCAATGCTCTTCGGACTCGTCTTGTCAAACATGTCCGTTCCACTCTCAAAATCCATCTGGAACATTGGATCAACCTTGCTGTTCTGAGCACTGATACCCAGAGCCAACAGCAGGGAAGCTCCCGTCAAAAGTAGAAATTGTTTTCTCATAAAGTTAATAATTAAAAAAGTGAAAAAATAAAAAAGTTAAAAATTATTCATAACCACCTGCTGTCTGCCGCATTGCAGACAGCAGGATAAACACTCACATTATTTATTATCCGGTAAAGGCAGATACCAGGCCGGATTATACGACATACCATCACCCAGAAGTTTGACATACAAAGCTTCGTCACGCTGATCAACACCGTTTCTTCTGGCAACGCGCTCCGCAAGGAATGCATTGTCGGTATAACCTCCGTTATCATCAGCCTTATGCATAGAGAACCTGATAAGGTCACCGAAACGGTTACCCTCTATGCAAGTCTCCATAGCAAGTTCGTCAATCAGATAATTCTCAACCTGCTCAAGCTGAAGGGCCTCTATGGAGTCCGTATAAGCCAGCAACTCGAATTCATCCTCACAATGATTCGTGAAGGCTGTATCTATATGGGCAATGTCGTATGTGACGTTATACCTTGAATAACCACAACCTCTGTCGTGGATACCGGTAGTGTTCGTATTGGAGTTAATCGTTGATGTAGATGCAGTACGGTCAAAATCCATAAGACGGTAGGCACTGGTATAGAACCATTCACCTAAACCCATCGCATCAGCCATAAGCCACTCCTCCTCAGGAATCAAATCCCGCGTATCGACAGAAAGACCGTATTTCAGTATTGCAAACGCCATTTCGTGGAAGCCGGCACGGTTATATGCCTCAGCAAGCCTTAAATATAGCAAGTCTGTACGATACAGACAAATAATTTCCGGATTTATTTTCAAAATCTTCTGTATTGAGCTGCCATAACCCTGTCTTTGCTTCTCAACAGTCTCTTTTGACGACTCGAAAATATAGTTGACACGCAAGTCTCCCTTTTCCAGTTTATTCTTCTGGGTGTTCGGGTCAAGAGTATCAGCCTTGATGCTACCATCCCCTCTGTTGTAAGTTGCGACACAGAATCTGTAACTTGCACATATATCCTTCAATCCCTCAGATATGGATGCAACGTATGCGTTCCTGTTCTTGTCCGTAGAGCAGAAGATATTTTCCAGATCGCTCACCACGCCGTCATACTCGTCCCTGTGCATCGGGATGTAGGATATTACATTACCTGCACTCGGTGAGAACGTTCTCTTGCTTGCGTAGGAATAATCCTGGTATTTGAGGAACTCGTTGTTATTCCACCATACCCTGTCAATTCCAGTGTACATATAATCAGCTCTGAAAATGTTGCCAGACTCAGTAAAACCGTTCAGGAAGTTATGCAGAAGGCGGGCAGCTCTCACATAGTCTTCCTGATTCCTTCCAGCCCACAGATAGAGGTCTGCCAGAATAACCTGATTCGGCAGGAAGATATTCTCGGCATCGAAACTTTCCGATACAGTACCCCATTTTGGATGCTCTACGTCCACATACTTTTCCAGTTCAGGGATGAGTTTCGCTGCAATTTCCCTGATATCCAGTTTAGGGTACTTGTTCAAATCCGCATCATTTCCGTCAATGATAGGAGTCGTTATGAACGGTACCATACCATAGACCTGAGCCAACTGCAAATAAGCCCATGCGCGATAACCCAGCACTACTCCATACTCACCGTTGAAAATGTCCTTACCATTTACCTTAAGTGCAGTATCGGCCTTTGCCAGATAGTAGTTACAGTTGTTTATGATGGCGAAATAGTCGTTAGGATTGTTGTATGGGTTGTCCGTATCAGCACCAGTAGGAGCCGATACGCTGAACGATGCAATCTGCTTGAGTTCTTCAGGTGCATTACTCTGGAGAGATACCAGATCACCGCGCAGTTCACCAAGCAGGACTACACGGTCTGCCACACGCTGTATTTCTCCGATTATACCCATAACCGAATACACGGTATCTGCAGGAGTCCACGTACGCTCTTTCTCTCCCATCGTAATGGTGGAACCCTGGTCAAACATTTTCTCGCACGAGGAAATGAGTCCTGTGAAGAAAGTACCAAGCAATATGCTAACTATAATGGATCTTGTTTTCATCATCATAGAGATTAGAGGTTAATTTTAACACCAATTGAGAAATTCCTGCTCTGTGGCAGCAGACCGCGGTCAATACCCTGAGTAAGGATATTGTCACTCATTGAGAATTCAGGATCGGATCCCAGATAATTTGTCAGAGTGAACAGGTTGTTTGCTGCACCCCAGATAGTAATACCCTGGATAATAGCATTGCTTACAGGCAGCTTATAGCTCAATGTCACATTCTTCAGACGCAGGTACGAACCATCCTCTATCCAACGGTCTGAGAACCTGGAATTCTGCATCGGATCACCGTATGCTATGGCAGGAACGTCTGTTTCCTGTCCCTCGTATCTCCAGCGGTTAACCAGATGCAATGTCTGATTATTGAATCTTGAACCGCTCTCCAGAATCATCCTCTCATAATTGAATATGTCATTGCCCAGAGAATAGTTGAACGTGGCACTCAGAGTGACTGCCTTGTATGAGAAAGTGGTGAATATACGTCCGTAGATATCCGGATTCGGATCACCTATCTTGACCATATCCTTCTCGTCTATCTCACCGTTCCTGTCAACATCCTCAAAGAACACGTCACCACCCTTGAAGTACTGATAGTTGCCGTAGGCATCCTTCATCTTCAGGTTCGCTTTCTTTGCAGCGGCGGTTGTTGCAAAGACTCCGTTGGTCTTATAACCGTAGAATATACCTACCGGCTGACCGACCTCACTTCTGACAGTCGCACCACATATCGCAGTGTTGATTGCTCTGTCATTGTCAGGAAGAGATGTAAGCTCATTCTTGTACTTACCTACACTGAGGCCGGCCTCCCATTTCACACTTCTGGTATTGATCAGCTTCACATCAGCAGTCACATCGAATCCGTAGTTCCTGAGTGAACCGTCGTTTGTCCAGGAATTATCCAGACCGGTTATATAAGCCAGCCTACTGGTAGCGAGCAGATTTGACGTACTGCTTATGAATGCGTTGGCGGACAATGTCAGATAATTGTTGAACAATACCGCATCAAGTCCGAACGTACCCTTGGTTGTTGTTTCCCACTGCAGTTTGCTGCTGCCGATATTACCCAGTACAAGACCGGTGGTATTCAACAGACGTATAGGTGAGAAATAGGTCTGCGAAGCAGTATCGCTGAACGAGTCATTACCCGTCATATCGATTGTGGCACTCAGCTTGAGGTAGTTGATGAACCCTGCCTTGAACCACGGCTCTGATGACATAACCCACGCGGCAGATGCTGTCGGGAAAATGCCCCAAGGCACACCGAACATCTTCAGACCGTTTGATGCCTCGCCGCCGAAACGTGAAGACGATGCTACACTCAGTCCGGCTGAGAAATAATATCTCTCGCGATAGTTGTAATTTGCCTGAGCCCAGTATGTAAATGACAGTTCTGAGTTGTCAACGCCATCGGTCGATTTGTAGTTCAAGTCTGTTGACATATTAGGAGTCTTGTCGTTACCTGAGTTATAGCCGACCATATTGGTCTGGTTATAACGGTCCTTCAGGATACGCAGACCACCTGATACGTGAACATCGTGGGCATTGATTCTCTTGTCGAAGTTGAAATATGTGTTGCTCATAAAAGTACTCTGCTGCGATGAGAGGGCTGCAACCCTGTTCTCAACCTCGCCGATTCCGCGTACCTTGAATGAAGGAACACCACTGACAGGCAGATAATAATTCTCATCACCGCTGTTCATCGTATAGTTGAAATGCTCACTGATATGCCAATATCTGTTAATTTCAACTCTCGGAGTGATTGACAATGATATAAGTCGGTTGCCCAAGTAATTCTTATTCACACCTTCAGCGTTCTGAAGTATTGACACAGGATTGGACAAAGCCACGTCCTTGCCAAGTACCTCATACAGATAGTCGTCCTCCTCGCAGAGATATTTTGACTTCATGCCATAGACATCATACTGATAAGGATCCAGGAACGGAGACTTGATGAGCGAGAGGAAACCCGGAGCAGTCGGAGTACCATCGTTCATATCCAATGGCGCACCGTCATCGCGGAGATCGCGGGTAACATCACTATATGAAGCATCGAAGCGTACCGTCAGTCTGTTTCCAAGAATGATATCTGAATTCAGTCTCATATTGAAACGCTGATAATCATTCTGCTTCAACGTTGCGTTACCTCCGGCATAACCTACGGACAGGTTATAGTTTGCTATCTCATCACCACCCTGCACATTGATGCTGTAGCTCTGTACAAAGGCATTGCGATATGCCTCCTTCGTCCAGTCAGTCTCATTGTGGTATGTGTTATAGTAGTATGGATTGGTTGAGAGGAACTTGTAATCCGATGTGGAAACATTTGCAGTTCCCAGCAACTCAGATGCATAATTCCTGTACTGTGTGGCATTCATCAGTACCGGCATTGTCGGCATCATCTGGAAAGAACCGGCTGCGGAGACATCAATCTTGGTAGCCATGCTCTTGTTCCTCTTTGTGTTGATGACAATCACACCATTGGCACCTTTGGAGCCATAGATTGCCAAGCCGCTCTTCAGTACGGAAATGCTCTCAATGTCCTCAACCATAATATTAGCAAGCAGACTGTTGTAGAAGCCGTCGTGAACTGAGGCACCGCCTGACTTGACGTCTGTGATTACACCGTCAATAACGAGCAGAGGCTGAGTAGAGATATTCATGGAATTGATACCTGACAGCAATGTCATCTCTCCTGCACCTAACTGGCCGGAACGCATACGTGACATGATATCACCCATAAAACCGGACTGCAGCTGCTGGTCAACACTGATATCAGCGTTCATACTTGACACTTTTCTGGTCTTTGACTTCACAGCCTCAGTCTTGGTCTCGTAAATCTCTGAGAACTTGTTGGAATACATCTTCACATCTATACCCTCATCTGCTGTGCCGGCAACTGAACGTACCAGTGTATTACAACCTTCAAGAGCGTATGTAAGTGACGTGACATACTGCGGAACCTTTATGGTATATGTTCCATCTTCCTTCGTCATAGCGGCATAGAGGGCATTGTTATACGCCTGAACACGCACACCGACCATAGGCGTACCGTCGGAAGCATCAAATACAGTACCCGTAATGATTCTCAACTCACCGGCATCTTCGCTCTGTGCGGATACAAACGTCGGCAAAGCAAGCATAAGGAGGCTCAACAGCCACATGGGAAGCAAGCCCCTACTAATTCTTATTATGTTCATCTTCATATTATTTCTTCTGAAAAATCACAATACCGCTCACTTTAGTTCTCAGGAGCTGTTGTCGGTTTCACAATTAAGCAATCAAGGTAAACCTCCCTCTGACGGAGCGTCGCACTGGTTGACAATGTCTGGTTGAACTTCAGCGTAAGTCCGGCAACAGCCAGGTCTGAGTAGCAGTCCGGAAGGAAGAACGTACCTGCAAATACCGTGTCAAGCTTCTCCGGATTGGTTGAATAAGTAACGGCACGCACACCCTGCTTCTGCTGGTATGTCGTACCTAAAAGCGTACCTGACATCTGGAACTTGTTCACCTCTGCATCCTGACCTCTACGGTTATATGCCAAGTTGTTAGGAGCTATTACAGCATAGAATGAATTCCAACCGCTCAGTGAATTCGGAGCCTGGAACGTGATAGACCAGGACTGGTTGTAATTACCTATGAGAGCCTTGTCTTCGGACAGCCTGTAAGTCTTGTCACCAATCTGGAATGACGGCAGTGTAAGAACTGATGTGGTCATACCAATCTGTGACGTTATTATATTCTTCTCGTCCTCAGCCTCAACTACAACAGGCTTTGCGTATGTATAGAAAGGATCAAACGGCCAATATTCACATACATATATATTACCGTTGCTGCAGGATATCACATCAATGAATTCATACTTATCCAGGAACTTCGAACCATTGAACGGATCAGTGTAAGTATGATACTGGACCTGCTTGGCAGGATCATCAGTCAGATTATACTTGGTGGATACCAGTTTCATTCCCTTTTCTGCATTATAGTAAGGCTGCATCTTGCTGTTCATATTGAACACAGCATCGGTAAGCAACGCACAATTGCTCTTGTAACTTGTAAGAGAATCAGAATCTGCCTTTGCCGCCACACCATAGTGATAATAAAGAGATGCTGAATCCAATGCTGAAATCCAATTGCCGCCTAAAGGAAGAATCAGATTATAAACGCTGTCCTCCTCATTCAGGAAACCGAACTCATCAAATACCGGATTCTTCAGTTCCATTACTGAATCCGCATATACCAATTCGTCATTCTCGTTGTAATAACCGGCAGAAATACTCTTCTCCTTGTTGAGCTCCATCTTTGTATGCTCCAACAGGAAAGCACCGAGATTATCCGCATACGGGCCGTCTGAGGATGTAAGATACTCATAAAGGTTCATCTTATAATCCAACTTGGAACTCAAGGTGTACATTATACCATTTGTACAAGGTATATTTGACTCCTTGATTGCAGCACCTTCCAAACTGTCACCATTCATCACATAGTGCTTGTTGCTCATTGTTACGACACGTTTCTCTGTACCGTCATTGGAGTATTTGATTCTGGATATGTGGTTATTGAGAAAAGTCTTTACCACATCCTTGTTCTCTGCGGCAGTCTTATCCGGCTTTGAATATTTCTCCCATTCTTCCGGAGAAATAGACGAATTCAAAGGAGCCCACACGGTAAAGAACTGATCTCCATCAAACAACTGGTCATAAGTAACGTCACTTAACTTATCACCATTCATCACCTTAGTTGTCTTTAGCACCTCTACAAACTTACTCGTCTCAGCATTCGATTTAAGGTTATCCAGAATGGATGACTGCGTTATCGAAGGGCTGATGGAGTAATGCTCATTCCACTTATCTGAGCAAGCTACACTCAAGCCAACCGACAGCAAGACAAGTAATGTCCTGGACAATGGATTGAAATAATGTTTCATATTATTGCTGTTTTTTATTTCTACAATTATTCTACAATTCAAGAACATCATTATTTGCTCTTAGAGATTTCCTCTTTCTCCTTATAAACCGGATTCTGTTTAAGCTGAGGATTAATCTTAAGTTCAGACTTTGCTATCGGGAAATAAA
The DNA here is from genome assembly GCA_045600825.1 of Bacteroidaceae bacterium. GTDB lineage: Bacteria > Bacteroidota > Bacteroidia > Bacteroidales > Bacteroidaceae > Colenecus. The sequence goes on from JAZRYP010000060.1 coordinate 67,677, forward strand.
GGGCATCCATATCGGAGAGCTTTACTCTGATAGCCTCGACATTCTCAGAATATTTAGACATTACATTTTTTCTGACATAATCAGTATTACCGTTTCTGCGACATACACGGAGCATATCATACCAACGCTTTCCCTCAAACAGGAACTCTCTTCTACGCTCATCAAGAACATAGGTCTCGGCATCGTCCAGAGCCACTATAGAAGCTGCCGTCAAAGTATCAACGTCATTGTTGGTAGCACGACGATGAACAGCATTGACATTTGTCAGGGCGTAATTCAGCAATGAATTGTTGCTCTCAGCCTTAGCCTTGCATACGTATGCCTCGGCCTGCATCAGCAAAACATCAGTAAAACGATAGATAATCCAGTTAGGTGACAACTGCTGATTTCTGTTTGTATAGTTGAATCTGGATGGAATTCCCTCCATCTTATAGCTTATACCCAAATCAACGTATTTTGCCACACGGCACTTTGATGAAGACTGCAAGTACTGCATTGACTCATAGAAACGCGTATCCTTCGTATTGGTGAACAGTCCGGTTGCCTTACCCTGGTCATTATACAGTCTGACATTGGCAGCAATATATCCGAGACTGCTTCTGTTATTGCTGCTGCCATAGTAGTCAGACACAAAACTGTTGGACACACTCTGATCCCTGATGAAGGCCAGCTCGAACACACTCTCAAGAGAGAAGCCTTCACCGAAAATTTTGGAATAGGAGTTACCGACATTGGTAGATCCGTCCAATGAGGCATTGTAGAGAGGATAACCGTTATACAAGCTGATCTCCGTTGAAGTAGCGTGCTTTGACTTGTATTCCTTGTATTGCTCTTTCTTCAGTGCGATGGCACGGTCACAATACTCAATGCAGGCATTGTAATCCTGAGCCCATAAGCACATATCAGCAAGCAGAGTATAGATTCCGATTCGTGTAAAACGTCCTGTCGTCTCTTCATCAGAGGCATATTTCTTATTGGCCCACTCGCTTCCTGCAACTGAGGTTTCTTCCAGAGACTCAATCTCAGCAGCCAGAATCTCATCAAATGAAGTTGCCGGAATTCTAAAATCCTCCGAGTCATCCTTCGAGGCTCTGGTAACATACGGTACATCCTTGAACGTACGTATAAGATAGAAATATGACAATGCCCTCAACGCACGGGCCTCGGCTATATGCGAATTCATCTGTTCCACCATATAGTTAGGATCCTTAGCATGGACTTTCGGAGCATACTCCATAACTGTGTTGGCAAGGTTAATCACATCATAGAAACCAGCCCAGCTCACGTATGAGTTTGACTCAAGAAGATTATCCTTGGTAATAACCCTACGGATATCTTCCGGAGCATTCTGAGAACCTTCGGTTACATTGTCTGAGCGCATCTCACCCCAGAACGCCATTCTCGTAATACAGTCTGACGATTCCAGTTTCGCGTATGCCGCCATCAGCACACTCTCTACATCGTCCTTATTTTCCCAGAAATTCTCCTCTACAATATCATTCAACGGGTATATTGCAAGGAAATTGGAACAGCCGGAAAAAGGCAATACCAGTAATATTGATAATGCTATATTGAATATCTTTTTCATTTTCCCTAGAATTAAATGTTAGAAATTAATTGTCAGACCGGCTGTAAATGACTTTGAACGCGGTGTCTGAGCGTTATCCTGCGCAAGACCGTAGCCACCGGTTGAGATTTCCGGATCGGATCCTGAATATTTGGTAATCAGGAACACGTTGTTCATTGAAACATACAGGGATACATTCTGCATACCTATATTCTTAGTCCACTTCGGGTCAAGTGAATATGACAGCTGTACATAATTCAGACGAATCATAGAGCCGTCCTCAATGAATCTGTCACTACCCAGATAGTTGAAGCCATACTGATGAAGAGCACGCGGCACTTCTGTAATGTCACCCTCTACACGCCATCTCCAGTTAACTGCTGCGGAACAGTTGTTGTTGTCATACATACTCTCCAGATTCATACGTGAGGCATTGATAACCTTGTTTCCGTAACGGAAGTTGAACTGTGTGTTCAAAGAAAGACGGCCGTATGAGAACCTAAGTCCGAAACCACCCGAGAGTTTAGGAAGTGAGCTACCGAGATAGACGATATCCAGCTCATTGATGTTACCATCATGGTTGACATCCTCATACTTTGCATCACCACCTCTGAACTGATACTCTGAAGACTCACCGTAACCGAACATCATCGGTTTTGTTCTTCCATATCTGTCAACGATCACTGCTCCGTTTGCATCTTTTGCTACAGGTGCATCCGGACCACTGACACCCGGATTCTCTACCGGACTGTAATCGGAATACTGGTATGTGCCAAGACACTTGAAGCCGTAGATTGAACCGAACGCATTGTTAAGCTGTACATACGTAAGGTACTGACCATTATTGAACTCAAAGTCTCCGTTGTATCCATCCAGGATAGTAGGATCCATCTCGACAAGCTCGTTGTAGTTGTCAGAGAATGTAAGGTTACCATTGATGGAGAACTTACCGATATTGACGAAACGGTTAGCGTTCAAGTTCAACTCCCAACCGGTGTTGCGCATCTTGCCTTCATTGGCGTAATCCAGACTGCTATAACCTGATGAGGTCGGGATCTGACGGTTATTCATCAGCATCTTTGTGGTCATCTTAGTGTAGAGGTTCACATCAAATGTGAGTTTGTCGTTGAAGAAACCGAAGTCAAAACCTAAGTTCCACTGCTGTGATTCCTCCCACTGCAAAGATGTCAGACGGATATTCCTTGGACGGATTGAACCGCCATTGCCAAGATATGCATCGGCTGTTGTGTAGTAGTTGTAATACAAGGCATCACCACCTGGTGCACGACCATTGATACCCCAGCTCGGACGTATTGACAACATCGTGATCCAAGGAGCATTGTCTCTGATGAAAGGTTCATCACTAATGTTCCATCTCAATGATACAGATGGGAATGTACCCCAACGCTTATCATCACCGAAGGCGGTAGATCCGTCAGTACGTGATGTGAAGTCAACGATATACTTGCCTCTATAAGCATAGTGTGCCTGGAAAACAGCATTCACGCCACGGCTCTGTCCTGCACTTGTTGAAAAGCCTGACACAGTACCGGGGAGAGCTGTTGAACTGAATGTTCCGGTAGGAAGACCATATACGCTTGTACTCTGACCCTTATTGTTTGAAGTCTGGATCTGTGCTCTAACCATTGCCTGGAATGAATGGTCGGTATTCTTGAAATGAGGCACAAATGTCAGCGAATGAGTGGTTGTAAGGCTCATATTCTTATTTGTTGAAGAAGAGGCCTTGTTGTTGTCCGATGAATCCCATCCGTCTGTTACAAGACTTGCAGGATAGAACTGATCAGAAGTGCTGTTGAATACCTGGAATGAAATATCACCATTGTATGTCAGCCTGGTCTGGTCATTCTCAAGACCGAGAATGTTATATACGAGCTGGAACCTTGGCTGAATCTGAATTGATGTCGAGTTGTTTGTTGCCAGATATGCCAGAGCGACCGGGTTTACATCATTTGCCATATCCTGCAAATCAGTAGATACCGACTTCTTCAACATATTGTAATACTGACCTTCGATATCATTACCAAACTCATCCTCATAATATACGGAAAGGTTAGGCATTCTCTTGAGTGCGCTATTGAGAAGCTGGCCTGAATTCTGATGGTTATCCGTGTATGTCATGTTATAGTCCGTTACAACCTTGATTCGGTCGGATATGAAGTAATCCAACGCAACTCGTGTTGTGAAACGGTTCAGATGCTGGCCGATAACCGAACCATCCTGTGTGTCATAACCGGCTGATATACGGAAATTAGCTTTCTCACCACCACCTTGTATGGCAAGGTTGAAAGAATGCTGCAGACCGAAGTTCTTGACCAAAGACGGCCAATCCGTATTATCATTATACATATTGTACTCGCTGAAAGACGGGTCATAGTTAATCTCAGGAATGTTGGAAGCCTGATCGGACATTCTCGGATTGAAGTAAGCCTCCTTCAGATACATTGTGTATTGGTCACCATTCATAAGATTGTAGCCTAACGGCTGCCATGTACCATTCAATCTGTAGGTGAAAGTGACACGGGTCTTACCGCGGCTACCACGCTTTGTCTTGATTTCAATAACACCGTTAGCACCCTGGGCACCCCAGATACCTGCTGATGATGCATCCTTCAGGACTGTGATGCTTGATATATCCTCAGGATTGACGTTCAGCAACTGTGCGAACTGTTCCTGATTGGCAGTGGCATAATCGATATCCTGCTTGAAGTCGTTGTTCCAGACGTTACCGTCAACAACGATAAGCGGGTTGACATTACCGGTAATGGTTGATACACCACGAAGGTGCATTGTAGATCCGGAACCAAGGTCACCGCTGTTGAACACGATATCAAGACCTGCGATACGTCCCTGAAGGGCCTCATCAACTGTCGTGATACCAAGTCCCTCAAACTCCTCCATGGAGATTCTCTGTGCGGCACCTGATACCTCACGCTCAGGAATAGCAAGACCGGTATTGTCAGTAACACGGTCAGCCTTGATGACAACCTCCTCAAGAGCCTGGAAGTCCTTAAGTACTATATCAAAGTATGTCTTGTTGAAAGGAAGCACTACAGTCTCGTAACCTACGTATGAAACCTTGAGCATATCCTTCGGATTACCAAGTCGGAATGAGAACTCACCATTTATATCTGTAATGGCGTGAGCTATGATACGGTCCGATGCGTCAACCTCAATTACGTTAACCATCATCATCGGACCCTCACTATCCGAAATCACGCCGCTGATGACATCACCGGCCTTTTGAGCAAAAATCAATCCTGGAAGGAAACAGAGAGCAGATCCTAACACTCTCTTCCACATCGTATTAATCATTCTTTTCATTTTTTTATAATAAACCGGTGATTACTTAATTTCGAAATAGAAATTCCTGTCGCCATAGCCCTTTCCATCTTTATCACAGAATTTTGAAACCTTTCCATAATCAAGTGGAGAATCAATAAGATGAATTACAGCAAATGACGAGGTGTTGATACCAGCATAATTTTCCTTGTACTCGTACTCACGACACATAATGTTGTAATACTGGCCATCATCTGTAAGAACATAGTGCGGTACATCAAGAGGATTGTCATTCGAATCATAACACTGAATCTTTATGGTTCCCCTATCCTCCGAGATGCCAAGCTTGTGGAACACGTTATCCTTGACATTCATATATGAAGTCTCATACATTACTGTCGCATAGCCGTTCTTCTTATAGAAATCGCTGCCGATATATATTGAATTATCCTGAATATGATATTTCACGAAACTGGTCAGCTCCGATTCAAGGTCGGCGATATATGCGTCAGGAGTATAGGCTGTATCCTCATCAATTGTCCCGGCGGTTTCAGCCACACCTCTCATCAGCTTGTGAAGTCTGATTCCCAACTCCTTCCAATACAGGCGTAATGACTCTTCCCCTTCATCAGGCTCACCCTTATGAGCAAGCTTATATTCAGCCTTCAAATCGTCATAGTATGTACGCAATGCTTCCATATCACTTCCACCTACAATCCAGCGATTTCCGATCATCCGGTTCAACGCCTCGTTGCCCGGAGCATATACAGTGTAATGATATGTATTGAATACACTCAGATTATCACCGCCGTAAAGTTCATTACTGACAACCAGACCGGAAGATTTGAGCAGATTTCCGAAAGCCTCGAACTTTGGATAGTTGACATAGTCTGTCACAATGTCATTTACTGTCATTGACGAGGTGTAAAGCGGATCATCAATTATATATGCACGTCCGTTACCACCGGCTGTTCCCCTCTGGTCATAAGTACGGTTCACCTCAGACGGAGCAAGACCGGAAATCAGAGTATGACCGCCCCAGACATATCTCTGCGCATCCACGCCGCCTCCATTCATCTCAAATCTGACTGTGGCGCCTCCCTTTGTCTTGAAATAATTGTACTCACTTGGATTTCCGAGAATATCAGCATCCTCTACATCACCGATAACAATATGGTTATTCAGCATATCGTTAAGGATATTACGTATCTCAGCGTTGCTGACGTTGCCATTCACAGGGTTTTCCAAATCGGTAGGACGACCGTTTGCATCAGCTTTGTATAACTTGGCAGTCATACATGCTCTTCTGCTGTCATAATGGAATACATATACCTGATTATACTTATCAACTACATTAGTAATGACAGGCGACAGATATACCAGACAATTGGGAACACCTGCTATAGTCTCACCCTTTGGAATAAAGAAACTGTATGTAGAAACCATTGAGCAAAGATACGGTTTGAAATTCAAGCTGTCTATAGCCCAGTTCACCACCTCAAGTGATTCATCAACCAGTGTCGGGAACGATACGGCCTTATACGTTGTAGGCGAGAAAATCTTATTCGTTATATATATTGCGCCATTGCAGCAGATTTTCACATCAGTAACGTCACTCTCTCTGATTCCCATCTGATCCATAGCATCATTCATCACATCATCGAATCTGCTCGGCACACTGCTTACCAAGGATGCAAGCAATCCGTTATTTACCAAATCCCTGATTACATCATCCGGAACGCCCTTCATATCCTCAATAATCTCCTCAGGAGTATTGACTGGGTTGCTTCTACGCTCCTCCGGAGTAGAACCCTTGCCATAGCGTTCCTTCAGTGGAGAACCATTCCACCACTCCTTCATTGCCTTGTCATCAGGAACGAGCATAACTGCCATATCCTTCTGAAGAGCGATGTCGGCCGCAATGTCACCATACTTGGTGAAGTAGCTGTTCCAACCGATATCAAACTTCAGCAGGTACTTGCTTAAGTTCGCTTTCTGTGTACCCCTGACACTGCCAGTGTCTATGACAGCCCCGTCATTTCTGCCTCCGAAAGCCTCGGAAGGAGTAGTCTGTGAGCGGATGGAAAGATAACGTTTCTGATACAGACGATCAACGTCCTGCCACGATTTATATATTTTGCTATACAGATTGTTGAATTCCTGAGTATGGAGATATCCGCTATTGTCACCATCCATTGGGAAATCGGAATATGGCGCACTGAAACGGTCAATGATTGCACGGAAAACTTCTGTATTTTTTGTCTGCGCCAACATCTCCGCCATATTCGGCAACGGATAGATTACCTCCTCCATTACATGGACAAAACCGTTCATACACCTCTGGTCGGGAAGCTTGATTCTGATGCCATTGACGCTTACTTCGTTACCGGTACGATGCACTCCATCATTGTGATGGAAGAGGAAATCGTAATCATTATCCGTCATCTTATGCATCTGGAGGAATTTCGGAGTAATCATGACCTTCGGCCTCTTGGTCGCATCGGTCATACACCAAATCTTCTCACCCCTCTTCTTCATACCTAGCCAATATTTATTGTCCGGCATATTCTCCGGTGTGGTATAAGAGACAGTATCGTAGATTTCCGTCAGGAGCGATACTCTTCTCATACAGTCACCCTCTATCGGATAACCGTTTTCCACTTCACGGCTGGATAACTTGGAAGCACTGTAAACATTGTCCAGCATTGCACCGAAAAGCAACATCTTCTTCTGAGCCACGGACAGGTCTTCATAGCAAGTTACATTGCTACCATCGGCCTTCTTGAATACACCTGACCCATAGAATTTCTTTACCGCATCCTCGTCTGCCACGAACAATGTCTTACTACCGGTCTTGGACATAACCTCGTGATAACTCTGATGACCATCTACCAATGTCGTGTCATCAATAAGTTTCACATAGGTATCAAAACCATTTTCCACCAGATAATCATAGATACTGCTGCCGAGTTGCGCTGGCATACGCTGATCCAGATCATAACGTTCACAGGAGGCCAGACCAAAAATTCCGACAGCCGTTACAAGCATGGTCGCCAGCAAGCTCAAGCACTTCCTTGGAGATTTGATTGTTTTCATCTACCTAATATTATTTATTGTTATTTCTATCTTTTTTCAAATTCACACCTATTATAATATATAAGCAGTGCATCGCACCCATTTAATCCATACCCTCTATCGTCTTGATATGTCCTTCCGCATCGTACTCAAGTTCACAGACCTTGAGGCTTCTCAGCCACGATTTTCCACCTGACGGAACACTGTCATGATGGAACAGATACCATTTACCCTTATATTCAACTATTGCGTGATGAGTAGTCCAACCGACCACGGGGGTCAGGATGACACCCTGATATGTAAACGGTCCGAAACGGTTATCACCTGTAGCATAGCAAAGCATATGGGTATCACCCGTTGAATAAGAAAAGTAATACTTACCGTTGTATTTGTGTACCCACTGTGCCTCGAAGAAACGATATGGGTTGTCTGCGGTAAGAGGCTTTCCGTCCTTGTCAACAATCACGACAGGTCTCGGTTCCTCGGCGAACTGCAGCATATCATCGCTCAGGCGTACCACACGACTTGGAAGAGCGGGCTCCTTACCAGACGGGAGATATGGTTCCTCCAGTGCCTTGTTATCCTTGTAGCGCTGAAGCTGACCACCCCACAGACCGCCGAAATACATATAGTATTCGCCTTCATCCTTGAAAACGCACATATCTATGCTATAGCTGCCACGTATCGGATCCGGCTGCGGAATGAACGGTCCCTCCGGACGGTCGGCTATAGCCACGCCGTGATGAAATACGTCATTACGGTCCTTCATCGGGAAATACATATAATATTTGCCGTTTTTCTCAGCCACGTCACAATCCCAAAGCTGGCGACCGGCCCATGGTATATCCTGCAAATCAAGCACCTTACCGTGATCTACAACCTCACCGTTCATTACATCGTCAGTGGAAAGTACATGGTAGTCTTTCATAATGTACTGGTCGCCGTTGTCGTTCTCTACGTTCTCGCTCTCCCAATCGTGGGAAGGATAGATATAAAGACGGTCGTTGAACACATGTACAGAAGGATCTGCCATATAATCAGCTGGGAACAGATAACGTTTCTTCATACTTTTCGCTTTTATTTTTATATTTTAAAAGACTATTAGCGGTCAAAGATAGCGATTTTTTTCTTTTCTCAACATTTTTTTTATATTTTTTTAATGTTGATTCATTTTTTAAAATTGAACCTCAGAGGGCACTCACGCTTGTTTTGAAAAAACGAGAAACGCCAGGAAAATCCTAGCGTTTCTTTACGATACTCCAGAACTCTTCACAGATGCCGGAGTAACACACAAGAGTCAATTACTAACCAAATATGTGCATGAAAACTTACGATGCAAAAGTAACGATGGAGCCTGGTTCAGGATTACGTGAATGTTACCAATGCTTTCAGATTTGTACCAACATACGCTGTTCCAAGTATCTCCGGACGGATTTTGCTAAAAAAGGGAGACACTCACAAGCATCTCCCATCCAGCTGTCGTACGAGGATTCGAACCTCGACAAACAGAACCAAAACCTGTTGTGCTACCATTACACCATACGACAATGCCTTATGTTCCCTCCCAGGAACTGCTCCGCAAAGTTAGCTGTTTCCGTTTATTCGGCAATCAGCAGATAATAGTTTTTCTTGCCGCGCTGCAAAATAATGTAACGGCCATCAATGAGATCGTCCGCCGTAATGGCACGGGCATGGTCATAAAGTTTTTCCTTATTCATCATAACGCCGCCGCCCTGCATCATCTTGCGAGCCTCGCTCTTCGAGAAGAACACCGGGCACACATCTGTGAGGAAATCCGAAACCTTCAGCTGACCGTCAAGGACACCATTGCTGAACTTATACTGAGGAACACCCTCAAACACAGAAAGCAGCATGTCCTCGCTTATCTGACGGAGAGCTTCCGATGAGCCGTTGCCGAACAGCAGACTGGATGCCTCCTCGGCTGCCTTATATTCAGCCTCTCCATGCACCATTGTGGTGACATCCTTAGCAAGACGCTTCTGTATCAGGCGAAGATGAGGAGCCTGCTCATGCTCGGCGATAAGAGCCTCGCATTCATCCCTGTCAATATTTGTAAAAATCTTTACATATCTCTTAGCGTCCTCATCACTGACATTGAGCCAGAACTGATAGAACTTATATGGTGATGTGTAGGCCGGATTCAGCCACACATTGCCGCCCTCGGTCTTTCCGAACTTTGTGCCATCCGACTTCGTAATCAGAGGACAAGTCAATGCAAAGCACTCTGTTCCGTTAATTCTGCGAATCAGTTCCGCACCGGTCGTGATGTTGCCCCACTGATCTGCGCCACCCATCTGAAGCTTGCAGCCCTTATGTTCATTGAGATATAGGAAATCATAGCCCTGAAGGAGCTGGTATGTGAATTCGGTGAATGACAGACCATCCCGTGCCTCACCGCTCAGTCTGCGGCGCACGGAGTCCTTGGCCATCATGTAATTGACCGTGATATGCTTGCCTATATCGCGGGAGAAATCAAGGAATGTCATATCCTTCATCCAGTCATAATTATTGACAAGTTCCGCACGGTTCGGAGCGTCGCTGTCAAAATCCAGGAAGTGTGCGAGCTGTTTCTTTATGCAATCAACATTATGTCTGAGGGTCTCCTCGTTGAGCAGGTTACGTTCCTGCGACTTGCCGCTAGGATCACCGATCATACCGGTCGCACCACCGACAAGTGCTATCGGCTTGTGTCCGCAACGCTGGAAATGACGCAGTATCATAATGCTGCAAAGGTGACCGATGTGAAGCGAGTCTGCTGTGGGATCAAAACCGACGTATGCCGTCACACACTCATTACGGAGCAGTTCATCAGTGCCTGGCATAGTCTGGTGTATCATGCCCCTCCAGGTAAGTTCTTCCAAAAAATCCATATCGTAATTATGTATCAAATTGTTCCAGTGCAAAAATACAATTCTTTTCTCACCTTGCCAAAACAGCGCCTAAAAAGGCCGACAGATTTGCCTGCACCCTATCAGTCACCATATCGGCGGAAACTCCAAGGACCGGGGCCATAAGCGATATGACTCCGTTTATCCCAACGTAATTGTCTGTCTCGGCAAGCAGCCTGTCCAGGCCGACATAACGCAATGCGTCAGGATTGAAACGTGCTCCGAAAGAAATTGACAATCCGTGATCAAGCAACTCCCTGGCAAGACGAACTCCGCCACGGAATCCATGCACCGCCCAGGGCATATCCGGCCACAGTTCTTTTTTCATTGCCAGCAACACATCTGTGCTTTTGACGGAGTGTATTATCAAGGGTTTACGATATTTTTCCGAGAGTTCCACCTGACGCGCAAATACCATTTCCTGCACCTCCAATGACGGTCCGCGCAATCTGTCAAATCCAACTTCTCCGACAGAGACGACATCTCCACGGGAAAGCATTCGCTCCACCCATGCGAACTGCCCACTGCCAGCTGCACCAGCATCCCAAGGATGAATACCCGCGCTGCAAATCTGTCCGGCAGATATTTCCGTTACACCCAGAGGCAGGCAATAGATTCCTGAGCCTGCAGGTTCGGGAATATTATGTGTATGGAGGTCAATGATATGCATACGGCAGCTGTCGGTCAATCCGGAACCGGGTCATAGCCGGAACCTCCGCCGGGCCGGCATCTGAGGATACGCTTTACAGCCAGCCACAAGCCCTTGAACGGCCCGTGTCTGCGTATGGCAATGACTGCATACTCCGAGCAGGTGGGGACAAAACGGCACGAGGGCGGAGTGAGCGGCGATATGCAATACCTGTACAAATATATGGGAAGCAAGAGCAACCAACCGGCAGCTTTTAAGAATAATCCGTACAAAAACCTGATAGCAGACATTGTTCTGGAATTTATTCTGCCATAGCTCCGCCACTCTGGCAAAGTTCAGACAGAAACTTGTCAAATGCCGCACTGAACTTCACGGCAAGCGCGTCCGATTTCCACAGCCGGCTGTCACTGAAAACAAATGCCAGCTGAATATTCTTTCCGTGAGCGGCACCGGAGGCGGCAATCTGCGGTTTTGAGTGCCTGTACATCTCACGCAGTTGGCGCTTTACCCTATTACGGCACACGGCACGCTTGAAATGTCTTTTTGACACACTGAACATCACAGTCGGGTTACAATCCGCCATTTCATCGGTGGATTCGCTGACACGATATACAATTCTAATCGGAAAAGACGCTACGGATCTCCCTTCGGAAAACAGCGCATCAATAAGGTTACGGCTGCACAACCGTTCACTTTTACCCAATGTGAGACTATGCTCAGACATTGCATCCGGGAGCAGCCCGTAGTATTTATTTGTTTTTACTGAGATACTGATCGATAGCGGCAGCCATCGAAGATATGCCCGGAGCCGGAGCCTTAATGTCCAGGCGCAGTCCGGCATCGACCACGGCCTTTGCCGTAACATCGCCGAAACATCCTATCAGGACCTTGCCCTGAACGAAGTCCGGAGCATTCTTACGCAGGGAATCCACACCCGCCGGGCTGAAAAAGACCATCATATCGAATCCGTCCAGTTCCTCCGGTTTGAAATCATTGCTTACAGTACGGTACATTATCGCCTCGGAATGGAAAATCCCATTACTGTCAAGCAGGCTTTTCAGTTCGCCGGTATGGACATCCGATACTGGAATGAAATATTTCTCCGTCTTATGTTTGAGAATTGACGGCATCATTCCATCAACCTTGCCAGTCTCACCGAAGAATACCTTGCGTTTGCGGTACTGGACATATTTCTGAATATAATTGGCTACCTGATCGGTTATGCAGAAATACTTCATCTCGTCCGGAATTGCAATCCTCATCTCCTTGCTCAGCGCGAAGAAATGATCCACCGCGTGACGCGAAGTGAAAACTATTGCCGTATGATCCAGAATTGAGACTTTCTGCTGACGAAACTCTTTTGTTGTAAGACTCTCCACCTTAATGAAAGGGCGGAATACGATCTCCACACCATATTTGTCACGCAGGTCAAAATACGGGGATTTTGCCGTGACAGGCTGAGGCTGAGAAATCAGAATTTTCATCGTCTGTTAAGATATAGCGTTATGCAAATCCATTTTGGGGCACAAAGGTACAAAAATAATTCAGACAACAACACATTGACAATTATCTTCTTAGCGAAAGCTTGGCACGCGCCGTGTCCCACTCCGGCAACTCCGACAACATATCCACGGCCTGCCCGGCATTGTCAGCCAAGTTCCACAGACCCTCTAGCCCGGCATCGATAAAACGCTCCTCTGACATACGCCGCAACTGCCCTGCAAGCATATCGTAGAATCCATTGACGTTCACTATAAGTATAGGTGCTGTGAGGAATCCCAGCTGTTTCAGCGTCAGAGCCTCCATAGCCTCATCCATCGTGCCGCAACCGCCCGGCAGCACAATGATGGCATCAGCCTCCTGTAGCATCAGACGCTTGCGCTCAGCCATATCCTCTGTCAGACGGACATCACGTATGCCCTTGTGCAGCCAACCGGCATCCACCATAAAACGGGGAATTATGGCCGTCACCTCGCCATTCTGTGAGAACGCGCCATCCTCTACCGAAGCCATCAGCCCACGGCTGCCACCACCGGTAATCAGTCCGACTCCCCGTCCGGCAAGCAGTTCGCCAAGATGATATGCTTCATCAAGATATATCTGCGGTACGTGCGGACTTGAGGCGCAGAATACGCAAACCTTACGAATTGTCATCATTTACATATTAAAAACAAAAAAGCCGCCTCCTTGTTTCCGGAAGCGGCTCTTTACTTTTTCTTAGCCTTACTTACGCAGACCCAGAGCCTTGATGATGGCGCGGTAACGCTCGATATCCTTTCTCTTCAGATAATCAAGCAATGCACGACGCTTACCTACAAGCTGAGTCAATGCTCTTTCAGTGCTATAATCCTTACGGTTCTCCTTAAGATGTTCCGTCAAGTGGGAAATACGGTATGAGAACAGGGCTATCTGAGCTTCCGGTGAGCCAGTATCCGTGTTGGACTTTCCGTATTGTCCAAAGATTTCCTGTTTTTTCTCTTTGTCTAAATACATTTCTCTCTATTTTTGATTTAGCGGGTGCAAAGATAGCTCATTTTTCCTGTCCGCCAAACTTTTTTATCACATAAGTACTAATTAAGGCATTTGCCCTTCCTTCTGAACTCTCTGGCCTGTTCCACGGTCGGCCATGTAAAGTAACTGCCGTTTCGCGTGTCATTCGGTCGTGTCACCAGAGTCCCAGCCGCAATCCTACGGACAGTCTCAACTATCAGCTCACCACCAAGTTCCTTGGTTTTCCTCATAAGCTGGAACATTGTCCGACAGTCACTTATATCAACGCTGTCCTGCAGACAGATATCGCCGTCATCTATGTCCGCGCTCATGTAATGGACAGTCGCACCGCCCAGCTTCTCACCATTGAACAGATACCAAAAGGATGGCATACAACCTCTGTAGTCGGGTAGCAGTGCACCATGCACATTAATTATACCATATTTTGGCACACTCAGCAGTTCCGGTCTGATAATCTGTGGAGCGGAATACGATATTATCAGATCCGGTGCCACACTACGCACATGCTGCACATAGTCCCTTGAATTGAGATCAGGCACTACGCGGAAATCCGCACCGATAACCTTAGCGGCATGCCTGATGCTGCACTTTCCTCCATACAGCCTGTATCCGCTGACAACATCCATAATTCCCTGACATTTGCGCCAACATGCTCTGAGACCCATCTTCGCGCATTGCAGGAAGCCGAACCACCGCACCATGTCCGAAATCTTATTGTCCAGCGAATGTTTTGCCTTATTATCCACCACTTCTACAATGTTGCAGACCTGAGCGGCCTTGAGAATGTTCACAGGGATATAGAAGATATCGTTTTGAGTGAATACCATCACTTTGAGCCTCTCCCCCATATTGTGAAATACATATTAACAGCTTCGCATTACAACTTCAAAAGCTTCGGCAAAATTCAGTCTCCACTGGCTGCCACGCATGGCTGCAAGACCGGTTATGCACTCCACCGAGCGCGGATGCGGATACGGGCGCATCACTCCACGATACATGCTCAAAGCATGAATCTTCGCATCCACACCCTCTTTGCCGACTTCCACGAAACAGTTCGGATTAAATCCCTTCAGAGCGCTATTGATGACCCACTCCGTACACGAAAGCACCTCCATGTACCAGAGCTCCTTCACGCGCTTCACCTCCGGTCTGCGCTGGAACAGGCGTATCGCCTCCTGACAAGCCATGGACGTATGCATATGGTCATTGTTCGTATCGGCAGGATGATGTGTAATTACAATGTCCGGTTCGCTCTCCATAATGGCACTCTCTATGAACTGCACAAGCTTCAGGTGCGGTACGGTATTCATCTCTATATTCGGAAATGTAGCCTCATATTTTCTGTGAACACCAACAAATTCAAGAGCATTATTAGTATCATTTTCCATCTCCTTTTCATCTGGGCGGAACGCACGGGCCTTCACCTCCGTACACATAATCGCCACATCCACCTCATGGCCCTCATGCGACCACTTCCACATTGATGCTCCGGCACCCAGCACATCATCGTCCGGATGCGACACTACCAAAAGATATTTCATACACATAAAATTATTTCAAAATCAAACATTTCCAGAACACTCTACCAGTTTATCATACATCCACTGCGGATACTTCCCGCAGGCAGTATACAAAATGGCCGTTACAGTCCATAATATGAGTCTTATATCCCATAGGGAACCGGCATGTTTCACGTAATATACATCCAGTTTCAGTCGGATGGGTAATACCTTAATATTATACTCCTCTTCCTCCTCAAACCGGTCACCGTAGATGTAGTCCCACAGACTCGACTGGCTTGTCAACCCACATGGCACCTGTGCACAAATCGCATTCTCACCTCCACGCGTTATCTCCACTTGATCTACCGCAGCCGGGCGCGGGCCAACAATAGACATCGTACCGTTCAGTATGTTCAGCAGCTGAGGCAGCTCGTCAATTTTCAGCCTGCGCATCACCCTGCCCCACCAGAAAATTCTATTCTGATCAGGACGCAGTGAAGCCTCATCCACCCCACGCACTATCCTCATTGAACGGAACTTCAGCATCTTGAACCGGTTGTTACCCTGTCCCACTCTATTCGCAAAATAGAACAGAGGTCCCGGATCACACATCTCAATCATAATGACAGCAACAATCCAGACAGGGCACGTACCGACAATGCCTATAACGGCACATATAATGTCAAATACACGTTTGCTTACCCTATACATAATCTTTTAACCCTTCCTCAAAATTTTCCTATATACAAATTCCTTGAGGCCAATAGGCGTAAATACGAAAACTATGACGGCAATCATATTGCGCACATACACCACATTGCCAATCATGCCATGCTGCACCATATAACGATTCATAATGTGCCAGCTCTTAATGTATTTCCTTGTTCCTCTGCGTTTGAGCATACCGTTGCCTACACGCGCATGAACCAGAACTTTGTCCACGTTGGCGAACCTGATGCCATTTATCATAGCACGCACCCACAGCTCATAATCTTCAATGTAGGGTATATGCCTATACGAACCAATTCCCAGCACATCATCCTTCCGCATCACAACAGACATATGGTTAATCGGATTACGGAATTTTGCCATTTCCCACAGTTCTTCGTGAGTCAATGGTAACGTCTTCGTATGCAACGGCTTCGTCCAGTCCTCATCAAACTCATCCACATACGAGCTGATTATGCCAACATCAGGATGCTCGGCAAAATATCGAATCTGTTTTTCAAATCGGTCTGGAGCACACACATCATCACTGTCCGACCTGGCAACTAAAGGGAAACTGCATTTCGGCAGACCAAAGTTCAATGCCTTGCCCAAGCCACCATTCTCCTTACGATAGACCTTCAGCACATCCGGCACCAATTTCCGATATTTCTCAATGACCGCCTCCAGTTCAGGGGTCAGTTTCCCATCACAAACAAGCACAAATTCATCTGGGCGAAGAGTCTGATTCGTCAGATTACTTTCCAACGCAAGGTCAAAATACTCAGCCTTTTCCTTGGAATAGACGGACATCAGTACGGAAAATTTCTCCATTGCACGAGTTAGCTCTACAAAGGTAGCAAAAAAACGGATATATCAGAATCAATCGCTACATTTCTAATGTTTTTCAGTAATTTTGCAACAGAAAACATACTGATAAGACCAGCAATAGATTAAAGTTGCAAACCTCGTGGTAAAACTTGGCAAACTGAACATAGAAGAAGACGAGCGGACAGTAGCTAAGAATTTTGGCTACCTGTCATTACTGCAGATAGCCAATTACGCCTTGCCTTTGATTACGATACCGTATCTGGCACGTGTCATCGGTACTGAAGGTTTCGGCAAAATCGCCTTCGCAAATGCTGTACTGGTTTGGATACAGACCATTGCCGACTGGGGGTTCACTTTCACTGCTACCCGTGACGTCGCCCAGAACCGCGATGACAAGGACAAAGTGTCCGAAATCTTCAGCAATGTCCTGTGGTCAAGATTCCTGCTGACTTTCCTATCAGGCATCATACTGGCACTGACCATAATATTCGTACCAACCTTCCGTGAAAACGCATTGATACTTATTATATCTTTTCTGCTGATTCCGGGGCATATTCTTTTCCCTGACTGGTTCTTCCAGGCTGTGGAAAAAATGAAATTCACTACCATCTTGAGTATTTCCTCACGTATTTTCTTCACGCTGATGGTCTTTGTCGTCATCAAGGAAAAAGAAGACTACTACTGGCAGCCTTTGCTTACCACCATAGGATATCTGCTATGCGGCATCGTAACGATGTACATCATACTCTACAAATGGGGATATCACTTGTATAGGCCTAAGCTTAGAAGCATAATGACATGTATCAGGCAAAGCACAGATGTATTCCTAAATTCAATGACGCACAACCTCTACAACAGCTTTTCTGTACTCCTAATGGGATTTTGGGGAGGTTCATACGCCAACGGCATATACGATGGCGCAAAGAAGTTTTTCAGCGTGTTCTACTATCTGCAGGATGTGGTTGCAAGATCTTTCTTCCCGTTTTTATCGAGAAGAAAGGATAAATTCAACACTTTCGCGAGGCTGAACATAATGCTTGGAATTACTATTGCAGCACTTTTGTTTTTATTTGCACCGCTTATCATTCACATTATGCTTGGCTCTGAATTTGAGGAATCGGTAACAGTCCTTCGGATCTTGGCCATTTCATTCATCTTCTTGGAGTTTAATCAAACATTTGGGACGAACTACCTCATTGTCTACCATCATGAGCGGGAGCAGAGGAATATAACGGTAATTGCATCCATCGTAGGAATGGTTGTCGCCATTCCGCTGGTTCGATACTACACATATCTTGGAGCTGCATTAACAATGCTTCTTAGCAGAGTATTACTGGGAACGTTGTCTTATCTGAAGGCGAGAAAATATCTTATTAAGTATAATGGAGGATAATGTTACATTTTATAAAACAGTTTATTTACTACCTTTTTCATAAACCATCAACGATTCTGTTTATGGCATGGGAAAGGTTTGCCCCTCCACTGACAACGGACAAGTTCTTTCTGAAAGTCAAATACCGTATGATTATGGGGTACTGGATGGATTTCGACAATCCGAAAACATTCAACGAAAAAATACAGTGGCTCAAACTGAATGACAGACATCCGGAATATACGCAATTGGTTGACAAGGTTGCGGTAAAGTATTATGTGAAGGACCTGATTGGTGATGAATACATTATCCCGACTTTAGGAATTTGGAATTCTGTGGATGAAATTGACTGGAAAGCATTACCTGACAAGTTTGTCATCAAAGCTGCAGGAGACAGCGGTAGCATAGTCATCTGCACTGGCAAGAGAAATTTTGACATTAACAAAGCAAAGGCACAACTTAAGAAATTAGGTAACAGAAATTACTCAAAGACAAACAAGGAATACCCATACTATTCTGTACCGCGCAGGTTCATCGCGGAGGAATTATTGGAAAACAGTGCCAGCAATGTCAAGCCTGATTTTATTGTTACCTGCACTAATGGGATACCTTACGACACTTCATATTCAGAGAAGATCAAGGAGATTTGTCTTAGACTTGCAACAACAATACCTACATCACGACTGGACTTCTATCAGATTAACGGAAAGGAATTGTATGTTGATTTGACAAACTTGGCAGATAACAACTGCACAGGTTATAGTGTTTTCCTGGAAAATGACTTGAAAATTATACATAGTAATAATCCGAATAAAGATATCATAGACTACAAATTTTTCTGTTTTAACGGAAATCCTTATTGCTATAGAATAGACTTTGGAAGAGGCGTTGAACATCATGCCAATTACTATGACTTAAATGGCAACCTGATGCCATTTGGTATGATTTATAGTCCGATAAAAGAGAAACATTTTGTACAGCCTGACAATTTCAAGGAGATGTTACATATTGTTGGCAGGCTTTGTCAAGGATATCCCTTTGTCAGAGTCGATTTATACAATGTCAAGGGAAGAATATATTTCGGAGAACTGACGTTCTTTCCAGGAGGTGGTTGGTCGAAATATGAGCCAAATGAATGGGATATGAAATTAGGAAATCTTCTATCTATCAATAAATGACGTTAGGTAAACTTATAATTAATCTGTACGATAAATTTCAATCAAGGCAATTTGCTCGATCTGATTATTCATGGTGGAAACAGAATTGCATGAGGAATGGTATTAATCCGAATGAACCACAAGCTGGAGAGGAAGAATATCTGGCATTATGGCGCAAGGTAACACCAAGAGTTGAGCCATACACCTACAGGTTTTTCTCACATCGCATCGGATGTGTACCATACATAGTCCCGGAGACAATAGGTCATCTGTTTTTGGAACGATATTTAAACCCTTTGAGGCATAGATCTTATTACGCTGATAAAAATGCATACGGTCTGTATCTCAACCCTTCCAGTTTTCCCAAAATACTCGTATCAAGGATTAACGGTTCTCGTCTGTTAAACGGTGATTTTCGGCCAATTCCCGATTTTCCTGAACAAATCACCAATATATCATCTTCCGATATTGCAAGAGTCCTGCAACCACATAACAAAGTATGCATTAAGCCCGCAATTGATTCAAATTCCGGTAGAGGAGTTATCATATTCTCAAGGGATACCGACGGGGTATTTCGGGATTGCAGCCAAACTGAACTGAACGGAGATTTCTTAAACAGGTACGGCACTAATTTCAACATTCAGGAATTGTTCATACAGCACCCCTATTTGGCACAATTCAACGACACGTCAGTCAACACAATGAGAATATGTGCGTACAGGTCTGTGGTGGATGAACGAATAATTGTCAGCGGCGCATTAATCAGAATTGGAGCAAAAGGGGCATTCGTAGACAATGCCCATGCAGGTGGTCATTTTGTAGGAATAGATGTAGAAAACGGCAGACTACAGAAAACGACGTTTGACCAATACGGCACTAGTCATATTGAATGGAATGGCATAGATTTTTCAAAAACAGACTTTGTAATTCCAGAATGGCATAAGATTGTAACTTTCGCGAAAGAATTAGCTTCGCGGAATATTCACATGCGATTGCATTCAATGGATATAAGTCTGGATTGCTCCGGCAATCCCAAGATGATTGAAATGAATTATGATGGCTTTGCATATTGGCTATTTATGATGTGTGGACAAAATGTATTCGCAGGAGAGACGGAAAAAGTCATTGAATATTGCAAAAGGCAGAAACAGCATACGATAGCGCACTTACGGATACAGGATATGTAATGGAAGGTCAGATGAAACGGGTACTGCTGTTTACAGATGTATTATGCTCCGGCGGTGCACAACGCCAGCTGGTAACACTAGCTTCTCTTCTTAAGGAGAAAGGTTATGTTGTCAGCATTCTGGACTATTGGGATAACACATTCTATAATGACTGGCTTAATAAGCACGATATCCCATTCTGCCACAAACTTACCAAAGGCAAATGGAACATCATGAAAATGTTCCTCCGACATGTGAAGGAAAACCGTCCGGACACTGTGATATCTTACCTGGAACGTCCATCCGTCATTGCCTGTATCAGTAAACTTCTGTCAAGACACAGATTCAAACTGATTGTATCGGAACGCAACACATCCCAATCTGTCACAAACAGCGAAAGACTCCGTTTCTTCCTATTCAGAATTGCAGATGCTGTTGTTCCCAACTCTCACTCCCAATATAATTACATTGCCGGCAATTTTCCGAATTTAAAGAGTAGGACGCATACCATAAACAATGTGATTGACTGCAGGAATTTTATCCCTGCGGAACAACATACCTGCGGCAAACCTTTCAAATTTCTTGTTGTAGCACGTGTAGTGGAGCAGAAGAATGTTCTTCATTTCATCAAAACTCTGGCAATACTCAATGGTAAAGGATATGATTTCAGTGTTGACTGGTACGGAGACCCATATCCTCAGAGTTATTTTGATGAGTGCCTGACATTGCGTAAGAACTTAGGATTGGATAAAATATTGACATTTCACGACCCGAAAAAGGACATTGTAAAAGTATATCAAGGAGCGGATGCATTTGTACTTCCATCTCTATATGAAGGTTTCCCAAATGTGTTGTGCGAAGCCATGTCCTGCGGTTTACCCGTGATTGCCAGCGATGTCTGTGACAATCCGTACATACTCAGCGACAGCAAGTGCGGTTATCTGGTAAATCCTTTATCAGAGCAGTCTATTGCAGAAGCAATGGAAAAAATGATAACTGCTCCCAGTTCTGAGATAGTTGGAATGGGTAAAGCGGCAAGAAAAAGAATCGAGACAGGATTCTCAAGCGAAAAGTTCATAAGTGCATATATCAAATTGATTGAAGGATGATTATATTGTACATACTGATATCGCTACTGAGCGTTGGCTACTGGCTATATTCCGGCCAGATGGCAATGGCTCTTGCAATACTTGCGGGATATGTCATCACAAGACTGATACTGCAAGTGACTCTCCGTCCCAAGAAAGAGATGACTATGTTTCTATTCACTCTCTTTTTTTTGATATATGGTACTTTAGTCTTACTAACCCATATAGAACTTATTCACGACCCGAATAAGGACTACTACGTCCACAACGATGCAGCACATACCTTTTACAAGTTGATAACACAAACGGTATTACCCTGCTCATGGAGGGAACTTTTCCATAAAACAATTGCAAACCCCCTATTCTCACATTATCCTTTAGGAGCTTTCATTATGGCACTGAACGGCAAAATAGGGATGGCACTCGGTGTGGCTAATTTGAGGCTATTTATGAGATTGCATATCTTTATGATTGGCGCATCAGTAATTGCTGTAATAACCAATTTGTTTGAATACAAAAACATATCACAATATAGAATCATAACCATAGTAACCTGTTTCGGTTTGTTTTCCTATCTGTATATCACCTCAGCCATATTTACACGCGACACCTATGTCTGTCTTGTATATACTATAGCAGCATATATATGTCTGAAGGAAGAAGTCAGGCATCGACTTCTTTTATTCATTATACTATTTTTTGTCGCAAGAGGACTCCGACCGGAAAACGGATTGCTGATGTTAGTCTATCCATTCGCATATTATTATGATTATCTGAAAGACAGAATTGGCATTTTGGGTATTATTACGTTAATAATCATTGGAATCGGAATGCTTTTTATGCTAAACGAATCATTTCATTCTAATGCAAATTCTTTGGATATATACGACCAAAAGACTTTAAATAATACAGGCGGATTGTTTATCAAATTCTATCAGTTACCATTCCCGCTAAATACCATCATTATGATAGTATATATGACACTGATGCCACTACCAATGTTTATGTACTGTTTTGGTAAGGCAGAAACATGGCTGAATCTACCATATATTCTATCACCATACCTCCTTTTTTTAGTTTTTGCTTCATGTATTTATTATTGTTTCAAAGCAAAGGGTCGGAAAAAACAATATACGATTATTTTTCTGGCATCTCTTTTTATTTATTCTGCCATCATATATGGTTCGCCAGATGTACGGAGGGCATTCGCCGCTATTCCTGGAACATTTATGTGCTACGGCATTATGAGCAGCCACATACCAGAGTCTACCACACTGCAAATTAAGCGAACACATTGGATTATCATCGCCCTCATAAATTTGTTTTTTGCTTATTATAAATACATACGTTAGCAATTTTTGCAACAATACACATTATTCAATAACATTAATATAATATGTCACCTGTAAAATATATACCCGATAACGGTAGCATAGCACGTCATACAATTTGGTTTATTCAAAAAAGTATTCTTACTCTAAAATATCTGAGAAGAAGCGATATAGGTAAAAAAAACAATGTCGTATTCTATATTGTCAACAAATGGACTCCGAAGGCAGGCATGGCGGATAACCTGAAAACGATAATCGGTACTTATTACATAGCAAAGGAGAATGGCTTTCAGTATAGGTTATACTTCAAAATGCCAATTGATATTGAAAGATATTTTTTACCAAATAAAATCGATTGGAGATGTAATCTGGATGAGATGAATCGTTCCGTTTTTGCTGCAAAATTATCTACTTACACTGTAAAATATCCTATTCCTGTCATGAAGGAAGGATTCCAATATCACTACTACTGGTATATTGGAGAGGACATTATCCGCTATGATGTTCAACAGAAAGGACTTCCGGAAACTCAATGGTACAGTACCTTTAAAGATCGCTTTGATGAACTGTTTTCACCAACCCCATTCCTTTTGGATTTGATTAACAAATATTGCCCTACGGAGAGGCAATATATCGCATTACATTTCAGATTTGTAAATTTACTTGGAAACTTCGAAGGAAGGACCGATGTATATCCAATATTAAATAACGAGCAACAGAAAGAATTAATTGAAAACTGTTTGGCTTGCATCAAAAAGATATCAAACGTACATCAACACCTTCCGGTTTTTATCTTTTCTGATAATTCAAACTTTCTACAAGTATGTGAGGAAAAGGGATATAATAAAATATCAGAACATAAAGTGAAGCATACTGCTCATTCCAATAATACTGATTCGTGGGATAAAACTATTTTGGATTTTTACGCCATTGGGAGAAGTGAGTTTGCATATTCCATAGTCCTACCTGGAATGTATTCTGGAAAATTTGCCCAATACGCTTCCATAATCGGAGGCTCTCGATATAGAATTATTAGTGATATTGATGAAATATAAATGAAGAAAATACTAATGACATACGGTGACGGCCCATATCAGAAGTCGAAGGAGAGGCTTACCAAACAGGCTGAGGCCACATCTGAATTTGATGAGGTCATTGCTTACGGACAGAACGACCTTTCTGTAGAACTGTTGGAATCTGACATTATCAAAGTACCCCGAGGAAGCGGGCTGTGGAGTTGGAAACCGGACATCATTTTGAAGGCGATGGAAAGTCACGATGATGGGGATATGATTGTGTATTGCGATGCCGGCTGCTCCGTATATCCTTCGAAGGAATGGCAATGGTACTGGCACAAGCTTGAGCAGCACGATATCGTAGCCCAGAGACTATACCAGCAGACAGGGCACTGGACAAGACGGGAACTTATGGAACGGTTCTCATCCAATGGTCCGATGTGGCACAAGCTCTATCAACATATGGCTACGGCACTAATACTGAAAGTAACACCTTTCACTATTGCATTTGTCCGCGAATGGCGCGACCTGATGATACAGCATCCTGAACTGGCATACGATGTTCCACACTCAGAAATAGCATCACAGCAGAAAGGTTTCAAGGAGAACAGACATGACCAGGCTGTGTTTTCTGCCCTGATTTACAAGCATCTGTCACAGAAAGAAAATCGCGATAAGATATATACCCAGTGGGAGCACATTGAGGATTACGACCTTATATTCCATCAAGCAATACGTGCCACCAGACTTAAATCCGGCGAACTGGAAACCACTGGGCAGAAGCTGACAAGCGGCATCAAGAGACTAATAAAAGACTATATTTTCAGACCTTTCTATTTTGCTCCCAAACAGTGGATTGCAAAATTGGAAATTCCCTGAAAACTTTTTTATCTATATTTGTAGTCCAAAATGACAACATAACGCAATGGCACAGGAAAATTTTAAGATAAATACAATAACGCTGGCACAGCTGTTCACTCTGTGCTGGAATCTGCGCTGGTGGATAATCGCTGCCACATTGGTGTCGCTGCTGACAGGATTTTTGTTAGTCAAGTATTCGCCGTACCAATATAGGCAGGAGTCGTGGATTCTGCTCAATCACAACGAAGAAACGGTTTCAGAACTGAATGTGCTTTCCGAACTGATAGGGACTACGCAGACCAAAAGCATCGAAAATGAGGTATTCATACTAAAGAGTCCGTCTATGATGAGGAAGGTCGTGGAAGAACTGGGCATAGACACGCGCTATTTCTACTACAAGTCTCCCATATTCGGATTTACTGGTGTCAAACTCATTGACAGAAAGAGGTTTGAATATTATAGGAACAATCCGTTCAGTCTGAATGCGGAAATGAATAAACTGATGCCGGAAGATATGCTCCCTAAGAGTATCCACCTGAAGTTCAGACATAACGATGGAACATCATTTACCATTGAGGAAATCAGTGTGGAAGGTGGCACGAATCCTCTGCATGGCAACAAGGTGGAATATGGCCAACAGTTGGATTTTGGCAATGTGGTGATTTCAGTTGATTTGGCATATCCTACTCAAATGAGGAAAGGTGTTCTTTATGAATGTTCCTACACTACTTCGGCAATTGCCGCGACTGCATTCAGTGTCGGTCTGGACGTAGAAACACAGAGCGGCAAGCAGAGCGATGTGATTATTCTACGCCACACGGATGGCATCACAGCCAGGTCGAGAGACATTCTGAACACTCTAGTCACCACTGTCAACAAGGAGGCTAGGGCATACGCTACCCTTGCACAACAGAATACCATTGAATTCATAGACAGTCGTATAAATGACCTGTCACAGATACTTAGCATCACAGAAGGAGATTTAGAGCAGTATCAGTCATCCAATCAGGTGATTGACCTTTTTTCGCAGTCACAGGTGGCAATATCCAGCAACCGCGACTACCAAGCGCAGCTTAACGAAGTGCAATTGCAACTCGAAGTAATCAAGATGATACGAGAACATCTGGATGGTCAAGACGAAACAAAATATGAAGTTATTCCATCAAATGTAGGTATTACCGACAACAGCCTCAACCAAGTTATTATATCCTACAACAATCAGGTGGTGGAACGCAACAGACTAATTTCAAATTCTAGCGAAAATAACCCCCGCGTACTCAATATGAACATCCAGCTTGAACAGCTCAAAAAAAGCATTCAGATAGCGGTAGATAACTTGAACAGGATATATTCCATACGGGAGAAGGAGTTGCAGAAGACCATATCGTCGGGTAAGCGTCAGATATCTGACATACCGCAACAGCAGCTTCAGGTTCAGCAGTTCAACCGTAAGATGAACGTGGTTGAACCGCTTTATCTGATGCTTCAGCAGAAAAGGGAGGAGGCGCAGATAGTAATTTACTCCAAAATGGATAAGTTCTTTGTCATAGAAGAGGCTTTCGGCTCTGAGAATCCTGTATCGCCTGCCAAAATGCAGATAATGGTGGTTGCACTGATACTCGGGCTCTGCATTGTACCGGCAATCGCTCTTCTCAAGGCTCTTCTCAGGACTAAGGTGGAATTGAAATCGGACATCACATCCCGATTGGAAGCTCCTGTGATGGCAGTCCTTCTGAAATCGGACAAGAAGAACTGCACACTTATTCCACAGGAATCCAACAACTCCTGTGCTGAATCCTTCAGGATGCTGAGGACAAATCTTCAATACCTGCCCGATGCGAAAGTCCTTCAGGTGACATCGTCTATACCAGGTGAAGGTAAGTCGTTCGTATCCGCCAATCTGGCGCTTTCCCTATCTACTATGGGCAAGAAAGTACTACTGATTGGGCTTGATCTCCACAACCCTTCGTTAGGAAAAATCTTCCACCCGGACAGGATTGATGTCAGCAGGACATTCATAAAATATATAATTGACGGTAACATATCATTGGATTCCATCATCATCAACAGCGATGTCAATGAGAATTTGGATGTGATATTCTGTGGCCCTACACCTCCAAACCCACAGGAGATTCTGGTCAGATGCGATTTCCAGGCAATATTTGACAAGTTCCGTAGCGAGTACGACTATATAATTGTCGATTCCGCGCCATACTTCGTTGTAGCTGACGCTATGATTATCAACAAATATGTAGATGCCACCATCTATGTGGTAAGGGCAGGCTACACTCCACTCCAGATTCTGGAGGAAATGGCAGAGTCGGACAACAAGGCAATCAAGAACATCAACATCGTTCTGAATGACTATGATACCAAGTCTGACAGGTATGGATATACCTACAAGTACACCGGCCATTATTATGGTTACGGCAAGAAAGATTAGCCGATTTTTGCGTAACTTTGCGGTCTGATTTACGAAAACCCGCTTCAGACGAGAAATGGAGATAAGGAATATTGCGATAATCGCCCACGTTGACCACGGTAAGACAACGCTGGTTGATAAGATGATGATGGCCGGTAACCTGTTCAGAGAGAATCAGGCAAAAGGCGAGTTGATGCTGGACAATAATGATCTGGAGAGAGAACGGGGAATAACGATTCTCTCGAAGAACGTATCCATTATATATAAGGATGTAAAAATTAACATTATTGATACTCCGGGACACTCCGACTTCGGCGGCGAGGTGGAGCGCGTGCTCAATATGGCAGACGGGTGTATCCTGTTGGTAGATGCGTTTGAAGGACCGATGCCCCAGACACGCTTCGTACTCCAAAAGGCTTTGGAAATAGGATTGAAGCCTATCGTGGTAGTCAATAAGGTAGATAAGCCCAATTGCCGTCCGGAAGAAGTCTATGAGATGGTCTTTGACCTGATGTTCGCATTGAATGCCACGGAGGACCAGCTTGATTTCCCCGTACTTTACGGCTCGGCCAAGCAGGCCTGGATGAGCGACGACTGGAAGAAACCGACGGAAAACATCCTGCCGCTGCTGGATGCCATCATCAAATACATCCCCGCACCCAAGAAACAGGAAGGTTCTCTGCAGATGCTCATCACATCGCTGGATTACTCATCATACACAGGTCGAATCGCTATAGGCCGTATCAACAGAGGTACTCTGAAGGAGGGTATGACCTGCAGCCTGGCCCACCGCGACGGCAGTATTGAGAAGGTAAAGATCAAGGAACTGCATACATTCGAGGGTATGGGTCGCAAGAAGACGCAGGAGGTCGGCTTCGGCGACATCTGCGCCATTGTTGGTCTGGAGAAATTCGAGATAGGCGATACCATCTGTGATGCTGAGAATCCCGACCCGCTGCCTCCTATCGCCATTGACGAGCCAACGATGAGTATGCTATTCACAATAAACGACTCGCCGTTCTTCGGAAAGGAAGGTAAATACGTTACCTCAAGGCATGTATATGAGCGCCTGCAGCTGGAACTGGACAAGAACCTTGCATTGCGCGTGGAGCCTGCCGAAGGTGATGGCAAGTGGATTGTATCAGGCCGTGGAGTCCTGCATCTGTCCATCCTCATTGAGACAATGCGAAGGGAAGGATATGAGCTTCAGGTAGGTCAGCCTCAGGTTATTATGAAGGAGATTGACGGAAAGCAATGCGAGCCCATCGAGGAGCTTACCATCAGCGTCCCTGAGGAATTCAGCAGCAAGATGATTGACCTTGCCACCCGCAGGAAAGGCGATATGACATCAATGGAGACTCAAGGAGACCGCGTGATAATAACATTCGACATTCCGTCACGTGGCATAATCGGTCTGAGGACAAATGTACTGACTGCGTCACAGGGCGAGGCTATCATGGCCCACCGCTTCAAGGAGTACCAGCCATTCAAGGGCGAGATTGAGCGTCGTACAAATGGTTCGATGGTGGCTATGGAGACCGGTACCGTCTATGCCTACGCACTCGACAAGCTGCAGGACAGAGGCAAGTTCTTCGTAAACCCACAGGAGCAGGTGTATGCCGGACAGGTTGTCGGAGAGCACGTGCACGAAAAGGATCTTGTAGTCAATGTGACAAAGGCGAAGCAGCTTACCAATATGCGCGCCAGCGGTGCCGATGAGAAGGCGCACATTGCACCACCTGTAGTATTCTCACTGGAGGAGGCACTGGAATACATCAAGAACGATGAATATGTTGAGGTAACTCCCAAGAGCATGCGTATGCGCAAGGTCATACTGGACGAGCTGGAGCGCAAACGTGCAAATAAATAACTACATATTCCGATGAGAGCACTGACACGCATAATATGGCTTGTATTGCCGGCTCTCATTGCGTCCTGCTCCGGGCATAAGGACAGATTCACGCTCAACGGCACGACAGCCGACATTGGGAATGGTATCATATTGGCAACGGGCATTGATTCCAGGTTTGACCGTTTTGACACAATCCTGATAGAGAACGGGGAATTTACATATCACTGTGATGTTGATACCTTGACACCAATCATACTCCTGTTCCAGGACGGAAGAAGAGAGCCTGTTTTCGCAGACAGGGGTCTGAAGAGTTCTTTTCTCAGCGATTCAATAGGTAGAATCACAGTGGAAGGCAGTATGTATGACCGTCAATACCGCGAATTCATACCCGCAATGCAGAATGACACCACGCCGGAACAGATTATACAGCATATAGACAGTTTCATCTCTATCTATCCGTTCTCCGAGGTGACACCTTATCTCATATACAGATATTGTGTCATGAATGATAACATCAGTCCAGAGCAGTCAAGTAGCCTGATTGACAGGATGAGCGGCCAGATGAAAGATAACATATTCATATCTGAAATATCACCGGAGCTGAGCCGGCGCGATATCAGCATTAAGAACATCGGGAATTTCCAGCTTAATGACACATCACACGTCAGCTACGCACTGGGCAGTCTGTTTGAAGAGGAGAACACTCTGTTGTACGTGTGGGCATCGTGGGACAAGGCGTCAAGGCAGATATCCGACAGTCTGAAGGCTATTGAGAAGAGACATGCAAAGAAATCCCTCTCCATTGCAGGCATATCCATTGATACGGACAGGCAGCGGTGGATGACTGCAATCAGCGAGGATAGCGTCAGTTGGAATCAGTATAACGACCCTAGAGGTTGGAACGGCAAGATAATGAGTAACTTCAAGATAAAGCGGTTGCCGTACTTCATACTTCTTGACAAGACTCACGACAGAATTGTAATTCACGGAGATGACCTGAATGTCATCGCTGATGAAATAAGAAGGTCACCTGACGCAAAAACAGACAAGGCAAAAAAATCAAACAGAACACAAAGGAACAAACAATGAATTAGTTACCATCAGAACAACATAATCTAATACGATACACTATGCTGATAAAAATTTTCGGTGCGGCTGTCCGCGGGATAGACGCATACATCGTGACCATTGAGGTCAGTACTTCGCGTGGAATCAAATTCTTTCTGGTCGGATTGCCGGACAATGCCGTACGTGAGAGTCACGAGCGCATCATCTCTGCATTCCAGAACAACGGATTCAAATTTCCGTCGTGCCAGACCATTGTAAACCTTGCACCGGCCGACATACGCAAGGAAGGAGCGGCATACGATCTGCCTCTCGCTATCGGAATAATGGCTGCAAGCGAAATGATCCACTCAGACATTCTGGATGAGACACTCATTATGGGTGAACTGGGACTTGACGGAGTGCTGCACCCGGTGAAAGGTGTTCTCCCTATGGCCGTAAAGGCACGTGAAGAAGGGTTCAGAAACATGATTCTCCCGCTGGAAAATGCCGATGAAGCGGCAGTCGTGGACGGCATCCGCATTTATGGGGCTGCAAATTTGAGACAGGTGGCCGAATTCCTGAACGGACAAGGCCAACTTGAGGAACGGCATCACATCGAAGGCAATATCGCCAGTCACAGCACATCGGAATACCCTGATTTCGCTGATGTCAAAGGGCAGGAATCTGTGAAAAGGGCACTGGAAGTGGCTGCGGCCGGCTCACACAATATAATTATGGTCGGCCCTCCCGGCAGCGGCAAGTCGATGATGGCAAAATGCCTGCCTTCCATACTGCCTCCGCTGACTCCGGCGGAAAGCCTTGAAACAACAAAAATCCATTCTGTAGCCGGGCTGATCAAGCCGGACAGCCCGCTTGTAACAGAACGGCCGTTCCGCAGTCCGCATCATACGATATCACGTACTGCACTCGTCGGGGGAGGGGCAAATGCCCAGCCCGGCGAGATAAGCATGGCACATAATGGCATCCTGTACCTTGATGAAATCGCAGAATTCCAACACCACGCACTTGAAGTGCTGCGCGGACCGCTGGAGGAGCGTAACATACATATCTCACGTATTAAATACAATGTGGAATACCCGGCATCGTTCATGCTGGTGGCTTCAATGAATCCCTGTCCATGCGGTTACTATACGCATCCGACACATCCCTGCAACTGCCGTCCTGACGCCATAACACGCTATCTGAACCGTATTTCCGGGCCACTGATGGACAGGTTTGACCTACAGATTGAGATTGCACCATTGGATTTTGAAGAGATGAGCCGCATAACCCCGGGAGAGCCTTCGGCAAGCATACGCGAGCGTGTAATCTGTGCACGTAAGCGTCAGGAAGAACGCTTCCACAATGTCAATGGCATTCATTGCAATGCACAGATGACAAGTCGTCTTATGCGCCAGTTCGCCGAACCCGACAGGGATGGACTTGAGATGCTGCGCGGAGCTATAGACCGTCTTCATCTCTCAGCACGTGCATACGACCGTATTCTTCGCGTAGCCCGCACAATAGCTGATTTGGATGGCACAGAGAATATTCAAAAGCACCACATTGCCGAAGCTATCGGTTACCGCGCCCTTGACCGTGCCGACTGGGGAAAGTAGGAATCACTATGAATGTGTCCGTCATCATATTCTTAGCTATACGGAATGACACTCCGGGAACAGGCGTATTACGAAGCTGATGGTAATCCGTCTTTCCGCCGGCATTGAGCGGGAGATTATCGGCAAAAATCACCTTGTCAGGCAATTCATACATCTCAATCCTATTATCAGATGAGACACTTCTGGTAATGAGTATCCTTGAGAAGAGTTCATTGACTGTTCCAATACCGGCACTTATATCGTGACGTAATACCACATACAGCACAATATTGTGGATACCGTTGCCCATAGGCTCACCTATTATGGCGCAGTTTTCCACCATATCACCTGCACTCCTGCGGATTATGCCCTCTACAATCAAAGGATAGTATTTTATTCCCGATACCACCTGGAACATCATATCAACACGTGTTACGAAATCATAGCTGCCGTCATCGTGATATTTCACTATGTCCTTCGTTCTGAAATAGCGTTCTCCATCTATGATTTCTGTCTTGAAAGTAGCCTTTTCACCGGGAAAATCCGGAGACAGAGCCTCAGTACAGACATACAATTCACCCTGCAATGGCTCATCTGCAGGGACTATGAAATTACCGTCATTGTCCTTAATACGTGTCTTCACTCCAGGCAGTGGAATGCCCATTGAGTCGAAGCGCTGACATTTATCCGTAAGTGCCATACAGCAGCCGCCCAGTTCGGATGCGCCATAGCCATTGATAACGTACGCATTGGAATTATGGCTGCGCAGGAAATTCTGAAGGTTCTGCAAATCCTCAGGAGATGAATACGAGCCTCCTGACACCACATATTTAAGAAAACTCAAATCTGCATTGCGGCTGGCCTTGTTTTTCATGAAATCTTTCCAGAAATGATTGATTGCCAGAACCACATTCGGTCTTGAGTCTATCAGCGACTCCACCCACTGCTTGTTAAGCATCACTTTGAAAAGATACAGCGGATCTCCAACTATGGTGCCTCCCGCAACCAGCATCGAATGCAGAGACGAGATTGTCACGTATGGAGATACCATACTCAGCATCAAGGCAATACGCAGGCCACGGCTTACGATTCCAAGATCAGATGTCATCAACTGCCTGGCCATCGTATTACGATTATAATCGGTAAACGGTATCTGCCTGCCAAGTCCTGTAGTTGAGCCGGATGTAGAAAGTATGATTGACACGGCACTGTCCGGTGCCTCATCGTAGTAAATATCAACATCCCTGTGTTTTTTGAGCAGCAGATGATAGTCCTGACGATATTTGAATGCCTTGCAGGCAAATGACAGTAACGATGTGCCAACACAGAACGGGAATGGTACATCACGGTTTACATCCGGGCTGTTCACTGTTATGATATTTCTGATTCCGTACTTCTGGAACAGGATTTTTGACTTGGCAAAGAATGCTGTATATAGGAAATCGGAAATCACAATGTCTGTGATTGACTGATCCTCAATCATTGACACGACTTTATGGATAGGGAATGTGAACTCCGGAAAGAATACGGGAATGGCGCCTGTCATATCAAGTCCGTATATCATATTGATGCATTCCACGGAATTTGGCATACACATCATCACACGTGAGTCATTCTTACGTGTAATACCAAGAGCCGTGAACATTCTCGCATTGTTCTCCCATACGGAAAAAAGCTGACGGTACGACAGTTGGTTTATACCGAAATCTATAGCCATTCCATCGAGATTATCCTGATTCTCCCGCCAGACAAGTTGCCAGGCTTTCACATTATTTATATTCATGTCTGTAAAAATCAGTATTTGTCAAACCACTCCTTTATAATGTCTATTACCTTCTGGCTCTCAGAATCCTCAGGATGCAGTACAGGATATACGTGCGTGAAACGCTTGTCATCACCCATATATACAAAATGGTAGTTGATGTTATGCTTCCAGAGAATACCCAGAAGCTTTTCCGAATATTTCCTGAGAATATCGTGTTCTGATGTAACAAGCAGACAAGGTGGCAGATTTCCGGACACTTCCACATTCTCTGGGTCAAGATATGGATCCATCGCTTTGTTCTTCTGTGCGTCACGATAGAAAAAATGAGACAGATATTTACCAACAACATCATTGTTCCTGGTGTAGAACATACCGCCGATAAGCGCCATAGCCTTATACGACATTCTCGTTGGAGTCTGCCCCAGTGCCTGCTGAATCTTCGTCGACCTTGCCATAGCCGCCGTATATATGGACAGATATGCTCCGGCACTGTCGGCTACGAGATAAATACGAAATGGATTGACATCAAAGTCAATGATTCTGGAACCTACGTAATCCATTCCCGCGCTGACATCATCAAACTGGTCATATACAGATACTATTGGCGCGAGCTGATAGTTGAGTGCAAATACCAGGAAACCGCGCTTCGCCAATTCAATGCAAAAGCCCTTGGACATAATCTTGTCTCCGACTACCAGGCCGCCACCGTGGATATATATTATCACAGGTCTCTCCTGATTATCATCTACCGGCTCAAATATATCCATCAGCAGCTGCTTTCCTGACCGGTTGAGATACGGCACATCACAGTGCTCACGCACATTGTCCGGAACGGGGCAGTTCTCAGCAGTCTTAGTTATACTTCTGTAGTAAAGTCCTGACAGATACACTACGAATTTATCCAACAACCTTGACATTCGTAAAGATATTATATTCAACAATTTGCGTAAAAATAGAAATTATTCGTTACAATTCAAAATCTGTTTTTTACGGTTCGTGATAAAAGTGTAACTTTGCATATTTGGAACCATATGAAAGAGATGCATCACGCAGATATAGGCACAGATAAGAACTATAACAAGAACCTTCAGGCCATGCGGTTCATTTTCTGTATGCTCATAGTTTTCTCACATCTGACCGAATTCGATTTTGGTGGCGAATGCGGTGTAGCCTTCTTCTTCATCGCAAGTGGTTTTGTATGCTCAATGTCATATTCCAGATGCCCCGAAAGGGATACGAATCCTCTAGCCCTGCCGGTACGACAGCTTAGGAAATTCTACCCGATTCATATTATCACACTGATACCATTCCTGGCTATCAGCATACTCAGCACACATTCTGTCAATATGCGTCTGCTGGCCGCCAATCTGCTTTTAATCCAAAGCTGGATACCCGATCCGGCATATCACTTCGGAATGAACGGTACATCGTGGTTTCTCAGCAGCTTATTATTCTGCTACCTGTCCTTTCCGCTGCTCTATCCGGTAGGTATGAAGAGTGGGAAAAAACAGCTTATAGCCATAATGTCCTGCATATTGGCTGTATATTGCTCATTTGCGCATCTTGTTACAGAGCAGTATCTGCTATACGTATTTCCACCTGCACGGCTTATTGATTTTTTCATCGGCATATTATGCTTCAGGATATTCCAGAAATACGGAAAGTACATCACATCAAGACATTATGATGCATCATCCGCCAAAGTATCAGCAATGCAGATGACAGCAGTGGCTCTTGTTGCAGCAAGCATTCCAGTATATTATATCGCGCCTCTTTGGATAAAAGCCAGTGCTATGTTCTGGCTGTTCCTGCCACCCGCAATGATGATGCTCATATTTACGGACAATCAAAATGGCATATTGACAAAATTGCTTCATAGCAAGGCTATTCAGACTGGCGGGGAAATAAGTCTTGAGATTTTTCTGATGCAGTTACCTGTCATTGTAGTTCTGAAAAACATTATAATCAGAGCTGGGCTTAATTCAGAAAGCATAGTCTCATATTCCTTCATAACAATTATCATCCTGATACTGTCCTATATCCTTCACAAACTGATGCAGTATCTCAGGCATCATCAATCCACAGACAATATTTGAATAGAAGATGAAAAACGGGCAGACGTTTCCACACAAATCAGAGATTCAGATAAAAAGTGTAATTTTGCGACTAGAGACAAATCATAACCTACAATAAAATGAAGGAGTATAAAAGGACACTGGTTACATCGGCACTGCCTTACGCTAACGGACCGCTTCACATAGGTCATCTGGCAGGCGCGTACATACCGGCAGACATTTACGTGCGTTACCTGCGTCTGAAGAAGCAGGATGTACTTTTCATCGGTGGAAGCGATGAACACGGAGTTCCAATCACCATCAGGGCACGCAAGGAAGGTGTCACTCCGAAGGACATCATTGACCGCTACCATTATCTGATGAAGGATACCTTTGAGGGTATGGGCATATCGTTCGATGTCTATGGCCGTACCAGCTCGCCCACACACGAGAAGTTGGCGTCAGAATTCTTCCGCAAGCTGTATGACAATGGCAAATTCATACAGAAGACCAATGAGCAATACTACGATGAGGAGGCTAGGATGTTCCTTGCCGACAGATATATTACCGGTGAATGTCCGCATTGCCACAACGAAAAAGCATACGGCGACCAGTGCGAGAAATGCGGTACGGCACTCTCTCCTACCGAGCTGATCAATCCGGTCAGCACCGTCAGCGGAAGCAAGCCCGTAATGAAGGAGACCACACACTGGTACCTGCCGCTTGACCAGTATCAGGAATGGCTTGAGAAATGGATTCTGGAAGAGCATAAAGAGTGGCGTCCGAACGTTTACGGCCAGTGCAAGAGCTGGCTCGATATGGGATTGCAGCCACGTGCCGTGAGCCGCGACCTGGACTGGGGTATTCCTGTTCCGGTGGAAGGTGCTGAGGGCAAGGTGCTGTATGTATGGTTTGACGCTCCTATCGGCTACATCAGCAATACCAAGGAACTGTGCGACGCACATCCCGAGAAGGGCAGCTGGGAGACCTGGTGGAAGAATCAGGACACTCGCCTTGTCCATTTCATAGGCAAGGACAACATCGTGTTCCACTGCATAGTGTTCCCGTCAATGCTGAAGGCCGAGGGCAGCTACATACTGCCTGACAATGTACCGAGCAACGAGTTCCTGAATCTGGAGGACGACAAGATATCCACATCGCGCAACTGGGCCGTATGGGTACACGAGTATCTGCAGGACTTCCCCGGCAAGCAGGATGTGCTTCGCTACGTGCTGACTGCCAACGCTCCTGAGACAAAAGACAACAACTTCACCTGGAAGGATTTTCAAGCACGCAACAACAACGAACTTGTCGCCGTATATGGCAACTTCGTGAACCGCGCACTTGTCCTGACACAGAAATATTTCGATGGAATCGTACCGGAGTGCGGTGAGCTGACTGATTACGACCGTGACACACTGAAGGAATTTGTTGACGTGAAACAACAGTTGGAAACTCTGCTGGAAAACTTCAAGTTCCGCGAAGCACAGAAAGAGGCAATGAATCTGGCGCGAATCGGAAACAAATACCTGGCCGACACAGAGCCGTGGCATCTGGCCAAGACCGATATGAAGCGTGTAGAGACTATCCTTAACATCGCCCTGCAGCTGGTTGCCAATCTGGCTATCGCATTCGAGCCTTTCCTGCCGTTCAGCAGCGACAAGCTCCGCAAGATGATTGCCCTGGACACCTTCGACTGGAATGAACTCGGTAGCCTGCAGCTTCTTCCTGCCGGTCATAAGCTCAACAAGGCCGAACTGCTGTTTGAGAAAATACAAGACGACGTCATTGAAGCACAGATTCAGAAACTTCTCAAGACAAAGGAGGAGAACGAGAAAAAGGAGATAGCAGAGAAACCTGCCAATCCTATACTTCCGAACATTGAATTCCCGGACTTTGAGAAGCTTGACATACGCGTAGGTACAGTTCTGGAATGCACCAAAGTACCTAAGGCCGACAAACTGCTGCAGTTCAGGATTGACGACGGACTGGGCGGACGTACCATACTGTCAGGCATAGCACAATATTACCAGCCCGAGGAATTGATAGGCAAGCAGGTCTGCTTCATAGCCAATCTTGCCCCGCGCAGGATCCGCGGCATTGAGAGTCAGGGTATGATACTGAGTGCCCTCGACGCCGACGGCACACTGGCAGTCACCACAGTCCAGAAATCTGTCAAGCCAGGCAGCGAGGTAAGATGAGAAACATCGGAATTATTCTGGCAGGAGGCAGCGGAACCAGACTGGGCTCCGCTGTTCCCAAACAGTTCCTGACACTGGCAGGAAAGACTGTGCTGGAACATTCCGTTGATACATTCCAACAGCACGGACTTATTGACGAGATAGTCATAGTCTGTGCCGGTGAGTGGATTGGCAAAGTGAAGCAAATTGCCGGTGAAAAGGCGTGGAATAAGGTGATACATATTATTCCGGGCGGCGCAGAGAGATATCTTTCCAGCCTGAATGCAATGAAGCTGTACCATAACAGCCCCGAGTGCAATCTGATATTTCACGATGCAGCACGGCCGCTGGTGAGCGCACGCATCATCACCGATACTATACGCGCTTTGGACAAATGGCAGGCAGTTGATGCCGCTATTCCTGCGACAGACACTGTAGTACGTACTATGCAGGGGCAGCAGACAATTACTGAGATTCCTGACCGCAGCCTGCTCTACTGCGAGCAGACACCACAAGGTTTCCGCAAAAGTGTAATTGAGGAAGCTTACCGCATAGCATTGCAGGATTCCGACTTCAAATCCACCGATGACTGTGGCACAGTAGTCAGATATCTGCCCGATGTGCCCGTCTTTTTGGTGCGGGGAGAGCAAACGAATATGAAGCTGACATACGCTGAGGACATTCCTGTACTGGAAGCATTGTACAAATTACAAAAACAGGCAATATGAAAATTGTAATCCTTGGCCCTGCCTACCCTTATCGCGGAGGCATCGCACTTTTCGATGACAGGCTGACAGCAGAACTGGCCTCAATGGGTCACGAAGTCGAAGAGTGGACTTTCACATTGCAATATCCGGGATTCCTTTTCCCGGGCAAGACACAGTTCTCGGACGATCCAGCACCCGAAGGAATCAATACTGTCCGCAAGATGAACTCCATCAATCCCTTCAATTGGATTAAAGTGGGACGTGAGCTGAAAAAGAAAAAACCGGACCTTATCGTAGTGGCCTTCTGGCTGCCGTTTATGGCTCCCTGTCAGGGAACTATAGCACGTATTGCCCGACACAACAGCCACACAAGAATCACGGGACTGATACATAATATGATTCCGCACGAGCATCGTCCGGGAGATCGGCTGTTTGCCCGATATTTTGCAAAATCCGTCGATGGATACGTGGCAATGTCCGATGCCGTACTGTCCGACATTGAGCAGTTTGACCAGAACCGGCCAAGAGTATTCTGCCGTCATCCGCTGTATGACAATTTCGGGAAGGCCGCCACAAGAGAGGAGTCTCTGCAATTTCTCGGACTTGACCCTCAATACCGGTATATGCTGTTCTTCGGCCTTATCCGCGACTACAAAGGACTGGACCTGTTACTGAAAGCATACGCTGACAAGCGATTGCGTCAGGAGAACGTACGTCTGATTGTTGCAGGTGAGTTCTACTCCGGTTCGGAGAAGTATTTTGAAATGGAAAAGGAACTCGGTCTGGAAGGTCTGATAATCTGGAAGAGCGACTTCGTTCCAAACAGCGAGGTACGCTACTGCTTCGGCGCTGCAGACCTGATTGTACAACCATACAAATCCGCCACCCAGAGCGGTGTCGCCCAGATAGCATATCACTTTGAAAAGCCGATGCTGGTTACCGATGTAGGCGGTTTGGCCGAGATTGTACCCGACGGCGTGGCAGGCTATGTAGTGGAACCTGATGCCACACAGATAGCCGACCGCCTCGTGGATTTCTTCAAAGAGGACAAGAAGGACCAGTTCACCGAAGGATTACGCCAGGAAAAGAAGAAATACTCCTGGACCAATATGGCCCGTAGTGTCATCAAGGCATCGGAACAATAATTCTGAACAACACCTTATAAATTAACTAATACATGAAAGAGAAAGACAAAATCGTACAACTGGCAGAGGATTACATCTGCAACACAGGGATTTCGGTATTCCTGACGGGAAAGGCCGGAACGGGTAAGACAACATTTCTGAGACACATAGTAGAGAATACTGCCAAAAGGCTGGTAGTTCTTGCTCCGACTGGAGTGGCGGCGGTCAATGCCGGAGGCGTGACCATACACTCATTCTTCCAGTTGCCGCTATGTCCATATCTGCCTGATGTGAAAGAACTGGTCACAGAGTATCAGATGCCGGAGGCGAAACGCCAGCTACGCAAGGAGAAACTTGAAATAATACGCACACTGGACCTGATTATCATTGACGAGATTTCAATGGTGCGGGCGGATCTGCTTGATGCAATGGACGATGTGCTGCGTAAGGTACGCCACGATCCGCGACCG
Organism: Bacteroidaceae bacterium; assembly: GCA_045600825.1. Taxonomy (GTDB): domain Bacteria; phylum Bacteroidota; class Bacteroidia; order Bacteroidales; family Bacteroidaceae; genus Colenecus. The sequence goes on from JAZRYP010000060.1 coordinate 107,936, forward strand.
TTCGGCGGAGTACAGATGCTGATGATAGGCGATATCCAGCAGCTGCCGCCTGTACTCAGGGACAATGAGCGACCATACTTCCAGCAGGTCTATCCATCGCCATTTTTCTTCGATGCCAAAGTTATGACCCGCCTTAAATACGTGACGATTGAACTCCAGACAATATATCGTCAGGAGGATGCCGACTTTGTCCGCGTACTGAATAACGTACGTGACGGACGGTTCGACGCATATACATCGCAAGCTCTCGCAAGCCGCCTTGACACTGGCTTCGAGCCTCCGAAGAATGACAGCAGCTGGATACGCCTCTGCACTCACAATGCAACAGCCGACCGGATCAATATGAATCGGCTAAACGAACTGAAAAGCAGAGAATACATTTTCGATGCCGAGCTGGACGGACAGTTCCCGGAGAATAATGCGCCGGCAGATTTACACCTGCGTCTGAAAAAGGGGGCACAGGTCATGTTCATACGCAACGACAGCCGACAGGGGCAATACTATAACGGCAAAACAGGAATAATCACTGAAATAGACACAGAGGGCGGTATAACCGTAACGGATTCAGAAGGTACGGAAATCTCCGTTGAAATGGAGAAATGGGAGAACGTAAAATATGAGATTGACCCCAATGACAATGAAATAAAACCCATCGTTCAGGGAACATTCACCCAGTATCCGCTACGCCTGGCCTGGGCAATTACAATTCATAAGAGTCAGGGACTGACATTCGACAAGGTGATGATAGACGCGGCATCGGCATTCTCATTCGGTCAGGTCTATGTGGCTCTCTCCCGATGCAGGACCCTTGACGGTATCGTGCTTACATCTCCCATTTCAAGTTCCTGCGTGTTCGGTAATGAGAGTGTGAGCGGATTCTGTCATACCATACCGGAGGCCTCGATTGTGGAGAACGCATTGGATAATGAGAAACGTACCTACTATTTCAGCCAGTTGAAAGAGTGCTTCGACCTGAGGCCTCTAAGAATATGCACTGAGCGCGTGGAGCGTATTTTCCAGAATGATATCCGCAAAATCTCACCAAAGCAGGCCGAAAAGTTCACAGAACTGAGCAAAAGAATCTTCCAGCTTTGTCAGGTATCAGAAAAATTCTGCGCACAGATTGACCGTATTGCAGAAAGTAACGGCAACAATACTGACGACAGATATCTGCACGAACGTGTCGGAAAGGCCGCAGAGTATTTCTCGACCAATATGGGTGATATCATAGCGGAAATTGCACCGATGCTGACAATTGAGACCGACAACAAGGATACCAACAAACGCCTGAAGGATTCGGGTAATGAACTGCTCTCCGAGGCTGGCATACATCTGCAGGGTATTTCCAGGCTTCAGGCCGAAAAATTCTCGGTGGAATCGTATCACAGAAGCCGCGTTGATGCGATACTTACATCATCCAAGGCAAACAAAGTCACCAGGAGCAAGCGCAAACGGCAAGCCACAAAGGATATCGACATTCCATATACGTCAGACCACGACATATACGACGAAAACAACCACCCGGAACTGGTGGAGGCACTCATCGAATGGAGAAAAGTCCAGTACAGGAAAAATGAAGTACCGGCCTATTTCATCCTGAGTCAGAAAACTCTTCTGAACATAGCAGATGCGGCTCCGCGAAACCGCAAGGAACTGATGTCAATAACAGGATTCGGCAAAACCAAATGGGAGCAGTACGGAGAGGAACTGCTTGAACTTATTGCAGATAATGTAATACGGGGCTGACCAGAAATATTGACCAGCCCCTGTATATGAAGTATAGCTTAGCTTTACAGCAGCCCGCGACCTTTCAGGAAGGCAGTGTTGTCAGGTTCGCGCCCCATGAAACTGCGGAAAAGTTCCATCGGCTCTTCGCTGCCACCCTTCTCCAGGAATGTAGCCTTGAACTTGGCTGCGAGCTCGGGATTGAACACATTGCCTGACTTCTCGAACTCGGCAAACATATCCTTGTCCAGAACCTCTGCCCAGAGATAGCTGTAGTAGCCGGCGCTGTAACCGCTGGAGAATATATGATTGAAGTAGGTGGTGCGATAACGCGGAACAATCTCATCAATCAGGCCCATTTCGGCACAGACCTTCTTCTCGAAACTATCTACATCGATGCCTTCAATGCTCTCCAGCTCGTGCCACTTCATGTCGAGGATGGAGGCAGCACAAAGTTCGGTGGTCATAAAGCCCTGATTGAACTTGAGTGCATTGATAATCTTGTTCACCAGTTCCTGAGGAATGACCTCACCGGTATCCTTGTGGAATGCGTACTTGGCCAAGAGTTCCGGCTGGAAGGCCCAATTCTCATTGATCTGTGAGAAGGTCTCCACAAAGTCGCGCTTCACGCTGGTACCGCTGACCGAAGAATAGGTACACTGTGTGAGAAGACCATGCAGAGCGTGACCGAACTCGTGGAATACGGTCTGAACTTCGTCTATGTTGAGATATTCCTCCAGATTGCCTACATTGACAATGATAGGACGTACCATGTTGCCGTCTGCATCGACGTACTGGTCGCGGACATTGTTCATCCAGGCACCGCCACGCTTGCTGGCGCGAGGCAGATAATCGGTAGTAAAGATACCCAGCAGGGAGCCGTCATCGGCCGTAACCTTGTATGTGGTGACAACCTTCGGATTGTAGGAAGGAACGCCCTCCAGCTTCTCCATATTGACACCGTAGAGTTGCTTGGCGGCAAGGAAGATGCCGTTCACCACATTCTCCAATTTGAAATAGGGCTTTATCTGGTCCTCATCCAGGTCATATTTGACCTTGCGGACCTTCTCGGCGTAGTACCACCAGTCCCACGGCTCAATCTTAGTGCCCGCAGGAAGCTTGCCTGCGGCAATGTCCTGATCCATAATCTTCTGCATGTCGGCGACCTCCGCATTGGCCTTGACCACGGCTGCCTTCATTATGCCATCTAGGAATGCATCGACTGTCTCCGGGTCATGAGCCATCTTGGTTTCAAGGATATAGGCGGCAGGATTGCTGTAGCCCATTATCTGAGCCTTTCTGATACGCAGATTCATCACTTCGAGAACGAGCTGGCGGGTGTCGTTGTCATTGCCGTTGTGACCGCGCATGGTATATGCCTCGAACATCTGCTGACGCAGGGCGCGATCTTCGGTCGTGGTCATTGCGTTGGGATAGTCGGAAACTGTAATGCCAAACTTCTCATTGAAGGCATTGCTCTCAGCCAGAATATTATTGCCGATGGTCTGGGTCTTGGAAGCGATGGCGGTATTTATTTCACGAAGCTGATCCTGCTTGTCGGACGGCAGCCCCACACCATTGCGAACGAAGTCCTCGTAATAGTTCTTCAGAACCATCTTCTGCTCTGCGGTCAATGCGCTCTGGTCACCGTTGTAGATGGCGGCAATGCGCTCGTACAGTGCCTTGTTGAAGGAAATGTTGTCCGAATGCTCCGACTCCAGCGGAATAGCGGCCTCAACAACAGAATCGAGTGCATCGGAACGGTCGGTTTCGGAGATGTTGTAGAGCACACCGGCTACCTTGCTCAGGATATTGCCTGAGAGTTCCAGCGGAACGATTGTATTTTCGAAAGTAGGAGCCTCAGGATTGGCGGTGATGGCATCAATCTCCTTCTGCTGCTGCCCAATACCAGCCTTGATTGCAGGAATGTAGTCATCAATCTGAATCTTGTCGAAAGGAGGAATGCCGTAAGGGGTATCCCACTCCGTCAGGAACGGGTTAGTGCCCGTCTTTGTAGTACAAGCTGTCATAGCCATAATTGCGAACGCAAACGTAAGAACTTTTTTCATAAAATATTAATTTGTTAATTATCAATCATATAGCATCAGTTTGAACTATGCTCATCCTCAGTATAATAGCGGATGATGCGCTCCAGCGCACGCTGACACACAGGGCAGAATTCCGGACATTCATTTGTGTGCATACGACAGTTGAATGAGCCGCGCCATACACCCTTTGACATATAGCCGCCACCCTCGAACAGACCTACAGCAGGCAGTTCGCGCACGGCCTTCTTCTGCTCTGGAGTCTTGGCCTTACGTGGCTCAGGTACCGGATTCTCAGTAGGTACGGGCGTACCAGGTACAATCATCCCCTTCCACTTGGAATCGAAATCGACAAGCGTGGTGATGTTCCGCTCCCACGGCTCAGTCTCGGAATTGTAGTAATTCTCGTACTGGTCATCGTAATAGTACTCATCAGCCAGGCCACCGAAGCTGTGTCCGAACTCGTGTACGACCACCTGTGGCTCGGACGGATGATGTGCGGCCGTCAATGTATAGGAATTGAATATGCCACCACCTCCATAATTATCGGTATTTGCCAGAATAATGATATGCTCGTACGGTATTCCGGCAAGCAGGTCGTGCATTCCACGCAATCGCAACGTGGTCAGATAGCGGTCTGTGTAGAAGGTGTCAAAATGCGAACCGAGAGCGGTATTCTTCCAGATATGCTGTTTGGGGATGCTCACACCGCTGTCCTCGGACGGCAGGTTCACGGCGATGAAATTGAAACGGTCCTTCAGACTGCTGAAAGGTTCGTGAGCCAGAATGCTTTTCACAGCCGCAGCAGCATCCTCGTAGAACTGCGGCATCTCGTCTGCAGTATATCCCTCAGGAAGAATTGCCACGTCAATGCACTCTGCCGCTGTTCCGCTGTGCGTCAGATATATGAACTGCGGATGTGTGCACCCGGTCTGACGAATCAGAATGTCCGATGGATCCACGGCATGAGTCATTGATGAAACCACCTTATTGTACGTATCGTATAGTTCCACGGTGACATTGACCGGAACGGCCGGCATCGGGAGCAGGAACACGTTTTCGAAACTCTTCTGAACTCTGGTGGCCTCCTCGGTCTGCTGCCACTCCTGAAAAAGCGTGCTGAAAGAGTTGCAGTACAGCACATCGCCAGTCTCGGCATCGGTCATGCGGATTGCACCGTTTCCAAGCAGATGGACGTGGTCCATATTGACCGTCCTTCCCGCCCAACCGGGAAAAGTACACAATTCATCCACATAAATGTTACATTCCTCCGCATCTCCGGAGAATGAATAATCCACGCGCAAAGTATTGTCAGTCAGTTTGGACTGTGCAGACGCAACCATCGGCAGCAGCGTCACGAGAAACAGGTATCTCACTCTGCTTATCGGTTCATATAGTTTTTTGAATTTTATCATAAATTTTGAGAATTATTCGTTTGGCCTATAGTCATTAAACTTACCGTTACCTTGCCGCCGTGTACGAGGTTCGTTGCAGTCTTCCATATCAGACTGCCCAACTCATTGCGAAGTTCATCTGCTGTCATATTGATGTATTACTTTTATTCTTCAAGTATTTCAGTCCGCAAGTGCGTAATCCATCTGTTTTTTCTCAAGATTGCACGAAGAGACCACAACTTTTATCGGATCACCCAGGCGATACTTGCGGCCGGTCGCATGTCCGGTGAGACAGTAGTTCTTCTCATCGAACTCGAAGTAATCACTGCCAAGGGAACGTATCGGGATAAGTCCCTCGCACTTGTTCTCTATTATTTCGGCATAGATACCCCACTCCGTGACTCCGCTTATAACGGCATCGTAGGCCTGTCCCATACGCTCGCTCATATACTCCACCTGCTTGTACTTGATACTCGCGCGCTCGGCCTGCTCGGCAAGCTGCTCCATATTGGAGCTGTGCTCGCAGTATTCCTCGTACTTACTCTGCATAACCGAACGGCCGCCTGCCAGATAACGGGTAAGCAGACGATGCACCATCAGGTCCGGATAACGGCGTATCGGAGATGTGAAATGCGTATAGTAATCCATCGAAAGGCCATAATGGCCGATGTTTTCGGTACTGTAGCACGCCTTCTGCATAGTACGCAGAGAGACAATCTCCACAAGGTTCTGCTCACGCTTGCCCTTGACATCGGCAAGCAGCTTGTTTATTGACTTGGACATCTCCACATTCGTGCCCGATGTCTTGACCTTGTAGCCGAACTTCTGCACGAACTGGGCAAGATTCTCCAGACGGTCCTGATCCGGCTTGTCGTGTACACGATACACAAATGTCTTTGCTGTCTTCTCCCTGGTTTTCCCTATGAATTCGGCAACCGTACGGTTCGCCAGCAACATAAATTCCTCAATTAGCTTATTGGCTTCCTTCGATTCCTTGAAGAATACACTTACAGGACGGCCCTTCTCATCAACATCGAAATGAACCTCCACACGGTCAAAGTCAAGAGCGCCGGCAGACATACGTTTGTCGCGCAAAGTCTGCGCCATTGAGTTCAGTGTCATTATTTCAGCCGTCAGTTCATCACCTGGAAGAGAGCCTTTCTCCCCATTCTTCTCTCGCTCTATTATTGCCTGCACCTCCTCGTATGCGAAGCGTCGGTTACTGCGAATCACAGTACGCGTAATCCGTGATGAACGTACCTCAGCAGCCGAGTTCATCGTGAAAATCACGGAATATGCCAGTTTGTCTTCATCCTGCCGCAGGGAACACAGGTCATTGCAGAGTTTCTCCGGCAGCATAGGCACTGTACGGTCAACCAGATATACCGATGTGGCACGCTTATACGCCTCGCGGTCAATAATGTCGCCCTCAGTTACATAATAGCTCACATCGGCTATGTGCACGCCTACTTCCCACAAGCCCTCCTTGATCTTACGGATTGAGATTGCATCGTCAAAATCCTTCGCATCACGCGGGTCAATCGTAAATGTGGTGACATCGCGGAAATCCTCACGACCCTCAAACGCAGACGCCGGAATCTCCGATGGAATGGCATTTGCAGCTTCTTCGACAGTAGCTGGATAGGTGTAAGGCAGACCATATTCTGCCAATATTGCGTGCATCTCAGTCTCGTTCTCGCCGGCGGCTCCAAGCAGGTCAATAACCTTACCTATCGGATTGCGACCAGCCTCAGAAGGCCACTCTATGACCTTTACCACAGCCTTGTCGCCATCGTGTCCTCCCTTAAGTCTGTCACGAGGTATGAAGATATCCGTATCATTCTTGTTGGCTGTCACAAGGAAAGCCTGCCTGCGATCCACCTGAAGTGTTCCGACGAACGTGTCCTTGGCACGCTGCAGAATCTCCAGAACCTCACCCTCCGGCGCAGTCATGGAACGGCGTGCGAACTGGACAATTCTGACACGATCTCCGTTCTGGGCACCCTTTGAATTACGCTCGGCAACCATTATGGCCGCACTTCCGTCATCAGGAACCAGATAGTTCTTTCCACCGGCACGGCGCTGTATCACGCCTTCAACAAACTTCTCCTTATGAGCTAACAGAATACGTCCATCCTTTTCCTTGAGATAGCCGTCGTCTATCATATCCATTATCACATCAAGACACATAGTCCGCATCGGATGCGTCTTCAGCTTCAACACCTCGTATATGTTCCTGATGTTTACCTCTGCATCGCGATTACTCACGAAATAATCCTTTATCAGATCCATCATGACCTTCCTGGTCACGCGGATTCCCCCTTTATATGAACGTCCCATATTTCAATAGTGTTTATATTCAAACACAAATAACGTAAAAATAATATAGTTTTGCAATACCATATAAGCCTTATTTATGGAGACAAAGCAAGATATACGACGCAGGATAAAGGAAATCATCGTCAGCACCCCTGCACAGATGCTGGACAGCCTCAGCGATGACGTATGTCTGAAAATCCTTGACAGAGTGAAATCGGAAGGCAAGGACAGGATGACAATACTCCTGTACTGGTCACTGCCCGACGAGGTAAAAACTCCGCAACTGATTGACAGTCTGCATAAAATGGGGCATCGGATACTCCTGCCTGTGGTAAATGGAGACACACTCCTGCTGCGGGAATATCGGAACATATCGGATATGACAGTCGGACAGTTTGAGATTCAGGAACCCGTCGGCGAGGAATTCACGGATTACAGTAATATTGACCTGGCATTCATACCAGGCCGCGCATTCACCAGTAAAGGTGACCGTATGGGCCGTGGGAAAGGCTATTACGACAGACTGCTCCAGAATCTGCACTGCATGGTGATCGGAGTCTGCTTCACTTTCCAGATTGTCGAAAAAATACCGATGGATACGCACGATATAAAGATGAATGAGGTAATTTACTAACATAAATTTATGGTCAATATGAGAGGTGTTTCAGCATTTAAAATCATTGTTGCAGCCATTGTAGCGGTTATCGCATCCGGTAGCTGTCCGGCCGCTGACAAATACACGGTAAAGACCCGCAACGGGCTGGTCAAGGGTTTTGACGAGGAAGGAACGATGGCATTCAAGGGCATTCCCTATGCCAAGGCCGAGCGGTTTATGCCCCCGATGCCGGCAGACAAATGGGACACCGTGATGATTTGTGACCATTGGGGCCCGCAGGCTATGCAGGGTGGACGCAACTCCAACAATGAGAAGGAGATGTCCGAGAACTGTTGCGTACTGAACGTCTGGACCACAGACCTCAAGGCAAAGAAGCCTGTGATGCTATGGTGCCACGGCGGAGGATTCGACTCCGGCACATCGGCCTGGAATCCGGGAATGGGCCTGGCCAAAAAGGATGTGGTTGTGGTAAGCCTCAACCACCGTCTGAACATAATCGGCTTCCTGGACCTGTCAGCCACAGGCAATCCCAAATACAAATACTCCGGCAATGTGGGTATGATGGATGTCGTAGCCGCTCTTGAGTGGATTCGCGACAATATCAAAGCCTTCGGCGGCGATCCGGATAATGTCACGGTATTCGGCGAATCCGGCGGTGGCGGAAAAGTCGGCACGCTGATGTGTATGCCACAGGCAAAAGGTCTGTTCCACAAGGCCATCATAATGAGCGGCACGATACTCAACGTGAACAACAAGGCTATGACCGAGGAGCTTGGTCTTGCCGTACTCAAGGAACTCAATATCCCAGTTGATAAGGTGGAACTGATAAACGATGTACCATACGACAAGCTCTATCAGGCAGGCCAGCGCGCCCTTGCCGCCAGTATCGGCACACGATCTCCGGGTACTCCTATGATGTGGGGCTTCGGGCCCACTCCTGACGGCGAAATATTGCTCCAACAGCCTTTCCAACCGGATTTCGCCGCCATATCGAGCAACATTCCACTGGTAATAGGCACCACATTCAATGAACTCCAGCGCGGCCAGTACGGACGCGAGATGAGCCTTGAGCAGGCAAAGAAAAACATTGCAAATACATTCGGTGACGATACCGAGACATACGCCACCGAGTTCGCAAAAGCCTGGCCGGACTACATTCCGCAGGACCTCCCGTCGGTTGATATGATGTTCCGTCCCAAAACCATAATCACGGCCGATGCGGCATCCGCCTCCAAGACAGCTCCCGTATATAATTATATGTTTACGTGGAAATCGCCGTCAACAGGTATATCCGCCCACGGAGCAGAGCTCAACTTCTGCTTCAACACTCTGCATCTGGCGGGACGCGACCTGCCGTCACCGTCAGAGTCGGACCTGAGGCTGGCTGACCGTATGGCGCAATCGTGGGCAAACTTCGCCCACACCGGCAATCCCAATGTCAGCGGATTACCTGAATGGCATCCCTATACCGCAGAGAACGGCGAGTGCTTCATCTTCGGTCCGGAATGTGAGATACGCCACAACTTCGACCGCAAGCTGGAAGAAATCATCAATGCCCACTGTTTCACCAAACTCGACGCATTCCGCGCTTCCGGCTCACTGAAGTAAACATCCGTACAAGGCATCTGGCTGAATCAGAATTCAGCCAGATGCATGTCACCCTTCTCGGCCAATGCCTTGTGGAGAGCGAACGCCTTCTCCAGACAATGTGCAGTCTGACCTTTCTGCGAAATCTTGAGGTAATCCCACATCAGCTGCTTGTAGTCCGGATGCACGCAGTTCTCGATGATGCACTTTGCACGCTCGGCAGGTGACTTGCCGCGAAGATCGGCAATACCCTGCTCAGTGATGAGAACCTTCACACTGTGCTCGTTGTGGTCAACATGTGAGCACATAGGAACGATAGCGCTGATCTTACCACCCTTGGCAACTGACGGGCAGCTGAATATTGAAATGAACGCGTTACGTGTGAAATCGCCTGAACCGCCTATACCGTTCATCATCTTGACACCGCTTACGTGTGTTGAGTTGACATTTCCGTAAATATCAGCCTCAAGAGCTGTATTCATAGCGATAAGACCGAGACGACGGGCCACCTCCGGGCTGTTTGAAACCTCGGTAGGACGGAGCACCAGCTTGTCCTTGAAGAAGTCCATATCGTCATAAACGCTCTGCAGAGTCTCGTTGCTTACGCTCAGTGATGAGCTGGAGCCGAACTTGCAGTGACCCTCGCGCATCAGATTGATGACTGAGTCCTGAATGACCTCGGTGTACATCTCGAATGCCGGAACACTCGGATCCTCACCAAGGGCGCCAAGCACAGCGTTTGCCACATTGCCTACGCCGCTCTGCAATGGCAGAAACGTCGATGGAATGATGCCGCGCTTCAAATCGCTGATAAGGAACTGGGCCACATTGTGACCTATCTGCTGGGTAATCTCGTCAGGAGCCGTGAAACCGCGTGCCTCGTCCGGGATATTGACATCGACAATACCGAGAATCTTGGACGGATCAACCTGAATGTAGTCCTTACCGGCACGGTCGCTTGGTTTATAGACCGGAATCTCACGACGATATGGAGGATCCTGAAGCTCGAATATGTCGTGCAGACCCTTTGCACATTTAGCGTGAGCGGCATTCAGCTCGATGATGAGCTTATCGGCAAGGCGTGCCACAGTAGGAGCAATACCTACACCGGCTGTAACCCATATCTTACCATCGTCAGTAACATCGAAAGCCTCGATGATACCGATGTTCACCTTACCCATAAATCCATAGCGGAGTTCCTGGGCCATCTGGCTCAGATGAATGTCATTATACGCGATTTCACCATTGTTTACAGCAGTACGGAAGTCCTTGTTGGTGGTGTAGGGAGCGCGGTAGCGGATAGCGTGCTCGCGTGACAGGATGCCATCGCAACTGTCGCCGGTTGATGCGCCGGTAAATACACCAATCTGGAAAGGCTTGCCCTGCTCGTGCAGTTCGTGAGCCATCTTGCCAATCTCTGCGGTAACTGCCTTAGGAGTACCTGCCGGAGTAAAACCACTGAGGCCGATGTTGTAACCGTCCTTTACATACGCAGCCGCTTCGGCCGCTGTCATTCTTTTGAAAGCCATTGTTATTTTGTTTTGGTTCTGATTTTCCGTAACGTTCCGCAAATTTACGCAATTAGTATCGTAAAGTTTCCTTTTTTCCGCATTCTTTGTCTGAAATGACTACTTGAGAACTGACACGGTTTGATAATAAAGGAAATTCCGTATTTTCGCATTCTGATAGCAATGATTATACGGAAAGTGATGACAGACAGCGGGACAAAAAGGCTTTTCATTGAAACTTACGGCTGCCAGATGAATGTGGCGGACAGTGAGGTCATAGCATCAATAATGCGGATGGCAGGGTACGAGCCGGTGCAGGAAATCAGCGAGGCGGACGCCATATTCCTGAACACCTGTTCCATACGCGACAACGCAGAGCAGAAAATCTGGAACAGGCTTGAAGCACTTTACGCGATGAAGAAGAAACGCCCAGGTCTGATACTGGGTGTGATGGGCTGTATGGCCGAGCGCACCAAAGACGAGCTGATTGAAAATCATCACGCAGACGTAGTGGCCGGTCCTGACGCATATCTGTCACTGCCGGAACTCATTGCCCAGGTTGAGGCGGGAGGCAAGGCAATAAATGTGGAGCTTTCCACCACGGAAACCTACCACGACATCATCCCGGACCGCACCTGTGGCAACCGCATCAGCGGCTTCGTATCGATAATGCGTGGCTGCAACAATTTCTGCCACTACTGCATAGTACCCTACACCCGTGGACGTGAGCGCAGCCGCGATGTGCAGAGCATACTTAACGAGGTACTTGACCTGCGCGACAAAGGCTACAAGGAGGTGACTCTTCTCGGACAGAATGTCAACTCCTACAAATACGAAAATGCCGATGAAACCGTGAATTTCCCGGAACTACTGCGCCGCGTGGCATTGGCCGTACCTGAGATGAGAGTGCGCTTCACCACCTCGCATCCCAAGGATATGAGCGATGAGACCCTGCACGTGATAGCGGAGATTCCGAACGTGTGCCGTCACATCCATCTGCCAGTGCAGAGCGGAAGCAACCGCATACTGGAGCTGATGAACCGCAAATATACCCGCGAATGGTATCTGGAGCGCGTTGCTGCAATCAAGCGCATAGTCCCGGACTGCGGACTGACTACCGATATGTTCACTGGCTACCATTCCGAAACCGAGGAGGACCACCAGCTGACACTGTCGCTGATGCGCGAATGCCATTTCGATGCATCGTTCGACTTCAAATACTCCGAACGCCCCGGCACATTCGCCAGCCGCCATCTGCCGGACGATGTTCCCGAAGACGTGAAAATACGCCGTCTGAACGAGATGATTGCGCTTCAGAGCGAACTCTCACTGGAATGTCACCGCGAATGCATAGGCAGGACATATCAGGTACTGGCCGAAGGGTATTCCAAACGTTCACGCGAACAGCTGTACGGACGCACCGAACAGAACCGCACTGTAGTTTTCGACAAGGGCATCCACAGACCGGGCGATTTCCTTATGGTAAGAATTGAGGATGCCACATCGGCCACGCTGATTGGGAAAGCAATAGAATGAATCAAATCACGATGAAATGATGAAGAACAAAGCCCTTCGGTTACGCCTGACAATCCTGAGTTTTCTGGAATTCGCCGTCTGGGGCGCGTACCTTATATCATTAGGACGATATCTGGGAATAATCGGTCTGGGACCGCAGATAAAATGGTTCTTCGCAATGCAGGGAATAGTCTCACTGTTTATGCCTGCACTTATAGGAATAGTGGCAGACCGCTATATCCAGGCACAGCGGGTACTGTCCTTATGCCATTTCATCGCAGGATTCTTTATGATAGCCGCCAGTCTGTATTGTATGAGGTCAACCGGACACATACAGTTCACACCGCTGTTCGTATTGTACAGCATCAGCCTGGCGTTCTTTATGCCGACTATAGCACTAAGCAACTCTGTGACATATCAGGCTCTGACATCCGCCGGAATTGACACAATCAGTGCATTCCCGCCAATCCGCGCATTCGGGACAGTAGGCTTCATCTGCAGTATGCTGCTTACCAACTGGCTACGGATAGACGGCACAGCTATGCAGGACTCATTCACCCAGATGACCGCATCGGGGGTATTTTCACTGATACTATGCGCATTTTCGCTCACATTACCGGAATGTCACGTCAACAGACATGCAGAGAAGAAATCACTGACTGACACATTCGGTCTGCGTGCATTCGCATTGTTCAAGGACTATCGGATGGCTGTATTCTTCATATTTGCAATGCTTCTCGGCTCGGCATTGCAGATAACAAACGCATACGCCAATACGTTTCTCGGCTCATTCGGTGAGAATCCGATTTATTCCGATGCATTCGCCGTACGCAATTCCAATGCGCTGCTTGCAATCTCGCAGGCCTCGGAGACGCTGTGCATACTGCTCATCCCGTTCTTTATGCACAGATTAGGAATCAAGAAAGTGATGCTGATAGCTATGGTTGCCTGGGTACTGCGCTTCGGCCTGTTCGCCATAGGCAAGCCGGATATGCCGGGTGTCATCTGGCTCATCATCAGCTGCATAGTCTATGGAGTTGCGTTCGACTTCTTCAATATCTCCGGCTCGATGTTCGTAGATCAGAATGTTGGTAAAAACATACGCTCATCCGCACAAGGTCTGTTTATGATGATGACCAACGGACTTGGAGCATCCATCGGCACTCTCGCAGCCGGTGCGGTTATTGACAAATTTGTCTATGAGGCGGTCAATCCTTCGTGGTCAACGGCCTGGATGATATTTGCGGGATACGCATTGGCTGTCGCAATAGCTTTCGCATTGATTTTCAAAGACACAAAACAACCTGAATAAAATTACAGATTTATGAGTATCAATTCTATCAAATCAGCCGTAATGATGACGGCAGTGCTGATGTGCACTTTCGCACAGGCACAGACAGTAGAGACAAAGAGCAGAGTACTGGAAGACGGAGGTACAGGAGCCTACAAGGCAATAATGGCTACCGATGCAAGTCTTACCACACACACCATTTTCAGGCCTCAGGATCTGAGCGCATTCGGCAAGAAGAACCTGCTGCCGGTACTGGTATGGGGCAACGGCGGTTGCGCCAACTCTCCGTGGGAGCACGTCAATTTCCTGAACGAGATTGCATCGAACGGCTTTCTGGTAGTGGCTATTGGCCCGATGCCTGAGGAAGGACAGCGTGGGGGCGGTCAATCAAAGTCAAGCCAACTGAAAGACGCTATGGACTGGGTAGCCGCACAGAACGCTGACAAGAACAGCCAGTATTACGGCAAGCTTGATCTTCAGAACATTGCCGCAGCCGGTATGTCCTGCGGAGGTCTGCAGACACTCGACATCTGTAAGGACGAGCGTATCAAGACTATGATGATATGCAACAGCGGTCTGTTCAAGGAATCAAACGCCAGAAGTGCTGTTCCAGGTATGCCTATGCCGCCAAAGGAAAGTCTGAAAGACATACACACCCCGATTATCTACATTCTTGGCGGTCCTACCGACATCGCATATGAGAATGGTATGGACGACTTCGCTAACATCAACCACGTTCCGGCATTCGCCGCAAACTTCCCTGTAGGTCACGGCGGCACATACGCCCAGCCACACGGCGGTGAATTCGCAGTAGTGGCTACAGCCTGGCTCAAGTGGCAGCTCAAGGGCGACAAGGAGGCAGGTGCATTCTTCACCGGCGAGCCCTGCGGTCTGAGTCTCCGCGAAGGCTGGACCACCGACAAGAAGAATATCCCCTGATAATTATTGATTCATACCGATTAGCGGCAATATCTCCGATTCGAATATATTCCGCTCAATCAACCTGTAATGCGGATGGTATTTGGCATTGTACCGCTCACTATGGTGCGAGGCGTAATTACCATCCGCAAGAATTTTGTCTATCAGAGCCTTGTCCTCATCGAATGAAGGGAGATCCGGAGCAACTCTCGTAATCACAGACAGAATCCTGTTCCATTCGGTTTTCCAGTCATCAAGATCGGGCAGAGCATAGGTCTCCGCGCTTTTGATAAACGCAGACAGAAACGTCTCGAACGGGATTATGCCATCGTTTATCAGGGACAGGTTCACGCGATAGAAACGCCCGTGATGACCGGTCAGCTCATAATCGGGACAAAGATTGACATCACCCTTAGCCTCCTCGCACTCCTGCTTAAGATATTCTCTCATACCCTGTACGGCATCTTCGCCAGACGACATCAGATGCCCAGGCCCGAACGCATCCTGGAAAAAACTCTTATACAGGTCCTTCAGCGTTGATTCCGGATAGCAATCAATCTGAGATCTGACAGCCTTGGCTATACGACAATTACTGCAGAGCCGTACAGTGGCAAAGGCAGCAATTGCCACAGCGGCAATAAGTATTATGATGAAAACAACCCTTTTCATATTGCCACAAAAGTACCTCAATTTCCTGAAAACCTGTTTTGAAATGTCCTATTAAAAATTTTATGTAAGTTTGCAAAGACAAATACATCTATCAATGAGAAAATATTTCATCATTCTTACTATTATGGCAACACTTACAAGCGCATGCGGAGCCGGCAACAGTACCGGAGACGAGAGGGAGATTCTGTTCAAGACCACTATGGGTGACATTCGCGTCAAATTATATAACGAGACTCCGGCCCACAGGGATAACTTCATCAGTCTGGTAGAACAGAATTATTTTGACAGCATACTGTTTCACCGCGTAATCCGCGACTTTATGATACAGGGTGGCGATCCCGACTCAAAGGGTGCGCCAAAGGGTGCGCATCTCGGTTCAGGCGGCCCGGAATACACTCTTCCCGCAGAATTCATATATCCACAGTATTTCCATAAGCGCGGCGCTCTCAGCGCGGCAAGACAGGCCGATCAGGTTAATCCGGAGCGCAGGTCATCCGGCTCACAGTTCTACATTGTGACAGGCAAGAAGTACCGCGAAGAGGAACTGCGTGTAATGCAGAAGCAGATGCTCAATCAGGAACGCCAGTCCATATTCAACAGTCTCTGTATGGAGCGTCGCGATACCATTATCAAAATGCAGCAGGAGAATGACGAGGCCGGACTTACGCGTTTGCAGACTGAGCTGAACCAGAAGCTTGATACAATAATGCAGGCCAAGGGCGGAGTCAAGTTCACCGAGGAGCAGATTAAGGCCTACACCACAGTAGGCGGTACACCGTTCCTGGATAATCAATACACTGTATTCGGTGAAGTCCTTGACGGGATGGACGTTGTCGATAAGATACAGAAAGTCCGCACCGATGCGAATGACCGCCCGGTCGAAGACGTGATGATCATCAGCGCCACCATAATAAAATAACTCAAGTTTCACCTGCGAAACTTGAATAAATAATCAGTCAAAACACAGATAAGGCGACAGACGCTCAATATCCTGCCCGCTGAACTCATCGAAAAGAGACAGCTGGGCAGGATTCTTTATTTTCCCATTACGCTTACGGTATTCCACTATGGCACGCGCCATATAGAAACTCATATACGGATGCGCTCTCAACTCCAACAGAGAAGCCTCATTGAGCATAATCCTTCTCACCTGAAATGTGTCTGCCACCAGGAACCAGTTTCTGACAGAATCCGGAAGACCTTCAATCTCCCCCAACTGTGCGGTTGACACATATCCACCGAGCGCCAGACCATACTCAAATATCCTTTTCGAATAATACTTCCCGATACCAGGTATTTTTCTCAATTCCAGGGTATCTGCGCCGTTCAAATCTATGACAGTTCCGTAAGGGTATTTCTCCTGCTTCTGATACAATGGCTTTCTGGCCGTCACCTCAGTATCACGATACCGTTCTGAACCACTGCTGCGCACTTGCGGACCCGCTGACCCAGCGGTCTGCACACGTTCCCCGAAATATGGCTCAGGCACATCAATTACCGTATCCTGCCATAATCCGAGGGTATCAATACTTGCCAGAACATCATCAGCCAGCACCTTGTCGTGCCGCGGCAGAAGTACTTTAATGGCCGTAAAAATCAGTAATACAGACAACAGGAAAGCAAGCGCCCGACGGTCAGCCTTGCTTAAATAGAACAATTCCTTCCACATAATAACAGGTGTTTCTCATTCATTAAATATAACTTTGTGTCTCAATGAAGACATGGCATAAATATTATCCTCTCAGCATATTTATCGTTCTGACAGTGTGCTGGCTTTCGCTGTTCAATCCTGCAGAATACGAGTTGTTTGACGATATCCGGATATGGGACAAACTGGCGCACAGCATAATGTACTTAGGTGCAGCCCTCGTGTTCTGGTACGAGTATCTGCTGAATAACAAAAAGTTCAGGCTGACTGACATCCTGATATTCCTGATACTTGGTCCTGCACTTTTAGGCGGTCTTCTGGAACTGGCTCAGGAACACCTTACAACAGTACGCTCCGGCGAATGGATTGACTTTTACGCAGACCTGACAGGAGTTGTACTTGGCGCAGCAGCGGGATGGTGGATAGAAAGGCCACTCATTCAGCGTTACCGCTCTTCCAGGTAGAATACGGATAATGCGTGAGGTATGAGTTATAATACCTGTGGTCGCCAGTGACCTCAACGCCTATGAAACCAGGTTTCTCAAAGGCCTCTGTCTCTGACTGCAACTCCACCTCGGCCATAACAAGTCCCTCGTTGTTTCCGTGAAACTCATCTACTTCAAATACGTGCGGGCCTGAATGTACCAGATAACGGCACTTCTCTATCAGATTTCCACCACACAATTGCAGAAGCTCACGGGCATCATCCACGTCAATGTGATGATTCCACTCGTAGCGGGACATTCCCTTAGCGTCCGTCGGACCCTTGATTGTAAGAATGGCATCGGTATCAGTTATGCGGATACGCACCGAATTACCGTTCTGATGGGCGATATACCCCTGTACAATGTCATAATGGCCATACGCGGCCTTGACATAATCCTTTCCGTTAACCAGAAATTTGCGTTCAATCTCAAGTGACATAGATTTTAATATTATAAAGGTTACCTATTTTCCTCATTATCAGACCAGCTCATAAGCCAGGCCTTGATGAAGCCGTCAATCTTGCCGTCCATCACGCCATTCACATCGGATGTCTGATAGCCTGTCCTGTGATCCTTGACCCTGCGGTCGTCAAACACATAGCTCCTGATCTGTGAGCCCCATTCGATCTTCTTCTTTCCGGCCTCTATCTTCTCCTGCTCGGCCATACGGTGCTTGAGTTCCTTATCATACAGAATGGAGCGCAGGTGCTGCATAGCGCGTTCCTTGTTCTTAGGCTGGTCGCGGGTCTCAGTATTTTCAATGAGGATTTCCTCTTCCTCCCCTGTATATGGATCCTTGAACTGATAGCGCAGACGCACGCCGGACTCCACCTTGTTCACATTCTGGCCGCCTGCACCGCCACTGCGGAATGTATCCCAGGTAAGCAACGCCGGATTCACATAAACCTCGATCGAATCATCTACAAGAGGTGTTACAAACACCGATGCAAACGATGTCATACGCTTGCCCTGCGCATTGTACGGTGATACTCTGACAAGACGGTGTACTCCGTTCTCGCCCTTCAGATATCCGTATGCATACGCTCCCTCTATCTCGATAGTGACAGACTTGATGCCTGCCTCATCGCCCTCCTGAAGGTCGGCTACAGTGACTTTGTACTTATTGTCCTCGCCCCAGCGCATATACATACGCATCAGCATCTGAGCCCAGTCCTGACTCTCGGTACCGCCTGCGCCGGAATTAATCTTCAGCACACAGTCCATCTGGTCCGCCTCCTCACGAAGCATATTCTTCAATTCCAGAGCCTCAACTGCAGAGATAGCCTTAGCGTAAGCCTCATCGACCTCCTGCTCGGTCACCAGTTCCTCCTTGAAAAAGTCCATTGCCAGCTGAACTTCATCCGTAAGTGCCTTCACCTCCTTATAGCCGTCAATCCAGCCCTGAAGTGATTTCACTTTCTTCATCTGCACCTCCGCCTTCTTCGGGTCATCCCAAAAACCAGGCACCTGGGTACGAAGCTGCTCTTCCTCCACCTGTATCAGTTTGGCATCTATATTCAGATATCGCTTCAAGGCCTCTGTCCTGTCAACGGCATCCTTAAGTTGTTCTGTTGTAATCATTCTTTCCGATTTGAATGCAAAGGTAGTATTTATTTGCCAATAGTTGCTACCTTTGTCCCAAGCATTAAGTATCAGCGATATGAGTATTGACACTGCCAGACAAGAGGCACTGGAGCTTCTGAAAAGACTTATTTCCACGCCAAGAACCAGCCGCAATGAATCTGCAGCCGCCGATATCGTCCGGCAGGACATCATATCGCATGGCTATAATGTGGAGCGCACGGACAACAATATCCTGTGCAAAAGCCACTACTATGATCCAGCCAAACCCGCTATTCTGCTCAATTCGCATATTGACACCGTAAAACCGGTGACAAGCTGGACACGCGACCCGTTCAATCCACAAATTGAGGACGGCAGATTATATGGTCTCGGCTCCAACGATGCCGGAGCAAGCCTGGTCTCACTGTTGCAGACATTCTATCTCATTGACCGGAATCCGAACAGTCTGAATCTGATTTTTCTGGCAACATCTCAGGAAGAGGTAGGCGGCACGGAAGGAATGAGAAAGATGGCCACAATACTGCCTCCATTGGAATTGGCTATTGTGGGAGAGCCTACAGGTATGCAGCCCGCCATAGCCGAAAAAGGATTGATGGTTCTCGACATAGACGTTCACGGTAAATCAGGACACGCGGCAAGGGACGAGGGTGTCAATGCCATATATCGTGCCGATGAGATAATACGCTTTATCAAGGATTTCCGTTTTGACAGGATATCGTCTCTGCTTGGACCGGTCAAGATGACCGTTACAGTGATAAATGCCGGTACACAGCACAATGTTATCCCGGATCTCTGCACATTGACGGTTGATATCCGCGGAAACGAATACTACACGAACAAAGAAATATTTGACATATTGCGCGCACAGCTTCCTGAATGGTGCGACATAAAAGCCCGCTCGCTTGATCTCAACTCATCCGGAATCAATCCTGATCACCCTTTGATAAGACGTGCCGTCAGCCTTGGGCTAAAACCGTTCGGCTCACCTACACTGTCAGACCAGGCACTGCTAAGATGCCCGTCATTCAAGATAGGTCCGGGAATGTCCTCACGTTCGCATTCTGCCGATGAATTCATAATGACAGACGAACTCTTCGAGGCGATACCCACATACCTCTCACTTCTTGATCCACTCTGATGGATTGAGTTTCTGAGTTTCCTTGTGAAGCTGGAAATGGAGTACGGTCTTACCCGATGAGTCCGCACCTATGGTGCCTATCGTATCACCAGTTTTGACATTGTCACCCTTCACCACATCAGTACTCTTGAGATTGCAATATACCGATATGTACGATCCGTGACGCACCAGCACGCCTATCTGACCCTTTCCCTGCTGGAATACCGTCGTCACCACGCCGTCATACACAGCCCTTGCCTTCGCATCGCGCTCACCCTGCAAGTCTATTCCCAGATTGTTCAGACGTATATCCTTCATACCGGCAATATTCTGCATACCATAGTTTCCGACAATAAGATAGGAGCCGGTAATAGGAACTGGAAGCTTGCCCTTATTGCTCTCAAAGCTGCCAGTCAGTTTCAAATCGACCTCCGTTTCCTCTTTGGTCTGTTTAACAGCCTTGCTTTTCCTGATTTCCTCTGCAATCAGTCGGTCAATCTCCTTGCCTAGTGCTGTAATCTCTTTCTGCTGGCGGTTTATCTCTTTCTTCAGCGACGAACTCTTTGACTTGAGTTTATTTACCAGCTGCTTCTGCTTCTGTTCTTCGCTTCTTGCACTGGCCTCCTGTTTTATCAGTTCCTCCTGAAGCTGGAGCTTCCCACTCCTGACTTTCTCTATTTCCTGACGCTTGGTCTCAATCTTGCTCTGTTTCGCAGATAACTCATCTGCAAGTGCATACAGCGAGCTTGAATATTCCTTCAAATACCGGAAACGGCGTATAAGCTGATGATAGTCCTGTGATGAAAAAAGGAACATCAAAGGATTAAGCGATGATTTCTGTCTCTGATAGAAACGGCAGGCTTCCGCATATCTTTCCTGACATTCTTGATACTCCTGCTGCAGTTCCTGCAATTCCCTGTCAAGTTCGTCCGCCTGTAATGTCAGGGAACGGATTTCCTGTTTCACCTGATCCAACAGCTTACGACGTTCCTTCAAACGTCCGGACAACACATTAAGATTAGCGACCTGACTCTTGATATCCTTGTCCGTTGAACTGAGCAGTTTCTCAGATGCAGCCACCTGACGTTCTATCTCGGCCTTCTGCTGCTTCATACGCTCCACAGCGTCATTCTGTCCGTACAATGACACCACGGACAGCATCAGACACACAAGAATCAAAAACCTGAGCCTCATAAATAATTCTTCAGAATATCAACCATTTCAGATACGGATACCTTTCTCAAGCCGTAAAGTGAATTAACCGTATCAATTACACCTGCGGAGGCCACAAAGTTATTGTACCTCATTCTTACAGACAAAGACCTGTTACCTGAACTGACGGACACAGAAACGACAGATGGCAGACTGCAATCCTGCGTTAACATTGTCCTTCCTGAATAATCCACCGTAGCCTTATACAATACTGACGACACTGAGATACGGGAAATATCTCCATCAGCATCTGTCTCACATTTGCCTGCAGACACAGCTCTGCCCCAGAGTATTCCCTGTATGGTCTTAAAATCCATTTTCAAAACACCTACATACGGCAGGGATGAATACGGTTCCTGACAATATACCCCACTAACCCTGTTGATTATCGTCACATCCTTGGGAGTCAGCGTGACATTTGCAATTTCCATCAAGCCCAATACGCTGTATGACAATTTGATACAATTGTCCCAGTTCATTTCCGCAGTCACAGTCAGAGGCCCGGTTGAACCCACGGTGACAGCTATCCTTCCAGAGACATTGCGCACTGAAGGCGCAGCCAGAAAGGCTTTGGCAGGAGTCCTGCGTCCGCCACTCTGTGCAACTTCAGCTGTTCTACACGATGCAAGCATCAAGGCAATACACGCTGTAAGCAAAATATAATATCTGTCACCTCTCATCCTCTATGAACTTTTTCTGCAAGATTTTCTGTTCTATCGTCTTTGACTCACTATGCAGTTCAACAGCCTCATGCCAATAATGAAGAGCCTCATCAATATTCCCATTCATATAATTGATGTCACCGCAATGCTCCATAACATCGGCACTTGGCTCGCCCTGACACTGGACAGCCTTCCCAATATATTCCAAAGCCTCCTTATACCTGCCCTGAGCGAACAATATCCAGGCATACGTATCAAGATAGGTGGCATTCAGCGGCTCCTCCTCTATTGTCCTGAAGCTCATAGCCTCAGCTCTGGCGAGCTCACGCTTGTCCAATGACAGAAAATATGCCAGATTGTTCGCAGTCATATTGTCATCGGGATTAAACAACAATGCCTTCTCGTACGAATCATACACTTCCGGCATCTTCTTGAGAGTGTAATATATATCACCCCTCAGTGTATATAACCTGGCGGCATCCACGCTGTCCGGATTCTCTTTAATATTTGATATTCCATTCTCAAGAGCCTGCAAAGCAGCCTCAACCTCACCGCCACGCATCTCTGAGACAGCATTCCAGTAATGCAGTGACAAGTTTTCAGGAGCATCCTTAACGGCAAGACGGCACAATGAGCGTATGGTGGTAAGTTCGGAGTAGTTGCTTACCATATCGGAGAAGGTTTCAATAAACCATTCCACATTCGGTTTGATGATTATGTACGCCGAATCAATGTCCTTCATCTCGACATAAAGCTGGAATCTCTGGACTGTCCATTCCATAGACTCACCCTCCAGAAGTTCTATCCGGTCAAGCACAGACAGTCCCTTGCGATATTCGCCAGCCTCCTCATACAATGACATCAGAGCTGACAGTATATCAATTCTGGTAGGAAAATGAGCAGCCATCTTCTCAAATATGACTATTGCCTCGGCATACTGATGCACACGGGCGTAATACCCTCCAAGCATCTGCCAGTACCAATAATTATCAGGCTCCAGTTCCACTGCCTCACGCAGCAGCATGCCCGGACGTTCCTTGTCGCCAAGCATTACATAATACTGCGCCAGCTCATATTTCACGGCTGCCGACGAGGGATTAAGCTCATTGCAGTACAACAGCAGGTCAAAGGCCTCGGCATAATGCCTTTGGTTCCCTTGATTTACAGCCTCATAGAAATAATAGTCAAACCTGTCATCGCCGTTATCAGCGACAACATTGCCCGCACACAGATGAAGGGCAATAAACTGGACGATAATGACAAATAAGCTACCGCGTCTCACAACCGGCATCAGTTTTTTCCGCTATGACCAAATCCACCGGCACCACGCTCTGTCTCATCAAGCGATTCCACCGCATTCCAGTCTATGTACTCGTGACGGGCTACCACCATCTGGGCAATCCTCTCACCGTCCTCAATGACAAAATCCTCACAGGACAGATTAATAAGGATAACACCTATCTCACCACGATAGTCAGCATCAATCGTGCCCGGAGAATTCAGGACTGTTATCCCTTTCTTTATGGCCAGACCACTGCGCGGACGTACCTGAGCCTCGTATCCCTGTGGCAATGAGATGAACAAGCCTGTCGGTATAAGCCTGCGCTCCATTGGCTTCAGCACAACCGGTCCGTCTATATTGGCCCTGAGATCCATACCTGCCGACAACACCGTAGCATATTCCGGCAACTTATGCTTGGAACGATTGATTATATTAACCTGCATTTTCCGATTATTTGGTTTCTGCGAAAGTAATAATTAATTTTGAGACATTATTAAATGTGCTTTATGGAATGGGAGAATATAGTATCCGGCAAAAGGCTTGGGATGGAGACTCTTTATGAGGACAGCAGTGGGGACCGCTCCACTTTCCAACGTGACTACGACCGTCTCATATTCTCCGCACCGTTCCGGCGATTGCAGAATAAGACTCAGGTATTCCCTTTGCCCGGGAGTATTTTCGTACACAACAGGCTTACCCACAGTCTTGAGGTGGCCTGTGTGGGACGCTCACTCGGCAACGGCATATCACGCCGTCTCGCTCAGATGTACCCGGAACTTAAAGATACTCTGATTTCCGAGACGGGCAATATTGTAAGTGCAGCCTGTCTGGCCCATGATATGGGCAATCCGCCGTTCGGCCATTCAGGCGAAAAAGCCATTTCCGCATATTTTACCGAAGGCAAAGGAATCGTTCTTAAGGACCAGCTGCAGCAGGTACCAGCCTGGTGGACTGACATTATCAACTTCGAGGGCAATGCCAATGCCTTCCGCCTGTTGGCGCACAAATTCCTTGGCCGCCGTGACGGAGGATTTGCAATGACCTACTCTACACTGGCATCAATCGCAAAATATCCGTATTCATCGGTATATGCGGAAGGCAAGCACAAATTCGGGTTCTTTGACAGTGATGCGGCAGCATTTGAACGTATTGCTACCGAACTTGGGATGATACGTCTCAGCGCTCCTGGAGAACCTCTGAAATATGCGAGATACCCATTCGTCTGGCTTGTTGAGGCCGCAGATGATATATGTTACCTTCTGATGGATCTGGAAGATGCTCACAAATTACGTCTGATATCCACGGAACAGACAAAGGAACTGATGCTTGCATTCCTGACCGACAAGGAGCGGGCACACGCCCAGAGTATATGCTCAATGGTAACTGATGCCAACGAGCAGGTTTCGTATCTGCGTTCCAAACTCGTAGGTCTGCTCATTCAGGAATGTACCGATGTATTCATTCAAAACGAACACGCAATACTTGACGGGACATTCCAGGGATCACTTATCAAACATATCAACGAAATACCCGGGAAAGCCTATCAGAATCTCAGTAAGATATCCATAGAGCGCATCTACCGGTCCAAGGAGGTTCTGGATGTAGAGCTTGCAGGATTCCGCATCATCAGCACTTTGCTTGAACTGATGACCGATGCGGTACTGAACCCTGACAGAGAGTATTCCAAACTGCTCATCAACAGAGTATCAAGTCAATACGAAATTAACGGGCCGGACATATATACCAAGATTCTCGCCGTTCTGGACTACATCTCCGGAATGACTGACGTGTATGCGCTTGACGTATATCGCAAAATAAACGGGAACAGCCTTCCAGCTGTCTGACGCTTATAAAAAATGAGGGGGTCACCGGATATCCGGCGCCCCCTCCCTATCAAGTTTCCAATCAATTATTCCTGTGTCGGCTGCTCATAATCAGTCACCAATGTACGCTCGGACTGAAGTTTCTCATACTCCTCCCTATTGGCTACAATAATGTGATCGAAATCGCGCAGACCCGTACCGGCTGGAATCAGGTGACCGCAGATAACGTTCTCCTTCATACCAAGCAGGAAGTCTGACTTGCCGTTTATGGCAGCTTCGTTCAATACCTTAGTCGTTTCCTGGAAAGATGCCGCAGACATAAAGCTGGATGTCTGGAGTGCCGCACGCGTAATACCCTGGAGAACCTGCGTTGAAGTAGCAGGACGGGCATCACGGGTCTGAACCGGACGCAAATCCTTACGTTTCAACATTGAATTCTCATCGCGGAGCTTGCGCGCCGTCACAATCTGACCTACCATCATAGTCTCGGAATCACCCGGATCGGTGACATATTTCTTACCCCAGATACGGTCATTCTCATCCATGAATTCAAGTTTGTCAACGTACTGCTGCTCAAGGAAGCGGGTATCACCCGGATCATTGATCTCAACCTTACGCATCATCTGACGTACTATAATCTCAAAGTGCTTGTCATTGATCTTCACACCCTGCAGACGATATACATCCTGAACCTCATTGACGATATATTCCTGTACAGCAGTCGGGCCCTTGATGGCAAGGATGTCCGACGGAGTCACGACACCGTCTGACAGCGGAGTTCCGGCACGAACATAATCGCCCTCCTGAACCAGAATCTGTTTGGACAGTGCAACCAGATACTTGTGCTCCTCACCTGTACGTGATACAACCGAAATCTCACGGTTACCGCGCTTGATCTTACCCATATTGATCGTACCGTCAATCTCGGCAACAATGGCAGGATTGGACGGGTTACGTGCCTCAAACAGCTCTGTAACACGTGGCAGACCACCTGTGATATCACCGGCCTTACCCTGGACACGCGGGATCTTGACAAGGATGTCACCGGCTGCAAGCTTCTGACCGTCCTTGACAACTACGTGACCGCCTACAGGAAGGTTATATGAACGGAGAATCTCACCCTTCTTGTCAACGATGTGTGCAGTAGGAATCTTTGACTTATCGTGAGTCTCAGTAATGATTATCTCTTCAAGACCTGTTGACTCATCAGATTCGACCTTATATGTAACACCCTGAATAACAGAATCAAGGCTTACCTTACCTTCAACCTCGGTAATGATAACCGCATTGAACGGATCCCACTCGGCTATCAGGTCACCCTTCTTCACCACATCCTTGTCATTGATGTAGAGTGATGAGCCGTATGGCAATGTATGTGTAGAAAGTACGATACCAGTGTTCTGGTCAATGAACTTGGCCTCACCAAGACGACCTACAACAATGCGGTAGGCTGTACCATCCTCCTTCTTTGCATTGACAGTACGAAGTTCCTCAAACTCAACGCGTGAATCATTCTTTGCTGTCAGACGTGAGTTGGCAGCAATGTTTGATGCAGTACCACCGGCGTGGAATGTACGGAGTGTCAACTGAGTACCAGGCTCACCGATTGACTGGGCAGCGATAACGCCCACAGCCTCACCCTTCTCAACAAGACGGCTTGTGGCAAGGTTACGTCCGTAACACTTGGCGCAGACACCGTGCTTTGACTCACAGGTAAGCACTGAACGTATCTCGACAGTCTCAATAGGAGACTCATCTATCTTCTTGGCAACATCCTCAGTAATCATATCACCGCCGGCAACCAGAAGCTCACCGGTTGTAGGATGAATGACATCGTGTACGGACACACGACCCAGGATTCTCTCATACAGTGATGCGACAACCTCGTCATTTTCCTTCAATGCGCTGCATACAAGACCACGGAGCGTACCGCAATCCTCCTCGGTAATGATGACGTCGTGGCTGACATCAACAAGACGGCGGGTCAGATAACCTGCATCGGCAGTCTTCAGAGCGGTATCGGCAAGACCCTTACGGGCACCGTGAGTAGAGATGAAGTACTCCAGCACCGACAAGCCCTCCTTGAAGTTCGAAAGAATCGGGTTCTCAATGATCTGTGCGCCCTCGGCACCTGCCTTCTGCGGCTTGGCCATCAGACCACGCATACCGGACAGCTGACGAATCTGCTCCTTTGATCCACGGGCCCCGGAACCCAGCATCATATATACTGAATTGAATCCCTGATCATCAGACGAAATAGTCTTCATCAGAACCTTTGACAGATCCTCATTGACGTGAGTCCAGACATCAATAACCTTGTTGTAACGCTCGTTATCAGTGATAAGACCCATATTATACTCGGCGAGGATACCATCAACCTCTTCATTACCCTTGGCAACAAGTTCTTCCTTCTCCTTCGGTATGATGATATCATTAAGGTTGAATGACAGACCTCCCTGGAATGCCATCTTGTATCCTAAGTTCTTGATACCGTCCAGGAACTCGCAGGCACGGCTTACACCAACCTTCTTGATGACATCGCTGATCAGATCGCGCAGAGTCTTCTTCGAGATGATGTAGTTGATGTATCCTACCTCATCCGGAACTATCTCATTTACAATGATACGGCCTACAGATGTCTCAACAAGATGCCTGCAGGGATTACCCTGCTCATCAATATCCTTAACCATCACCTTCACAATGGCGTGAATATCCACGCGGCCCTCATTATAGGCAATCAAAGCCTCCTCAGGACCATAGAACGTCATACCCTCACCCTTGACATTCTCAATGATATTGCCCTTGTCATCCTTAACCGAATGACGGAGCTTGGTGATGTAGTACAGACCAAGAACCATATCCTGGGCAGGCACGGTGATAGGAGCACCGTTGGCCGGATTCAGAATATTGTGAGACTGGAGCATCAGCATCTGAGCCTCAAGTACAGCCTCATTGCTCAGAGGAAGGTGGACAGCCATCTGGTCACCGTCGAAGTCGGCATTGAAAGCCGTACAGGCCAGCGGGTGCAGCTGAATGGCCTTACCCTCTATCATCTTGGGCTGGAATGCCTGAATACCCAGACGGTGCAGTGTCGGAGCACGGTTCAGAAGAACTGGATGACCCTTCATTACGTATTCAAGGATATCCCAGATTATAGGATCCTTGCGGTCAACGATCTTCTTTGCTGATTTCACGGTCTTTACGATTCCACGCTCAATAAGCTTACGGATAATGAACGGCTTGTACAGCTCGGCTGCCATAAGTTTCGGCAGACCGCACTCACCCATCTTCAGTTCAGGACCTACCACGATAACTGAACGTGCGGAATAATCGACACGCTTACCGAGCAGATTCTGACGGAAACGTCCCTGCTTACCTTTCAGCGAGTCACTCAGTGACTTGAGCGGACGGTTAGCCTCACTCTTCACCGCACTTGACTTGCGGCTATTGTCAAACAGGCTGTCAACAGCTTCCTGAAGCATACGTTTCTCATTACGGAGAATGACCTCAGGTGCCTTTATCTCAATAAGTTTCTTAAGACGGTTATTACGTATGATTACCCTGCGGTACAGATCGTTCAAGTCAGATGTGGCAAAACGCCCGCCATCCAACGGAACGAGAGGACGAAGCTCCGGAGGAGTTACAGGGATAACCTTCAGAATCATCCACTCAGGACGGTTCAGATCACCCGATGCACGGAATGACTCCACAACCTGCAAGCGCTTCAAAGCCTCGGTCTTGCGCTGCTGTGACGTGTCGCTGTTGGCACGTGCACGAAGGTCTGCAGACAACTGCTCCAGATTGAGCTGGCAAAGCAGATCATAGACAGCATCGGCACCCATCTTGGCTATGAACTTGTCAGGATTGCTGTCATCCAACGACTGGTTCTCCCTTGGCAGAGAGTCAACGACATTCAGATACTCCTCTTCTGACAATAAATCAAGCTTTGACGAACCCAACTGGCCCTTGCCGCTCTCGGCAAAGATTCCCGGCTGGATAACCACGTAGCGTTCGTAGTATATGATAGAGTCAAGCTGCTTTGTAGGAATACCCAGCAGATAGCCTATCTTATTAGGAAGAGAACGGAAATACCAGATATGAGCTACCGGAACAACCAGTGAGATATGTCCCATACGCTCACGACGTACTTTCTTCTCTGTCACCTCAACACCGCAACGGTCACAGACAATACCTTTATAACGTATGCGTTTGTACTTTCCGCAATGGCACTCATAATCCTTCACAGGACCGAATATACGCTCGCAGAACAAACCGTCACGCTCAGGCTTGTATGTACGGTAGTTAACGGTCTCAGGTTTCAAGACCTCACCACTGGAATTTGCCAGAATCTCCTCAGGCGAGGCCAGACTTATAGTAATCTTCGAGAAATTGCTCTTTGTCTTTGTATCTTTCTTAAAAGGCATACTCTTCTTGAATTAAGTGATGAATTAATCGAGTGCGATGCTGAGTCCAAGTCCGCGAAGCTCATGTAACAATACATTAAGCGACTCAGGAATACCTGGAGTAGGCATTGGATCACCCTTGACAATTGCCTCATAAGCCTTTGAACGGCCGGTCACATCATCAGACTTGATAGTCAGAATCTCCTGAAGTACGTGCGATGCACCGAATGCCTCAAGAGCCCAGACCTCCATCTCTCCGAAACGCTGGCCACCGAACTGAGCCTTACCGCCAAGAGGCTGCTGTGTGATCAGAGAGTACGGACCTATTGAACGGGCATGCATCTTATCCTCAACCATATGGCCGAGCTTAAGCATATAGGTGACACCTACTGTAGCACACTGGTCAAACGGCTCACCGGTACCGCCATCATACAGCTGAGTCTTGCCATATCTTGGCAGCCCGGCCTTGTCGGTCCATTCATTAAGGTTATCTATCGAGGCTCCATCAAAAATAGGAGTAGCGAATCTGACACCGAGCTCACGTCCGGCATGTCCGAGAACAGCCTCGAATATCTGGCCGATATTCATACGTGAAGGCACGCCCAGCGGGTTCAGGACAATATCGACAGGAGTACCGTCTGCCAGGAATGGCATATCCTCCTGCTTTACGACGCGGCTCACGATACCCTTGTTACCGTGACGTCCGGCCATCTTGTCACCCACACCGATCTTACGTTTCTTGGCAATATATACCTTAGCCATCTGGATAACGCCTGAAGGCAGCTCATCACCTATGGTAAGAGCAAACTTCTTGCGCTTGTTGTCTGCATCATACTCTTTGTACTTGCGCAGATAATTGACAATCAGACGACTTATGAGATTGTTGGTATATTCATCATTTGTCCACTCATTTGACTGAATGGAGAAATAGTCAATTGATGAAAGCGTCTCCTTGTTGAAGCGGGCACCCTTTGGAATGATATCCGTACCAAGCAGGTCGCATACGCCCTGTGAAACCTTCTTCTCAGTCAGCTTCATCAGCTTTGACACAAGCACTTCCTTCAATGAGCCGGTCTGCTCCTCAAACTCCTCATCGATAAGTGGCAGACGTGCCTTGTCAGCACTCTTTGAACCACGTGTCTTGATAGCACGTGCAAAGAGTTTCTTATCAACGACGACACCCTTCAATGACGGAGAAGCCTTCAATGAGGCATCCTTCACATCACCGGCCTTGTCGCCGAAGATGGCACGCAGAAGTTTCTCTTCAGGTGACGGGTCGGACTCACCCTTAGGCGTAATCTTACCTATCAGAATATCTCCAGGCTCAACGTATGCACCGATGCGGATGATACCGTTCTCATCAAGATCCTTGGTGGCGTCCTCACTGACATTAGGTATATCGGATGTAAGTTCCTCCATACCACGCTTTGTCTCGCGTACCTCCAGTGCGAACTCATCAACGTGAACCGATGTCAGGATATCCTCACGGACCACACGCTCGTTAAGCACGATGGCATCCTCGTAGTTATAACCCTTCCAAGGCATATAGGCAACC
Source organism: Bacteroidaceae bacterium (assembly GCA_045600825.1). Classification (GTDB taxonomy): domain Bacteria; phylum Bacteroidota; class Bacteroidia; order Bacteroidales; family Bacteroidaceae; genus Colenecus. The sequence goes on from JAZRYP010000060.1 coordinate 139,294, forward strand.
AGAAGGTTCTTGCCAAGAGCAAGCTCACCGTTCGCGGTTGAATATCCCTCAGTAAGTATATCACCGGCCTTGACCCGGTCACCCTTCTCACAGATCGGGCGCAGGTCAATGGTCATATTCTGGTTCGTACGACGGAATTTCGGAATCTTGTATTCCTTCTCCGCCGGTTCGAAACTTACAAACTCATCATCCTCTGTACGGTCGTAAAGGATACGTATTGTGGCAGCATCCACGAAAGTGACAGTACCGTCACCCTCAGCGGTAAGCTGTGTACGGGAATCCTCGGCAAGCTGCTTCTCAATACCGGTTCCAACGATAGGAGCCTCGGTACGCATAAGAGGAACTGCCTGACGCATCATGTTCGATCCCATCAGGGCGCGGTTGGCATCATCGTGCTCAAGGAAAGGAATCAGGGCAGCCGCAATAGAGGCAATCTGCTGTGGAGATACATCCATCAGCTCAACCTCCTCGGGAGCCACTACAGGGAAATCGGCATCCCTACGTGCCTTAACCTTATTGCGTATGAACTTACCCTTATCATCGTACGGAGCATTACCCTGACCGATAATCTTATTCTCCTCCTCCTCTGCCGTCAAATAAAGAACCTCATTGTTATTCAGATTCACGTGAGAGTCAGTCACCTTACGATACGGAGTCTCAATGAAACCGAGATCATTGATCTTTGCATATATACAGAGAGAAGATATCAGACCGATGTTCGGACCTTCAGGAGTCTCAATAGGACAGAGACGTCCGTAATGGGTATAGTGCACGTCACGAACCTCGAATCCGGCACGGTCACGTGACAGACCGCCAGGACCAAGGGCAGACATACGGCGCTTGTGAGTAATCTCAGCCAGCGGATTGGTCTGATCCATGAACTGTGACAGAGGATTCGTACCGAAGAACGAATTGATTACCGATGATACGGTCTTCGCATTGATAAGATCGGTCGGTTTGAACACTTCGTTGTCACGAACGTTCATACGCTCACGTATCGTACGTGCCATACGTGCCAGACCGATTGCGAACTGATTGCTCAACTGCTCACCCACGGTACGCACACGACGGTTGCTCAGGTGATCAATATCATCGACCACAGCCTTTGAGTTCACCAGCTCAATCAGATATTTGATAATCTCAATGATATCCTCCTTTGTCAGGACACCTATAGACATATCTGTAGAGAGACCCAGCTTACGGTTTACACGGTAACGGCCTACCTCACCCAAATCATAACGCTTGTCCGAGAAGAACAGGTTATTGATGACATCACGTGCCATCGCATCATCTGCAGGATCCGCATTACGCAACAACCTATATATAAATATGACAGCGTCACGCTCAGAGTTACAGGTATCCTTCTGCAGCGTATTGAATATTATAGAATAATCGGACTGGGTGGTATCATCCTTATGTACCAGAATAGTCTCCACTCCAGACTCAAGAATAGCATCGATATTGTCAGGCTGTATCTCAGTCTCACGTTCAAGGATAACCTCGTAACGCTCAGTAGAGATAACCTCACCGGTATCCGCATCAGCAAAATCCTCCTGATATGTGTGCAGGATACGCGCGGCAAGCTTACGACCTATGCACTTCTTGAGATTGGTCTTGTTTACCTTTATCTCCTCTGCCAGATTGAATATATCCAGAATCTGACGATCGGTCTCAAAACCGATGGCACGCAACAAAGTCGTGACAGGCAGTTTCTTCTTACGGTCAATGTAAGCATACATCACGTCATTGATGTCTGTCGCGAACTCTATCCAAGAACCCTTGAACGGTATGATACGTGCACTGTAAAGCGGAGTTCCGTTTGAGTGGATGCTCTGGCCGAAGAACACGCCCGGCGAACGGTGCAGTTGTGAAACCACAACGCGCTCAGCACCACTGATAATGAAAGTACCCTGCTCGGTCATATAAGGAATAGGGCCGAGATAGACATCCTGAATTACCGTATCGAAATCCTCATGATCAGGATCTGTACAGTACAGCTTCAGTTTTGCCTTGAGAGGTACGCTATAGGTCAGACCATGCTCCAGACACTCCTCTATTGAGTAGCGTGGCGGGTCTATGAAATAATCCAGAAACTCCAGGACAAAATTATTCCTCGTATCAGCTATCGGGAAATTGTCCGAAAAAACTTTGTAGAGACCCTCGTTCTTTCTTTTTTCGGGGGGTGTATCCAGTTGAAGGAAATCCTTGAATGACTTAAGCTGGACTTCAAGAAAGTCCGGGCACGGCAGCGGATTTCTTACGGATGCAAAATTAACTCTCTGGCTGTCAGTAATTGAAGACATATAATGAGATGAATGAGTTGGAGAAGTTGTAAATAAACGCACAAAAAGGTTAAGTACCCCTGACGGCTGAAAATGCCGTCAACGGGACTACTTAACCATTACCTGACCAGCAGGTCTTTGTTATTTAAGTTCAACTTCTGCTCCAGCCTCCTCGAGAGTCTTCTTCAAAGACTCAGCCTCGTTCTTGGCAAGACCTTCCTTAACTGTGCTAGGTGCAGCGTCAACAAGATCCTTAGCCTCCTTCAGACCCAGACCACAAGCTTCCTTGACAGCCTTTACAACTCCGAGCTTGTTAGCTCCGAAGCCCTTCAGGATTACATCGAATGAAGACTTCTCCTCTGCAGCCTCAGCAGCGGCAGCAGGACCGGCGGCAGCAACAGCTACAGCGGCAGCTGCAGGCTCAATGCCATACTCGTCCTTCAGGATGGTAGCAAGTTCGTTAACCTCTTTAACGGTCAGATTGACCAGCTCTTCTGCTAATGCTTTTAAATCAGCCATTTT
>JAZRYP010000061.1:0-28002 GCA_045600825.1 Bacteroidaceae bacterium
ATCTTTTATAAAATCTTTCCGGCTGAAAAGTTCGTTTCTTTTCAGTCATGATGGAACCCCATCACTCCTTCAAACAAGCGAATTTTCATCTCGAAAATCTTTCATAAAATTTTTAATCGAACATTTCAAAACAGATTCTTATGCGAAGTTAGGAATTGTTTGCAACAAAAACAGAAATTTTATGGTTTTTTGGCTGATTCAATGAAAAAAACACTATTTTTGCCAGAAGACTGAAAAAAGGTAAAAACGATAATAGAATTATGGAAATCAAGAAATCAGAGAAAGCGGATCTTGAGAGAGGCAAATCTACAGCTCTGCTTGTGGGTTTCGTCGTGGCTTTGTCCGTGTTGTTCGTAGCACTTGAGTGGACTCAGCGCGACAAGAAGATAGACTTGAGCGGTCTGGTTGTAGCTGAAGTTTCACTGGAGGAGGAGATGGTGCCTATCACACTGCCTGAGAAGAAGACAGTTCCGCCACCACCACAGTCTGTAACGATTACCGATGTCATTGAGATTGTCGAGGATGATGCAGAGATAGAGGAGACTACCATTGCATCTACTGATGACCAGACAGAATACATTGAGATCAAGGAGATTGAGAATGTAGTAGTTGAGGAGGAACCGGATGAGGAGGCTCCGTTTATGGTCGTTGAGAAGATGCCGGAGTTCCCGGGCGGTACGGCTGCACTGATGGCTTACCTTCAGAAGAACATCAAGTATCCGTCAGTATGCCGTGAGAATAATATCCAGGGTCGTGTACTGATCCAGTTCATCGTCAACAGGGATGGTTCGATTGTCGATCCGGAGGTTGTCAAAAGCGTTAACCCTTATCTGGACAAGGAGGCATTGCGCGTTATATCCACTATGCCTAAGTGGAGTCCGGGTGAGCAGCGTGGCAAACCTGTACGTGTAAAGTTCACGGTTCCTGTAAACTTCAAACTGCAGTAATTGATTTTTGAAATACAAAGGGGCTTTTATCCGGCCCCTTTTTTATTGTCACTTATATGAGAGATGTTTCGTCAATGCTGGAGCAGTTCCAGAGCTATATGGATGCGCTGGATATTCCTGCATCCCCAGCCGGACTATATGCGCCTGTGCGCTATGCACTGTCTCTCGGTGGAAAGAGAATGAGGCCTCTGCTGCTGATGCTGGCATATAGCATATACCGGGATGATATTGAGAAGACATTCGATGCGGCCTGTGGAATAGAAGTGTTCCATAATTTCACGCTTCTTCACGATGACGTGATGGACAAGGCGGATATGAGGCGCGGTATGCCGACCGTCCATAGGAAATGGAACGAGAATACGGCTATCCTGTCCGGTGACGGGATGGTGCTGCTTGCATACAGATATCTGAGTCGTATTCCGGTCGATTTCAGGGAACGTGTGATGCGGATTGCCGATAAGGCTTTTCTGGAGGTGGCTGAGGGTCAGCAGTATGATATGGATTTTGAACAGCGTACGGATGTGACGGAGAGCGAGTATATGGAGATGATAAGGCTGAAGACATCGGTGCTGCCGGCTGCATCTCTCGAGATAGGTGCTGTACTCGGTGGTGCTGCACAGTATGATTCGGAATCACTTTACCGGTTCGGGGAGAAGATGGGACTGGCTTTCCAGCTGCAGGATGATTTGCTTGATGTGTATGGTAATCCGGAGGTGTTCGGCAAGAAGATTGGCGGTGACATCGTTTGTAACAAGAAGACATACCTATATATAAAAGCGCGTAATCTTGCCGACCGCAGTGTGAATGCGGAACTGGACAGGTGGGCTGTGTATGACGGCGGTGATGACCATAAGAAGGTTGCCGCGGTCAGGGATATATATGACCGGCTTGGGGTAGGGCGTCTGTGCAGGGAAAGAATCGTGTCTCTGTTCGGTGAGGCAATGGACTGCGTGAAATCTATGGATGTTGACAGTGGAAGACTTGCTGCACTGACCGGCTATGTCAGTGGTCTTATTGACAGGGAGATTTAACAGAATATGCCTTATAGAAGACTTCCAAATACTGATAAGGCCCGAATCCGGTCTATGGATACCGCCATTACGATGATGCGTGATTCGGATTACTATGCCCCGGTGATAAGGCCGGATATCATGGCGAAGGCAGAACGTCTGCTCTATGAGTTCCGTAACTTGAACACTACCTATATTGCAAATCTGGAGCGGCAGATGAGCTTTTCCGGTTCCGATGCATATCAGAACAGACTCAGGACGGCAAGGATGTATGTGTCGCATTTCCTGCTTGTATTCAATATGTGCGTCAAGAGAGGCGAGATGAAGCCTTCGGACCGTACATATTATTCTATGCCGGAAACGATGAGCGAGCTCCCCGATCTGTCGAGTGAGGTGTCGGTGCTTCAATGGTGCGAGAATGTGATACGTGGGGAGAAAGCAAGGATGGCGCACGGGGGTGTACCCATATATAATCCGACAATGGCCAAGCTGGCGGTACACTATGACCTTTTCAATGAGCAGTATCAGCAGCATAAGACCTTGCGTATGCTTACAGAAGAGAGTCTTCAGAAAGTGGCGCAGATGCGTCCGGCGGTGGATGCTATGATATTGGAGATGTGGAACTCCATTGAGAAGTATTTCTCTGACAAACAGGGCGAAGAACGTTTGAAGCTGTGCCGTGATTACGGCGTGATATATTACTACAGGAAGGGTGAGAAGACTGATTGATACCCATTCCCATATTTTTCTGGAGGAATTTGCCGCGGATATCGATGATGTCGTGTCGAGAGCCGCAGAAGTCGGTGTGGATACGTTTGTCCTGCCGAATATTACATTGTCCGGCCTTGACGACCTGCTTCGTCTGCGCGAGAGGTATCCTGACCGCTGCTATGCCTCGATAGGCCTGCATCCTACAGAGTTGTCTTCTGAGTTCAGGGAGAATCTGTCTGACATGAAGGATATCCTTGACGTGGATGTCCGCAGCGGACGCAGGCTGTTTCACGGAATAGGGGAAGTCGGACTTGATCTGTATTGGGAACAGGACAGCGTGCGTGAGCAGATTGAAGCTTTTGAATGTCAGATAGGTTGGGCTCTGGAATACGACCTGCCGCTTATGATTCATTCCCGCAACGCATTCCAACTGCTATGTGATATATTGGATAAGTATCGTGACTCAGGATTGCGGGGAGTGTTCCACTGCTTTTCCGGAGGATCTGAAGAAGCTTGCAGACTTATGGAATACGAGGGCTTTATGTTCGGTATAGGCGGAGCGGTTACCTATAAGAAATCTTTGCTGCCGGTTTCTCTACCCCTTATACCGCGTGAAAGGGTCGTGGTCGAGACGGATTGCCCGTATCTGTCGCCGGTACCGTTCCGCGGCCAGCGCAATGAACCTGCGTATATGGTCAGGACGGTGGAGAGAATAGCAGAGATATGGGGATGCTCGTCCGATGAGGTGGCGGATGTGACTACGGTAAATGCCTGTAATCTTTTCGGGATACAATAATCCGGCGTTCCCTCCGTTTTTAATACGTGAATATTTTTGGAATGAACATCAGGATTGTCAGGACCGCGTTTGTCTTGTCTGCGATAGTGATAGCGCTTGTATCGCTGCTGGTATCGCATTCTCTGGTCAGGGATCTGGCTGCTGAGGAACATAACAAGATGGAGGTCTTTGCCGGTGCGTACAGGGCTATCAATGAGGCCGATGAGAATACGGATCTGAGCCTTGTGCAGTTTGTCCTGTCCGGCAACAAGACAATACCTGTGATAATATTGGACAGTGATGGCAACATTGAGGATTATCTGAATCTCAACATCCGTGGCAATGATACCCTGCAGTATCTGAACAGGAAGGCTGTCCAGATGCGTGAGGATGGGAATTCAATTCTTATCTACCACGACAGGGAAATCAATGACAATTATACAGAGGTGTGCTATGGCGATTCCCTGATGCTTAACAGGCTGATGGTCTATCCCTATATTGAGTTGGGCGTCGTGATGATTTTCGTGATTATGGGGGTGATAGCCTTGCTGAATTTCAAGAAGTCGGAACAGAATCGCGTGTGGGTCGGCCTGTCCAAGGAAACGGCTCATCAGCTGGGCACTCCGATATCATCGCTTATGGCGTGGACCGAACTGCTGAAAAGCAAGTATGACGACAATCTGATTGTTGAGATGAGCAAGGATGTGGAACGGCTGGATACGATAGCGAAACGTTTCTCGAAAGTAGGCTCGATGCCGGAACCGCAGGAAGAGAATCTTCAGAAGGTTCTGGAACATGCCCTGGACTATATAGAACACCGTTCTCCTGCCACTGTGACTTTTGAGAGGGTGTTCCCGGAGGCTATGGTGACGGCCAGTGTGAATGCCCCGCTGTTTGAGTGGGTGGTGGAGAATCTGTGCAAGAATGCTGTTGATGCTATGGACGGAAAGGGAACATTGACCGTCGAGCTCTTTGAGGATCCGGATAATGCATACATTGAGGTTTCTGATACAGGCAAGGGTATCCCAAGAAAATCGTTCAAGACGGTGTTCATGGCCGGATATACTACAAAGACACGTGGATGGGGGCTCGGACTGTCGCTTGCGAAGCGTATCATAGAGGAATATCATAAAGGGCGGATTTTCGTGAAGAAATCGGAACTTGGCAAGGGTACCGTGTTCAGAATAGAACTCAGAAAAAAATCATATAAAATCGAATAAGATTCTAGTGCCTCTTGAAATAATTTTTATATCTTTGTGCCCCGAAAAATTTGTTTGATGGGAAGACTGGGTGCATATAAGATAGATCTGAAGGGGCAGGAAGATGCTGTAGCAGCATATCAGTGGCTTGTCGATAGCGACTTCTTTGCGGCTCTGGATGTGGAGGATATCCATAACGGACACGTTGCCGTGGATCTGTCAGTAACGAAAGTATCCGGAGAATATGACCTGTCATTCAGGATGAAGGGCGATGTGTCTGTGCCGTGCGACCGTTGTCTGGACGATATGAGCATAGATATTGATACCGGGGGAGAACTGAAGGTGCGTCTGGGTGCCGATTTCGCCGATGACGGCGATGTCGTTGTGGTGCCTGAGCTTGAGGGGACGATAAATGTTTCGTGGTATATATATGAGTTCATATCTCTGGCTGTACCATTGAAACATGTGCATGCGCCCGGTAAGTGCAACAGGGAGATGAGCGAACAGCTGGAGAAGCACATAGTCTCTGATGTAGAGAACAGCGAGGTCGAGGGACAGGTTGATTCCCGTTGGGCCGAACTGGAGAAACTGAACTTTGAAGAAGAATTAAATAACGATTAAAACGAAAGAAAATGGCACATCCTAAAAGAAGGCAGTCAAAGACAAGAACTGCTAAAAGAAGATCCCATGATCATGCAATTGCCCCGACATTGGCAATTTGCCCGAACTGTGGCGCTTGGCACGTATATCACACCGTATGCGGTGAGTGCGGATATTACAGAGGTAAGTTGGCAGTTGTAAAAGAGGCTGCTGCTGAGTAATCTATGCAGAGATAAAGGAAACGCACCGCTTGCGATGCGTTTTTTTTATATTAGTTGACAGCAATGCACAAGGCCGGTTTCGTAAATATCGTGGGTAACCCGAATGTGGGTAAATCCACGTTGATGAACCTTCTGGTTGGCGAACAGTTATCCATAGCCACCTTCAAGGCTCAGACTACCCGTCATCGTATAATGGGGATAGTGAATACCGAGGAGTCCCAGATTGTTTTTTCCGATACTCCTGGTGTGCTGAAACCGCTCTATAAGCTGCAGGAGTCGATGCTGGCTTTCTCGGAGTCGGCTCTTGTGGATGCCGATGTGCTGCTGTACATGACTGATGTCGTTGAGAATACTGTCAAGAATGACGGATTTCTGGACAAGGTGGCGAAGCTGGAGGTGCCGGTTCTGGTGCTGATAAACAAAATCGACCTGTCGGATCAGGAGTCACTGGAGAAGATGGTGGCGTCGTGGCATGAGCTGCTGCCTTCAGCGGAGATAGTCCCGATTTGCGCCAAGACAGGCTTCGGCATAGACTATGTGCGGAAAAGAATCAACGAACTGATACCTCCGTCTCCTCCGTATTTCGATAAGGATCAGCTGACGGACAAGCCTGCACGCTTCTTCGTGTCGGAGATTATAAGGGAAAAGATTCTGCTGAATTACGAGAAGGAGATTCCGTATTCGGTGGAGGTGGTCATCGAACAGTTCAAGGAGAACCGGAACCGCATATTGATAAGTGCTGTGATATATGTGGAGAGAGAGTCGCAGAAGGCTATATTGATAGGCCACGAGGGGAGCGCTATGAAGCATGTCGCGACATTGGCAAGGAAGGATCTGGAGAAATTCTTCGGCAAGAGAATTTTCCTGGAGGTGTTTGTCAAGGTCGATAAGAACTGGCGCAGCTCTGACCGTGAGCTGACTAATTTCGGATATAATCCGCAATAATTGACGCAATGGGTAATCTGGTAGCTATAGTGGGACGCCCTAATGTGGGCAAATCGACGTTGTTTAACCGTCTGACTCAGACCCGGCAGGCAATCGTAGATGATGAGGCCGGCACTACGCGTGACCGCCAGTATGGCAAATGCGAGTGGGGTGGTCGTCTGTTCTCGGTAGTGGATACGGGGGGATGGATTGTCAATTCGGACGATGTGTTCGAGGAGGAGATCCGCAAGCAGGTTACTGTGGCGGTGGATGAGGCTGATCTGATACTGTTCCTTGTGGATATAAAGAACGGTCTTACCGATCTGGATATGGAAGTGGGCAAGATATTGCGTTGCTCCGGCACTCCTGTGATACTGGTGGCCAACAAGATGGATACGTACGACCTGCAGTATGGCGCGGCGGAGTTCTACAGACTCGGTCTTGGTGATCCTGTATGTATATCGGCGGCCAATGGAAGCGGCTCCGGTGACCTGCTGGATGTTGTAGTATCAAAACTCGGAGACAAGCCCGATGATGCTGCCGATGACAATATTCCGCACTTTGCCGTGATAGGCAGGCCGAATGTGGGCAAGAGCTCAATTGTCAATGCGTTCATAGGAGAGGACAGACATATAGTTACGGATATAGCCGGTACCACACGCGATTCGATTTACACCCGTTACAACAAGTTCGGCTTTGATTTCTATCTGGTCGATACGGCAGGTATCAGGAAAAAAGGCAAGGTGGAGGAAGATCTGGAGTTCTACTCCGTGATGCGCTCGATAAGGTCTATTGAGAATTCAGATGTGTGCATACTGATGCTGGATGCCACGCGTGGAATAGAGAGCCAGGATATGAATATTGTCTCTCTTGTGCTTAAAAACCAGAAAGGACTTGTCGTGGTGGTGAATAAATGGGACCTGATTGAGGACCGTTCCGCAACTGTGATGAGAAACTATGAGGATGCTATACGGCGGCGTCTTGAGCCATTTTCGGATTTTCCCATCGTATTTACGTCGGCTATCAGCAAACAGAGGATAATGAAGGTGCTGGAGCAGGCAAAGGATGTGTATCTGCATCGTCAGCAAAGGGTATCGACCGGTAAGCTCAATGCGGAAATGCTACCTTTGATAGAGGCGTATCCACCACCATCGATGAAGGGTAAGTATATCAAAATCAAGTACTGTATGCAGCTGCAGGGACCGGTGGTTCCATCGTTCATATTCTTTGCCAACCTGCCGCAGTATGTGAAGGAACCTTACAAGAGATTTCTGGAGAATAAGATACGGGAGAAGTGGAATTTCTCCGGCACTCCGATCAATATTTTCATCCGGCAGAAATAATCAATCAGAGCTGGAAGCTCTTTTTGCGCAGCTCAAAGCTCTGGCTGAGGTATTTGGCTTTCACTGTCGGGTTCGCCGCAAGTTCCTCGGGGGTGCCGTGGAACAGTATGCGCCCTTCGTACAGCAGATAGGCGCGGTCGGTGATGCTCAGCGTTTCATGCACGTTATGGTCGGTGATGAGTATGCCGATGTTGTGGTATTTGAGTTTCCAGACAATCTGCTGAATGTCCTCAACGGCTATAGGATCGACGCCGGCGAACGGCTCGTCAAGCATTATGAACTTCGGCTCGATGGCAAGGCAGCGTGCTATCTCGGTACGGCGGCGCTCGCCACCTGACAGACGGTCTCCAAGATTTTTGCGCACTTTCTGCAGGCTGAACTCCTCGATAAGGCTCTCAAGTTTCTCTTTCTGGTAGGACTGTGGCTTGCCGGTAAGTTCCAGCACTGATGCGATATTGTCCTCAACACTCATCTTTCGGAATACGCTGGCCTCCTGAGCCAGATACCCTATGCCTTTGCGGGCACGCATATAGACAGGATATTCGGTTATGTCCTCGTCATTGAGGAAAATACGTCCCTCATTGGGTGTAATCAGACCGGTAGTCATATAGAACGATGTGGTCTTGCCGGCCCCGTTAGGTCCGAGCAGACCTACAATCTCTCCCTGTCTTACATTGATGGAGACGTGGTTGACTACGGTACGCTTGCCGTATCTCTTTACCAGATTCTCTGTGTGGAGTACCATCGGTTCCGTGCCTGTCTGAATGCTCTCGTCCATTTGCGATTTTACCTGTATCATCATTTATTCCGTACAAAAATAGGAAAATATTATTTAAGTTTTGCTGGCGAAGAACTTGGAAAATGGCAAATTGGCAATTTGCGGAACTGAAATAATTTGGCAGTTAATTATTATTGGAGTAAATTCGCAAATTAATATAGTCACGGGTAGCCCGCGGCAGAGATATAAGGAATTTCAATAAACAAACAAGCAATAATGAAGGTTTCATTTGAGAATGTGAGCAAGGTACAGGGCCTGCTTACTGTAAGCCTTGAGAGGGCAGATTATCAGGAGAGTCTTGAGAAGTCACTGAAAGAGTACAGAAAGAAAGCGAATATGCCGGGTTTCCGTCCGGGAATGGTTCCGATGGCGCTGATACAGAAGATGTACGGCAAGGCTATCAAGGCGGAGGAAATCAATAAGATACTCCAGGATAAGGTGATGGGATACATTAAGGACAACAATATCGATATGTTGGGCGAGCCTCTGCCGAATGACGAGAAGGAGAAAGGACAGAGTATGGATGACGATAACCTGACGTTCTATTTCGATATAGCCATGGCACCGGACTTTGATGCTACGGTGTCGAAGGATGATACGCTGACTTATTATCAGATAAAGGTTACGGATGAGATGGTTGACGGCCAGGTCAGCAGCTATACCCAGCGTAACGGCAAGTACGAAAAGGTTGATTCGTATCAGGCCAACGATATGATGAAGGGTAAGCTGGCTGAGCTGAATGCCGACGGCAGCGTGAAGGATGGTGGCATTGTGGTGGAGGATACTGCCCTGATGCCGTCATACTTTGCAGATGACAGTGCAAAGTCCCTGTTTGAGGGTGCAAAGACAGGCGCTGAGGTCCGCTTCAATCCGGCTGAGGCATATAAGAATAATGCGGTTCAACTTTCATCTCTGCTTGCACGCAGTAAGGAGGAGGTTGAGAATGTCAAGTCGGACTTTCTGTTCACGATATCCGAGATTACCCGCTATATTCCGGGTGATGTCAATCAGGAATTGTTCGATCAGGTGTTCGGAAAGGATGCCGTGAAGAGTGAGAAGGAGTTCCGTGACAGGATACGCGAGTCTCTGGAGCGCAGTTTCGTTCCTGACAGCGACTATCGCTTCCTGCTGGATGTACGTAACTATCTGACAGGCCGTATCGGCAAGCTGGAGTATCCTGAGGCTCTGCTGAAACGCATTCTCCAGGAGAACAGCAAGGACGAAAACGAGGATATCGATGCTACATATCAGAAGAGCATTGACGAACTGACCTGGCATCTGATCAAGGAGAGACTGGTGCGCGCCAATGATATCAAGGTAGAGGAGGCTGATGTACGGGAACAGGCCCGTGAGGCTACACGTACACAGTTTGCACAGTATGGTATGATGGAGATTCCGGAAGAGCTTCTGAACAACTATGCCGGTGAGATGATGAAGAAGCGCGAGACTGTCGATGGTCTTGTGAACCGTGCTGTGGAGACAAAGCTGTCAGCTGCACTGAAGAAGCAGTTCACGCTGAAGAAGAAGAGCGTGAGTATGGAGGACTTCAATAAACTGTTTGAAGCAGGTGACAAGGCATCTGAGAAAAAGACTGCCGAGAAAAAACCTGCAAGAAAAAGCACCAGAAAGGCTGCCAATAATGATGAGGCTGCAAAATAATATGTTATTGTGATTCAGAAAGAAATGGATGATTTCAGAAAATTCGCCACACGTCATCTGGGAATGAGCGGACAGGCGCTGGACGATGTCATCAAGGCGGAGTCCCAGTACCTGAATCCATATATCCTGGAGGAACGTCAGCTGAATGTGACTCAGATGGATGTGTTCTCCAGACTGATGATGGATCGCATCATCTTCCTGGGTACGGAGATAAGCGACTATACTGCCAATACGATTCAGGCTCAGCTGCTCTATCTGGATTCGGTGGATTCTTCGAAGGAGATATCGATTTATCTCAACTCTCCGGGTGGATCGGTAAGTGCCGGACTGGGAATATATGACACGATGCAGTTCGTCAGCAGTCCTGTCGCTACAATCTGTACCGGAATGGCTGCAAGTATGGCTGCAGTGCTTCTGGTGGCCGGTCAGGATGGCAAACGCTCAGCCTTGCCACACAGCCGGGTGATGATACATCAGCCGATGGGCGGTGTGCAGGGACAGGCCAGCGACATTGAGATTACAGCGCGAGAGATTCAGAAACTCAAGAAGGAATTATATACAATCATAGCTGACCACTCACATACTCCGTTCGATAAGGTATGGGCGGATAGCGACCGTGATTACTGGATGACGGCACAGGAGGCTAAGGAGTATGGTATGATTGATCAGGTGCTGGAAAAACGTAAGTAATGCCCAAGACTCAAAATCATTGCTCATTCTGCGGACGCGGAGAAAAAGAAGTTGGATTCCTTCTGGCCGGCGTGGATGGATATATATGCAATGAGTGCGTGGAACAGGCGCATCAGATTATCTCAGAAGCACGTAAGAGTACTGAGAGTAAGAAGGATTTCCATATCGATATCCCGAAACCGAAGGAAATAAAGGATTATCTGGATGAGTATGTCATAGGTCAGGATGACGCCAAGCGTTATCTTTCCGTGGCGGTCTATAACCATTATAAGCGTATTTCATCGTCTGCACAGGATGATGTCAATATAGAGAAGAGCAATATCATACTGGTAGGGACTACCGGTACGGGAAAGACGCTGTTGGCAAGGACTATCGCGAGATTCCTCAAGGTGCCATTCACTATTGTTGATGCTACGGTGCTGACCGAGGCGGGATACGTCGGTGAGGATATTGAGAGTATATTGACCCGTCTGCTACAGGTGGCTGACTATGATGTGGAGGCGGCACAGCGTGGTATCGTATTCATAGACGAGATTGACAAGATTGCCAGAAAGAGTGACAATCCGTCAATTACCCGTGATGTGAGCGGTGAGGGTGTCCAGCAGGGATTGCTGAAGCTCCTTGAGGGTTCGGTTGTGAATGTGCCTCCTCAGGGCGGACGCAAACATCCGGAGCAGAAGTTCATACAGGTGGATACGAACAACATTCTGTTCATCTGCGGCGGGGCATTCGATGGAATCGAGAGGAAAATAGCCCAGAGGCTGAACACTCAGGTCGTGGGATTTGAGTCTGTGGGAAAACGCGAGCGGATTGACAATAATAACCTGATGAAGTACGTGTCTCCGCAGGATTTGAAGTCATTCGGTATGATTCCCGAGATTGTGGGACGTCTGCCGGTGGTCACGTATCTGCAGCCTCTTGACCGTACGGCACTGAGAAACATATTGACGGAACCTAAGAATTCACTTGTCAGGCAGTATGAGAAACTGTTCGCGATAGATGGCGTGAGTCTGTCTTTCCAGCCGGCAGTGTTGGATTATGTAGTGGATAAGGCGATTGAATTCAAACTTGGCGCACGCGGGCTGCGTTCCATAATGGAGGCGATAATGATGGATGTGATGTTTGACCTGCCTTCAACTGATAAGAAGAAATGCAATATTACATTGGCGTATGCCCAGAAACAGCTGGAGAAGGCGGATGGAGTGAGGTTGGCTTCTGTCTGATGAAATTTTAACAAAAAAATAAAACGCAGAATGGAAGTAATTCCGAGGTTGTTCTTAACTTTGTTTTAAATACCTGTTTTTACGGAGGAGAAGTTGATGTATGGCAGACAAGTATAATTTATTTGAAACACTGAAAGTTCATTTCGGCTTTGACAAGTTCAAAGGCGACCAGGAGGCTATAATAAAAAATCTGCTTGACGGCAACGATACTTTTGTGCTGATGCCGACAGGAGGTGGCAAATCGTTATGCTATCAGCTTCCTGCATTGCTGATGGAAGGCACGGCAATTGTCATTTCACCGTTGATTGCCCTGATGAAGAATCAGGTCGATGCGATGAGGAATATGGGTGAGGAGGAAGGAATAGCGCATTTCATCAATTCGTCACTTACGAAGAGTGCTATCGACCAGGTGAAGGAGGATGTGCTGTCCGGCAAGACGAAACTGCTGTATGTCGCTCCGGAATCTCTGACTAAAGAGGAGAACGTGGATTTCCTGAAAAGCGTCAAGATATCGTTCTATGCCATAGACGAGGCTCATTGCATATCTGAGTGGGGACATGACTTCCGTCCTGAGTACAGACGTATCAGACCTATTATTAATGAAATAGGCAAGGCTCCCGTGATAGCTCTTACTGCTACGGCGACGAATAAGGTGCGCGATGACATAAAGAAGAATCTGCTTATACAGGATGCTAAGGATTTCAAATCCTCGTTCAACCGTCCGAACCTTTATTATGAGGTGAGGCCCAAGACAAAGAATGTAGATAAGGAGATAATCCGTTTCATAAAGGCCAATGCCGGAAAGTCCGGAATCATATATTGCCTGTCGCGTAAGAAGGTTGAGGAATTGGCCGAACTGCTCAGGGCTAATGATATCCCGGCTCAGGCATATCATGCCGGTATGGAGGCTGCGGCACGTACCAAGACCCAGGATGCGTTTCTGATGGAGAAGATTGACGTTATCGTGGCCACAATCGCATTCGGTATGGGAATAGATAAGCCGGATGTGAGATATGTGATACATTATGATATACCGAAGAGCTTGGAGGGCTATTATCAGGAGACCGGTCGTGCCGGCCGTGACGGTGGCGAGGGACAGTGTATCGCGTTCTACAACAGCAAGGATGTCCAGAAACTGGAGAAATTCCTGGACGGTAAGCCTATAGCGGAACAGGATATAGGCAAGCAGCTGCTTCAGGAGACGACAGCGTACTGCGAGTCATCGGTATGCCGTAGAAAACAGCTGCTGCATTATTTCGGAGAGAATTATGAACCTGACAATTGCGGCAACTGCGACAATTGTCTGAACCCTAAGAAACAGGTTGAGGCGCAGTCTTTGCTTACGACTGTCCTTGAGGCTGTTGATGCGCTGAAGGAGAATTTCAAGTCTGACTATATCGTTGATCTGCTGCTCGGAAAGGAGACTTCACAGATACTTGATCATAAGCACGATGAGCTGGAAGTGTTCGGATCGGGCAGTGATGAGGATGAGAAGACCTGGAACGCCGTGATACGTCAGGCTCTTATTGGCGGGTATCTGACGAAGGATGTCGAGAATTATGGCTTGCTTAAGATAACTGATGACGGCCGTGACTTTATGACTAATCCGAAATCGTTCATGATTGTCGAGGACAATGACTTTGAGGACGAAGATGCTGAGGGACCTATGCGCGGTGGCGGCACATTTGCCGTTGATCCGGAACTGTACTCAATGTTGAAGGATCTGCGCAAGAAAATCTCAAAGCAGGTGCAGCTGCCACCTTATGTGATATTCCAGGATCCTTCTCTGGAGGCTATGGCCACCACCTATCCGATATCAATGGAGGAACTGCAGAATATTACCGGTGTCGGTGCAGGCAAGGCCAAGCGGTATGGTCAGGAGTTTATAGACCTGATAAAGCGTCACGTCGAGGAGAATGAGATTGAGCGTCCTGAGGATATGCGTGTGCGTACCGTGGCGAACAAATCAAAGTTGAAGGTGGAAATCATACGTCTGATTGACCTGAAGGTGGCTCTTGATGATATAGCCATATCAAAGGGTATAGAGTTTGATGAATTGCTGACTGAGATTGAGTCAATTGTCTATTCCGGGTTCAAACTCAATATAAATTATTTCATCGAGGAGACAATCGACGAGGATCGTGCCGAAGATATATATATGTATTTCAAGGAATCCGAGACGGATTCATTGGATGATGCCATAGATGAGCTGGGTGATGACTATTCTGAAGAGGAGATAAGATTGATAAGGATAAAGTTCATCTCTGAGATGGGAAACTGATTTTTGAATGAATAAAAACTATATAATATGTCATTTTTAACTGAACGGGTTGTAATGGAGGGTCTCACATTTGATGATGTGCTCCTGGTGCCGTCTTACTCAGAGGTCCTTCCGAAAGAGGTTTCGCTTGCTACAAGATTCTCAAGAAACATTAAGCTGAACATACCATTCGTGACAGCTGCCATGGATACTGTCACTGAGTCCCAGATGGCTATTGCAATAGCAAGGGAGGGTGGAATCGGTGTGATTCACAAGAATATGTCAATAGAGGAGCAGGCCAGGCAGGTCGCAATTGTAAAGCGTGCCGAAAATGGCATGATATATGATCCGATTACGATTCACCGTGACAATTCCATACGTGATGCGCTGGCAATAATGCGGGAGTATCATATCGGTGGCATACCTGTGGTGGAGTCTGACGGTCGTCTGTGCGGTATAGTCACTAACCGTGACTTGAGATTCCAGAAGAATTTCGATACTCTGATAGGTGATGTGATGACAAAGGAGAATCTGGTCACTACATATCAGCAGATTGATATGGCATCGGCAGCACAGATTCTTCAGGAGAACAAGATTGAAAAGCTCCCCGTGGTGGATAATGCCGGGAAACTGATAGGTCTTATCACGTATAAGGATATTACAAAGGCCAAGGATAAGCCTATGGCATGCAAGGACAGCAAGGGCCGTCTGCGCGTGGCTGGCGGAGTTGGTGTTACGAAAGACTCTATGCAGCGTATTGAGGCATTGGTGGAGGCTGGCGTCGATGCCATTGTCATTGACACTGCCCATGGTCATTCACGTTCTGTAGTTGAAAAACTGAAAGAGGCGAAGGCTGCGTTTAAGGATATAGATGTGGTTGTAGGTAATATCGCAACTGGCGATGCTGCACGTATGTTGGTGGATGCGGGAGCTGATGCAGTGAAGGTCGGCATAGGTCCGGGCTCTATCTGTACTACGCGTATTGTAGCCGGTATAGGTGTGCCTCAGGTATCTGCTATTTACGATGTGGCACAGGCTATCAAGGGCTCCGGTGTCCCTGTCATAGCAGATGGTGGACTCAGATATTCGGGTGACGTGGTCAAGGCACTGGCTGCCGGTGGCGACAGCGTAATGTTCGGTTCGCTTGTAGCTGGAACTGAGGAGTCTCCAGGCGAGACGATAATTTTCAATGGCAGAAAGTTCAAGTCTTATCGTGGAATGGGTTCTTTGGAGGCTATGGAGAATGGTTCGAAAGACCGTTATTTCCAAGGAGACCAGAAGGATGTGAAGAAACTGGTTCCAGAGGGTATTGCCGCACGTGTTCCGTATAAGGGTACTTTATATGAGGTGGTATATCAGCTTGCGGGCGGTCTGAGGTCCGGAATGGGCTATTGCGGCACACCGGATATTGAATCCCTCCATTCTGCGAAGTTCGTTAGAATCACCAATGCCGGAATACACGAGAGTCATCCTCACGATGTAGCCATCACAAGTGAAGCTCCGAACTACAGCCGTCCTGAGTAAAAGGAAATTTTCCAACAAATTAATGCGATATATGAGAAGATCATTTATTACATGTCTGTTAATGGCATTTGTCACTGTGGTACTCGCACAGGATAATCCTGTGGTCATGAGAGTGGCTGGCAGCAATGTCACACGTAGTGAGTTCGAGTACTTCTTACAGAAGAACTGTGTTGAGGATACATTGGATTTCAAGACACTCTCGGAGTATGCGGATTTGTATGTGAACTTCAAGTTGAAGGTCGCGGCGGCTAAGAGCGCGGGTATTGATACTACGGCAGCGTTTATCAATGAGTATAGGTCCTATAGGGATATTTATGCTGACAAAATATTGATTGATTCGGCTTGGCTGGAGGTAAGGGCCAAGGATATGTATCATGAGAATGAGGAAATTGTAGGCCCGCAGGGATATTATGATGTGTCAATGATATCTCTCCTTCCGGAAGATGAGACGGAAGAGAGTATTAAGGCGACAGGTATGCACTTATATGAGAGACGTCAGGCAATATTGAACGGAGAAGTGTCGTTCAGTGATGTCGCCAGACAGGAATCATACGATGTGTTGGCAGAGGACGGTGGCTATATGGGATGGATTGCAAGGAATGAACTTCCGGAATTCGTTGCAAATGAGCTGTTTGCGTATGGACCTGATACATTGACAATGCCTATTTGGACTGAAGTGGGTTGGCTGATGTTTGATATAAGGGGACAGAAGCCTTTTGAGCCATACGAGGAACAGCGCAGTCAGATTATGCAATGGATGCATGATAATGGCTATGACAGGTTTGCGAGATATTCTACTGCAAATAAATATGCGCGGAATCATGGTTGGGAGGAGAGAAACGAAAAAGCATTGTCCCGTTTGGACAGTATTCTGGAAGAGGCATATCCTGACTTTGGTAATGTATCGATGGAATATTATGACGGTTTGCTGCTGTTTGAGATAAGTAACAGGAAAGTATGGAACTATGTAAGTTCCGATACGGCACTTCTGGAGAAATGGTTTGATGAGCATCGCAATGACTATGTATTTGAGAAACCTGTATTCAAAGGCTGTATTATGATGTGTGCCAGTGAGGATATATACAATGATGTCATAAGGATTACTGAAGGTGTGGAACTGGAGCGCCTGAAATCGAAGATTGATGAATATGATCCTGAACATATCAAGGTACATGCGCAGTATGGACCGTTCCGAAAGGGTGCCAACTCTTATTGTGATGCGATAGTGTTTGGCGAGGGTCATCCTTCGATGTCCAAGGATTTTTCATATACCGGTTATATAGGAAGGGTACTTGATGTCGCGGAGGTTTGGACAGACGTGCCTGGTGCAGTAATCAGTGATGCACAGGATGCGGCCGAAAAAGCGTGGGTAAATGAGCTGCGCAAGCAATATGATGTCAAATTGTATAAGAAGGAACTTAAATCAATGTGTAACGGTAAGTAATGGTTGCATTACTCCTTATATTATTAATGTTGCTGTTGCAGGTGTCCTGCTCTGAGAAACCGGGGGTGGCAGAACAGGGACGTGTGCCTGTTGTGGCATTGGATGGCAATTATCTGTATTATGATGAACTGACTAAGGTAATGTCTCCGGATCTTTCCCCTGAAGATAGTACCACGTTTGCCGACAATTATATAAGGAATTGGTTATCGGAACTGCTTTTATATCAGAATGCCAGTCGTAATATTCCTGATACAAGGGAAATTGATGCTCTGGTGGAGAATTACAGGCGTGCGCTTATAGTTCATGATTATGAGCAGAGAATGATAGAGCAGAAATGCCGGAACGAGGTCAATGAGTCAGATATACAGGACTTCTATGATGAGAATGGAAGCCTGTTTGTCATAGAGGAACCTATAGTAAAAGGCTTATTTATAAAACTGCCATTGTCAGCACCCAATTTGAACAAGGTCAGGAAATGGTATGCCGACTCGTCCGAACAGTCTTTGGATGAGCTTGAGAAATACTGTATGGTGAATGCTGTCAAATATTATGTGCTTTATGACACTTGGACTTCAATATCGCAGATAGAGTCTATGATGTCGCTGTCATCCAATTCTTTGGGTGATAAAATTGCGCAGAATAAGAAATTCGAGATGAAGGACGATTCGTTCATATATTTTGTCAATGTGACAGATACCAGGAATCGTGGTGAACAGGAACCATTGGAGAAGGCAAGTGCGGAGATACGGCGGCTGTTGAGAAATAACAGCGAAGTCAATTTCATTGAGCGTATGAAGCAGGAACTTTATGAAGATGCCATTGCCAATGACAAAATAGTTTTTTTCAATTGACGTGGGTATGAAGAGATTATTGTCAATTGTGGTATTGATGATTATGTCGTTTGCAGCGATAGCTCAGAATGACAATGTGATAGATGAGATTGTATGGCTGGTAGGCGATGAAGCTATATTTAAATCTGAAGTTGAGGAACAGCGGATTCAATCTCAGATGCAGGGCATACGGTGGGATGGTGATCCTTATTGCCTGATACCGGAGGAACTTGCCGTTCAGAAACTGTTTATCAATCAGGCTGTACTTGACAGTGTGATTGTAACTAACAGTGAGGTCTCGGATCAGATTGAATATACTATTCAGGCACTGGCAAATGAATATGGCAGTGTGGAGAAAGTGGAGGAATACTATGAGATGACGCTTAATGATATACGTCTCCGTATGGAGGACAATGTCAGGAATCAGCTGATTACTCAGAAGATGCGCCGTAATATTGTGGGAAATGTCAAGGTCTCGCCGGCGGAGGTAAGGAAATATATGAAGGATATTCCGGTAGAGGATATTCCGTATATACCTACCCAGGTGGAAGTACAGATTATCACACGCGAGCCTGTCATTCCGCAGGAGGAGATAGATGCGGTCAAGGCCGAACTGAGAGACTATACGGAGAGAATTCAGAACGGAACGGCGCAGTTCTCGACCTTGGCTCTGCTTTATTCAGAGGATCCGATGTCGGCCCGTCGTGGCGGTGAACTGGGCTTTGTGGGTCGCGCGGAAGTCGTACCTGAATTTGCGACGGTGGCGTTCAATCTGACAGATCCTAAGAAGGTGTCGAAGATTGTTGAAACGGAGTATGGCTACCATATCATACAACTGATAGAGAAACGTGGTGACAGGATCAATGTAAGGCATATCTTGAGAAAGCCTAAGGTTCCGACAGAGGCTGTCAATACTGCATTGAATACATTGGATTCAATAGCCAATGAGATACGTAATGAAAAGTTCTCATTCGATGAGGGAGCACGTTATCTGTCGTACGATAAGGATACGCGTAATAATAACGGACTGATGACATATCATCCGGAAGATGTAAATACGTCGATATCAAAATTCGAGATGCAGCAGCTGCCACAGGAGGTGGCAAGAGTCGTTGACAAGATGCATGTCGGTGAGATATCGGATCCGTTCACTATGGTTACAAGAGATGGTAAGGTAATCTGTGCCATTGTAAAGCTTAAGAGT
Source organism: Bacteroidaceae bacterium (assembly GCA_045600825.1). Taxonomy (GTDB): domain Bacteria; phylum Bacteroidota; class Bacteroidia; order Bacteroidales; family Bacteroidaceae; genus Colenecus. Next base: position 19,343 of record JAZRYP010000061.1, read on the forward strand.
CGTGCTCCCGGTCATCAGGCTTCTGTATCTGAGGATTTCCCTGTATTGCAGGAGATTGTATTGCAACACAAGCAGGAAGAGGCCCTGCAGAAATGGATTCATGAAAGGCAGAAGACCACGTACGTAAAGATTTTTGACGGATGGAATGATTGTGAGTTCCGATATCCTGGCTGGGTGGTTCAGTAATATATGCCGCATAATTTGATACAGAGGGTAAAATGCGTGGCATACGTTATCCGTATGCTGTCCTTTCTGTGTATCCTGGTATTGCCGTCATCTGTTTTGCTTGCGCAGGAAACTGATGGTGAGGATTATGTATATCTGTTGAATGCAGATGAGATACGGTATAACCAGTATATCAATGCTGACGCCCAGATGCTGGTGGGTAATGTGGTATTCCGCCATGATAGCATGTATATGTATTGCGACAGCGCTTTGTTCTTTCAGAAGAGGAATTCTTTCAACGCATACATGAATGTGCGTGCCGAACAGGGTGATACGCTGTTCCTGTTCGGGGACTCACTTCTTTATGACGGTGCTACCAGACTGGCACGCGTACGTGGGGAGGTCCGCCTTGAGAACAGGGAGATGATTCTGCTCACAGACAGTCTGAACTATGACCGGAAGAGCAGTATTGGATATTTCTTTGATGGTGGCACGTTGCTCGATGCCAGCAACACTCTGACATCGGAATATGGAGAATATCGCACAGAGTCGGGAGTCGCGGTATTCCAGCGGGACGTGGTGTTTGAGAATGTGGATTATACAATGTTTACAGACACGCTGGTGTATAATGTCGATAACAGAAAAGCATTCTTTGTCTGTCCTACACGCATTGTAAGCGAGGATAACACGATTGAGACAGATGACGGGTGGTTTGATACCACGAACAGGAATTCCGTCCTGTTGGACCGTTCTGTAATTCTATATTCGGACGGCGAACAGCAGATGACTGGGGACAGTATTGTATATCATAATGCGGAAAATCATATATTCAGTTATGGAAATGTGTTGATCAACGATTTCTCGGACCATATTGATGTGCTCGGTGACTATGCGTTCTATGACAGAAGCAAGGATTCGGCAATAGTGACCGGGCATGTGCTGGCAATCGAGTATTCGGAGAAAGACAGTCTTTTCCTGCATGCCGATACCTTCAAGCTGAGGAGCGTGCAGCAGGATTCCGTTATGAATAGAATAATGATGGCATATAATAAGGTCAAGGCATATAGGGTTGATCTGCAGATGATATGTGACTCAATGGAGTTTCAGTCGGTCGATTCGTGTCTGACTCTTTATGGCGATCCCATAGTATGGTCCCAGAATCAGCAGATATTGGGCGAGGTCATTAAGGCATATATGAATGACAGTACGATTGAATGGGCCCATGTGATAGGCCAGGCATTGTCCGTGGAGCAGATAGCGATGGATCAGTTCAATCAGATTGCCGGACGTGAGATTAAGGCATTCTTCAAAAACGGTGATATAGACAGGGCCGAGGTTGACGGAAATGTCAATGTCCGGTATTATCCGTATGATTCCGACAGTATCGTGATTGGCTTGAACGAGACTGCGGCATCGCATATGGATGCTACATTTAAGGCGCGTAAGGTAGATAGGATAATTGTTACAGGCAGTTCGGAGGGTACACTGTATCCTATGGATCAGATACCTCCAGGAAAGAAGGAACTTACTAATTTTGAGTGGTTTGCAGATCTGCGTCCTCGCGACCGTGAAGATGTGTTTTACTGGCGTGGCAAGAAGGCTGCTGATAAGTTGAGGGAAAATGTTATTTCCAGGGAAGTCCCTCTGCCTACTCTGCCGGTTATAAAAGGAAAGTAATACAGGGTATTATGGGAATGTTCAGTGTCAGGGAGCCCCGCCGTATAGAGCATAAGTATATCTATTATGACGAGCGGAAGGAGAAGCTGAAGAAAATAGAGGAGAAAGCGAAGGTAGAGCTTGGAATGTCAGAGGAAACTTTCGATCCCGAGAGTATCAGAGGCAAGTTTATTGAGGGAACAAAGCACCTGAAGAGGCGTAAGCAGTCAGGTTCCAAGTCCATACCGTTTCCTGTTGCAATAATGCTGATAGCAGCATTGCTGCTGTTGTTGTTCTATCTCAGACGCGGAATATAATAAGGACTATGGAGAATGTGGTAAAGCTTTTGCCTGAGTCGGTGTCAAGTTGCATAGCTGCCGGGGAGGTGGTGTTGCGTCCGGCTTCCGTGGTCAAGGAGATGCTGGAAAATGCTATCGATGCCGGTGCATCATCGGTCCGTATTATATTGACAGATGCAGGACGTACTGCTATCCAGATTATAGATAACGGGGTGGGAATGTCCGTAACTGATGCCCTGGTGGCATTTCAGCGTCACGCAACATCAAAGATTAGCGCTCCGGAGGATTTGTATTCGCTGAGTACATTCGGATTCCGTGGTGAGGCTCTTGCGTCGATTGCTGCTGTCTCTGAGGTACAGCTCAGGACGCGTCGTGAGGAGGATGAGGTCGGTACCTGTGTGACGATTCATGGTGGTGATGCTCCATCGCAGGAGCCGGTTTCCTGTCCGAAAGGATGTGATTTTACGGTAAAGAATCTGTTCTTTAATCTCCCTGCCAGGCGGAAGTTCCTGAAAAGCAACCAGACTGAACTGAGTAATATAATGAAGGAGGTGGAGAGAATAGCCATCGTTCATCCTGAAGTCGCTGTATCTGTATTCCATCAGAACAGCGAGATTCTTTCATTGCCCTCCGTCAACTCAGTCAAACAGCGTATCTCTGCTATCTTCGGTAATGGAATAAATAAATCGTTAATCCCGGTATCGACTGAGACATCGGCTGTTTCTGTGTCCGGATATGTCAGTACTTTTGATGGTGTGAAGAAGAAAGGCGCAGAACAGTTCTTTTTTGTAAACGGCCGTTATATGCGTCATCCGTATTTTCACAAGGCGGTTCTGGAACCATACGAGAATATGGTCCCGGCATCTGAACTGCCGTCTTATTTCCTGTTCCTTACCGTGCCGGCAGATTCAATAGATGTGAATATACATCCTACCAAGACTGAAATAAAGTTTGAGGAGGAGCAGCTTGTCTGGAAGATACTGAATGCGGCTGTACGCGAGGCCGTAGGCCGCTATGAGGGAACTACCTCAATTGATTTTGATACAGAGGGAATGCCTGATATACCTATAATGTCAGATTCCTCTGCACAGGTTCGTCAGCCGAAGGTAAGCTATAACCCTGCATATAATCCTTTCAATTCCGTCAGCGAGAAATCCCGTGGCAACGGTAATGGTGACTGGACAAAACTGTTCGGTGGTGTGCTGGACAGTAGGTTGAAGGAGGCGTCGCAGGATTATGGGACAGCTTTTGATAACGCGGGTGCGCTTGAGAAGGCATCGGAGGCCGCTCCTTGTTTCCAATATGGCGGGTATATCGTGACACGTTCGGATAAGGGCGTGATGATTGTTGATCAGCATAGAGCCCACGTCGCTATTCTCTATGATAGGTATCAGTCTCAGCAAAGAAGCGGGGAGAGCGTATCGCAGGGGCTGCTGTTCCCTGAGATAATGCAATTGTCTCCATCGGATTCTGCTTTGTTGGCGGATTGTGAGGAGGATCTTATCTCCTTCGGCTTTGACCTGTCGGATATGGGACATGGGGCTGTGGCAATACAGGGCGTTCCATCAGACCTTGAAGGGAAGGATTACAACTCTCTGCTGGTAGAGCTTCTTCATTCCGTCGCTGATGGTGCACAGGAGGTCTCAGAAAAGAGACGTGAGAAAATGGCCATATCAATGGCACGTGCTGCAGCTGTCAGCTCAACCAAGGTCATGTCTTTAGCCGAGATGCAGGATATGATTGGCGCGCTTATACAGTGTGGTCTTCCAAAGCGTACGCCGGAAGGCAAAGTCATCTATGTGATTATGGATGACAGTGAATTGTCCTCCCATTTCTGAGAGGACACTGTTGCTGTCAGTCTTTCGTTACGTCCTCAAGCCTTCTGCGGAGGATAAGCATAATGAATCCTGCGATAAAGCATAAGGCAATTAGGATACTCCAGTTGGACATAAGTGAAATCTTGTTCCACAGAGCAGATGGAATACGGCTCAGGTAGTTTCCTATTGCTGTAGCGGCGAACCAGCCTCCCATCATCAGACCTTTGTACTTTGGAGGGGCGACCTTGCTCACGAATGATATACCCATAGGGCTCAGCAGCAATTCCGCCACGGTCAGCGTGAAATATGTGCCGATCAGCCAGTTCGGGCTTAGGATACTCTGCGTCTGGCCTTCTTCCAGGTCCATAGGTGATATCAAGCCCTTTGACGCAACTGTGATGACGCAGAAGCCAACGCCTGCCACGAGCATTCCGATACCAATCTTGAGAGGTGCTGACGGCTCCTTGCCCTTTTTGGCAAGTCCCGAGAATGCTGCTACTGACAGAGGGGTGAGTGCAACTACGAAGAACGGGTTGAACTGCTGGAAATCCGACGATGTCACATTCATTGTCTCCGGACAGGTCTGATAGATGGCGTATGCACCTATCCACAGGGCTATTGTAGCAATGCCGGATATTATGCGGGATTTACGTGTGTCACTCTGGAAAATAGCGAACAGGGTATATACTGATACGGCAATCAGGAACAGAGCCCATATCTTGAACCACATACGTGCAGGACCGGTGATACCATTGAGATTTGTGTATTTGTCGGCGAAGAATGTAAGGGCAGAGCCATTCTGATGGAATGCCATCCAGAAGAATATCACGACTGCAAAGACCAGGAGCAATGCTACGATTCTGTCCTTTGTCTGTTTCGGTGTGAGTTCCTGTACAGGGGCTGCGGCGGCCTTGGCCTGATGGACGTTTACATCAGCGTGCCTGTACCAGGGACGGCAGAGGAAATATATCAGTATTGACAGAACCAGTGAGCCGCAGGCTACATAGAAACACAGACGGTAACCGGCAGCAAGTACCTGAAGATATTCAGACGCACCGGCTCCGTATTCGCTTATGGCGTTCGCCACCGGTACGAAATGGTAGCCCCTGCCTTCCAGATAAGGTACGAACAGAGCCTTGGCCATAGCCGGGGCAAACATTGACCCGAGGTTGATAGCCATGTAGAACAGACTGAATGCGGCATCACGTTTGGATTCGTATTTCGGATCATCGTACAGGTTTCCTACCATAACCTGAAGGTTTCCCTTGAAAAGGCCTGTGCCGACTGCGATGCAAATCAGTCCCAGGAACATTGTAAGTTTGTCAATATTTGCAGAGACCATAGGTATGGCCAGTGCCAGGTAACCGGCGAACATTACAAAAATACCTGTTGTGACGCATTTGCCGTATCCGATTTTGTCTGCCAGGAATCCGCCAAGCAGTGGCGTGAAATATACTCCGGCCAGAAAGATGGCATAGATGTGTCCGGCGGTATTCTCGTCCCATCCGAATTTAGCTTGCATGTAGAGTGTGAAGATGGCTAACATCGTGTAGTAGCCGAATCGCTCGCCTGTGTTGGCAAGTGCCAATGCGAACAGACCTTTAGGTTGACCTTTGAACATATTGCGTTTATTTAATTGTTTGTCCTTCGAAATTTACAGTGTTTGAATCGCGGTCCAGAATAGTAAGCAGATCGTTTGGCAGAAGTACGGTGTCTCCGTTGGGAATGATACGCTCATTGCCACGGTTGATCAGGATAATGACACGGTTTGCCTTATATGGGTATTCCTTTATTGTATGTCCTGCCCAGTTGCTGAACTTGCTTACCCTGTGCTGGTAGATACCGTCTGTAGAATAGCCGCTGTAGGCTTTTGTGCAGATTATTATTGTGTCGCCTTCAAGAATGGTCGTGTGGCCTTTTGGCACAATTTTGTCATTTCCACGCAGGAGAAGGGCCAGCAACAGATTCTTTGGCAGCTTGAGGTCGCGTACCATACGGTCCTTCCAGGGATTGTCAGCCCCTATCTCTACGGTGCCGAACGACATCTCCGCCTCCTCGCTGAAGTCACTGAATGTCTTCATTACGTCCTCTCCGGCATCTATCATATTGAGCTTATCTGCTACAAGCGGAATCAGTGATCCTTGTAGCAGGATGGAGAGCAATACTATGTAGAATACTATATTGAACAAGTCGTGGCTTGACGTGTAGTTTGAGTTTATCACTAGAATGGCGAACACTATGGATGCCGCTCCGCGCAGACCTACAAATGATACAAGCAGCTGCTGTCTAATCGGATAGCGTCTGCCCCAGCAGCTTAGTACAGAGAATACGGCCGCGGGTCTTGCGATGAATGTGATGAATCCGAAAATTGCAAGCGACGGCAGTGCTACGGTATGAAGCGTAGGTATGTCTGTCAGCGTTCCCAATAAGTAGAATATCAGTATCTGCATCATACTGGTCACACCGTCCAGGAAACTGACAACTGATTTCTTGCCATTGAAATCCAGCTTGTTGCCTAACAGGATGCCAACTATGTATGTACTCAGGTATCCGTTACCTCCGATGGCTGAGGGAATGGCGTATGCGGCCAGGGCTATGGCTACGAACATAACCGAGTCAAATCCTGTTGAACCGATTTTCAGCTTTGTACTGAACATGAAAATAAGCAGGTATGCTAGTGCAAAACCGATAGCAGCACCTAGCAGGAACTGTAACAGCAGAAGTTTTACCATTATAGCACCCGATGCTGCTCCTTTGGCTAATGACAGCATAATGATGGTCAGCATATAGGACATAGGGTCGTTGCTACCGCTCTCTATCTCAAGCATCGGCGCTGTGTTGTTTTTCAGACCTAATTTGCGGGAACGCAATATGGCGAACACTGATGCCGCGTCGGTAGAACTTATTACTGCTCCCATAGTGAGACTGTCCAGCCATGCCCATTTCAGCAGATAATGGCAAAGCAGACCTACACAGCCGGCTGTCACTGCAACGCCGATTGTGGCAAGTATTGCTGAAGGTAACAGAACTGCTTTCGCTGATTTGAGCCTGGTTCCGAAACCTCCGTAGAACATTATGAAAATCAGCGCAACGGTACAGAGCCTTTCAACGCCTTTAAGGTTGGTGTCGGCTGCGGTGGCTGGAATCAGACTGTTGGTTGCTATACCGAGCAGGAGGAACACCAGCAGGACAGGTATCCCGAATCTGGTGGATATCTTGTTAAGCAATACGCAGATGATAATAATCACTGCGACAACTATCATTAACTCATTCATACTCCAGCTATGGAATGTGTTGTTCGCAAATTTACAAAAAATAGTTTATCTTAGCAGATTAAAAGGATTGCATCATGGAATTAAGTGATATTGAGATTATCCAGGTTAATTTTGCCGGCAATGACCAGCCGGGTCTGACCACAGCCCTTACCGAGATACTTGCGCAGTACGATGCATTTATCCTCGATATTGGTCAGGCCAACATACATCAGTCGCTGACTATGGGCATATTGTTCCGTACCACACGCGACAAGTCGGGCTTCATAATGAAGGATCTGCTCTTCAAGTCATCGGAACTTGGCGTTCACATACGCTTTACACCTATATCCATAGGGGACTATAACGCGTGGGTGGCACGTCAGGGCAAGAACCGCTATATCGTCACCCTGCTTGGCCGTACCATTACGGCGAAGCACATAGCAATGGCTACAAATGTGGTATATAGACACGGACTCAATATTGACTCCATCCAGCGTCTCAGCGGACGTATTCCGCTGATTGAGGACGGGGGTAATACAAAGGCTGCCATTGAACTTTCCATTCGTGGAATGCTGACTGACGATGAGCGCCGTGCCCTGCAGTCGGACTTGCTGGCACTGTCGCCGTCTGGAATAGACATTTCATTCCAGAAGGATAACCTGTATCGTCGAAGCCGTCGTCTGATATGTTTCGATATGGATTCGACGCTCATACATACGGAAGTTATAGATGAGCTGGCAGAGCGTGCCGGAGTTGGCGAAGAGGTTCGTGCCATCACTGAGAGTGCTATGCGAGGCGAAATAGATTTCACGGAAAGTTTCACACGACGAGTGGCTCTGCTGAAAGGACTCGATGAGTCAGTGATGGAGGATATTGCAAACAATCTTCCTTATAATGAGGGACTTGAACAGATGATGAAGGTGCTGAAGCGGGTCGGCTACAAGACGGCGATACTGTCTGGCGGTTTTACATATTTCGGAAAGGCTTTACAGCGGAGATTCGGCTTCGATTATGTGTATGCAAACGAACTGGAGGTATCGGACGGCAGACTTACCGGACGCTATGTCGGTGAGATTGTCGATGGGCGCCGCAAGGCCGAACTTCTGCGGCTGTTGTGTCAGTTTGAGAATATTGATCTGGAACAGTCTGTGGCTGTCGGCGATGGGGCAAATGACCTTCCGATGCTCAATCTGGCCGGCCTTGGAATCGCATATCACGCCAAACCCAAGGTGAAGGCAAATGCCCGGCAGTCGATATCCACCACCGGACTGGACGGTATCCTGTATTTCCTCGGTCTGAAGGATTCCAAGATAAACCCTGCAAACTGAGAAGCTGTTTTGAAATGTTCCAATTAATCTTTTATAAAATCTTTCCGGCTGAAAATTCGTTTCTTTTCAGTCATGATGGAACCCCATCACTCCTTCAAATAACCAAATTTTCATCTCGAGAATCTTTCATAACATTTTTAA
>JAZRYP010000062.1:0-6051 GCA_045600825.1 Bacteroidaceae bacterium
CGTCGCTGTACGTCATCTCGCTGCTGTATTTCGTGCTGGAGTACGAGAGTCCGGCGGATGACAGTTTCGTATGGCGTTATTCACTGAGGGAGCAGGAGACTGGCGAGGCTATGACGAAGGCCCTGAACTTCACCTTCGTGGAGCTGTCGAAGTTCAACAAAACGGAGTCGGAGCTTGCAAATCTGGAAGATGGTTTATACTTTTGTCTGAAGTATATGGGCAGGCTCTCCGAGAGGCCGGACAGGCTTGATGCAGCGGTTTTCAGGAAGCTGTTCGAGGTCGCCGAATTCGTGGCGCTGCCCGCAGAACAACGCAAGAGCTATATAGCAAAAATGACAACAGAAAGAGACATCATCAACCAGATTGCCTACGCGAGGGAAAAGGGACTTGAAGAAGGAAAAGCAGAAGGGATTGCCGAAGCAAAGCTTCAGATGGCAAAGGATCTTAAAGCCAATGGTGTCGCGTTGGATATTATCGTCAAATGTACAGGACTGTCTGTTGAAACAGTAGAATCCTGTTAGGCAGTATTACTAGAAGAACAGCTGCATCAGTTCTTCATTACTGATGCCGCAGAAGTATTCGCCGGTCGCCAGTTCATTCAGGCGGCCGGCGATTTTTGTGACGCAAATCGCCTTCGCCCCAAGCGCTTCACGCAGCGACGCCCGCTTTGGGATGTGGCTGCACCGGCACGGGCATCCACTAGCCTTTTTCCCAGTTTCCAGGTTTGCAGTATTGGCCGTTATTCAACTCGGCAGGAGCGATGAATTGCAAAACAAAAGCAATAGTACCGGATAAATCCAAATAAATGAATACATTTGTACTTCAACTTTTTCAATGAATACCATGAAAGCTCCCTACACTGTTCCATTCACGGAAACAGTTTTCCTCGCACCAGACCACATTTGCCAGAGCAGCCCGTTGAATGGTGGGCTGGAAGACACTTTTGACATAGATCTCCAATTTGACATCCCGATGCTATGAAAAAAACTGTCCTTGCTATATTCAGAATGGCGGCCATACTGCTGCCGCTTGTCTGTTCGTCCTGTATGAATGATGTCGATGAGTTATTGTCATCTCGCAAACATTATAACACCATCACCTTCACAGCCACTTCCGCTGACGGTGGTCAGACAAAGACTGCAAGGAACGGGGACGGCAGCCTGAGCTGGCTACCGGCTGACGAGATCAACGTCTTCTGCGGCACATCGACCTCCGGCCGCTTCATTTCGGACAACACCTCATCTGCAAAAGTGACGACCTTCACCGGTCATTTTGAAGACGACTCCCAGGCCACGGCGGGCGCAAGCTATTGGGCTGTGTATCCGTATTCTTCATCGAATTCTTTCGACGGGCAAAAATTGTTGATAGACCTTCCATCCGTTCAGGTATCCGAAGCCGGCTCCTTCGGAGGCGGTATGTTTCCGTCGGTTGCGAGGTCCAACAGTACAGACCTGGCTTTCTACAATGTCTGCGGCGGTATCAAGTTCAGCCTGACCAGGGATGACATCACCTCCGTCACCCTGACTTCAAGGAATGGCGAGGCACTGGCAGGACAGGTCAGAGTTTCTTTCGGCAGCGACGGCAAACCGGCCGCTACGGCGGTAAAAGGTTCATCAGAGGTAACGCTGCGGCCGGCTTCCGGTGGATGCTTCAAGAAGAATACATACTACTACTTTTCTCTTATTCCAGTGACAATGTCCGGCGGCTTCACTATGACTTTCCGTACAAATTCGGATCAGGAGGGTATGCTTGAGGCATACAGCCCTGTCAGCATACAACGCTCCGTGTTCAGTAAAAAGGACGGTATTGACAGCTCTGTATCCGTATGGAAGGATGCAAGCTCCGGTGTGGACATATCCGACAGCGGCATCTATCTCGGCATCCTTGCCTTCAACCAGTCCCTGAACTATTGCCCTATCGGGCTTCTGGATGCGGGCAAGCTTAGCCAGTGCAAGTCTTTCATCGACGGACTGTCTATGAAGAACGGCACCATACTGTATTATGCGGCGGATGAGGGCCTTCTGACGATGCAGAAAGGCACGTACCCTCAGAACCTGACAAGCGCATCGCTTGTCACCTTCACCGACGGTCTCGACCAGGGCTCCCTTATGATGAATCCGGATTACGAGACTGATGAAAGGTATCTGACAGCTGTAAGCGCCCGCATACGCAAGGGTAACGTGTCAGGCCTGCCTCTTTCTGCGTTTTCAATAGGCGTGAGAGGGTCTGACGTGAGTGATAACGCCAAGTTCAGGAACAATCTGACAAGCCTTGCGACAAAAGATGAGAATGCCTACGAATTAACGGACATATCCCAGCTCAACTCCAAGTTTGAGGACATCGCCACCATCGCAACGGATGCCATAGAATATACGTACAACATATCATTGACCATTCCGGGGCTTCCGGATGGGACAAGGGTGCGCTTCACATTTGATGACATTACAAAAGCTTCGCAGTCGGCGACCTATATCGAAGGTACCTTCAATCTGAAGTACCGGACATTGTCGGATGTGGTCTATTGTGGTTTGACGAGTTCGTCAGGCTCATCCATAGCGGGCATTGTGAACGACATATTCGTGAGATTCGATTTCAGCAAGGTGAAGCGTAGCGACGGCAGGGAACTGTCACGCAAATATCTGAAGCAGTGGCAGGATGCCGGAAACTCATTATGGCAGATAAACTCGGAGTTCGACAATATGACCGACTCTGACATCAGTGTTTCGTTCAAACGCAAATCCGTTGCAGTTTATCTCGTTCTGGACTGTTCCAGCTCCCTTGCCGGAAAATTCGGCACGATGCAATCAGCCGCGAAGAATTTTATTCAGAAGCTGTATGACTACTCGTATGTGGAGACATCCGTCAAGTCAGTGGAATTGAGTACGGACAAAATTTCGCTCAACAAGGGTGAATCCATGCGCCTTTCCGCGACGGTATATCCGGTGACTGCGCAGAATCATTCAGTAAGGTGGTCTTCCAACGCATCCGGCGTGGCGTCAGTCGATGCTGACGGCAATGTCCGGGCAGTCGCGTCCGGCACTGCAAGAATAACCGCCAAGACGGTTGACGGCGGTTATTCGGATTACTGCGATGTCACAGTATATGACAGTCAGGTCGATCCGGGTGCCGCCGGCAGCTTCTCCCAGAGCGGTCTGTATCTCGGTGTCCTTGCATTCAACAACGGCCTTTACAAATATCCTGTATGCCGTCTTACCGAATCCTCCGCAGCAAGCATCAATGCTTTCATCGATGGTGTGGCACAGAAGCATGGCACGGTTCTTTTCCATGCAGTTGATGAGGCTATATCTTACGTCAAGGCTCCGAACTATCCCGCCGACCTGTCCAGTGCGGCCATCGTCACCTTCACCGACGGCCTTGATCAGGGATCTATGATGAAGGTCTCCGGCTATTCGGACAATGATTCGTACCTTTCCGCCCTCAACAAGAAGATTACTGGTGCCTATGTCAAGAATTCCAAGCTTGCAGCATATTCCATAGGTATCCGTGATGACGATGTAATCAATGTGTCCAAATATCAGAGTGATATGGCCAGGCTGGCATCGTCGGCCAGCAATTCGTATGAGATAACCGACATCACCCAGCTGGAAGCAAAGCTGAATGCAATCGCCGACGTCGTCAAGGTGACCAACAGGACTGTATATCAATTCTCTGTCACCATCCCCGGGCCGCAGAACGGGGCGAGGGTCAGATTCACCTTTGACAATGTCAGCAATGCATTGAATTCAAGCAAATATGTGGAAGGCACCTTCAATCTGAAAAACAGGACTCTGACGGATTTGAAATATCAGGGCGTCGCCACAGAGGCTGCGGCAACCATTGCGGGAAGCGTGGATGGCATCTTCGTCACATTCACCTTCCCGGATATCAGATACACCGATGGCAGGGAATTCTCCAATTCTTATGTCAAGGAGTGGCTTTCTGCTTCCGGCTCAAGCTGGCAGATCAATTCCGAATTCGACAGCGGAGCGGACTCGAAGGTCAGCACAACGGTTGACAGCAGGACAGGTGTCGTATATCTTGTCATAGACTGCTCCACCTCACTTGGCACCAAGATCAGTACCGTGAAGAAGAACGCCAAGAGTTTTGTGACTAAGCTTCAGCAGCAGTCATACAACAAATATGCGGTATCGTCGGTTTCATTGAATACGACTTCCGTTAATCTTTCTGTCGGTTCAACCGTCCAATTGACCCCGACCGTAATGCCGTCCACCGCCTCCAACAAGAGCGTCAGCTGGTCCAGCAGCAACAGCGCCGTCGCCAGTGTCGATGCAAACGGCAAGGTGACAGCACTCAAGGCCGGCACGGCCACAATAACAGTGAAGACTGCCGATGGCGGCTATACAGCAAAATGTAGTGTTACAGTGCAGGTAAAGGTTGCGGGAGTTAGTCTAAACAAGACAAGCCTGACGTTGTATGAAGGAGGTACTCAGACATTGACAGCCACCGTCACCCCGTCCAACTCGTCGAACAAGAGCGTCAGCTGGAGCAGCAGCAATACTTCCGTCGTCACGGTGGATGCAAGCGGTAAGGTGACAGCGGTAAAAGCCGGCACGGCCACAATAACAGTGAAGACTGCCGATGGTGGATACACGGCAAAATGTAGTGTTACAGTGCAGGTAAAGGTTGCGGGAGTTAGTCTGAACAAGGCAAGCCTGACGTTGTATGAAGGAGGTACTCAGACATTGACAGCCACCGTCACCCCGTCCAACGCATCGAACAAGAGCGTCAGCTGGTCCAGCAGCAACAGCACCGTCGCCAGTGTCGATGCAAACGGCAAGGTGACAGCGGTAAAAGCCGGCACGGCCACAATCACCGTCAGGACAGCCGACGGCGGATATACTGCAAACTGTGTGACAACGGTTTCGAAAAAGGTTCCTGCCGGAGCAGTAGATATGGGTTTGAGCGTTTTCTGGGCGACCTGCAACCTCGGCGCATCCTCTCCAGAGCAATATGGTGGTTACTATCAGTGGGCCGGTATACAGGATGTAACAAGCGCAAGTATAAATCTCAATGAGAGCAATTGCCCGTACCATACAGGCTCCAGTTATTCAACCGGTTGGACCAAGTACGTTCCATCGAATAGGTCATCATATTGGTCCGGTTCGGGCAGTCCCGACAACAAGACAGTGCTCGACCCGGAGGACGACGTTGCCCACGTTAAGTTGGGCGGCAAGTGGCGTATGCCGACATATGCGGAATGGACAGAATTGATGAACCGTGACAATTGCACCTGGACTTGGACCACACAGAATGGAGTCAAAGGCTATAAGGTGACCAGCGAGAAGAACGGCAACAGCATCTTCTTGCCTGCTGCAGGCTGTCGCATATACAGCGGCCTCGGCAATGCCGGCTCAGGCGGCTACTACTGGTCTTCGTCGCTCGGTCCGGACTACCCGGACAACGCGTACTACTTCCGCTTCCATTCGGACATCGTGTACACGGCCACCAACCTCCGTTACTTCGGGCAATCTGTCCGTCCTGTCTCAGAATAATATACGAGGGGGCGAAGCTCCCGACGCTTGATACTTCTGCGGCCAGGCCCGTCCTGTGCGGGCCAGCCGCAGATTTTAAAATTTGGAACTATAAATTGCTCCAGAGTCAGTCATATGGTTATCTGTCCCGTATCGCTGAGCCTTCGCCGGCAGGCAGAAGTCCCGCTGCTCTGGGACGGAGACAGAAACATTTACAAAAAGTGATGACAAATCTGTAAATCGGAATCAAGGCCTCGGATTCCGTTTTTCAAACTTGCCGTAAGTTTATCAAAAATTGTACTGCATTCCGTTCAAGCCAGTGCTATATTGCGCTTGTAAACAAACGCAACTCAATTATGGCAAAGGAAGAACGATATCAAGTGGGGAAGTATGTCGATCTGATGATCGACGTTGCCTTCAAGAGAGTATTCGGTCAGCCGGCGAACAAGGATCTGCTCATCGCCCTGTTGTCGGTCATCATCCCGGAAGTTAAAATCGATGAGATAACGTATCTGGACAAGGAGCGTGCAGGCTTAGGTCTTGACGACAAGAAGTCGGT
>JAZRYP010000063.1:0-10094 GCA_045600825.1 Bacteroidaceae bacterium
AAATTTTATGAAAGATTTTCGAGATGAAAATTCGCTTGTTTGAAGGAGTGATGGGGTTCCATCATGACTGAAAAGAAACGAACTTTTCAGCCGGAAAGATTTTATAAAAGATTAATTGGAACATTTCAAAACAGATTCTAAATATTATGGATAATTGATAATATTTGCCGTCAGTACTGAACCTGATGGAGTGGTACCCAATTCTACGGATTTGCTCATACCGCGTATCATGCGCCACGGACAGAGCGTTGTTTTCTGAATCTAGAATATTATCCGGCAGTTGTTCTGGCGTGGATATTTCAAGTATCAGTTCTGTGCTCTTTTCAGAATAGGACAGCTCTATCAATACGTCCCTTGTCCTGTCCGGTAATCTGCAGACTTTCTTCTATTATGTGCTGTATGTTGTTTTGTTGATTGCACGGTATCGTCCATCGATTCAACTGCTTTTCTTTACAGATTGTCTTTAACTGAAAAACCCCGAAAGTTTTTTGTCTGACTTTCGGGGTTCATGCCAGGTATAAGGGTTTTACAATTTTACCATTCTGCCGCCATATATATGGCACAGCAGGCTACATGAGTGAGTTTTAGGTCAAATTTTTGGGATGCCATTTCCAATCCAAAGAGTTTCTCGGTATTGACATAAGGCACAACCTCGTCATTCTTGCTGTAACATACCCACATGTTTGTTCTTGGCCACCATCCGCAAGTTAGGTCCTGTTCTCTGAGACAAGCCATCAGATCTTTGAAAATCTGAGAATTGGGATCATTCATTTCGGGGCTGAGCAAGTCTCTGAGGTATATAGAATTGCCTGTCTCCCCCATTTCTCGCAGTATATGCTTATTCAGATCCTCCGAATTCATTAACTTTTTGAGGTATAGCTCGTCAAAACCACTTTTTTTCTTGTTCCACTTTTCTGAAAAAAACATTTCCTCCGGATACTTATTAGCGAATTCAGGATAGCAGGCACGCATGGATTTGATCACTAGAGGAATAACGCACGGATACGACGACCTGCCCCACTCGAGATATTTCTGCATAGTTGCTTCCGGGCAATACGGACCACAGCAGACAAAGGAATGGTCGAATTTGAAACGGTCGCCAAGTGGAATCTCAACGTATCTTGTTCCTCTCGGCACATGATACTTATCACAGATGGCATCTGCAACATTCTTCATCCAAGATATTTTGTAATAAATGGATAAATCGAGAGTATATGTATTAGTGTCGAGATATTTGTGTACGGCAATAGCATCGCCTGCACCTTGTGAAGCGCCTAATACGTGTAAAGTGTAATCATCCTCATATGTTCCTCCTTTACTGCGGTATATTGCCTCTCCGGCGACAAGGGCATCATAATATTGACGTGCATGCAGATTGTGGTTCAAGTATGTCTGATCGTGGTTTTTGTCAACGCCGAAACCTTGTCCGTCCGGCATAATGAACAGGTTGTCGTGCAACATTACAGTGAACTCTTTTCCACCTTTTGATTCAGTGGCACACTCGTCTTCCTTAGTATGTGTATAAGGGCAGACCAGGAAGATATGGTCCTGATCCAGAGGAATGTATTTAAAAGGTCTCCAATATTCACCATAGGCAAGGAATGCGGACAATGTTATAGGCTTGTCAAACTGATCAACTGTTTTATAATGGAACGTTTGCTTATGGAAGATGAGTGTAAATGCCTGGTCAGGATCCTCATTGCTTTGATAATATTTGTCCTTTTCGCACTCCTCCAGGAACTTACTTTTCTTTCTCGCTATATTCTCACGAATATCGACTCCCTCAGCATTGAGTTCTTCATAGTCGGCTTCATCCATATTGAACAGGAAATCCGCCATTTGTTCCGGAGTGAGTATTTCGTCACTCATTACCTCGAATTCTGGTGTGTTTTGCTGATCAAACCCATTTACCAAAACCTCATAGATATCTTTCTCAGACACCTGGGATGGGTCTTCTTTTTGGTCTTTCTCACAAGATGTCAAAGCAAAGAATGCCAATAAAAGAATTGGAAGTACCTTTTTCATATCTGTCTCATATTAAATATTAATTTGTAGATGCAAAGTTATAAATTATATTCAGTATACTGACCTTCCCTAAGATTTGTTGACACTTTAAAGGTTGTTTGACTGATTTTGTTACGCAGAGGTAACTTATTCACTATATCAGAACAGCCTTTCAATGACAATCATAGAGATGAATCCCAGCAGAAGCGCGTATGTTGCCTGTTTCTGATACCCGTGCGCGTGTGTTTCCGGAATCATCTCGTCGGATGTGACGTACAGCATCGCTCCTCCTGCGAAGCCAAGCATCATTGGAAGAAGCAGCTCGGAAATGGAGCCAAGTCCGAAACCTGCCCACACTCCTATCACCTCCAACAGACCTATTGACAATGCAATGACAAGAGTGCGCAGTCGGGATACGCCCGCCAGCAGAAGCGGTGCAATTATCACCATACCCTCAGGGATATTCTGGATTGCGATGCCCAAAGACACAGTCCAATCGGCGAATACTCCTTTTGCCGCACTCATACTTACTCCGGCGGCCATTCCTTCCGGAAGCTTGTGCAAGGCTATGGCCATCACGAAGAGAAGAACCTTGTTAAGGCTGCTGCCGTTATGGTGCTGCTCAGGGTCAAGCCCGGTTATGGTATGGAGATGGGGTGTCAGGAAATCAAGCAGATTCAGAAAAAATGCTCCGGCCATCACTCCCAGAGCGACCCACCACCACTGGCCTGTGCCCTCGAATGCTGGAAGAATCAGCCCTATCGTTGACGATGCCAGCATAATACCGGCACAGAACCCAAGTATTGTGTCGTTCCATCTGTGAGGCAGATTCTTGAAAAAGAATCCTAGAGCCGAACCTATTATCGTCGCCCCGCACAGTCCGGCCGCACTTATCCAAACCTGTATCATAAACAAGAAGGTTTATTTCTTCAGATAGTCAAGAATCTGCTCCGCATGGATCTTTGTCTTGCTTTCCTTCGGAACAAATATCTTCTCGATTATGCCCTCCCCGTTTACAAGATATGTGGTACGGAGTGTTCCCACCGTCCTATGGCCACAAGCGACCTTCTCGCCCCAGCAGCCAAGCGCCTGCAGAAGTTCGGTAGAGGTGTCGGCGATAAGCGGAAACTCCAGTCCGAACTTCTCGGCGAACTTCGCCTGGGCATCCTGCTTGTCCTTGGAAACGCCTATGATGGCATATCCGGCTGCCTCAAGCTCCGCTTTATGCGCTTGAAGCGAGCAGGCCTCCGCTGTACAACCGCTTGTATTCGCTTTCGGATAACTGTAAAGAACTATTTTCCTGCCGCGATAATCACTGCTTTTGATTTCATTTCCGAACTGGTCCTTTCCCAGCACTTCCGGAATTCTGTCTCCTACTTTCATTTTCAATACAATCTTGTGTCACAGATACAAAAATAAGTTTTCATTGGTACATTTCGACACATCAGAGGAAGAATTTGTAAAGGATGCCATTATCTTTGCATTAGAAAAATAACAACAATAACATTTTAAAAGGAATAGAATTATGGCTAAATGGATTTGTCCAGTCTGCGGATATGTTCACGAGGGTGACGCCGCACCGGAGAAGTGCCCAATGTGCAAAGTACCGGGAAGTAAGTTCAAAAAGGTTGAGGAAGAGCAGGGTCTTCAGTTTGTAACAGAGCATGAGCTTGGTATCGCCGGCAACATCCCGGCAGGTGCTGAGGGAGATTTTGTACGTCAGGGCCTGAAGGATCACTTCCTTGGAGAGTGCACGGAAGTAGGTATGTACATCGCTATGAGCCGTCAGGCGGACCGCGAGGGCTACCCGGAAATCGCAGCGGCTTTCAAGCGCTATGCATACGAGGAGGCTGATCACGCATCACGTTTTGCCGAGATGCTCGGTGAAGTGGTATGGGACACAAAGACCAACGTTGAGAAGAGAATGATGGCTGAGGAAGGTGCTTGCGCAGGCAAGATGGAGATTGCCAAAGTTGCCAAGCAGCTCAACCTTGATGCCATACACGACAGTGTTCACGAGATGGCGAAGGATGAGGCACGCCACGGTGCAGGCTTCCAGGGTCTATTCAACCGGTATTTCAAAAAATAAGCACCGATTATGAATACCAAAGAAATCGTATTGAAGACAATGGCAGAAGCAGGGAAACCAGTTTCTGCCGGTGAGGTTGCCACTGCTTCCGGAATTGACAGGAAAGAAGTGGACAAGGCTTTTGCCGAGCTCAAGAAAGACGGTGCGATAGTATCACCCGTCCGCTGCAAGTGGGAGCCTGCAGAATAGCCTAGATTCTGTGGAATTCCATATCAAAGCGCAGGCCCCCTTCTTTCGGAAGCGAGGAGGATATCGTACCCTTATGGAATGCAATTGCATTCTTGACGATTGAAAGCCCCAAGCCGGAGCCCTCGGTGCTTCCCGGCTTGCCGGGTATGCTGTAGAAACGTTCGAATATACGGTCTAGCTGTGACTTGCTGACACCGATGCCGTTGTCATAATACGACAGTTCAACGTGGTCTGAGTAACGCCTTGAATCTATGTGAATCTCAGTGCCCTTTCCGGCATACTTGACCGAGTTCTCGACAAGATTGCGTATTACGGCATACATCAGACTGCGGTTGCCGTTAATCATCGTCTGGTCCTGAACGTTGATGTATATCTTCATGTCCTCCTTATGCAGGGCAGTCTCGAACTCATCGCACACCTCGGTCACTATATTGCATAGATCCATCGGCTCTATACGGAACTGTTCGGGCGACTCCTCAAGCTTGGTGATGAGCGCCACGTCACGGATGAGCTCGGACAGGCGTATGGACTGTGAATATGAACGGTCAATGAACAGGTTTCTTTTATCGTCCGATATATCCGGATTCTCGATGATGGTTTCCAGATAGCCGCGTATGCTGCTCACGGGAGTTTTCAGCTCATGTGCAATGTTACTTGTCAGTGAATGCTTCAGTTCCTTCGCAGCATCCTCGGACGCTTTCCTGAGCCTGTTCTCATAGTTACGGGAGAACAGTCTTGCCAGCAGCATAAGTACTGCAAAAAGCAACACGATACCCACCAGCAGCACCCAGTCAGGACGGAAATATTTCTCCATATCGACCTCGAACGGCAGTGCCGCACGGATGATGCATCGGTCATAACCTTTTGCGAAGTACAGGTACTTACGGTTAGCCGTATCGGACTGCCGTATGGCGTAACCGTCACCCGACATCAGGGCATCCTGTATCTCAGGCCTCTCCAGATGGTTGTCAAGGGCTGTCAGCGGCTCATAAGAGTCATAGGTGACTGTTCCATCCTCAGCAAGTATGGTGATACGGATATCGTCAGGAAGAAGTTCCCTGATACTGGCCGTGGAATCTCCGGCCGCGTTGATAATGTCTGTATATGATTCCAGCCGCGACTGGAGCACAGAACGCTTCCAATTGCGTTCGCTGCCTATCTCAACGGTGACAAGCACCGCTGCACCTATGCAGAATATCACTGCAAAACTGCCAAGAAGCTTGAACTTGTAACTCATATGTAATATCCGAATCCTGATTTGTTCTTGATAATATCCCTTTCTTTGCCCAGTTTGGAACGGAGTCTGGCAATATGCACATCCACCGTCCTTTCAAGGACGTATGGTGCATCCTGCCATAGACGCGCCATAATGTCTGCGCGGGAGAAACGCTGTCCCCTGTTGGATATCAGCAGTTCAAGTATCTCATATTCCTTGCGTGATAGGTTCAAGGGCTCGCCATCAACCGTAGCCGTCTTGATACGCCGGTCAACGCTGAGACGACCTATTGTAATCACATCTGTCTTGCAGGCACGTCCAAGCACGGCCTTGATGCGTACCAGAACCTCGTTGATTGAGAACGGCTTTGAAATATAATCGTCGCCACCGGCACTGAAGCCGGTCAGAAGATCGTTCTCAGCACTCCTCGCGGTAAGGAAGATGATGGGAATGTCATTACCCGCTATGCGCAGACTTCTGGCAAACTGATATCCCGACATTCCAGGAAGCATTACGTCAAGAAGTATCAGCGATGCATCTCCCGCCAATTCTTCCGCAGCCTCTGCCGTAGCAGCACTCCGGACAGCATATCCGGCATTCTCCACATTGAAAGACAGTATCTCGCGGATATCCGAATCATCTTCTACTATAAGGATTGTCTGCATAATGTTGCAAAGATATCCGCAAAATGTTAAGATTCGGTTACATCGTCATGCCAATGAATTGCCAATGCTTGAAATGATATGCAAAAACATCATTTTTGCAATCTGAAAACCATAGACAATGACTACAGGCGTTATCATTTCAGCAGTACTCACACTGGTCGCAGGTATCGGAATCTTTCTCATAGCCTGCCAGATGATGAGTTCCAACCTTGAATCGGCAAGTTCCACAAAGCTCAAGGCTCTGTTCTCAAAGGCATCCCGCAGCAGACTGCTCGGAGTGGGCATCGGCACAGCCGGCACAGCGGCCATCCAGAGTTCCGGAGCGACCACGGTAATGGTCATAGGCTTCGTCAATGCCGGAATTATGTCACTCACCCAGGCCGCCACAATAATTTACGGTGCCAACATCGGAACGACAATCACGGCACAGATTGTAGCCTTGGGCATGTTCAGCGGAGCAAGTGCCCTATCCACGACAGTGATATTCTCAGCATTTGCAGGCATCGGTGCATTCCTTGCCCTGTTCGCCAAGAAGGATATGAGCAAGAAAATCGGTGGAATACTCACCGGATTCGGAATGCTCTTTGTAGGATTGAGTATGATGAGCGGCTCCATGAGTGATTTCGCCAGGCTTGAAGGTGTGAAGGTCTTTCTTTCAGGAATCAGGAATCCCATACTTCTTGTACTCATCGGTACCATATTCACTGCAATCATACAGAGTTCATCGGTTATGACATCAATTGCCATAGCGATGCTTTGTACCGGACTGCTCTCCCTGGACCAGGGCATATTCATCACCATGGGATCAAACATAGGCTCCTGTGTAGTGGCCATCATAGCCGGCATGACATCAGGGACTAACGCCAAGCGGACATCCCTCATTCATCTGTTCTTCAACATCAGTGGTGTTGTGATGTTCCTGCTGGCAGGTATGCTACTCCAGTTCGTTTCCGGAGGAGTGTCCTTCGGTTCCATCTTCCAATCCATGTTCCCTGACGCACCGCAGGAACAACTGGCCATGTTCCATACAATATTCAACGTGATCACAGTCATCCTTATCCTGCCTCTCACAGATGCCCTCGTGAAACTGGTGTGCCGCATCATCCCTGACAATGTGCAATCTGAAACCAAACATATAAACAAATTCCACTTCATAGACAAGAATATGCTCAAGACCCCGCCTATTGCAGTGCTGCAGACAAAAAACGAAATAGTCAACATGGCAGCACTTGCAATGCGCAATTTCTACCTGTCGCTGGATATGGTGTCAACCCTGGACCTTTCGCGTCTGGAAGAGTTCAACCGCACCGAGGACGAGCTGAACTGGCTGAACAACCAGATTGTGGCTTTCGTGGTAGATTTGTCAGGAAGAGGCGGACTTAGCGGGAAGGACCACATTTATCTGTCCGGCAGCTACCGAACCGTCAGAGACATAGAGCGTATCGGTGACTATGCCGAGAATATCACAGAATACGCCCAGTATCTGAAAGATATGGATTCATCTTTCTCTGAAATGGCATTGGCTGAAATCCGGGAGCTGCGGAATCTGCTGGGTGAGCTGTACGAGTACGCACTCAAGGCATACAACGATGAAGATATCAATGCACTCGGCAAGGCCAACATCGTGGAAGAGGAAATTGACGACTTCACCAAAAAGATGGAGGACAACCACGTATCACGACTCTCGCAAGGAGCATGTTCACCGGCAGTCGGAGCACAGTATCTGTCACTCAGTTCCAACGCAGAACGTATCGGTGATCATCTCATCAATGTCGCCAAAACGATACGTTCTATTATACCTTAATTGTCATCTCTCCCAAATGAGGCCTTAACGGAATGTAATTTCCTGGATAAGCTGACCCGGGTCAACCGGAGCAATCGTGATTGTGTGAGAGGGTCTTGTCGGATCAATGTTGAACTTCAGGGTAAATTCCTTACGGTTCTCAAGGACCTGCAGTTCCCATTCTTTTGACCATTCCTCGAACTTGTTCTCACAGATTACCGGCTGCCCGCCGTCAATGCTTACGCTGAAACGGTTGCCGACCTCACTGTCATGTGGCCATACAGGAACAACCGAAATGCACAATTCAAGCGTTCCGGACTCGCCGGTATTTATTGTCGCTGTCTTCTCACCGTCAACCGGCAGTACGACCCAGTCTGTTCCCATACCTTTTATTAAGGCTGAGTTGAATGCCTCAAGCTCAAGCTTGTTGCTGAATCTGGTATGAAACTCTTCGGGCCTCTGTCTATACTTGTCGGTCGGCTCTGCTACAAGATCCGGCATATTCTGATACAGTGCGGTGTATCCCGGCGCAACCTCCGACATCATCTGATTCCATTTGCCGTCAAGAACAGAGTTGTACTTCTCCAGAAGGCTGCTGATGCTGTCATTAGCCGCACGGCATGCTACCGCCGATGTCAGGGAACCCGTCTCGTGGTTATCCTGTGCCCACAGGAACTTTCTGTTCATCTGGCAGGCTGAATATACGCTGTATCCCAAGAGTTCAAAGAACACTGGCTGATACTGGGCCGGGAGTCTGTCCTGAATATTCTGACACAATGTTGAGATTCTATCGTACTGAGCCATTCTGCGCAAAGCCGATGCCCCGTCGTCGGTAAAGGAGAAATCGGTATCGTGCAGGCGGCTTCTCTCCTCGGTGTCCCATTCGTATTCATAGCCCATATATTCCGGTTTGCGCTGCCAGGCCAGCTGCATATAGGTGTCAAGAATATCCTGGAATGCAGGGACATAATTCTGTCCGAAGATACTGCCGAACCATTCCGCCTGAGCGGTGTTGACACTCTGTTCACTGTAAGTGTCAATATTCCAAGCCATATCCATAAACGTCTGTATCTCGAACTCCAGGGGCTTGATGTCACCGACGTTCAGCAGCCAGTAACGGTCCGCGCCTGCCTTGTATGCCTTTGTCAGCTCACGGTACATAAGTACGGGTGGTGTAGAAGGGAGCCACAGGTAGTCGTGCGGAATGCCGCAGTAGCTCAGATGGTAATAGACTCCGCTGCCTCCGCTGCGTTTCTGCTCTTCTGCGTTTGATACACGCTTCATGTATCCGTAGTTGTCGTCGGGCCAGACTATGGTAATATCATCAGGCACATCAAGACCTGCATCATAGACATCCAGTGTCTCCTTGTATGGAACAAAAATCTGCGGGACCTCTTCTATGCCGGCGTATTTCCTTTTTCCAACCTTATAATGGTTCAGAATGGCCCGTTGGTCAGCGAACACCTTCTCCAGTGTGCGGGCACGTTCCGTGTTATCGGTAGGTCCCCGCATTGCCTCATCGTGAAGTCCGCGCATGCCCATAGTATAGATGTTGTCATACTGCGCGGTCTGACGGATCCTGTTGTCTAGCTTTTCAAGTATGACATCCCTGTTTGTCTGGTAGTTCCATTCCCCGTCACGTTCCTTGTCCCACTCAAGTTTTGAGGCATTGTTGAACAGAAGCGGCTCGCAATGGCTGGTGGTTATCATAATGCCGTATTCAGCAGCGACTTTCTGGCTTTCCGGATGACTGTAGAATGGTCCTGTGCAGTCGTGCATGGCAGGCGCTATCATATTGCCTTTAAGCCGCAGGACAAGCTCGCAGATTCTGTCATACGTCTTAGGACCTATGTCTGCCAGGTCTTTCTCGTAGTTGCGCGATGCCCAGGTGAACATCCCCCAGTCTTCATCATTAATGAATATGCCGCGGTATTTGACCGAAGGGGACTGACTCTCAAAGTCTTCGGTATAGTCTATTTCCTGTTTGTGACAGACCGGCACGTCGGCAAACCAATACCAGGGACTGACGCCTATCTTCTCACTTACGTGAAGCGCCCCATAGGCAGCGCCACGGGCATCGGATCCGGTGATGGTAAGCGTATTGCCGTCGGTGTGAATGGCGAAACGCTCCCAACCGTCAATAATGCT
>JAZRYP010000064.1:0-3457 GCA_045600825.1 Bacteroidaceae bacterium
ATTTATGACGAATATCCCGTCGGCCATATCGATCTTGCGCTTGTGCATGTCATCGAGCATCTCCTTGGTGCCCTCAGTCCAGACCTCGTCATCCCCCGAATGGCCGAAAAGACCGACGCTGATTACGATATTGCCCTTGAGAGTCAGTTCCTTCTGAGCCTTCAGGAATTCGTCCTTGAAACGCGTGCTTCCGCAGAGCGTGATGACCTCGTATTTGCCTACCATAGAATTGGGATTTTGATTGTCTTTGGCAAATGTAGCAAAAAAATGCTTTTACCCGGCTTCCGGCTGACCTCAGCCATTACAACCTTACCAGAAGTAAGTGTCTGCCGTTGAAATGACAGATGAAATGACAAATGTCATCACAGCAAACTGCTGCCTGACAAGCTTCCTTCGGCGTCAAGCTGTGACAACGAGACCAAATTGGCTCGTTGTCACAGCCAACATATTCCCGACAGCCCGCCAGAAAGTACTGACTGTGACAACAAAAGTCATTTCAAGAATATTCTTCCTATATTGGACATTGTTAATAGTTTTTAACTAACTTCACATCCGGAAGCCACTTGAGGCGAAAGATATGTGCAATGAATATTAGTGACGCCAAACTCAATAAGATCATTTCCGATCTCGGGCTTAACGCCCCATTCATCAAAGGTTGTGATATCCCCATTCACAACTGCTGGCATTTTTATACAGACGGTGCTGCCATTGACTCAATTTTCTACGATGACGTTGATTTCCGCAACGGTATGAACCGCATTTTTATATTATTGCCACAATATGACATTATCATATTGGCAGTCATCCTGATGGACACTCACGTACATTTCATTCTGTACGGACGCTTTGAAGAGTGTAACAGGTTCATGCATGAATTCATCAGGAGAACATCCATCTACATTTCCCACAAATACAATGAAAGGAAAAAGATGGATGGGGTCTCCATAAGTCATCAGGAGATAGACACTGACAGATATCTCAAGATTGCAATATGCTATGTCATAAAAAATGCCCCGACCGGAGGGCTGCCATGGCTGGCCTGCGACTATCCATGGTCAAGCGGTGCGCTATACTTCCGCAGACGGGGCTGCTGGACTTCGCCTGCGTGGTTTGCCGAGACAGTCAGGGAGGACAGAGAAAGCATACACCGGATGAGCAGGATAGGACGCAAGAAGGTACTGAAGACCAGGAATGCCGAACTTGAAGATGCTCTGCTGATTGACGGCATGGTCTTTCCCGGGGAGTATGTGGCATACGAACTGGTTGAGAAACTGTTTAAGACCGTTAAAAGCTTCCATTATTTCATGTGCATAACAAAGGACTCCGACATCGAGTCACGCGGAGGCACAATATCGCACTTGACACTACCAATACAGGAAATCAGACAACACAAAAAAGAAGTATGCCTTCAGTTGTTCGGCCGTGAAGACTCACACAGTCTGGACACCGGCCAAAGATTGCGTCTGGCACGCACACTGAAAAGCAGATACAACAGTTCGTCCAAACAGATAGCACGCGTTTGCGGCCTCAAATACTCCGAAGTAAAAGACCTGCTTTGATTCACCAGTGAGTCATCAGAGACACTTATTTAGAGAGAACATTCATTGTCACAGCCAGCAGCAGCGACACCGGCTTCCAAAGACAAATACCTGTGACAACAATTATCACTTAGAAGCTGTTTTGAAATGGTTCACGAAATTTATTATAGCAGATTTTTTGATGGGTTTGTGCTTGAAGTGAGAGAGCATACCGGTTGGTATGTGACTGAGCTGAAAGTGCAAAGACGCAAATAAGACGCATAAGAAAAGAGATGATCCATTTCAAAACAGCTTCTTAATCCTCCTATCACGGGTACACAGATATCCAGATATCTGATCATGCACAGCAATAGCCGTCGCGACTTATGTCAAAAAGTTTAATCAGGTAATAAGTAACATATTACAAAAGCAAAATAATATTATTATATTTGCATAAATCAATCTATTTATTTATGAACAAGGTATTCATCATCTTAGCAGCAACATTGTTCTCAGCAGTTTTGGCAAACGCTCAGGACATAATCACAAAGAAGACAGGCGAGGACATAAAGGCGAAGGTACTTGAAGTTACGACCAACGAAGTGAAGTACAAGTTTTTTGATGAACCGGATGGTGCCACATATACCATCAGACAGTCCGAAATCGCTCTGATCAGATACGAATCAGGACGGAATGAGGTATTCAATCAGAATAATAACTCCATTGCATATTCGCACAGAGAGTCTGTGGAAGGACTGGCTCCAGGTATGAAATATAAGGAGTTGAAGAACCTGTACGATTACAAAGACTATGTTTCAGAACCTGGTGACAGATATAACCTCGCACTTGCAGGCATCACCTCATTTTTGATACCTGGAGTGGGCCAGATGATTGACGGAGAGGTCGGACGAGGAATCGGCTTCCTTTGCGGCAATATCCTGTGCAACGTCGCAGCCACAGCAATGTTGAGTAATGAGAATGCATATGGTGCTCTTTTAGTTGCTCTTGGAGGGGTAGGTCTCAATATCGCCTCTATCGTAGACGGTGTAAGAGTGGCCAAGGTCAAGAATATGTATGAGCAGGATTTGAGAAACACCTGCAATGTCAGCATCGACGTGCATCCGACAATTACTTGCACACAGATTGCGGGAACCACTAAGCCGGTGGCAGGTGTTACCCTCGCCATCAACTTCTAGACAAACTGAATATTACATACCTGAGACAGAAACCAGCACCTCGCTGGTTTCTTTTTTCATATCCTTGTCGTAGGTATCGTGGCGTACCATACCTATGCCGTCGCTGTACCAGGTCAGTGCCGTGGTGACGCGGCTGTAAGCCGGAGCCTTCTCCACCTTGTGCTCGCTGACGACTATACAGTCGAAAGTACCGGCCGGAGTGGTGATGGTCTCTAGGCGCAGCACCTTGCGTTCAGTGACATTTGCGCTGTAGGAGAGTTTGGCATAGCCGGCAATGACGGAGGCGTCAGGCAGCCTGTCACCCGCTTTCATCGACGATGGAAGCACCGTCATTTTGCCATGTGCGGAGATTTCAGCCTTCGGCAGGAATGCTCGGGCAAGCACCAGTGCGGACTGACTCAGGTCCATGAGCACATCCCCTTCGGGCGAAATACCGACGGAAAGCTTCACAGGAGCCTTCATCTTGCTCTTGCCCTTCGCATCCTTCTGGAACACGGTATAACTCACTATGCGCGAGCCGTCGGAAGCGGTCTTGGAAGGGCCTATGGTCCATTCGTTCACCCATTTGGTGGAAGCGTCCTTTATGGTAGTGCGGCGGTAGGTCAATCTGGCACCGTCCTTCGTACAGAAATATGTCTGTCCCTCCGCGCAGAGCGGAAGCACAAGCAACAGCAGCGCGGCTGCATATCTTAGGAATCTTGTCATTTCGCGAAATAATTGCGGATGACGGCAGTGTCATCCGTA
>JAZRYP010000065.1:0-22392 GCA_045600825.1 Bacteroidaceae bacterium
AAATTTTATGAAGGATTTTCGAGATGAAAATTCGCTTGTTTGAAGGAGTGATGGGGTTCCATCATGACTGAAAAGAAACGGATTTTCAGCCGGAAAGACTTTATAAAAGATTAATTGGAATAAATTTAAACAGCTTCTTAAAATAGAGCATAATTACAAGTCTTACTCACCTAGCGGTTCATAGCGGAAGCGACGGAACGCGCAGGGGAAGGTGTCTGCCGAAATCAGTCCTACGCGAAGCGCATAGAATCCGGCATAGTTGTTGTGATGCATTCCTGACACGTCAATATCCGAACTCAGAACCACCCATTTGAAGCTGAATGCCTTACGCACAGCTATCTCAACCTTGTTCTCCCTATTGGTGATTCTCAGACTGAAACGCTTGCCGAATATGTTTTCAGACTCTACGGATTTGCCGGCACCTACATACGTGGTAATGTTTGCCGTATCTGCAACGAGGCCCACGAAGGCTCTTTCCTCGTAGAAAAGCAGCATTCCCGCAGCGCCGTTTTTGATATTGACCTTAACTTTGGAACAGTACGACTTGTCCTGAGCCGTAGCAAGCCACAGATTCATATCCCTGTTCAGCGGAGAACGGCGGGAGAGCTTCCAGTTAGTCCATTGCCAGCCGTACCTGCCGCCACGGAAATTATCCGACAGGTCCATATCGCAGAAAAGCGGTCTCATATCGGAAGAGTCCGCCGATTTGTACCAGCCGTCCTCTGTCCACTCTATTGACTCTATAATGGATACTCGTCCGAGTGTATGGAAACCGTTAGGATAGGCGTGATACACAATATACCACTTGCCGTCGGGACCCTCAAACGGAGTACCGTGCCCCTTTGACCACCACGGCTCATTGGCGCTGTAGGTATGTACTATCGGATTGTACGGAGAATTCTCCCAAGGGCCGAATATGCTCTTGCTGCGTGCCGACACCACCATATGACTGGTGGCAGGACCTGCCGTACCACCCTCAGCTGTGGTGAGATAATAGTAATCACCGTGCTTCATCAGCTTCGGAGCCTCCAGCCAGAAGCCCTCGGTCTCCCATTCTGCCGGGAACTGCCAGCCAAGATAGGCTGTATCAGGCTCTGACACTACTGAAAGGCCGTCATCGGCCAGCTGTGCCATCACCAGGGGGGCATTTCCGTTTGACAGAAACAGATAGCGTTTACCATTCTCTCCAACCACGTGACCGGGATCAATACCGCCCACCTTCAGGTCTATCGGCTTGCTCCACGGGCCCATTATATTATCGGCATATATCACATAATTGGTATTTCCCGCAGGATAATAGATATAGTACCGTCCGTCATACTTAATCAGGTCAGGAGCATAGCCTGAGCCCTCGAATTCCGGACAGGCACGTACAATAGGCTCCCAGTCCGTCAGATTAGTGGAGTGCCATATCAGAAATCCCGGATGATACACAAACGGCGAATGGGTCATATAATAGTCATCACCGTCCTTCAGTATAGTCGGATCCGGATAATCCTGTGCGAAGACAGATACGCCTGCAGTCAGAAGCAGGAATAGCAGCATAATCTTTTTCATTGTCATATAGAGTTGTAATTGATTCAGTAATTTTACCAAGCAAGTGCCGATGCACCGAGTATAGCGGCATCAGACTCTTTCAGGGAGGAGAACAGCACCTTGACCTTGTCCTTCCATACCGGCATCACATATCGGTTGAGAGACTTGACGACAGGTTCGTAAATGAATTCCCGCGCACGGGCCAGACCTCCGAACAGCACGATGGCCTCGGGAGCACTGAACGCCACGAAACCAGCCAAGGCACGTCCCAATACTGTACCGGTATATTTGAATATGTCAATGGCAAGCCTGTCACCCTGACGGGCGGCCTCATATACATCCTTTGATGTGACGTCCTTGACATCGCGAAGCAATGACGGTGCCACGCTGGCAGCAAGACGCTCACGTGCTGTCCGCGCCACGCCTGTGGCAGAGCAGTAAGTCTCCAGACATCCGTGCTGACCGCATCCGCACAACCGTCCGCCGTGATGCACCACATTGACGTGACCGAGCTCTCCGGCAAAGCCGTCGTGCCCATATACCACCTTACCGTCAATGACTATTCCGCTGCCTACACCTGTGCCGAGAGTCATCATTATGAAATCACGCATTCCCCGTGCCACACCGTATGTCATCTCTCCCACCGCAGCGGCATTCGCATCGTTCGTAAGCGTTACAGGCAATCCTCCAAGTCTCGCAGACAATTCACCGGCAATAGGTACAGTCTGTCCGGCAGCCCACGCGAGATTAGGCGCATTCGATATCTGCCCGGTGTAATAATTTCCGTTAGGCGCACCCACTCCTATGCCGCATACCTTACCACTCACGCCAGCATCAGCGATGCATTTTTTTACTGCATCGGCAAGAGCGGATATGAAAGCATTTGAATCCGTTCCATAGGTATCCGAGCGGATAACTGTCCCGCTCAGGACATTACCATCCCTGTCAACGACACCCAGCTTCGATGTCTGACCGCCTATGTCAATACCTACCGCAAAATCCATCGTCAGAAAAGTCAGAACTCGCTTCTTTTGGTATTTAGAATACAATCAGCCAGACAGGTTTTCATCTCATCAAGCATACCGGAAATCTTAGATGGATCGGATATATCCAATTCGTGATCCTCAAACTCTATCCTAAGCTTTATCACGCCTTTGTCAATAATATCATTGAGCTGATTCAGGGATATAAGATACAGGGCGTACGACTTGCTTATCTTTTCCTCAGATACATACGGCACAAAACGTGACACCTCGTATGGCGTGACATACATACGGTGGCCTAGCGGTCCGTATGAATACGCATATCCATAATCCTCAACGAGTTCAGTGCCTCTATGGACAACTGTCTCCTCTTCAAACTCTTTGTCATAGACATTCTCCAGATCAATGACAGACTGGTCTGCCAGCCTTATAAGCATCTTATCTCCTTTCAGGAACACGCCGTGATCGGTACGTCCATCGTATGTGACAAGAATAGCCATAATTGAATCATTCTCACCATATTTGACACCAAGAGCAAAGTTTGTATCCTTAGCTACCCGCTTGTCTGATGTCAATACTACCCTGTCGCCGTCGTCGGCCCTGGTATTCATCACAATTTTCAATGAGCCGCACCCTGCCACGCAGATACAGAGCGCAGCTGTAACCAATACGTTATGATTCATATCTGTGAAACACTGTTTTCCTACTGCACAAATATAGCAATCATTCTGGGATTCTTATAGAAATAAACAAAATAATCCGGCCAACAATGCTGGTCGGATTATTATCTCAAGTTTCGCAGGGTAACTCAATCAAAAGTTGTCAACGTGAATCTCAAAGTAGCTCTGCGGATGCGCGCAGGTCGGACAAACCTCAGGTGCAGACTCTCCTACGATGATGTGACCGCAGTTACGGCACTCCCATACCTTGACAGAAGACTTCTTGAACACCTCAGCGGTCTCAACATTCTTCAGAAGAGCGCGGTAACGCTCCTCGTGGCGCTTCTCAATAGCTGCTACGAGACGGAAACGGCAAGCCAGTTCCGGAAAGCCCTCCTTCTCGGCAGTCTTGGCAAAGCCCTCGTACATATCGGTCCACTCAAAGTTCTCGCCTGCGGCTGCGGCTGCAAGATTCTCGGCTGTGCTGCCTATTCCGTTCAGCTCCTTGAACCAAAGCTTCGCATGCTCTTTCTCATTGTCAGCAGTCTTCAGGAAAAGCTCTGCTATCTGCTCATAGCCCTCCTTCTTTGCCTTCGATGCAAAATAGGTATATTTGTTACGTGCCTGTGATTCACCGGCGAAAGCCGCCTCCAGATTTTTCTCGGTCTGGGTACCTGCATACTTGCTTGCCATAATTCTATTGTTTTATCAGTTACTGTTTGTTGTATATGCAAACTTATAAAAAAATCAAGTATGATACTACTTTTTTGAAACCGACTTTATCAGGACGGTACCGAGCAGACCGGCTGCCACAGAACCCATAAGAATGGCTATCTTGCCGGCATTGCGCATCTGCTCCATAGCAGCTGCATCGGCAAATGACAGTGTATCTACGAATATGGACATAGTGAAGCCTATACCGCCCAGGCACGCAACCGAGAAGAACATTGCCCAATCCGATTTCTCCGGCATCGAACATATTCCGGTCTTTATTGACAGGAAACTGAAAAGTGTTATTCCAAGCGGTTTTCCCAGAACAAGTCCCAGGAAGATGCCAAGTCCGACTCCACCGGCGGCTGTTCCGGTATTGAAGATATTGCAGAATGACAGGTCTGGAATCTGCACCCCGGCATTGGCCAGCGCAAATATCGGCATAATGACAAAATTAACCCAGGGCGACAGGGCGTGCTCTACCCTATAGCTCATATCAAACGAACCATACGCGGTCTTATGAAGACAACGCAGGAAGTGCCGTTGAGGGCCGTTAGGGAATGCCAGTTCCTCATCAATCATGTCATACGACACAAGTCTGCCAGCAAAGACCTTTATCTTATGCATCACATATGACTTGTTATAGCGTGCTTTTGAAGGTATCAGGAAAGCCATTACCACACCCGACATCGTAGCGTGAATACCTGAATAATAGAACAGAATCCACACCACAATCGCAAGCATCAGGTACGGCCACATCTGCCTCTGCCCTATTCTGTTGAGTATTGCAGCCACAGCCATAGCGATGAATGACAGTCCGAACAGCAGCAGATTGATGTGACCGCCGTAGAAGATTGCCACAACCAGTATGGCAATAAGATCATCAGCAATGGCCAGTGCCGTCAGGAACACTTTCAATGAAACCGGAACACGGTCACCCAGTACAGACAATATGCAGACAGCAAAAGCTATATCCGTAGCTGTAGGTATTCCCCAGCCTCCCGCAGCAGGAGTCCCGTGATTGACAATGGTATATATCGCCGCAGGCATTATGACACCGCCGAAAGCTGCAATGACCGGGAGTAAAGCCTTCTTGACCGACGACAGCTCGCCATGCGCCACCTCGCGCTTTATTTCCAATCCTACGGTGAAGAAAAAAACAACCATCAGGACATCGTTGATGAACTTTCCGATTGTCATTTCGCGCGGGAAACACCAATCGACCATTCCGTTCGGACTATGCAGATAAATCTGAAAATCTGTTTCCAGAATAGCCCTGTAATAATACTCCGTAGCCGGCAGATTTGCCAGAATCATTGCAATCACTACACATATCAGCAGCAGAACGCCCTGAGCCCAAGGCTTATGCGACAGACGGTTGCTCTTACGGTTGAACGACAAAACACTCTTGCTCCACGTATAGACAGGAATCAGTTTCATGCTATAATCTCCCTATTTTGTTTTGAGCCGCGAAATTACAAAATAATATGACACTCTCGGCTATACGCAATAGCTGCAATAACATTTTTTACAGGAAAGATGTAGGAACGATTTTTATAACAAAAGGCCTCACAATTATATGTGAGACCTCTTAAAGTGGTGTCACCAGGAATCGAACCGGGGACACAAGGATTTTCAGTCCTTTGCTCTACCATCTGAGCTATGACACCAACTGCGCTTCAGTTGCGAATGCGGGTGCAAAGTTATACAGATTTTTTCCTTTCCGCAAGTTTTTTATCCTAAAAATGATTTAGCAACAAAAAAAGATATACCTTTGCACCACCAATCGGAATGTAGCGCAGTTGGTAGCGCACTACGTTCGGGACGTAGGGGTCGGGCGTTCGAGTCGCCTCATTCCGACTGAAAGACGGAAGCAAGATACAAACCTGCTTCCGTCTAATTTATGTATGCGAACGCACGAACCCTGTAATCAGTCCAGTTCCTGGTCAGCCTCATAGCCTCCAAGTTCGCGAATCTTGTTCTTGAGCATGGCGAACTGCTGGAACAGGTCGTGAACCGGATATTCGTCATCGTATGTCATCGGCTTCTTCACGTAGAACGACAGCCATTCCTGGACACCGCTCAGACCGGCACGCAGGGCGAGGTCGGTGAACAGCATCAGGTCCAGACAGATAGGAGCCGCCAATATGGAGTCGCGGCAGAGGAAATTGACTTTAATCTGCATAGGATAGTTCATCCAACCGAATATGTCAATGTTGTCCCAACTTTCCTTATTGTCTTTACGTGGAGGGTAATAGTTGATTTTTACCTTGTGGTATAGGTCGCTATACAGTTCAGGATGCTCCTCTTCCCTGAGTATCCACTCGATGGACGATGCCTTGCTGATACGCTTGGTCTCAAAATTATCCGGATGCTCGATGACCTGACCGTCGCGGTTGCCTAGGATATTGGTTGAGAACCAGCCCTCAACGCCAAGCAGACGTGTTGCAAAAATAGGAGCCATCGCGGTCTTCATCATTGTCTGGCCGCTCTTGAAATCCTTGCCGACTATAGGCAGCCCCTGCTTGCGCGACAGCTCAAACATTGCAGGTATATCGACGCACACATTCGGAGCGCCCATTATGAACGGACAACCCTCCATAAGCGCGGCGTACGCATATATCATACTTGGAGCCAGATGCTTGCGGTCATCAGCCTTCATTGCAGCCTCAAAACCTGCCAATGTACCGTGAACCTGCTCATTGCGCGGAGTGTAGGCCTCGGTACTGGCAATCCAGAACACGACAACCCTGTCGCAATTGTTTTCCTCCTTGAAACGGCGGATGTCAGCACGTATGTTCTGGGCATAGTTCCAACGGGTATCGTCAGGCATTGCCCACAACGGATCAGGCACACGCCCGAACTCCGGATCCATCAGATTATGCGCAAAATCTGCATCAAAGCAAGCTTTCATCGGCTTTATAGCCTCCAGCTCGTCACGTACCGGCTCAATGTCCTCTTTCTTCAGGACCTCGCAATATAAGGCACTTTCGTAAGCATTGTCCGTAAAGACATCCCAGGCACCGAAGACAATGTCGTTCAGATCCGTCATGGGAACAATATCTCCGACATTGAGATACTGTTTCTCTGCACCACGACCCACACGCATCCTGCCGAGCTGGGCAAAAGAGCCGACAGGATTGGCAAGCCCCTTGCGTGCCATCAATGTTCCTGTAATGAACGTTGTCGCCACTGCACCGAGTCCTATGCTCAGTACGCCAAGCTTGCCATTTGCTGGCTTAACCTGAAGATTATTTTTCATACCGGTTATTTCTTGAGATAATATGTCACGTACGTTACCACGCGCACTTTCTTTATATGTGGAGTATTGCTGTCACGATCCTCAATGGAGAATGTACCCTGAGTCGCCTCCTTTATCTTTCCAAGCTTGCTGCCTGAGTCCTTGGCAAACTTCTTGGCCACCTCACGGGCATTCAGGGTAGCCTCCTCAATCATTTCAGGCTTAATTTCATTAAGACCTTCAAAATTGAACCTGGGCTGTGAATCCCACTCATTTGACAGAACTATGTCCTTACGCATCAGTTCCGCCTGCTGCGACATCAGAGCCAGTACATTATCAACATTGGTGGTGCATACAGTAAGGGTATTGGTCACTACATAACGGTAACGGCGGTCATTGTCACCGTATTCCTGGGCATATTTGTCAGATATTGAAGGAACGGAAACCGTAATTTCATTATCGGAGATTCCACCATTCTTAAGAAATGTCATGATAATGCGGTTCTTCACCTCAATCTCATTATAGACAGTATTGATGTCATCACCCACTACCTTATATACCAGCGGCCATATAACCTTATCTGCCGGAACTTCCTTCTCACAAAGGCCCTTCACGCTCACAATGCGGTCGAAAGACTTGAATTCAGCAGCCATCTTGGGCAACATCGCACCAAGCACCGACAGACCTGCAAAAATGCAGATTCCCAAAAAAACTTTTCCTTTATCCATATCAATTGTTATCCTGTTGTTATAACACAAAAATAAAGAGATTTATGTTACGATATTCCGATTTACGCAACTTATTTGGAATCGCGCCCTATCTTGCGCAGAAAGTCCGACAATGTCTCGTTGCGGTTCTTCTCAAAAGCCAAGGCCTGACTCGAACCCGGTATCAATGGCCTGTGTGACATCATCGCCTCCAACTTGCGCGCCCGTTCCAGCAATTCCGCATCGCCACGCTTCAGGCCGTATTCCATAAACCTGTCAAATACATAATTCACTGCCTGAGCAGAAGGATGTGCCATATCTTCGGCATAGAAACGATAGTCGCGCAACTCATCAATCAGTATCTCGTATGCCGGAAAATAATGTGCATTTGCACACTCCGCCACAATCCTTTCAATACCCAGATGGAGCACAGCCTTACTCAGCTGATTCTGATGAAGTCCGTCCGCAAGATGCCTGACCGGGCTCACTGTAAATATCCACTGGCGACTCCCGTCCGCGTTCACAAAAGGCAATAATGACTCATATACCACCTCTGGAGTGATCATCACACGCTCAAAATTACTCTGCGGAAGTTTCAGGCAGTTGGCAGCGACAATTCCTGACACCTTATGACGATAGACAAATGATGTTCCAAGGGTTATTACAACCCATTCTGCTGACGAATAGCATCGTCGGGCTTCATCAAGCGCTTTATTCGCATTGTCCAGAAATTCCATTGCCGTAGGGCGTGCAAACGAGGTATGATGATGCAGAGAGCAGAATCCGACAGGGGTCTCCATCACATCAGCCATAGTAAAATGACTGGAGCCACCCAGCAGAGCCAGACTGTCAGCTATAGAACAGGGATTGAACAGCACGCCGAAGGGATTAACTGACACATCAAGCCATAAATCCTTACAACGGCGGCCTATCTCATCGGCAAAGCAGGAGCCGAGAAACATAATCCGGTCATCGTAGCCGAAACCGTGTTCCAGCCTCCCTGTATCTACCCTGGTCTGTAAAATCATTTTGTAATACCCCGGTATTCGGAGCAGACTTTGTGATAAGAATCCAGATTGCCTATATCATAGCGCTTTCCCGGCATCTCCATAGCATGTACCGGGGTCACAGTACTGAGCCAGGCAATATAACTGCCCGGTGCATCCGTACCGCAACCGGAGTCAATGCCTTTCTGAACCAGGCGGGCATCGGCCTTCGTATAGAAATAGAACGGGGGGCAGCACCAGTGCGACTTGGGCTCGGCTGGCTTCTCCTCCATACCGACAATAAGGTCATCGGCATCCACCTGTACCACTCCGCACTTATGCAGGCGCATCTCGTCCGGCTCAAAATAGCGCATTATGCAGGAAGTCCGCCTTGTGTGCGCATACCGCACGAATTCAGTAAGAGAGAAATCCAGTACGTTGTCACCGGCAATGACCAGCATATCATCGTCCAGCGCGAGCTTATCAATGGCAAACTTGATGTCACATACCGCACCGAGACGGGTCTCGTTGGTTGATGTCCCATCATCTACAACAGTTATCTTCACAGCTTTTCCGGCAGCCCACTCCTCAAAATGATGTGCGAACTTGTGATTGCTGATGACTACATACTCACTGACGAGGCCAGCCCCGTCAATATCGTCTATCAACCAGTCCAGTATTGTCTTGTCACCGACTTTCAAGAGTGGCTTCGGAAAATTCTCGGTAAGCGGATATAGCCTTGTGGCATATCCTGCGGCTAAAATCAGACATTTCATAATGATGCCCCGTCTGCAGAGTGGCATATAACCACCTGATATTTACCCTCCAGATCTGGGAATACCTTGAGGTACTCCTTTGTGACCTTCTCCGTAATACTCTCTCTATAAGCGGGATCTATCAGTGCCATGCAGCACCCCTTGAAGCCTGCACCGCTGAAACGGCCACCATAGATGCCTTCAGTGCGACACATTATATCATATAGTGTCTTCAGTTCCGGAGAGCCGGTCTCCCAGTTGTAAATGGAGGATTTGCCGCTCTCAAAACTGAGACGCCCGTACTCTTCGATGTCACCTCGGCGCCAGGCCTCTGCGCCCGCCACTACACGCTCCTGCTCCGAATACCAGTGCTCAGCCCGGCGACGCCACTGCTCGGGCAGACGCTCCTTGTACTCGTCATATACCTCACGCGGCACATCACGGAAGAACGTCTCATTATATTTGCCATACTCCATACCGGCATACGCCATCAACGCGTATGCTGCACTGCGGCATTCGTCAACCCTCATATTGAACTTGCTGCCTGCCAACGTGCGCTCCACACCGCTGAAGAAGATGGCAATCCCGTATGGTTTCATAGAGGGCAGTGTCGGAATAAGCTCATACGAGTCATCCCTGGTGTCCAGATAGAGCAGATGATCTTTCTTTGAATAGACCTCACAGCTCTGATCAAGTTTTCCGCTGTTCACGCCG
This sequence comes from Bacteroidaceae bacterium, assembly GCA_045600825.1. Lineage (GTDB taxonomy): Bacteria > Bacteroidota > Bacteroidia > Bacteroidales > Bacteroidaceae > Colenecus. The sequence goes on from JAZRYP010000065.1 coordinate 10,293, forward strand.
ACATAGTTGTTCTCCGAGCGCATTGACATCATAATCACGTCAAGCGGGGACAGTCTGATACCGTTCACACGACAGAGTGCGGTGAGATAAACTATTGACACGGCGGCAGACGATGAAAGACCGCCGATAGGAAGAGTGCCCTCAATCACTCCGCAAAGACCGGTTGAGAGCGTATATTTCTGTTCCAGCTCAAGCGTAACACCGCGCAGATAGTCCGCCCAGTCATTGCATTTCTTCTCATCGACAGCGCGGATATGGAACTGCGCACGCTTGTCAAACTGAAGCGATGTCAGCTCTATGACACCGTTCTGCTTGGGACTGTATGCAAAATGAATGCCCCTGTCAATAGCCAGGCCAGTGACACGGCCGTACTGATGATCCACGTGAGCACCTATCGGACATATCCTGTACGGGCAGAACGCCACGTCCTCTGGCGACTTATGATACATCTCTGTAAATTTCTCCTCACACTTCATAATCCGTAAAATTATTCGTGAATTGCAGCCTGAAGGACCTCCGAGAGTGTCGGATGAGCGTGAATAATGTTCCTCACATCACTGAGCGAGGCATTCATATTCATCATCACCGCCACCTCGTGGATCATATCCGAAGAGTGGGCGCCCATAATATGACAACCCAGAATACGGCCATCCTCAGCGCTTGCGATAACCTTGCAATATCCCTCAGCCTCGTCCATCGAGACCGCCTTGCCGTTGGCACGATAGAACGATTTCAGACAACGTATGGCAATGCCCTGCTCCTTGCACTCATCCTCCGTCATACCGACAACGGCTACCTCCGGCATTGTGAACACTGCGGCAGGAACCACATCGAAACGGATGGAATCCTGCTTTCCCTCAATGTCATTCAATGCGCGCAGTCCCTGGTATGTGGCTACGTGAGCCAGCATTATGCCGCCTGTCACATCACCGACAGCATAGATGTCCGCCACAGATGTCCTGAAACCGGCATCAACCTTTATCCCACGACGGTCATACTCAATTCCGGCAGCCTCCAGATTGAGGCCTTCAATATTAGCCCTGCGACCTACAGCCATCAGAACCGCATCGGACTGCACCTCGCATTCAGTATCCTTTTTAATATATCTGACCGTACCGCCGTCTATAGCCGTTACCTGCGCCTGTGTCTCAATCCTGATACCGCGCTTGCCGAGAGCCTGTTTCAGACGTTTGGCAATATCGGTATCAAAACGTGGCAGCAGTTCCTTGCAATATTCCAGCACTGTGACCTCGCTGCCGAAACTGCGGAAAAGCGAAGCAAACTCAAGTCCTATGACACCGCCTCCTATAACACAGATACTCGATGGAACTTCACGGAGAGCCAGTATCTCGCGTGATGTCATTGCCGTATCAGCACCAGGAATCGGTAGAATCGCAGATTGTGAGCCTGTAGCAATGATTATCCTGTCAGCCTCATAATCCTGACCGCCGGCAGTAACGGTATGGGCATCCTTGAAAGAGGCCTTCCCATACACGACATTCACGCCCTTCAGAAGCGATTCGATACCGCCACGCAGCTGCCCGATAACGGCATCCTTGCGCTCTGCAATGTTTCGGAAGTCAATATTCACCTCCAAGCCTGCCTTTCTGTTCTGCTCTATCAGCTCAGCGTAATGGCAGAACGTCTTGGTCGGTATGCAGCCCTCGTTCAGACAGGTCCCTCCTAACTGGCCATCAGTCACCAGCGTGACCTCCATACCACGCTTCACGGCCTCAACGGCAGTCTCATATCCGCCAGGCCCGGCTCCTATTATCAGCAAGCGCATTCGTCCTGGATTTTAAGTATGGGATTACGCGCCGCGGCAGTCTCGTCAGGACGTCCTATCGGGGTGTTGTGAGGCGCTCCGTGCAGAATATCAGGATTCTCGGCAGCTTCAGCCGCAATCCTGCGCATCACTTCAATGAACTCGTCCAATGTTTCCTTCGATTCTGTCTCGGTCGGCTCAATCATAATGGCCTGATGGAAAAGCAGCGGGAAATAGATGGTCGGAGCGTGATAACCGTAGTCAAGCAGACGCTTGGCCACATCAAGAGTGGTGGCACCCTCCTTGCCGTCACGCGCACCGTCATTGACAAGACCGTCAAATACGAACTCGTGCTTGCAGACAGACTCTATCGGCAGCTTATATACATCCTTCAATGACTCCTTGATATAGTTGGCACCCAGTGCAGCCAGCTTTCCGCACAGTCTGACGTTCTGACGGCCCAGCATCAGGATGTAGGCGTAGGCTCTGAGAATGACACCGAAATTGCCGTGGAAGCCGGATACATTGACACCTAAGAACGGTACCAGCTTGTGACACACACCTACAGGACCGCTGCCAGGACCGCCACCTCCGTGAGGGGTGGAGAAGGACTTGTGCAGATTGAGGTGCATCACATCGAATCCCATATCACCGGGACGCACCGTACCAATAAGCGGATTCATATTCGCCCCATCATAATAGAGCAGACCACCTGCCGCATGAACAAGGTCTGCAATCTCGCGGATATCCTTCTCAAACAGACCGAGCGTGTTCGGATTCGTCATCATAATACCGGCTATGGTATCGTCCAACAGCGGTTTGAGGTCATTCACATCGACCAGACCGTCGGCATTTGACTTCACTTCGACAATCTCCAGCCCGCATACGGCGGCACTCGCAGGATTTGTGCCGTGGGCACTGTCAGGGACAATTATACGGGTACGCTTCAAATCTCCGCGCGATATGTGATATTCGCGGATTATCATCAGACCTGTCAGCTCACCGTGCGCTCCTGCGCAGGGCTTGAATGTGAAATGCTCCATTCCCGTTATTGCGGCAAGCGAGCGGTCAATGCCCTCATATATCTCCTTCACGCCGGGCACGGTATATTCAGCCTGCAACGGGTGCAGACCGAGGAATGCCGGCATCGAAGCAATCTCCTCGTTGATTTTGGGATTGTACTTCATAGTACAGCTGCCGAGCGGATAGAAACCGGTATCCACACCGAAGTTCATCTGGCTCAGGTTGGTATAATGACGTACCACATCCACTTCGCTGACTTCCGGAAGCATCGGTGCCTCAGCACGTTCCAATGCCGCCGGGAGATTCATCTCATAGCCCTTACAGCCATTATCCGCAAGAGAGTAGCCTGTGCGGCCGCTTTTGGAAAGCTCAAATACAAGTTTATCGTAATATCTCATGGCTCAGCACTCCTTAATGATTCCAACAAGTCTGTCAATCTCTGCCTTTGTCCGCTTCTCTGTGACACAGAAACTTACAAATCCGTCCTCTGTCTCAAGAGCCCCGAAGATGCCGGCATCGTACAGCTTGCGCTGCAGCTGCTCTACCGGAACAAGAGGCTTCAGTACGAACTCCTTGAGGAAAGGAGCATCAAACACCTTCTGAAACTTGCCGGTGGCAAGCAGTGCGTCATACAGATAATGCGCACCCTTGTACGATTCCTCATTGACCTTGCGCATACCCTGAGGTCCCATCAGTGAAAGATAGACCGTCACCCAAAGAGCCATCAGAGACTCGTTCGAGCAGATGTTGCTTGTAGCCTTCTCACGGCGGATATGCTGTTCGCGTGCCTGAAGCGTCAGTACAAATGAACGGCGTCCTGCGGCATCGCGCGTCTCACCGACAATACGGCCGGGAAGCTTACGCATATAGTCCTTGCGGCAGGCCATAAAGCCGACGTACGGACCACCGTAGCAGAGAGGTATTCCAAGAGGCTGACCATCGCCTACAGCAATATCGGCACCCCACCCGGCAGGAGTCTTCACAACTGCCAGAGCGGACGGGTCGCAATACTGTACCAGCAATGCCTTTGCCGCATGGACTGTTTCCCCGAAGCCTGTCAGATCCTCCACTATTCCGAAGCGGTTGACGGACGGAACGATAACGCCTGCCACATCTCCACCCTCCATCAGAGCCTTGAGCGATTCAAGCGATGTCTGACCGTCTTTCTGATCTATCGTCTCTATCTTCACGCCATAATAACGGGCGTATGTCCCGACCACATTCCTGACGTGAGGAAACAGCGTATCTGACAACAGTACGGTATTCTTTTTCTTGGCACACGACACAGCCATACGCATTGCCTCTGCCGCGGCTGTAGGACCGTCATACATTGACGCATTGCTTACATCCATTCCTGTCAGGGTACAAATCATACTCTGATACTCGAAGATGTAGCGCAGCGTGCCCTGCGAAATCTCGCACTGGTACGGCGTGTAAGCGGTAAGGAACTCCGAGCGCTGTGTGATATACGGAATCACGGCTGGAGTGTAATGGTCATACGCACCTGCTCCGGCAAATACCGTGAGATGCGGATTCCTGGCGGCCATACCCTCAAAGAAGTCGCGTACCTGCTGCTCGGACATGGCATCCGGCAGGTCATACTCGCCTTTGTAGAGAAATCCGTCCGGCACGTCGCTGTACAGGTCGTCCAGCGACTTCACGCCTATGCGGTCAAGCATCTGACGGATATCGCCGTCCGTCTGCGGAAAATATGGAAATGCTGCCATCACTCTCCAATCATCTGCCTGTAAGCGTCCGCATCCATCATTGAGTCAAGTTCCGAAGCATCGCTCATACGGACTTTGATAATCCAGTTGCTGAAGGCGTCCTCATTGACCAGTTCGGGACCATCGGCTACGGCCTCGTTGACCTCGGTCACGACACCTGATACCGGGCAATACAGGTCGCTGGAGGCTTTCACGCTCTCCAATGCGCCGAACTCTTCGCCTTTCTCAAGTTCATCATCCACATCGGGACAATCCACGTATGTTATGGCGCCCATTTCCTTCTGCGCGAAATCAGTCACTCCGATGACGGCTATGTCACCTTCTACCTTAACCCACTCGTGAGTCTCACTGTACTTCAGTCCTTCCAATACCTTACTCATATCTGTACTTATTTAATGTTTTCTACTTTTTGCCGCTCTTTTGCCATTAAACCGATAAAACTTCGCTTCGCTCATCCCTCCCACCGCTTCGCGGCGGGCCCCTCCCGTTTACGACGCCACGGGTGGCGACGGTTTTCCTGCCTTAATGGCGAAAGAGCTCCTGTATGGTTTTATTTTTTGTAATTTGTCTGATAAAAACGCTTCTTCACAACCTGGCCGGGGAATGTCTTCTTGCGGATGTGAATCCACAGAGCTGTCCCAAGCGCGGAATAAGCGGCATCGATATATGCCATACAGATGCTCTTGTCAAGTGAGATAGAATGATAGCCGGTAGTCACCTCACCTACCTGTGTGCCATCCTCCAGTTCGACGGGATAACCGTGACGCGGGATAGCGCGGTCTGCAATCTCAATGCCCACCAGTTTCCTTGACGGTCCGGACGTTTTCTGTGCCACAAGCGCCTCCTTGCCGATAAACTCATCCTTGTCAAGTTTGCAGAACATTCCCAGTCCGGCCTCAATCGGAGTAGTATCCGCGCTCAGCTCATCACCGTACAGCGGCAGTCCCGCCTCAAAGCGCAGGGTATCGCGACAACCGAGTCCGCACGGCTCCACACCCGCCTTCAACAGGATGTCCCATATTTCCTGCGTATCGCCTGTTGTGGCATACAACCCAAAACCGTCCTCGCCGGTATAGCCGGTACGGCTCAATATCATCCTATGACCATTCCATTCAGTCTCTACATACTCATAGAATGTCAGCGAAGAAGCCTTGCCAAGCCCCAGCACTTCCGTGACAATCTTCTCGGAATCCGGTCCCTGGACCGCAATCTGTCCCCATTTGTCAGAGGCATTGTCAACAGTCACGTTGAATCCCTCCCTGTGCTGAAGCATCCACTCGTAATCCTTGTCGATATTGGCGGCATTTACGACCAGCAGGAAATGATCCGGCTCAAACTCCCGATATACCAGCAGGTCATCCACGACACCGCCGTTCGGATAGAGCATCATACCATACAGAATCTTGCCGGCCCCATATCCACGCACATCGTTCGTGAAAATGTGATTGACATAACGCTCGGCATCGGGACCGCTTACGAATATTTCACCCATATGCGATACATCGAACATTCCGACCTTGCTTCGGACTGCGATATGCTCTTCCGTTATTCCCTTGTACTGAATCGGCATATCAAATCCGGCAAACGGACTCATCTGCGCACCCAACGCCACGTGGCTGGCGTGCAAACACGTTTTCTTATATTCTTCGCCCATATCTTATAAAATTTTCATCCAGATAGTCCTGCTCTATCGACTCAATATCTTTCATATCTTCGTATGAAAGAACAGACTCATTATTGCAAAAATAATTAATTATCTTGAGTTTCAATGTATCAATGTCAAACTCCGTACCCAATTCCTTCAGGTTAGCCACACGCTGTCTGACAGATTTGATTCCCTTACTCTCCAATTTCTCCTTCGAGGGTGTTATGGCCTTCTCCATTTCGGAGAAATTTCCGTCATATAGAAGAGTTCCGTGAACTATACAACCGGTTGGTGTAGCGAAACAGGCATTACCGGATACCTTATAGCCATTGACCAGGATATCATTGTGAGCAGTAGTCACGGCGGCAAGCCCCAGCTCACGCAACACGGACGCAAGATGTTCAAGATAATTCCTGAAAGCTGCATCCACATCCGTCCCGCCGGTGATGTACGAAAGCATCAGATTTCCCTTATCGGAATACACACATCCGCCGCCGCTCTTTCTCCGATACATCTGAATATTATGCTTACGACAGTAATCTACATTAACCTCGGCCTCCATATCCTGATTACGGCCAAAAATCACAGTAGGCTGTACGCTCCACACGAAAAAGGAATCCGGCACATTTCTGACGGCCCATTCCTCCATAGCCAGATAGAATACCAGCCGGCGTTCAGTCTCTTCGGGCAGTTTAAGATGCAATATATCCATCGTTACGGTTATTAACGTTCAGACCCCAGAAATCCGCATACGGTTTCCGGGGTCTGACCTGTATTCATACTAATGTCATCAACCCTTGTTTATATTCTCCTCGACAAACTTCAGAAGACTGGCATTATCCAACTGGCTGCGCAGATTCTCATCATGGAAATCGGTAAGGTATTTGATGAAATAATCAACGATTCCATCGGAGAATACACCGCGTGATGTATAGATTTCGCGATCCTTGGCAAGTTCCCTGGCCGCCTCTACGCAACAGCCGGGCAACTGCTCCAGAGACTCCTGCAGAGCCTTGTTTGCAGCATCGTGAATGTTGACTCCAAGACCTACAAAAGTCTTGTCAGCTATCTCCAGTCCGTTTGGAATCTCAAATCCGTGACGTGCGGCGCAGCACAGGGCAGCCATCAGCAGATACATATCGGCAAAGCCGTCGGAAGCTCTCCACTCAAAGGTCTGCTTGTCGCTGAAATCCCTGGCATCCTCCTTCTCCATCGGATTGCATTTCGCAGACATATCCATCTGCTTGAGCCAGCCAAGAGGAACACGCACCAGAGCACTTCTGTTCGAGAATGACCAGCAAAGCGATGTCGGAGCCTCCTGATGCGGAACAAGGCGCATGAATGACAGCGGATGCGGATTGCCGAATGCAGGGAGCGACGTACCGGCTGCCATAAATCCGGCAATAGCCTTCTTCGCCTCATCGGTCAGCTCGCCGCCACGAACCGTAGCGGTTCTGCCGTCCTTTGTGAACTTACAATGCACGTGCATTCCCGAACCGGCCTTACCCACAGTGATTTTCGGTGCAAATGTCAATGTCACGCCATACTGATAAGCCAGCTGACGCATAACCCACTTGGCAATCACCAGCTGGTCTGCAGCATCCTCAATGTCTGTCGGGAGAAACTCTATCTCGTTCTGCTCGTATATCCTGCCGTCCTGAGTGAAATTTCCAACCTCACTGTGACCATACTTGATAAGTCCGCCACACTGGGCAATCAGTTTCATCGCCTCAAGGCGGAGGTCATAGAACTTGTTGAACGGGGCACTCTCGTGATAACCCTTCTGATCCGGAGTCTGGTACAGTTCCTCCGCATCGGCTATTACGTAATACTCCAGTTCACCCATAGTCTCCATCTTCAGACCGGTCACTTTCTGGAACTCCGCGTGTGCCTTATGCAGAATATACTGCGGACTGCTCTCGAACGGATTGCCGTCACGGTCAAAGAAACTGCAAAGCACATCAACCGCAGGAACCTCGCTGAACGGGTTCACGAAGGCTGTCTTATAGCGCGGAATCACATAAAGGTCACTCTTTCCGGCCTCAATGAACGGGAACAGGCTGCTGCCATCGACACGCTCGCCTGCCTGCAGTATATTCTCCAGATGTTCCAGACTGTTGATGACAAAACCCAATGTCTTGAGCTTGCCATCCCATCCACAGTAGTGGAAGTTCAGGAACTCCACCTTATTCTCGCGACAGTAACGTACTATGTCGGCACGTGTGAACTCAGCGGCCGGTTTCTGCAGGAATTGCACCAGCAGATTAGGATTCATTTCAATTTTGCTGTCCATCGTATATTCTTTTGTGTGCGCAAAAATAATAAGAATCTGCTTTGCTTTGATGATAATTGAAGACTAACTTTGCACAACCTATCGATAAACAACACATAACAATATGAAAAGTATTATCAGACTTATGACGACTGTCTCATTGTTGGCCATCGTGGCCGGATGCGGAGAAAAGAAAGACGATTTCAAATACACTGTCGATCAGTTCGCTGACCTGAAAGTGATGCGTTATCAGATTCCCGGTTGGGACGAGCTGACACTTCAACAGAAAGAGTATGCATATCATCTGGCAGAAGCCGCCAAGTGGGGACGTGACATTCACTTTGACCAGAACTGCGCACTCAATATCCCGGCAAGACACATCATCGAGAATATTCTGAACAACTATGAGGGAGACCGCGAATGCCAGGATTTCCAGAATTTCCTCGTATATGCCAAGCGTTTCTTCTTCGCAAACGGAATACACCATCACTATGCAGAGGACAAATTCTTCCCGTCCTGCTCCGAAGAATATTTCAGGACACTTATGACGGCTGTCGGCGATGAGGACAAGTGCGATGAAATGATACCTTATTTCTATGACCCGCAGCTGTTCCCGCAGCGCCGTTCCACATCCACAGACGGGGATATTGTGGCTCTCTCGGCCGTGAACTTCTACAAAGGCGTCACACGTGAGCAGGTAGAAGATTACTATGCGTCCATTATGAATCCGACGGATGAGACCCCCATCGCATACGGTCTGAACACAATGGTAACAAAGGACGAAAACGGTAACGTCATAGAACTGCCCTGGTGTCTCAACGGCATATATGGCCCGGCTATCGCGAAAATCTGCGAGGAGCTGAACGCCGCCGCAAAGGTTGCCGAGAACGATATCCAGAAGCGTGCACTCGCCCTGCTGGTTGAGTATTATGCGACCGGCGACCTCAGGACGTGGGATGAATTCAACATCGAATGGGTGAAGGATACCATAGGAACCGTCGATTTCATCAACGGATTCATTGAGGACTACAATGACCCCCTCGGCCGCAAAGGTGCGTGGGAAGGCTATGTGAACATCAAGGACCACAAGGCATCCGAGCGCTCGCTTATACTTAGCGCCAACGCCCAGTGGTTTGAGGACAACTCGCCGGTTGATGAGCGTTTCAAGAAGAAGGAGTGCAAGGGTATCTCAGCAAAGGTCGTGAATGCCGTATGTCTGGCCGGTGACAGCTATCCTGCCACCCCGATAGGCATCAATCTGCCGAATGCGGACTGGATACGCAAGATGCACGGAAGCAAGTCCGTGACCATCGCCAACATCACCCACGCATACGACTACGCGGCACAGGAGGCTCCTGCAAGCACCCTTACGGAATTCGCATACGATGAGGCCGAGATTGAACTTTACAAGAAATACGGTTCACACGCCGATGAAATCCACACCGACCTGCACGAGTGTCTGGGCCACGGCTCAGGCCAACTGCTGCCGGGAGTCTCAGCTACGGCGATGGGAGAATATTCATCGGCACTTGAAGAGGCCCGCGCCGACCTGTTCGGCCTCTGGTACACCACCGACCCGAAGATGGTTGAGCTTGGCATTATGCCTGACAACGAGGCGTACAAGGCAGAGTACTCCAACTACATCCGCAATGGACTGATGGTACAGTTCAACCGTGTGGAGCTGGGCCGTCCGAACACGGAGGCTCATATGCAGAACCGCAAACTGATTGCTGAGTGGTGCTATGAAAAGGGAGCCGCTGACAACGTCATCGAGAAGAAAATCCGCGATGGAAAGACCTATTTCGTAGTCAACGACTATGAGAAGCTGCGTGACCTGTTCGGCGAGCTGCTTGCTGAAATCCAGCGCATCAAGTCGGAAGGCGACTACGAGGCTGGCAAGAATCTTGTCGAGACCTACGCTGTCAACATAGACCCGGAGCTTCACAAAGAGGTCAAGATCCGCTACGATGCACTGAATCTGAAACCTTACGGCGGATTCATCAACCCGGATATAGTTCCCGTGGAAAAAGACGGTGAAATCGTGGATTATCAAGTTGTCTATTGTGATGATTATCTGCAGCAGCAACTTGATTACGGCAGAAAATACGGTATCCTCTGAAATTACTGCGGAAGTTCCTTCACGATGCTTCCGTCAAACAGGTTGATGATGCGGTTGGCGTACGATGCATCGTGGCGGCTGTGGGTCACCATTACGATGGTGGTGCCGCTCTGATTCAGTTCCTTCAGCAGGTTCATCACCTCCTGACCGTTCACCGAGTCAAGGTTGCCGGTGGGCTCATCGGCCAGTATCAGCTTGGGATCTGAGATTACGGCACGGGCAATGGCCACACGCTGCTGCTGGCCGCCTGACAGCTGGCTGGGGAAGTGCTTCTCGCGATGGCTGATGTTCATGCGGTCCATAACTTCCTGCACACGGCGGCGGCGCTCCTTCTCGGGCACGCCCATATAGAGCAGGGGCAGTTCAATGTTCTCGAACACGTTCAGCTCGTCAATCAGGTTGAAGCTCTGGAACACGAAACCTATGGTCCCCTTCCTGAGGTCGGTGCGCTCATCCTCGTTCAGTCCCGCCACCTCGCGGTCCTGCAGCTTGTAGCTGCCGTCAGTTGGGTTGTCCAATAGGCCAAGGATGCTGAGCAGCGTCGATTTGCCACAGCCCGAAGGCCCCATTATGGCTACAAACTCGCCGTCTGCCACTGTGAAGGACACGTCGTTCAGTGCCCAGGTCTCGACTTCCTCCGTGCGGAAGATTTTCTTCAAATTGCTTACTTCAATCATAGTTGTATGGTTTTGATTTGTCATTCGCTCTTTATTACTTCATAAGGGTTCTCGCGGGCGGTAGTCAGCACGCGGTGGGCAACGGTCAGGCAGATTATCAGCGACATGCCGGCAAACACTGCGGCAAATAGCCACCAGCTGACTGGAGCCTGACGCTGGAACTGCTGCAGCCACTGATGGACAATAGTGTAGCCCACAGCGAATGCCAGAGCCGATGCAAGGACCAGAAGCAGGCCGTATTCGCGGACGAAAATGCCCAGAATATCGCGCAACCCCGCACCGTGGATCTTGCGCACGGCAATCTCGCGGCGGCGTTCCTGACAGGTCAGGGTGACAATGGAATACACGCCGAACACGGCAATCAGGACGCAGAGAACAGCCAGCAGCACAAGCGCATTCATCAGATTGCGTTCGCTTGCGGTCAGGCTGGCAAAGGCATCCTCGTTGAATATCACGGTCCATTTCCCGTCAGCTATCTCGGGTATCTGAATGAGTTGTTGCTCCAGTTCACCACGCATTCCGTGTACATATTGGACAGTCACGGTAATCATACCGAAGAATATGTCTCTGCCCGTGTTTTCAAACACATAGCACTGTGCTTCGTTAATGGGACCATATGCATATATATCAGCAACAACGGCCTCAATGGTAACCGGCAGGAAATGTATGTCATCATTGTCATAACTCACAACATAGATTGTCTGACCCGCATACGGTTTCTCCAGTCCGAGTCTCCGGCAGGCATTCTCAGTCAGTACCGCCTGTCCGGGCATGATGCCACCTTCGGGCAGTTCACCTTCCAGCACTGTCAGTCCAAGTACGGGCGAATCCACCCGAGTCATTCCATATACTTTTTCAAATGTTTCGGTACG
>JAZRYP010000066.1:0-2608 GCA_045600825.1 Bacteroidaceae bacterium
TGGCTTTTCCTTTGCCATATCGGCCGTCTTGAATACTATGTCGCAGACTTTCGAACATCTGATTTTTTGTTTTTACTCACCGGCCGCTACCCGCAAATGGGCGTGGACGGACTGAAATATTAACTTTTTAAAGTGGACTCAACATTTGAAGGAAATGAGAAGAACGATTTCAATGACTTGTATGGCAGTTCTGCTGCCAATGGTCGCGTTTGCGGCCGGTGAATGGAAAGGGATAGTGGTGGATGAAAAAGGCACGCCGGTCCCGTTTGCGAACGTGGTAGTGATTTCAAAGACGGATTCTACAGTGGTATCCGGAGCGACATCGACCGAGGACGGCTCGTTCAATATAGTAACAGACGGAAAGAATCAGCTGCTGATGGTGTCAATGATTGGATACAAAACCCTGTATCTGGATCCTTCAGACAATGTCACGATTACTCTTCTGCCCGATACTGAATATCTTGAAAGTGCGGTAGTGTCCGCTGTCATCCCGAAAACCAAACTCACCGGCGAAGGCTTGCAAACTTCGGTACGAGGTACCGTCCTGGAGACTATCGGCTCTGCCAATGATGTTCTGGCGCGTACTCCCGGAGTGATAAAGAGTCAGGATGGTCTGCAAGTGGTGGGGAAAGGCGCTCCTCTTGTGTATATCAACGGTAGGAAAGTCACTGACCAGACCGAACTCGACCGTCTGCAGAGCAATGAAATACAGAGTGTGGAAGTGATAACCAACCCCGGAGCTCAATACAGTGCAAGCGTGCGCAGCGTGGTGCGTATCCGTACCGTCAAGCATCAGGGCGATGGATTCGGTTTCAATGCCGGTCTTACGGACGAACAGTCCATTCATAATGGCTATAACGATCCGTCAGCTTATCTGAATGCAAACTACCGTCATAACGGTCTCGATATCTTTGCCGGCGTGAATGCATTGAAATACACTTCCCGTCAGGAGAGTGATATGATGCAGCAGACCTTCGGCAACCCCGGATTCAAGCAGGAGGGGACATTGGATTTCGTCCAGAAGATGACTAACGCAGGAATGAACGGAGGGTTGAACTGGCAGATTTCCGAAAATCATTCCCTCGGTTTCCGTGTGGAGGCGGAGATGAATCCCAAGATGGATGTCCATCAGTTGATTGACGAGGACATCTTTGAGGGAGGCAGCCTTATTGACCACCTTCTTGCCGAGGGCAACCATCACAATGACAATATGCCTTACGGAGTATCGGCCAATGCTTATTATAACGGGCAGGCGGGCAAACTTGGAATTGATTTCAATGCCGATTACTATGGGATGAAGACCTCGCAGGATGCTCATACCGTGGAAAAGAGCGCGATGGGACAGGACGATGATGTCAATTACCTCTCTCACGGCGGCAGCAGGATGTATGCGGCAAAGCTCGTGCTGTCCCACCCTGTATGGAAGGGTATGCTTCAGGCAGGTACGGAGGATGTTTTCTCTCGCAGGGATGACGATTACTCCATCAACAGCGCCGCCGTACCTTCATCAGCCTCAAAAGTAAGTGAAGACAATATCGCGTTTTTCGCTTCATATGGCTTCTATATTCAGAAGGCAGGGCAGTTCAGTGCCGGTGTGCGCTATGAGCACGTGAACTATGTCTATGAAGATCTCAAAGGGTCTGATGACTTGAGTCGGAAATATGACAATGTATTTCCAACGTTTTCATATGCCAACGCCTTCGGTCCAGTTCAGATGCAGCTTAGCTACAGCGCAAAGACACACAGACCGGATTTCCAGTCACTAAGCAGTGCTGTACGTTACCACAGCCGCTACATATACCAGAGCGGCAACGCGAAGCTGCAGCCACAGACCAACCACGACCTTGGTTTGAACGTCAATTGGAAATGGCTCACTATGGTGACGCAGTACTCCCGCATAAACGACGCCATCTCACAGTGGTCGGAACTGTACAATGACAAAGGCGTGGTGCTGGTTCATCCGACGAACTTGGACAGGCCGGTAAGGACGCTTGCCTGGTTCGTGAACGCCGCTCCGACCATAGGCATCTGGACAATGAATTTTACAGTCGGGCTGCAGCAGCAATGGCTCACGCTCGATATGCCGGATCCGCGCGGGATTTCCAGCCGTCGGGAAGTCTCATTCAGCGACAAGCCGATGTTCATCGCGCAGCTTTTCAATACCCTCAGGTTCAAGAATGACTGGCAGATAGAATTGGGAGGAGAGTTCCACAGCAAGGCCTATTCCCAGAACACAATGCTTACCAACAATTATCTTGACATCTCCGCTGCCGTTCAGAAATCCTTCCTTGACAATACTCTCGTCCTAAGGCTGGAAGGGTCCGACCTTGCAGGTCTCGGAAGATATGATGTAATGGCAGACAGCGGAAGTCATATCATCTCCCAGACCAACCGGATGGACACTCAGAGAATAAAGTTTTCCATCAGATACAACTTCAACACAGCCCAGAGCAAATACAAGGGCACAGGTGCCGGAACTGACGTAAAGAGCAGAATGAAATAGCGCATATGAATTGGACAATAATCATAATTGAGACAGTCGCATTGGTGCTGATTTTCACCGCAGCGATAATGATACCGCTGATTAAGAATCCCGTCTGGTGGATTC
>JAZRYP010000067.1:0-7406 GCA_045600825.1 Bacteroidaceae bacterium
ATCGGATGGATCGGATGTGTATCTGTCCTTATCATGTGCACCGTGTGGAACCGTCAGGCTCCGGACATGGTGGCAACGGTAATCTATGCTTCCACTGCGTTGCTGGGGCTGGATTCGGTAACAGAAATATGGAAAACAAAAAACTAACCTTATCATGAAAACGAAACAATTCCTTTTAGCAGCCATGATGATGGTGTCATCGATGGCTCATTCTTTCGGCCAGGGCGTTGCCTCTGGCGATTCGTCAGGTTCCCCCGCTTACAAGCGTGGCGACACTTATCTTGAAAATACTCTGCCGCCTTCGCCTGAGGCGACATCTGTGACAAAGTATGCAGGCATCCCTATGAACCAGAATTATGGCATGTTGACATTCGATGTGCCGTGCTACACATTGAAAGGCAAGGAGTTGTCCATTCCAATCTCACTACAATACGCCACCGGCGGCATCAAACTGGATGAGGTGGCCGGAGTTGCAGGTCTGGGGTGGACGCTCAATGCCGGAGGTTGTGTCACCAGGACCGTCATCGGCATCCCCGATGAATGGTCCACACATATCGGCCTGTATCACCACCAGATGCCCACCGAACGTCAGCTGGACAGCCTTTTGGCACAAAGCAATGGCGGCGAAGCTAACTTGTTCCTCAGCAGGATGGCCCAAAGCCACTATGAAGCCAGTCTGGACAGATACGACTACAAAGTATGCGGTCTATCTGGAAGTTTCCTCATAAATGATGACGGAGAAGTCATTCTGCTCAGCGGCGATGGTGTGCAAATCAGCTACAACCGTGCATCTGACGGCAGTATCGCAAGCTTTCTTCTGGTGGATGGCAATGGCACACGATATACATGCGCAGCTGTGGAGGTCGCTCATCACAAGGGCTCTGACATCCACCAATACATATCCGGAGAAGCCCGCAGAGATGAATGGGAGGCAAAGACCGCATGGCATATCACTTCAATCAAAAGTCGCAGCGGTCTTGAGACGGCTCGATTTACGTATTCGCAAATGTCATGGACATCAAAACATCAAGCTGAGAAGATTGTATATAGTGTAGATAGTAGAAACACCAACGTATCTGTCCCCAACTTATCTAAATCATTCACTAATATCGAACGCATGCACGACATACAGGTTCTTGAAAGCATTATATTCAGGGATGAGATGGTCAATTTCACATATTCTACCAACACTGGCAAGAACAAACATTCCGACTCCGATTGGCATAGCATTGCAAACTACCCTGTAATGCTCAGAAACATATCAGTACATAGGATTCGAGACAACCACGAGTTGCTGAACATAGATGTCAACACCAGCCGTGAGATAAATGATGGAAGAATAATTCTTGACGGGTTACAATACACCAGAGATTCGCAAGTGATTGACACCTGGGACTTTGATTATTATACAAGTACAAAACACGTTGACCGTGGAGATCAAGACTGCTTTGGCTATTATAATGGAAGCGCCTTCTCAGGAATATCTGATTTTGAAGGTGACATATTTATTGTCGGTAGTTCCTCCGGATCAGGCAATACCGGTTTCCAAGATATCAATACCGGTATTCCGGGACTTCCGGGTCAGGATGACTCTGTTATCCATATTGAACACAATCACAACTACAGCATCAATCCATTCTATATAGGTGCAAACCACTCCATCTGCAGACGTGGTACACCTACACCTGACGCGTCCAAATACATGTCAATCAAGTCTATGGTACACAATGGCTTGAGAACAGACTTTACATATGAGAGCAGTGCTGTACGAGACACATATGTAGGCATACGCATAGCTGGCATGGCTCTGTACGACCATAACGAACTTGTGCAGGTCAAGCGCTTTACATATGCGGAACCTGTTGCCACAGGATACATAGATGCAACATTCGATCTGTATTCGACCATCTCCGGAAAACTAAAGATTATTGACGAAAGTACTCAAGGAGTTACGGATTATGAGGAAATGAATAATGAGACAGTGGAAAATGATGACAATCAGGATCAGGACCAGGATAATAACCATTCACATACTGATAACCTGCCAAATTCAATACACGTAAACGGTGGACTGCCACGAGGTACTTATGTGTCATGGCATATTGAGATACACGACTCCCCCGTAACTGACGGAATCTCCCTGCAAGATACGAAAGTGGCATATGGTATTGTGACCGAACATACATATCCCGACTTCAACTTTAGTGCAGACACTCCCGCATCGAAGACCGTATCGTATTATTCAACACAACATTCATATCCATCATTCTACGGTACATTAAACAGATTCCCCGAAGCATATAGAATGTATTACGGAGGCACTGATTCAGTTGAAGGAAATCAGTATGCGCCGTTGGGCTTCCAGGCAATGAATGGTGTACGGAATGGCTATTTGGTACAAGGGTCGGCTTTATCATCGCTGCTGATACGTCAGGAGGAGTATGCAGTAGAAAATAACAATAATGTATTGAAAAGTGCCATTTCCTACACATATGACAACTATCAGATAAAAAATATACTGTCTGAATATCGAGTAACGCAATTGCTTGAAGGCATATACCAAGGTGTTATAGATGTCACCAAACTGTATCATTATCCCGTATACGTCTGCAGCAATACCGGATCCAATCCGACACAAATTTCCAATGTGAATTACTACCCCGACGGTCGAAAGGACAGCACCATTGTCGTTATGACATATGTGCCGCGCGGAGAGAATCTCTCATTGCCGGTCCGAGTGTCTGAAAAATCCATGACTGAAGGCGGCAAGACAAGGAGATTGACATACACTTATGCCGATGGGCTTGACGAGCAGTTTGCGCACGTACTTGCCGGAGAACATTATCTTGCGACACCTGTCATTCAATGCTATTATATTGAGAATGCCATTCTCGCACCTAATGGCTTGTCGGGCTTCAAAAGTCAAGATACAGGAATCAATTGGAGTGACAATCCGAATGTCTCTGTGAGTGATTCATCTATTGTGTCTGTCATGCTCCGTCCATTCAAATCAGAAAAAACCGAGTTCAGTCAGGTATCCGCAAACACATGGCTTCCCACCTCGCATATCGAATACACCAATGGCAACGAATCGTGGCGTGAGAATGTCTTAGCATACGACAGCTATGGCAACGTGCAGGAGATCCGGGAAAAGGGCAAACCCAATACCGTGATTCTATGGAGCTACAAGGGCCGTTATCCCGTAGCCGTAATTGAAAATGCGACACTGAATGATGTGTCAGGCTATCTGCAACTGCCGCATGACGGAGATGAGATGTTTTGGCTCACAGATTCTTTGTTTGAGCTTCTTGAGCTGGATTCATTGAGTGTAGGTGTTGTGAATTCGCTCAATGCACTTCGTGAAGATCTGCCAGAAACCAGAGTATCAGTTTTCACCTTCGATCCCGGCATCGGCATGACATCGATGACGGATGCCAACGGCGTAAAGACCACCTTCGAGTACGACTATGCAGGAAGACTTGCCGCAGTCAAGGATGCTGAAGGTAATCTTGTCAAAGACTACGAATACCATCTACTATCAACCGACGACTACCACGGCATGCTCAGCATTCTCAGCAGAGTATATCGTTCGGAAGACGGACAGACATTCGCTGCAGACAAGACCTGGTGGAATACCCTTGGCCTGAAAGTGGAGGATATTGCCATCGCAGCATCCGGAAACGGCGAAGACGATCTGGTAACGCTCTTCATTTCCGATTATCTATTGCATGATGATGTGCGAACCTACCTTCCCACACCACTTTACACAGTAGATGGAAGGTTCGTCCCCATTGGCACTGCAGGTGGTGCCGCGTGCAGGCTGTATGGGAATACACGACCTTATTCCATGAAGAATTACGAGCAATCCAATCGGAAGAAGGTATCCGGTACAGTTCTGCCAGGACATAATCCAGAGCATATCAACACCGAGGCCGAAGATGCGGCGGTACATTTCCCCCGCTACAGGTGGGGCAAGAACAATAGGGTCATATCCTCCACTTATCAAGATTGGGAAGTAGTCAAAACCGTTTCGACGGATGCCGACGGAAGAGTGAAAACCATATTCAAGGACCACAACGGCAAGACTCTCGCCACATCCTATGGAGATGATGCCCCCACCTATTACATATATGACGACAAGGATCAGCTCCGCGCCGTGGCAGGCAGCGGTATCGCGATGAGCGACACTCTCAACATGTGGCGTTACAGTTATGACTATCTCGGACGACTCAGTTCAAAAGGCATTCCCGGCTGCGTTCGCGAAAGCTACGAATATGACGGGGAGGACCGCGTCATTGCAGTTCACAGGAATGGTGTGACCAGGGAGATGGAGTATGACCCCTTCGGACGGCTCGTGGGTACTTACCTGACTGACGACAATCACACTCGTGAGATTATCGAAGAACATGAATACGGAAGGGATTTGGAGGTGGCCACCGTGTTTGCAATGTTGAATGAAGACGGACTTGTTGACGGTTGCGTGGAAACAATGCACGAATACGACTCCAAAGCTCGCCCCGTAAGGCATGTCTCAACCTACCCGGACGGCAGTGTGCTGACGGAGGAGATTACCTACAATTTCCCCGGCGAAGTGATATCTGACGTGTTTACTTTCAGCAGGAATGGTCATACTGACACATACACCGCCACTTCAGAGTATGACATTCGCGGACGTCTTGCAAGCGGAACATCGACCCTCAACGGCATAGGCAATGCGATTGTACTCGCCAGCACGCAGTATCACTACGACGACTTCGGCCGTCCAAGCGGCAGCACTACCACCTCCGGAAGCATTGTTCGCAGTTCAGCCGACACCTACACCATCCAGGGCTGGATGAACAACCATAGTGTCACTATAAATGGCAATACTTTCTTCACCGAGACTCTCGGATATGACAGCGGCAACCATCCGTCATACACGGGACTGATCACCAGCAAGCAGGAGAATTTCAGCTCGTCTCTAGCCGTACATATACCTGAAACATACACGTATGACTACGCTGGCAGACTAACTGCCGCCAAAAAGATTCTAAAAAGAAATGTCACTGGTAAGGTATATAGCTATGATCCTCGCGGCAACATGCTGAAGGTATCGGATGTCGCTACAAGAGGAGCAGACTATCAGCAGTATAGCTACGCAGGTGACCGCCTCATGGCGATGAATGATGTGGCCGGCAATATCCCTCAGGAGTCTGTTGCATTCGCTCACGACGCCCTCGGTCGCATGACCTACGACGGACTTTCCGGCATGCAGATGGAGTATAATTTCCTGGATTTGCCCACAAAAGTGGCAGCGGATACTACGATTCTCGTGAATTATTCGTACCTTGCCGACGGAACGAAAGCAAGCTCTTTGAAAGCCTCTGGTGAGGGTCTCGTGTACCGCGGGCCTTTCACTTACAGGATCGCATCGAACGGGACTATGGCCCTGGAAAGTGTCGCATGCCCCGAAGGCAGACTCACTCCCGAAAAGGCCCTGCTCTATGTCACAGACCATCTCGGCAGCGTACGCGCAGTTGTTGACGGCAACACCGGTGCCGTGCTGGAAGCATCAGACTACTCGGAGTATGGCAACCGCAGCGGAAACATTGTGGCCGGTGGACCGATAACTATCATCCCCGAACCTGATATAGCCCCGACACTGCCTGGCAGGGGCCCTGGCACCTTCCCCGGATTCGGCGGAACGACACCGGCAGCCGTCACCTACCGTGACCACTACACCGGCCAGGAAGACCAGATGCCAGACTTCGGCATCCCCTACAGCGACCACGGTGCACGCCACTACAGCCCCGTACTCCGCCGCTGGATGACACCCGATCCCCTCAGTGAAAAGTACTACGGCCTCAGCCCCTATAACTACTGCGACTGCAATCCTGTGAACGCCGTGGATCCTGATGGAAAATCAACAAGATACACGAAAGAATTCTACTTTGCGATTAAGCATCCACTTATCGCACGAAAAGTGGGTAAGGTTAAGACCGGAATAGAGTGTAAAAACATCAGTACCAATGCAGTACGATTTGCCCATAAAGGTAATATTCTACAAAAAAACAATTCACGCGATGAAGGAAGCCAAATCGGAGCATTTAGACACGCTTTATGGCAAGCCCAAATAACATCCGAATTCGGCACAGTTATAGCGACAGAGGTTGGAAACGCACACGAAGAAAATGCCAACCAATTTGATCCCCACAAAAATGTTTTTTCTACTCTTGCAGATGCAGATATGCATGCAGACATGCATAATAATGAGATTGGAAGATCTTTAGCTAAGAACGGGAACGATATGCGGACTAACGCTCTCAACGTTCTAGAACATTTTCACGACTCCGGCTTGTATATGATAAATCAGAATCAAGATGGTAGTTATTCAATTTCTGTTCAGACGATATCAACAGAACAATACAAACAATTGATAGAACTATTTAAGCATTCAAATGAAAATGGATTTTAAATATCGCCTACTGATATGCATATTACTAATAATATGTGTTGGTCAATCGTGTTCTTCTGTTCTAGGCACTTGTCGCGTTCAAACATTATTTCACAAAGAAGAAGTAATAAATGCACGAGATTTGATCGATAAAGATTGGGATATTGCATATTATTTTTCCGGCTTTGATTGTCTATCAACTATACGGGAGACATTAAATATCCCATACGAAAACTCAGACTATGTGGATATAGGACGTCGATTTATATTTCTATCAAACAATAGAATTATACATCAAGAGATTTACTGGGATTCTTATTACTATAACTCACGAATACCACAATTCAATTGTGATACATGTAACTCCGTTATTGTATTCTACCCTTATGATCGAATCAAGATTGATAAAAAAGACGAAATATTCTTACTATCAATCATTCACGATTAATTCTACCTGAATCCCGGAAGACCTGAAAATCTTTCGGGATTCTCGTGAATTATTCGTACCTTGCCGACGGAACGAAAACAAGCTCTTTGAACGCCTCTGGTGAGGGTCTCGTGTACCGCGGACCTTTCACTTACAGGATCGCATCGAACGGGACTATGACCCTGGAAAGTGTCGCATACCCCGAAGGCAGACTCACTCCCGGTGCATTCCTTGCTCTATGTCACCGACCACCTCGGCAGCGTACGCGCAGTTGTTGACGGCAACACCGGCGCAGTGCTGGAAGCGTCAGACTATTCGGCATATGGCAGCCGCAGCGGAAACATTGTATCCGGTGGACCGATAACTATCATCCCCGAACCTGATATAGCCCCGACACTGCCTGGCAGCGGCCATAGCCTCTTCCCTGGTGGTCACAGCAATAATATTGCACCAACAGTCACCTACCGTGACCACTTCACCGGTCAGGAAGACCAGATGCCAGACTTCGGCATCCCCTACAGCGACCACGGTGCACGCCACTACAGT
>JAZRYP010000068.1:0-22009 GCA_045600825.1 Bacteroidaceae bacterium
CGCATCCGTACATATGCGGATGTTTTTCTCAGGGATTCCAAGTGTTTGTTTGCAATACTCACAGAACGTTTTCCCATCATTTAGGGCATATTCAACTTCCTTTTCACGTCTATAGTTCTCATTGGCAATGATTACGGCAAATGTGTTGTCCGCAGTACTTGATGTGGTCGGGATATTTGTATCAACATCCGATTTGGCAAGAGCAGTTTCTTTCATAACTGAATCATCATTAGAAGGTGTTGCTATTAGTATTTCTCCCTTTCCCTCGTTATGAATATTTTGTGGGGCATTAAAACATATAGCTTTTGCTTTTTTGAATTTTTCTTTATTCGAAGGACTATCTTGGTGAACTATTCCTGAATCATCATGTATTAAGTACACCGACTCCCCGTCAGTCAAAGAAACATCAATTGAATTCAACACATCAGACTGAGTGTAGTAAAAATTCAACGAAATAAGACCGGATGGAACTTCTATCTTGACACTCTTCCCTGCCTGTAGAGTATAAGCATATGCTCCATTTATGTCAACATTAAGAGGCTTTGGTCGAACTCCGACTCCACTCATCTGAGCCATGAGGCCAACCGTAGAAGTTGAAGCCTCTTTCATCGCATCAAATAAAGGTCTTCGAATATATACGTAGGCATTTGTAGCATATGCTATAGTGCCTGACATAATACTGAAAGTTACGAAAATAAATTTCCAAATTTTCATACGTAAATGCAGTTTCATAAAATGCAGTTTGTCAGTCAAAACTGACAAACTGCGAAGTGATGCGATTTGTAAGATTCATTCTCCATAGACACGTGTGGTATTTACCACTACAATGCCCATAAAATGCCTAGTCGTAGCATTATCCACATGCGAAATCATTGTTATACCTCCATTTTTTACTGCTTTGTTGATACCATTGTTACCGCCGCCAATACCAAAAACAGCAATTGTTTTAGCTTCACCGCACTTATTTCCCACAGGATTTGATGTAGCGGCAACAGGTCTTGTCACAGTGCAACTTGCTAGCGTAAGAATAGACGCTATTGCAAGCATTTTGATAGTTTTTTTCATAAAATTTGTTATTTAAATTATTAATATGCCCGAAAATCGGGATTTAATTTCCTTATCGATATTATCCGCTTGTCAGCACGCATATCCTTATCGTGCTTGCGACATGCGGAAAGCCACTTGTGAAAATTCTGATTATTGAGGTGCCGTGGCAGGATATGCTCTGTCGTTGCATCCAGACCTCCATCGCTGTCATTTACCTTCGTAAACTTGTTCGGTGAAAAGATTATATACACCTGATTATGTTCTATATCCTTGTCACAGGTCAGATAGAGTTCATCCACATACGTCTCTTCAGGAGTACCTTCTGCGCATTTCTCCGAAAACAGCACATAACGTTTGTCCGCTCTGACATCGAAAACACCATCGTGCATTCCGCTGTATGGCAACAGGCAATATGCCTCTCCGTCATCATCCAACAGATAGACGGCAAGGTATCCGTTGACAGGTGACACGAATGACAGATACAGGTCATCGCCTTCAAAATAATCGTAGTCCTCGAATTTGTCCTCAACCCCATTGCGAAGCAGGTGCGCAGAGAAATCAATCGGTGCGGAGACAATCTCTCTGACACGGCCACATACTTTAACCTTTACCACAAGAAACTCTCCCTCCACGGATATTTCATATTCCGGTTCATCGATAGTCTCTATCCATTCGCCATTTACATCACTTCCGCCTATTGATGTGAAGTCTATGGATGAGTTACCATTAGTGTTGTTTACATTGGTGAAGTTGCTCTGCGATACACTGAGGCCAAACACCTCTTCTACAGCCTTTATCTGCGCACGCTCAAGTGCTTTCTGTTTTGCCAGCCCTGGCGTTTCATAAACCGAGCCATAATAAATATATTCACCGCACCACTTCTCAGTGCGCTGGGCGCTGAGGGAGAGTGAATACACCATCAGGACCAATATCAGGAAAATGTGCAGAGAACCGCGCATATAAACAAATACTTAATTGTTCTCCAGAAGTTTGTCCAATTTGCCGTGCAAATCCATACCTTCCTGCTCCAACTGTTTTTTCACAGCATTAATGGCCGCTTTTCTGGCCATATCGCTGTTATAGGCTATGCGCACCAGTACTTCCTTGTTCCTGGTCTTTGCGTCTGTACGATATACTTCCATCACCGGAACCACACGGCCTATGCTTTGGGAAATAAGGTTCTTGCTGGCCATCACACTCTTGGTTACAGACGCAGCCTCTTCTTCACCAAGTTGATTGTTTGCGACGGTATTCTCAATGAGTGCAGTAACTTCAGTCTGAATCTGTCCTGCCATATTCTGCTTTGCCAGTTCCAAAGCCTGCATCTTGGCAGCATCGTAATTCTGACCGATACTCATTGCTTCACCCATTATATACTTCGGGTAGCCATAATCATCCTGCTCATACTGCATCCTGTAGGTCTTGTCAAGCTGTTTGTCAATAGGCAGAGCACCCGGAGCTATCTGCCAGCCCTCCTTTTCAAGATTCTTGGCTTCCTTACGTGCTGCCTTCGTAGCCTTTTCACTTAATTCCTTCTCTGTCATCTTGGCAACTGCCTTACGGTCTGTCTGAGCATTAACTAAGCCCATTGCCATAAAGGTAAGAAGAACTGCCGCAAATAGAATTTTTTTCATAATACACTCATTTTAAATATTATACAAAACACTTCCTTTACAAACGGGCACAAAAAAGGCGGGATTCAATCACTTGCTATCCCGCTTCCGTGGCCATCGAACTTGCCTCTAACAGAAGATAACAATGACGAAGCCCGCGCTATACAATTGCCGAACGTAGTCAGCATAGCTGAAATTCACAATTGTATGGTGGGGCGTCGCTCACTGCCTTTATCGCGCTGTTAGCTTGCCTGAGTGTTCGATGTTCCGGAAGCCGCGGATAAAGCGTAATGCCAACGCCTTTCCTATGTCAGTCCCTACCTGAATAACACTAAATTACCCCCAGCAGGAACAACATAGTATTGGCAGTGACTTTTGCAAAAATAAGCATTTTATCACATTTTTTATATTGGCGGCCAAATAAATTTGAGCGTGCAACTTTTTCCTGTCACTTCACGACAAGAAGTCAGGTGGTATCCGAAGACCTCGGCTGTCCGTGCGCGCCAACTGAACAAAGTGTTGAAAGTTTCACAGGCATCCAACAGAGACAACTCAGAACGCCACTACACCATACGCACTGGACGCGAAGAAGGAAGAGCCGAAACCATCATTGAAAAGGCAGGGCATTCGAACCCGCTTGCAGCACCATACCAGTCCGCCAAAAGTTTGTAACTACAAACTTTCCGGATTGTAACTACGAACTTTTCCCTACCCAGTATGGCGTTTTTTCTCTGCAGGGAATCAACAACAAACCGAAATTTTCAACATTTTGACTTGCAGGAGCAACTCCGCAGTGATATATTTGCTGCCGATAATTCTAATTCCTTAATACCAAATGAAACAAATGAGAAACGAAAATCAGTACTGTGGGACACAGCGAACTTTGAGTGATGCCAAGAGCAGGTTCATCGACCTGACGCGTGACTACGGCTTCAAGATTGTAATGGCCGATGAGGACCATCCAGAGCTGATGCTCGGATTCCTGAACGCGGTCATCCCTGAACGGGAGATTGTGTCAATCAGGTTTATGAACACGGAGATGCTGCCGCCATACGAAGAGAACCGCCGTATGAACTACGACATCCTCTGTATGGACAGCGATGGCAACCGCTTCCTGATAGAGATGCAGAAGAGGTCCTACGACTGTTTCGCCGACCGTCTGATAACATATGCCGGGGTACAGGCCTCGCATCTGCTGAAGCGCAGCGAACCATACACAAGCGTGCGGACACTATACGTGATAAGTGTGCTGGACGGCTATCTGAAGGTGGCGGACGAGGACGCACCGCGAAGGGACACCGTACTCAGACAGGCGAGGGTCCGTATGGAAGACAGCGGAAGCGCGATGTCGGACAGGGAGAACTTCATCTTCGTGCAGCTGCCGGCGGCCAAAGAGCCGACGGAGGATTCCGCGTTCATTGAGAAGTGGGCCTGGTATGTCCGTGGTATGGTGAACTACGAGATGAAGCCTTCGGGACTGGATCCGTACTTCGACCTGCTCTTCGAGGCTTCCGACAGAAAGAACATAGAAGAAGATAAACTATCAATATACGACAGAATGACTAGAGATGAAATTCAGATTACAGCCGAGCGCGACTACGCCGTGCGAATCGGACGTGAAGAGGGCCACGCTGCCGGACTCGAAGAAGGCCACGCCGCCGGACTCGAAGAAGGAAAAGCAAAGGGAAAAGCAGAAGAAAAAATTGAAACAGCCAGAAAGCTCAAGCAGGAAGGTGCAGACATTGGAATGATAAGCCGCTGCACAGGCCTGTCCGTTGAGGAGGTCCGCGCTCTGTAAATTCACCGCCCTGCCCGGCAAAATTTATCTGCCTGCCCAGAGAGATATTTTTTCCCGGGCAGGCAGATAAATTGTAGTTGTCAGTCCAACGGTGAACGGAACCTGTCTCCTGTTCTATTCCTTCACAGGACGTACGGAGAAACCGTAGGAACGGCGGATGTTGAACACAGGTTTAACGTGGCCCGACCAGAAACTCAAGTAGTAACCGAATTTATCACTGTCATTGTTCGGAACAGCAGACCGCCAGAAAAAAAGAGGAGGTGTCTTGCCTCCTCTTCAGTGTGTTTCGTGGCGGATTCGAACCGCCGACCTCTTGCGTGTGAAGCAAGCGCTCTAAACCGGCTGAGCTAACGAAACAGTATTTTAACGGCGCAAAGATACACATTTTTCATATTCGTGAATCCTGTACGCCGTAAATATGTTATCCGACAAGAACCTTACCGGTCATCTCGGCAGGTACCGGCAGTCCCATAAGGGTCAGAATACTCGGAGCGACATCGGCAAGAATACCATCCTTCACAGTCGCTTCCTTACGCGGAGTCACGTAAATGACAGGCACAGGATTCAGAGAGTGAGCGGTATTAGGAGTACCGTCGGCATTGACAGCATTGTCGGCATTCCCGTGATCGGCAATGATGATTGCCTCATAGCCCATTGTCTTGGCAGCCTCTATCACATCGTGTACGCAGGCATCGACAGCCACCACAGCCTTCTCAATAGCCTCATACACGCCAGTATGGCCGACCATATCGCCATTTGCAAAGTTCACGACGATGAAATCGTACTTGTCGGTCTTGATGGCCTCTACCAGACGGTCACGCACCAGGTATGCGCTCATCTCCGGCTGGAGGTCGTATGTAGCGACCTTCGGTGACGGAACAAGTATCCTGTCCTCGCCCTCGTATGGAGTCTCACGGCCACCGTTCAGGAAAAATGTGACGTGTGCGTATTTCTCTGTTTCGGCAATGTGCAGCTGGGCAAGTTTCTTACTGGAGACATACTCGCCAAGCGTATTGTTCACGTTCTCCTTATCAAAGAGTATATGAACGCCCTTGAATGATGCATCATACGGAGTCAGACAGTAGTACTGCAGACCCGGAATGGTCTTCATACCAGCCTCCGGCATATCCTGCTGTGTCAGCACAATGGTCAGTTCCTTGGCACGGTCGTTACGGAAGTTGAAGAAGATGATTACATCGCCCTCTTCAATACGGCTGTCGTATGCTGTATTGACAATAGGCTTCATAAACTCATCGGTAACGCCCTCATCGTATGACTCAAGAACAGCCTTCACCATATCGTCAGCCTTCTTGCCCTCGCCGTTCACGAGTTGGTCGTATGCCACCTTGACACGTTCCCAACGCTTGTCGCGGTCCATGGCATAATAGCGTCCGATAATGGTAGCTACCTTGTCGCCACGCTCCACAAGAGTCTTGATGAAACCCTGACCGCTCTTCGGGTCGGTATCACGGCCATCCATAAAACAATGTACATACGCATTGTCAATACCGTACTCGCGTGCGATGTCGCAGAACTTGAGCAGATGCTCCAGTGAACTGTGGACACCACCGTTTGATACAAGTCCCATCAGATGCAGTTTCCTGCCGGTTTTCTTGGCATAGCTGTATGCGGACATCACCTCAGGATTCTGCATAATGCTGTTGTCGGCAATGGCACGGTTTATCTTGACAAGATCCTGATATACCACGCGACCTGCGCCGATATTCAGGTGACCCACCTCTGAATTACCCATCTGTCCGTCAGGAAGGCCCACGTTCTCGCCACTGGCCAGCAGCTGCGCATGCGGATACGTGCTATTCAGATAATCCATATATGGAGTAGGAGTGTTGTAAATGACATCGGCATCGGAATGGTTTCCTATACCCCAGCCGTCAAGAATCATAAGAAGTGCTTTCTTTCTCATATCTTAAGTTTTTAATATTTCCCAAAATTCTCGCGAATTTACGCCAAAGCGGTTGTAATAACAAATTTATGCATACATTTACATCTGAAAATTTTAGCACATATAACATTATGACAGATATCAAGACAATCGGCCTGCTGACATCGGGAGGAGATGCGCCAGGAATGAATGCGGCTATCCGCTCAGTAACCCGCTCTGCCATCCAGCAGGGCTGGAAAGTGTTTGGAATACACCGTGGATGGGAGGGACTCCTTCACGATGAGATCACAGAGTTCTCCTCCGAGAGTGTAAGCAACATCATTCAGCGTGGAGGCACAATCCTGAAGACCGCACGCAGCCAGGAGTTTATGACACCCGAAGGGCACAAAAAGGCATACGATGTACTTACGAAGCACGGAATTGACGCACTTGTAGTCATCGGCGGCAACGGTTCCCTGACAGGGGCATACGAACTGGCCCGTGATTACGATATTCCGGTAGTCGGTCTGCCGGGCACCATTGACAATGACCTGTACGGCACCGATGCCACAATAGGATACGACAGTGCCCTGAACACAATAGTTGAATGCATAGACAAGATACGCGACACAGCATCGTCACACGACAGGATATTCTTTATCGAGGTAATGGGGCGCGATGCCGGGTTCCTCGCACAGAACAGTGCAATTGCCGCTGGAGCAGAGGCCGCTATCATCCCTGAGAAGGATACAGACATTGATCAGCTGGCAGCATTCATCAACCGGGGAATACGCAAGAGCAAGAACAGTTCAATAGTGATTGTCTCCGAGAAGGACGGCGGCGCGATGCACTATGCTGAGAGGGTTCGCAAGGAATACCCGCAGTTCGATGTCAGGGTATCAATCCTCGGACATCTGCAACGTGGCGGCAAGCCGAGCGCTTACGACCGTATTCTAGCATCGAGAATGGGTTTAGCGGCCATTGAGGCACTTCTGGACGGACAGAGAAATATTATGATTGGAATACACAACGATAAGATTATCAATGTCCCAATCGCTAAAGCCGTAAAGGTTGACAAGGAAATCAATGGTGAACTTATCAACGTACTTGACTCGCTATCTATCTAACCGTCAATCAAAGTCCAGTGACAACTGACCATCGCCAAGCAGGTTGAATGTCATACGATGATATGGAGTCGTGCCGTAATCCCTTATTGCGGCACGATGTTTTTTCGTAGGATAACCCTTGTTTGAAAGCCAGTCATACTGCGGGAATTGAGCCGCAATACCGTTCATGAAATCGTCCCTGTACGTCTTTGCAAGTATTGATGCCGCAGCAATAGACATCATCGTTGCATCACCTTTCACTATTGTAGTATGTCGGATGCCTGGGTAAGGCTTGAATCTGTTACCGTCAATCAGCAGATGCTCTGGACGCACCTTCAGACCATCCACAGCACGATGCATGGCCAGAATTGAAGCAGACAGAATATTAATCTTATCTATCTCGGTATTTGACACAACACCTACAGCCCACGCCACAGCTTCTCTCTCTATTACTGGTCTGAGCGCATACCTCTGCTTCTCGGTCAGTTGCTTGGAGTCATTCAGCAACTCGTTTGTAAAATCAGGTGGCAGTATCACAGCAGCGGCATACACAGGGCCAGCCAGACATCCACGTCCGGCCTCATCGCACCCGGCCTCTATCCTGCCTTCTTCAAGAAACGGCAACAGCATATCTTTGCAGTATTAATGAAAACTCATCAGGTTTAATACCCCACGATGGTGCCACCACCATATCACGCGGTGATTCGGATACAAACCTGTCCAGAGCGATATCCGGCCTCAGTTCCTTCAGAATGCAGGCAATAATGCCGGCATAGTCTTCCGGCGTAAGCAATCTGAACATATCCGGATTTTCCCTGTACATCCGCTCAAAAGGTGTGCCCTTTATAATCTGCAGCTGATGCAGTTTCAATGTATTGACCGGCAATGCCGAGATTCGTCTGGCGTGATTGATGAAATCCGATTCATCCTCTCCAGGTAGTCCTATAATAAGATGCGCACCGACAGCTATGCCCCGACCGGCCAGTTCTGATATCGTATCTCTGGCACATTTGAAATCATGGCCACGGTTAATCGCCTGCAACGTCCGGTCATTTGTCGATTCCACACCAATCTCAACCAGAAGATACGGATGTTCCGGCACAGCCTTCTTGCCAAACCTTCTCTCAAAGTAATCCAGCAGTTCCTTCGCTATGCAGTCCGGTCTTGTAGCAATTACCAGCCCCTGCACACCCGGAAAACTCAGAGCCTCTTCATAAAGTTCTATAAGATGACGCGTATCACCGTATGTGTTTGAGTACGACTGAAAATATGCCAGATATTTGGTGGCGGCACCTTTCTTTTGAAAGAACGTCACTCCATCAGCCAATTGGTCTGTTATACTTTTTCCTGAGTTGAAGGCGTATGCAGGGTTGAAAGCCGCGTTGCTGCAATAGGCGCATCCGCCAAAGCTTAACGTTCCGTCACGGTTAGGACAGCCCAGTCCGGCATTCACGGCAATCTTCTGTACACGTCCGCCAAACACCGAAGACATATAGTCCGACATTGTCCTGTATGTCATCGCCACATAAAACTATCAGAACATTTTACAGATACGGTCAACACCGGCAACCAGAGCATCAATCTCAGCCTCAGTATTGTAAATGGCAAAAGATGCCCGAACGGTACCTGGAATTCCGAACCTCTGCATCAACGGCTCCGCACAATGATGTCCGGTACGTACCGCAATACCGAGCTTGTCCAGCAATATGCCCACATCAGAAGGATGAATGTCACCCAACAGGAACGACACCACACCACATCTGTCTGAAGCATTTCCTATAATACGTATGTCAGGTATGGTCCCCATTGCGTCAAGCGCGTATGAACACAATTGTCTCTCGCGACGTTCAACAGTCTCCATACCGATTGCGCTCAAATAATCAAGTGCCTCCGCAAGGGCGACAGCACCTATATAATCCGGAGTGCCGGCTTCAAACTTGAACGGCAGCCCATTGAAAGTCGTACCCTCAAACGACACGTGTGCAATCATTTCTCCACCACCCTGATAAGGAGGCATCTTCTCCAGGAGTTCACGCTTGCCGTACAGTACACCAATACCGGTAGGGCCATACGCCTTATGACCGCTGAACGCATAGAAATCCGCATCAAGTTCACGTACATTCACCGGCAGATGAGGAACAGACTGTGCACCGTCAATAAGCACTGGAACACCGTGTCCGTGAGCTGTCTGCACAATCTCGCGCACCGGATTCACCGTACCCAGTACATTCGACACGTGAGCGACACTGACAAGCTTTGTCCTCTCTGTAAACATATTACGGAAAGCCTCCATATCCAGAAGTCCGTCTGCGGTAACCGGGATAGCCCGAAGTTTGAATCCCACTCTTTCCGCCAAAAGCTGCCACGGAACGATATTGCTATGGTGCTCCATCTCCGAAACCATCACCTCATCGCCGGATTTCAGGAAAGCCCTGGCAAAAGATGAGGCTACCAGATTGATGCTCTCCGTAGTGCCCCTTGTGAAAACAACTTCCTCCGTCGAACCTGCCCCGATAAAGCGTCGTACCGTTTCACGCGCCGCCTCCATACGTTCCGTAGCCTGCTGTGACAGGAAATGAACGCCCCGATGAACATTGGCATTCACATTGCGGTATGCATTGCTGACAGCGTCTATCACGCACAGAGGTTTCTGTGTCGTTGCGGCATTGTCCAGATAGACCAAAGGCTTACCATACACCTTCTGACCCAATATGGGAAAATCCTCTCTTATCCTTGTAATGTCCATATCATCACTTGCATATACGACACCCATCGCATTGAGCCTGACCGCCCTTGAATCTGCGTTCCACAAGGTATCTCAGCCTTTGGCGCAACGGTTCCATCTCCACGTGCCCTATCACCTCATCTACAAATGCCATCATCAGCAGCACACGGGCCTCATCTTTCGTGATGCCACGCTGGCGCATATAGAACAGAGCCCTATCGTCAAGCTGACCGACGGTAGAGCCGTGACTGCATTTCACATCATCGGCATATATCTCCAACTGCGGTTGCGTGAACATTCTGGCAGAGCGTTTCAGACAGATATTGCGGTTTGTCTGCTGCGACACCGTGCCATTTGCGCCCTCACGTACCAGAACTTTTCCGGCAAATGCACCGACAGAGTCATCGTCAAGGACATATTTGAACAATTCATTACTCTGACAGTCCGGCACACGGTGATCCACAAATGTCAGATTATCCACATGTTGGTTGCCGGCCGCTATTGCAACTCCGTTGAGAGTCAGCGAAGCACCTCTGCCGGACAAAGTCACATACGCGGAATTGCGGGTATGGCCATTGCTCAGAGTCATACCTGTAACAGAAACATCACTTCCTGCCTTCTGATCTACATACAACTCCGAGATGCGTCTGTTATGCGACGAAGTCTCCTCCATATCATACAACTCAATATGGCTGTTCTCGCCGGCATACAATTCCATGACCTGAGTTGCCAGATAATCGTGCGAATCAACCGAGTGGTCACATAGCAGCAATTTCAATGCAGCATCCTTACCGGTCACAACCAGTATTCTGCGGGCAACCATCAGATTGACAGGCGACTGAAGCAATGTCACCAACTGCACTGGCTTTTCTACGACAACTCCGTCCGGGACATATATCATAAATCCGTCCTGAGCCAGCAGGGTATTCAATGCGGCTATACCCGGACGGTGCATATCCGCCAATCCAGCATAGTATCTGCCTGTCAGTTCCGGATGTTTCCCTGCCAGTTCATTAAGACTTCCGGCAATAACCCCATCCGGCAGTTGCGAATGCTGCGACATCTCCGAAGCCATAAAACGGTCATTCGCCAGATAATACATCAGAGTGCTGAGATTGGGCACACTGCAATGGAACACCTCATTAAGATTAACTGGGATATTCACGCGGCCAAGATTGATGCCCCAGTCAGGCTCAAGCCAGCCGGATATGTCAGTATGCAGATATTCCTCCACCTTTGCCGTAGGGAATCCGTATTTCTCCAGGCAATCCAGAGCCTCACTGCGGACTGCATTCAGCACTCCGCAGGATACGCTCTCCACCAGATTGCGGTTATTCCTGAATAGCTCACTATATACCTGTTCCGACATTATCTCACAGAATCCTCATATTCCTTAATTACCCAATCATAGCCTCGCTGCTCAAGTTCAAGAGCCAGTTCCGGTCCGGCAGTCTTTATGATACGTCCGTTATACAGGACGTGTACGATATCCGGCTTTATATAATCCAGCAGTCTCTGGTAATGTGTAATCACAATCACAGATGTATCCTCATTCTTCAAGCGGTTCACGCCCTCTGCCACAACGCGCAATGCATCAATGTCAAGTCCTGAATCCGTTTCATCAAGTATGGCCAAAGACGGCTCCAGAAGTGCCATCTGGAATATCTCATTGCGTTTCTTCTCTCCGCCACTGAAACCCTCGTTCACAGAACGGTTCATGAAATTCGCATTCAACCCGACAAGTTCCCTTTTCTGCTTCATCAGCTTCAGAAAATCAGCAGCAGATATCGGTTCCTGTCCATTACCGGCACGTTTGGCATTGACCGCAGCCCTCATAAAATTAGTCATACTGACACCAGGGATTTCCACCGGATACTGGAACGACAGGAACAGACCTTTGTGCGCACGCTGCTCCGGAGTCATCTCCAGCAGATTTTCTCCTTTGAAGGACACATTGCCTTCGGTGACCACATAATCAGGATGTCCCACAAGCACATTGCTCATAGTGCTCTTGCCAGAACCGTTAGGTCCCATAATAGCGTGTACCTCCCCGGCCTTAACCTCCAGATTGATACCTTTCAATATTTCCTTGCCGCTTATACCGGCATGCAGATTCTCTATCTTAAGCATAACTTTATCCTGTTGTATTCTCAAGCGATACCGACAGCAGACGCTGTGCCTCAACAGCGAACTCCATCGGTAATTTATTCAACACTTCCTTAGCATATCCATTAACTATCAGGCCGATAGCCTCTTCTGCCGGAATACCGCGCTGCTGGCAATAGAATAGCTGGTCCTCCGAAATTTTGGATGTCGTCGCCTCATGCTCGACAATCGCACTGTCATTATGGATATCCATATAAGGGAAAGTATGCGCTCCGCATTCACTGCCAAGCAAAAGCGAGTCACACTGGCTGTAATTTCTGGCTCCTTCAGCCCCTTCAGCCACACGCACCAGTCCGCGGTATGAATTCTGGCTATGACCTGCCGATATACCCTTACTGATAATAGTACTCTTCGTATTCTTACCCAGATGTATCATCTTTGTACCGGTATCTGCCTGCTGCCAGTTATTCGTCAGCGCGACAGAATAGAACTCACCCTGACTTCCGTCACCGCGAAGCACACAGCTTGGGTACTTCCAGGTGATGGCAGAGCCTGTTTCCACCTGAGTCCACGACAATTTACTGTTCACTCCACGCAAGTCACCGCGCTTCGTAACGAAATTATATACTCCGCCAAGGCCGTTCTCGTCACCGGGATACCAGTTCTGCACAGTACTGTACTTCACTTCCGCTCTGTCCAGCACGATAATCTCGACAATAGCCGCATGTAGCTGGTTCTCATCGCGCATAGGTGCAGTACAACCCTCCAGATAGGACACATAGCTGTCATCGTCAGCCACTATAAGCGTCCTCTCAAACTGACCTGTACCGGATGCATTTATACGGAAATATGTCGATAGTTCCATAGGGCATCGCACCCCCTTTGGAATATACACAAATGACCCGTCACTAAATACCGCGCTGTTCAAAGCCGCATAGAAATTATCCCTGTAATTGACCACAGAGCCAAGATACTGTCGTACCAGATCCGGATACAGTCTCACAGCCTCACCGATTGAGCAGAATATTATTCCTTTCTCTTCCAGATTCTTTTTAAACGTGGTCTTCACGGACACCGAGTCCATAACCGCATCTACAGCCATACCGCCACTCAGGGCAAGACGTTCCTCAAGCGGGACACCAAGTTTGTCGAAAGTCTTCATCAGCTGAGGATCGATCTCATCTATCGAACCTGGGCCTTTTTTCCTGACAGCAGGAGCTGCGTAATACGATATTGACTGAAAATCAATTGCCGGGATATTCAAATGTGCCCACGTCGGCAATTTCATTCCCAGCCAATGACGGTACGCCTTCAGACGAAACTCAAGCAACCACTCCGGTTCATTCTTCCGAGCCGATATCATACGGACAGTCTGCTCATTGAGACCTCGCTCCAGGACATCTGTCTGTATATCAGTCGTAAATCCGTAACGGTATTTTTCCTGCGATATCTGTCTTACTATAGTATTATCATCAAACTTCTCCATTCAATCCCTATCCTTCAGCATCCGGTCAACATCCTCGGAACAACTCATCACCTTTTCCCATGTCCAATGAAGACACACATCCGAAACTTTCCGCACAGGTTCATACAAGACAGACTTGTGTTCTCCGTCCTTTTTAATGCATTTATCTGACAGACCGGTATATTCCATCAACTGTATGAACAAGCCCATGAATATAAAATACTTCAACAGGCCGAACGCTCCACCGGCCAATCTGTCAAAGAATCCAAGTCTGGCCACCTTAACCAGTTTTGACAAAAGTCCACCTACAATCATACAGCCTATGGGAACAATGAGCAATATCGCCACAAAGGCTATGACAGATGCTGTCTTTTCAGACATACGGAAAGAGTCCAGAATAAAGACAGATACCGGCTTGCAGAAAAGCGTTCCCAGCACAAGACCTGCTATCAGACCTCCAAGGGCAAAAGCCTGCCGGATTACACCTTTATATATTCCAGTAAACAACCCAACCGCCAAGACCAACAGAATAACGATGTCTATGGCGGTCAGGCTGGACAATATCTCCAATGTCATTATAAAGTCTGTTTAACCTCTACCTCGACAAATGTCTCAATCATATCGCCGGCCTTCAGATCATTGAAGCCTACCAGACTGATACCGCATTCCATATTTGTAGCGACTTCCTTGACATCATCCTTAAAACGCTTCAATGCAAGGATATCACCTGTATGTATTACAATACCGTCACGGATAAGACGGGCCTTGTCACTACGCTTAACCTTACCCTCACGTACACGTCCACCGGCAACCATTCCGACCTTCGATATATGGAACACCTCCATAACCTCAACGGTAGATGTCACTTCCTCCTTAACCTTAGGAGCAAGCAGACCCTCCATAGCAGCCTTGACCTCGTCAATAGCATCGTATATGATAGAATACATACGGATATCAACATCATGCTGCTCGGCAAGTTTCTTGGCCGCACCCGAAGGACGCACGTCAAATCCTATGATAATGGCATTCGACGCTGCGGCAAGACTTACATCACTCTCAGATATGGCACCAACGGCCTTATGTATTACATTTACCTGAACCTGCGGAGTAGAAAGCTTGATAAGAGAATCACCCAAGGCCTCGACAGAACCGTCCACATCACCCTTGACAATAAGATTCAACTCGTGGAAGTCTCCGAGAGATATACGACGTCCTATCTCGTCAAGAGTCAGAGTGGTGGATGTCCTGATACCCTGCTCACGTTGCAACTGCTCACGCTTACCGGTAATCTCACGGGCTTCACGTTCAGATTCAACGACATTGAATGTAACACCTGCTGCAGGAGCACCGTTCAATCCGAGTATAAGTGCAGGTTCCGAAGGCCTGGCACTCTTAAGTTTCTGGTTACGCTCATTGAACATCGCCTTAACCTTGCCCCAGAAAGTACCTGCAATTACTATATCGCCAACCTTAAGTGTTCCGTTTGAAACAAGTACCGTTGCCACATAGCCACGACCCTTATCCAGTGAAGACTCAATAATAGTACCGGTAGCATTTCTGTTAGGATTTGCCTTCAGGTCAAGCATCTCAGCCTCAAGAAGAACCTTTTCCATCAGTTCGGGAACACCTAAGCCCTTCTTGGCCGATATATCCTGGGACTGGTACTTACCACCCCAATCCTCCACCAGATAATTCATCTGTGCCAACTCCTGTTTGATTTTCTCTGCATCAGCTGCAGGCTTGTCAATTTTGTTGATGGCAAATACCATCGGCACATTAGCAGCAGTAGCATGGGCTATTGCCTCTTTAGTCTGCGGCATCACACTGTCATCAGCAGCCACGATTATAATGGCAATATCCGTCACCTGAGCACCACGGGCGCGCATAGCTGTAAACGCCTCGTGGCCCGGAGTATCCAGGAACGTTATATGACGTCCGTCCTCAAGAGCGACATTGTATGCACCGATATGCTGTGTAATACCACCAGCCTCGCCGGCGATTACATTTGATTTGCGGATATAGTCCAGCAATGAAGTCTTACCGTGATCGACGTGTCCCATAACAGTGACAATCGGTGCGCGAGGCTCAAGTTCATCCTCCGTATCCTCATGCTCCGTTATTGACTGAGCAACCTCGGCACTTACATACTCTGTCTGGAAACCGTACTCGTCAGCTACGATATTGATTGTCTCAGCATCAAGCCGCTGATTTATAGACACCATCATACCGACACTCATACAAGTTGATATGACCTGTGTGACAGGGATATTCATCATCGTAGCCAACTCATTGGCCGTAACGAACTCCGTGAGCTTGAGTACGCGACTCGACTGCATCTCCATCTCCTCCATTTCCTGCTGACGGGTAAGAGCAGCCTCTCTCTTCTCCTTTCTGTACTTGGAGGACTTCGTCTTGCCCTTGGAGAACTGGGAGTACGTATCCTTTATCTGTCTGTTGACATCATCATTACTGAAATCATTTCTGTCATTCTTCGAATGTCTGAAATCCTTGGAATTCCGTCCCTGACCACCGGACTTCTGACCGTTTTTCTGATTTCTGTCAAAAGGTTTCTGAGACTGATCCCCCTGCGCATTATAGCCGTCAGTCTTGCTGATATCGACTTTCTCGCCGCCTATTCTGACACGTGTCTTCTTCCGTTTGGAATCACCCGAGGCATTTGCATTATCCTGAGAATTTCTTCCCGAAGCATCCTTAGGCAAAGAATCCTTATACTGCTGACGCTGTTGCTGACGCTGCTGTTCTTTTGCATCGCGCTCTTTCTTTTTCTCCTCTTTGCTCTTTTTCTTCGGACGCGTAGATTGATTGATGGCATTTAAATCAATCTTACCGACCGTCTTCAGTTTCAAGCCTGCATCCGAATGATCCAGTTTGAACACTTCCTGTTGATCTGTCCCTCCGGCAGCATTCTCCGTATTATCGTTATCGTCAGATTCCACCTCGGATATATCCGATATTTCAGGCTCAGGAATATCCTGAACTGCAGCAACCTCCTCTTTCTGAACAGTATTCTCAGATTCTGTCGCCACGGTCTCGGATTTCTTCTCGTCATCTACAGGTTCTTCCGCAACCGCCTTCTTTACATCAGCTTCAGCAGCGACATTCCCCTTTCCTGCATCATCTGCTTTTGCAGACTTATGCTTCCGTTTCGTACCAACAGTATCAAGATTGATTTTCCCGACAGTCTTAATATTGATTGCAGGTTCCGCCTCAGATTCCTCTGCAGGCTCAACAATTTCCCGCGGACGTATCTCCGGTTCAGGCTTGACAGTCTCCTCTACAATCGGATTATCCACTGTCTTGACGCTGACAGTCTCCATTTTCTGGGCTGCATCCTCTTTCTGCGAAGAATCCGAATCATCACCGCCAGAGCGCATACGACGTTCCTGAAGGAACTTGGTCGCCTCGTCCTTCAATGACTTATCGCTGCTGAATCCTTCAATGAGCATATTGTACTGCTCATCCGTCAACTTCTGGTTAAGATCTTCAGTTATATCCTGAAAACCTTTTTTATGAAGGAAATCCACCAACGTAGATGTTCCCACGTTCAACTCTCTCGAAACTTTTCCTATTCTTATTGCCATCAGATATAAATACTGTTTCTTTTACTTTATGATGAATTTCGCAAACTCAGGTTCATCTGCAAATTCTGAAGCCAGAATTGAGAGTACGGAATCAACCTGTTCCTCCTCAAGATCTGCACTTTCCACCAACATCTCACGAGATGCACGAAGAACAGCTTTCGCCGTGTCGAGTCCGACAGACTGCAGGGCATCAATAACCCAATCCTCGATATCTCCACGGAAATCATCCAGATAGACATCCTCTTCCGAAGCCTCATCCTCCAGCTCACGATATACATCTATGGTATATCCAGTAAGCATACTCGCAAGCTTGATATTCATACCGCTCTTACCTATTGCAAGAGATACCTGATCCTGCTTCAGATAAACATCAGCACGATTATTGGCATCGTCCATCTTCAACTCTGACACCTTTGCCGGTCCAAGGGCACGACGGATGAACAGATCCATATTCGGAGTATAGTTGATGACATCAATATTCTCATTTCTCAATTCACGTACTATTCCGTGAATTCTGGCACCTTTCACACCAACACAAGCGCCTACAGGATCAATTCTGTCATCGTATGACTCAACTGCAATCTTAGCCCTCTCGCCAGGGATACGTGCAATCTTCTTTATTGTGATCAATCCGTCATTTATCTCAGGAACCTCCTGCTCGAACAGACGCTGCAGAAACACATTTGACGTACGGCTGAGGATGATTTTCGGGTTGTTGACATTATCCACATGATCCACCACTGCACGTACAGTCTCACCTTTACGGAAGAAATCACCGGGAATCTGCTCCGTCTTCGGCAGCAGCAGTTCATTACCTTCCTCGTCAAGCAGAAGTATCTCTTTCTTCCATATCTGATAGACATCAGCAGTTATGACAGTGCCTACTTTCTCCAGATACTTATTATAAAGGCTATCCTTCTCCAGTTCCAGAATTTTAGAAGCAAGCGTCTGTCTCAGATTCAATATTGCCCTACGGCCGAACTTTGAGAAATCCACAGCCTCTGTAACCTCCTCGCCTTCCTCAAAATCCTCGTCAATCAGAGTTGCCTCCGACATTGATATCTGGGTATTGGAATCAGTCAGGTCCTTATCAGCCACAACAACACGTGTACGTTGGATCTCACAATCGCCCTTATCCGGATTGACAATTACAGAGTAATTCTCATCCGTTCCGAACATCTTTGAAATAACACTGCGGAAGCTCTCCTCCAAAACACTGACCAATGTCATACGGTCAATGTTCTTCAGCTCCTTAAACTCTTGAAAGGTATCGACCAATGTGATCGACTCAGCAGACTTAGCCATCTTACTTTAAACTGATTATATATTTTGTATAATTTATCTCATCATAACCGAAGGTCATATCAACATCAACCATAACAGGACGTTTCTTGCCTTCAATACTCTTTTTCTGTCTTGTTCCTATTACGAAACATTTTTCGTCCGCACTCTTGAGAACGCCCTTGATTTTCGATCCCTCCTTGGGCAGTACCTCAACC
This sequence comes from Bacteroidaceae bacterium, assembly GCA_045600825.1. GTDB lineage: Bacteria > Bacteroidota > Bacteroidia > Bacteroidales > Bacteroidaceae > Colenecus. The sequence goes on from JAZRYP010000068.1 coordinate 18,844, forward strand.
TCCTGACCTACATGATTCAGATACTGCTGAAGGACCTTGAATGGCTGACCTATACCGGCAGATCCGACCTCAAGTTCATAATCCTCAACATCTCTGTCCAAAGACGACTCAATGAATTTACTCAATTCCACACAGTCATCTATCCACACTCCGTCCGGGTGGTCTATTTCTACAACTATCCTATTATCACGGCTGACGTTGACATCAACCAAAAAATAATTCTCTTTGCCATCAAGCCATTGACTGACCAGATTTGATACAATTGTTTTCTCGATCATATAATTAATGCAACAGGACAATCCGATTTATAGAAACAAGAGAGAGGCCTCACAGCCCCTCTCCAATCACCTTTGCAGTGCAAAAATACACACAGAATACGTTATATCCAAATTTTCGGTATATTTTATACTATACCGCAGATTTATTTCTTCACCTTATACTTATTCTCAAGACACTCCAGCATCTGAGCCGCATAGCGACGTCCGAGTTCCCTGCTGCCCACGACATTAAAGTGCAGATGGTCAAATCCGCACGCACATCCGTCAGATGGCACATATTTAGCCTGCGGAAGGACTTCCGGCAACTTGGCTATTACCTCGTTATGACTGGCACATACGCCACCCTGATCTGCTGCTACGACACCACCGGCAAGCAATGGAACGGAACCCGGTTTCAAATTAAGGTCCGCAAGAATATCATTATATATCTTCTTCACATTCTCAGGCCACTGCGGATCACCGGTATTTGTCTCACCCTGATGGAGCAGAATGCCCTTGATGACACCATCCTCCTGAGCCTTCTTGCAAAGTTCTATCAGACGTCCGTAAGGATTGCCGCCATACTCATTCACGATATTCTTCATCCACCCTGCCTGACTTGGGATATAAGCCTCATATTTATCCTTATCAAAAAGATCTATTGAGCAACCGGCAACAGCTACCATGACAATTCCTATGCGAACTTTCTCTTTCGTTTCCTCAACCATTGTGCGGCCGAAATAATCTACAGGTGTAAGTCCAGTATTGCAACGTGCCAATGGAGGAACTGCAACACGCCACTCGCCCATTTTCCCATTAGGACAATCCACAGCATTCATTGTGAGGAATCTGGGGCTTACATTCTCCAGATCCACCTGTTCAGGTCTCGGATTTCCTTCCATGTTTGACTGACCGAAGCAAATGTAAATGTGAAAATTAGGGTCCGGTTTTGCCACCATCGCCAAAGAGACAGACAACAGACCTGCCATCAATAACAACTTTATACTTTTCATAAAAAACAATTTAATTTGATGCAAGTTTCGCAATTATATTCGGATAAAGCAAGAATCAGCCGGCAATTTATTGTTATAAGGGTCATTCTGAGTACATTTGTGAAAAATCATCACATAATGTCTAAATTATCAACTAAATCAAATCACGGTTTCCTACTTGGCTCCTTCGTATTGATGATTATGCTTTTTCTGATCATTTTCATATTTCTGATGTGGGCATTCAAGGCATTCGACAAGCAGGAAAAAATCACAAAATACCGGGAGTGTTACGAAATAGTATTGGAGGAAAGTACCCTAAACAAGCCTATGACCCTGTTTATCAATGACAGCCTGATATATTCCGGAACACCTGTCGCCACAACAATTCTCCGCATTAACCGTTTTGCCGAGGAAAGCACTATTTTGGCTGTTGATGATGAAAGCAGCCAAGTATCGCTGATTGCTCTCCCCAAAGAAAGCTCCCAAATAAATCTGCAACGCAACGGTACGGAATTCACATCCGGCGACAAGTAAAGAAACAAAAAAGATAGGTATCGGTACAATCTTTATTAATACCATCATCAATTGGGCTGTGAAAAAATTTTCTCAATTCTATATACTGTTCTTTATCAATCTCCTCTATCCCTTTGTGCAAGTTTCAGCGCAAAGGAATATTGAATTTGACTATTGGACCAAACGCTCGGAGAAGACCAATCCCAGTGGCAAGTGCCAGCTATTATCGGTAGAAATAACCGCTAACGGAGATGCATATAAACACAGTGATTATCATTACGATGAAAACGGACAGCTGACGTCAGGTTCTTCTGCCCGATATAATTCCGATCATACATTAGAGGATAGCACTTTCTATGATTATTTTCAAATAGGATCAGATTCTGTTGTCCTGTCGCGCAGTTACAGCACGCACTATTCCGACACGATGAAAGTGGTCAGGAAATTCGGGCAACAAGGACTGAAGGAGCAGTTAACCTATTATCTGGACGGGAACATCTGGTATATGCATAATCATGTTGTCTATGATGATATGGGGCATATTATCATGGACAGTATCTTTTACGGACCAGGGCCCAGCGCAATTGAAGCAAAACAATGTTTCTTTGATGATAACCGATACTGTGGTTCGACGGTTATCCGTTATGATTCCATAATAGGAAAGCAGCCACGCAAATACTGTTCAGAAAAGCAAGAGATTGAATACCAGAATAACACGCGTTCAGCCATCGGAACAATATACGCCTATAATTCCGCCTGTGATTCACTGACTCTTTATGCAACGGCCACATATAAACTGGGAAGGAACAACAGGATACTCAAACTTACATCCGATTATTCAAGTTACGGCACCATATACAAATTCAGGTATGACCTGCACGGCTACTTAAAAAAGCTTGTGAAATATCGTGTTACCGAAGACAAGGATATTTACAGGCAACAGATGACAAAATATCGCTATCGCCATGGGTTTGTAACACAGGAAGCAACATTGATATTCGAATTGAACAGATATGAGTGTGTCAAAACCAAGTATGATTTCAAGAATAAGATTCCTTTGAAACGTCATAAAACATATTCAGATCAGTACAATCTTACGACCAGATTGTTGGGCAGACCAATCGGTCATGCAGATGGGACCATTAGAAATGATGTAGTGACAACTTGGAACTATCAGATAAATCAATAGTGAGACAATCTCTGACTTCTACATACACAAAAAAGAAGCCCAAAAAACGGCGGCTACCTACTCTCCCACTTGCCCGTTCCGCGAATGCGGAACTAAAATCAGGACGATGGTACTGCGCTGGGTGGGACAAAAAAAGGAGCCCCAGGTCGTGAAACCTGAAGCTCCCGAAAAACGGCGGCTACCTACTCTCCCACTTGCACGTTCCGCGAATGCGG
>JAZRYP010000069.1:0-30853 GCA_045600825.1 Bacteroidaceae bacterium
GGAAATCAATCTGCGGGGAAACCGGCAGACTCTGACCAAAACACTCTACACATCGAAGGAGGAACGCGATATCGCCTACCTCATCGAGACAGACGACTGGCTAACGTCAAAAGGGTGACGCATTGATAAAGTCAGGAAACAATGCGCTGACAGCACCCAGGAGAGTGGCTGCGATGACGCACAGTACCCAGACATTGCTGCCGAAATCATAGCCTTCCTTTTTGCCGCTGGCACGCAGCATATAGAACGATATCGCCGCTATGACCACACCTATCCACTGATACAGGTTCAGTCTTTCGCCGAACACTATCATTCCGCCCAGCAGCACCAGAACCGGTCTGGTGGCATTGATCGGGCCGAAGAGAGTCAGCGGCAGATGTTTCATTCCGAAATATCCGAACACCCAGGAGCCGAGCACGATTGAAGCTTTCAGCAATATAAGCAGATGGGTATGCGCATCGGCCCGGCACACGTAGAATGTAGAGCCATCCTGTATAAGTCCGGTTGCCGACATCAACGTAGGTGCCGCCATTATCAGGCTACAGAAGAACGTATTTAGCCATAATACGGGAATGACCGCATTGTCCTTGAGCGAGTGTTTCTTTGAAACATCGTAGAAGCCCAGGAACAGGGCCGACAGAACAGCTAAGCCTAGCCACATAATGATATTCGTAAAAGACACGCAAAATTAAGAATCTGTTTCAAAACAGCTTCCAACAAAAAGCGGTAATTTTGCGGCCGTTTTCAGAAATGAGACACAGGAGAGCAAGATGATTGTCGATTTAACCAAAGGACGTCCAGCCCGCGTCATATTTTTCTTTTCATTACCCATAATACTCGGTAACGTATTCCAGAAGCTGTATGAGTTCGTGGATACCGTCATCGTAGGCCGTTTCATCAACTACGAGGCACTGGCCGGAGTCGGTATCACAACGGGGTTCACATTCTTCGGCAACGGATTCGTATGGGGCGTGACGGCCGGCCTCGGCATTCGCACAGCCCAGCTTTTCGGCGCACGCGATATGGACGGAATGAGACGCTCCATCGGGACGAGCCTCATTATCTGCACATTCCTGTCGGTACTCCTTACCGCAGTGATGCTTCTGCTGACAGGGCCGATGCTGAGGATGATAAATACAGGACCGGAAATTTTTGATTATGCCTACAGATACCTGATACTGCTCTATGCCGGGCTGACAGGCTCCATTGCCTATAATATGATAGCCTGTATTCTCAGGGCTATCGGCGACAGCAGGACACCACTCTATTTCCTGATATTCTCGTCCGTCCTGAATATCGCACTGGACCTCTGGTTCATTCTGAGTTTCGGATGGGGAGTCAGAGGTGCGGCATTCGCGACAGTGTTGTCACAGGCCATATCAGCAATACTCTGCTTCGCCTACGCATTCTGGCGCTACCCCGAAATCAGGCTGTCCGCTGGCGACTTCCGTACCGACTGGAGCTTTATATGGGAACATCTGCGCATAGGAATCCCTATGGCATTGCAGTTCAGCATCACAGCCATCGGTGTAGTAATTCTGCAAGGCGCGCTCAACATTTTCCCACCGACATACATTGCCGGATTCGCCGCCGCAAGCAAGGTGCAGAACCTGTTCGTACTGGTTCCGGTATCCTTCGGAATTGCCATTGCAAGCTATGTCGGACAGAACTGGGGCGCAGGTGAGATACGCCGTGTGCGTCAGGGCGTTAACGCCACATTGCTGATGGTTCTGACCGTGTGCGCCGTACTGAGCACGGTTATGGTGATATTCGCCAGGCCGATGACATCACTCTTCCTCAATGCCGAAGCCGGCGAGATGGTAACGCCTATCTACCGCGCCTCCAGCCGTTATCTGAACATCAGCGCAATGTTTTTCCCGTTCCTCTACGTGATATTCCTCTACAGGAACGCGCTCCAGGGTGTCGGCCGCACCTTCCTGCCGCTGATGGCCGGTGTTCTGGAACTTGTAATCCGCTGCGTGGCCTCCCTCACCCTGCCCCGTCACTACGGTTACGACGGTGTCCTCATCTCGGACGTCCTGGCCTGGGTCGGTGCCAGCCTTATGCTGATAATCTCCTACATCATCCAGATGCCCAAGGCTCCTGCCAGAAGTGATTGACCGGACCGTGACCGTGACCAATGCTGTAGCGGCTGCCGGATTCTATGGCACGGGCGATGTAGTCCTTCGCGGCACGTGCGGCATCGTCCAGACTGAATCCCTGCGCCAGATACGAGGCTAAAGCCGATGAAAGCGTACATCCCGTACCATGAGTATTCGGTGTATCAATACGTTTTGAACGTAATTCCGTAATGTGGTCTTCCTCCGCATTGTAGAAATAATCAACCACTTCCGAGCCGTCCAGATGACCGGCCTTCATCAGCACCGACACCTTACCGCCAAGAGAGAGTTCCCTCGCCATCAAAGGCAGGTCCTTTTCACCGGAGATTTTCCTGCCGGCCAGAATCTCAGCCTCCGGAATATTCGGAGTTATCACCCGGGCCAAAGGAATCAGCAGCGATTTCAGCGTCCCGACAGCACTCTCCTCAATTAGCCTGTGTCCCGATGTAGATACCATTACCGGATCAAGCACGATATTCGCAATGCCAAACTCCGATAGTTTCGTGCTGATAGCCTCAATAACCTCCGATGAATGCAGCATCCCAATCTTCACTGCATCCGCCCCGATATCCGACAGTACCGCATCAATCTGAGCCGCCACAATCTCCGGCGGCACAGGGAACACATCAATAACCCCCACCGTATTCTGCACCGTGACCGCCGTAACAGCACTGGCAGCATACCCTCCTGTCGCACTGATTGCCTTGATGTCAGCCTGTATCCCGGCGCCGCCCCCGGAATCGCTTCCCGCGATTGTCAATACTCTGTTATACTTTTCCATACAATTACCATTTCTATAAGCTATCCACCGAGCTTTTATGGATATAGCCTTCGGAGACCGTTGCCACCCTCGGCACGTAAGAGGGAGGGGGCCGCGCCTTCAGGCGTGGGAGGGAGAGCGTAACGCAGTGAAGCGAAGTCTCCGAAGGCTATACCCATAAAAGCGCGCAATTCCAATTTACAGCGACATTGTCCGTACCAATTCCCGAGCCGCATCAAAAGGTGATGAAGCCGCGACTATTGCGCTGACAACGGCGATTCCATCCGCCCCGCATCCGGCAACCTCCGCCGCATTCCCGGCATTGATGCCACCAATCCCCACCACCGGATGCACCGACCGTCTGACCGCCTCCCGCAAGCCCTCAAGCCCGAACGGTCTGGCCGTATCAGTCTTGGTAGGCGTAGAGAACACCGGCGACGCCCCGATATAATCGACATCCAATGCATTTGCACCGATGACATCGTCCATACATTCCACAGAAAGCCCGATGATACTGTCCTCCCCCATCAGTCTGCGTGCAATGTCATACGGCATATCTGACTGCCCTATATGCACCCCGTCCGCACCGCTGGCAAGCGCTACATCGACCCTGTCATTTATTATCAGAGGAACAGCCAAAGGCGAAAGAAGCTGTTTAAGCCCGCACGCCAGCTCCACGAATTCACGTGTGCCACACGTCTTCTCGCGCAGCTGGACCATCGTGACACCTCCCGCCACAGCTTCACGTACAATATCCATCATATCACGCTGACCGGCCAGACCTCTGTCCGTGACAAGATACAGCCTCAGCGATTCAGGATTGAAATTTCTCATAATCTTCCACCTTTTATCAGTTCCGCATATTCAGCAGAATCAAACAGACTCAGCTCGTCAATTATCGCAGTCTGCAGCGAGCCTGTGCCCCTGCACGATGAAGCCGCACGCTCACCCGCTACACCCATAAGAGCCATAGCGCACCACGCAGCACGCAGGGAATCGTCATCAACAGCCCTGAAGGCGGCACACAGTGCGGATGCCGTACATCCAGCCGCGCTCACCCTGCGCATCAGCGGAGTACCGTTGGCAACAGTCAGCACCCCGGAACCATCCGTAACATAATCCGTTGCACCGCTCACGACCACTACGCTACCGATGCGTGAGGCAAGCGTCCCAGCGCTCTCCAAAGCCATATCACTGCTCTCCGACGAATCAACGCCCCTGTGGGCACAGGCTGCGTTCCCCGCAAGAGCCATTATCTCCGATGCATTTCCACGTATGATATCAGGACTTTTACGGGATATCAGACTCCGGCACGTTTCCAGCCTCAGCCCGCTCACGCCTGCACCGACAGGATCCAGCACCCAAGGCACACCAAGTTCCGCAGCCGTATCCACGGCAATCTCCGCAGCACGGACCAGAGTCTCATCGGGACACCCGATATTGACATACAGAGCCTGGCTCTGAGCCACAATCTCACGCATCTCGCCTGCACAGAAAGACATCAGCGGCGAAGCCCCGACAGCCAACAGGGCATTGGCATTGAAGCTCATCGCCACATAGTTCGTAATACAGTGAATGACAGGATTCTGTGTGCGTATCGCACTGCAATCGGAAATGAATTCCTTCTTCATAGTTCCTACGTTGTAATTACACAAATCAGGTTCAACGGGTATAATCTCAGCCACGCATACGCGCAGCACCCCTTATTTCTCCGGCAAATTTATATTTTTTACCTTATGACTGTTCTAAAAAAGCCCGAAACAACGTATCTTTACACAATATTTTATCATTTTACTAAAATGAGGAAGATTTTACTAGTCGCAGCCATATCGGCAATGGCATTGTCCCTTCAGGCAGAGATTATCACAAGAGACAAGGTATCTGCGGAAAACATTGACAAGATGGCAGGTTCGCTCTATCAGTATGAGGCTCCCACACAGCCGCTCACACCTGCTCCGAAAGGTTTCAAGCCGTTCTATCTGACACACTTCGGACGGCACGGCTCACGCTTTCTGGATAATGCGTCAAACTATGACCGCCCATACAATATGCTGAAGGAGGCCGACGATGCCGGCAAACTCACGGATTTCGGTAAGGACGTGCTGCGCCGCGTGGAAATCATACGCGCCGAGGCACAGGACCGTGCCGGCGACCTTACGCCAAAGGGTATGCAGCAGCACCGCGACATTGCCCGCCGTATGGTTGGAAACTACCCGGAACTATTCACTAAGGACAAGACCATAGTAGCACGCTCCACCACATCGCACCGCGTACTCGTAAGTGAGTACTCCGCACTGATGCAGATTGTCAGGATGCGCCCGTACATCAGGCTCGACTACAACTCAAGCAACTACGACGAGCCGTATATGTACACTGAGGACAAGGCCGTATCAAGCCACAAACGTAAGGCAAGCGCCGCAGTCAGCGAGTTCAACAAACGTCACACCAACCCGGGGAGGCTGATGAAGGCCCTGTTCAATGATCCGTCATACATAACGAATCAGAACGGGCGCGACCAGTCAGGCTCCCTGTATTCGGCACTCTACGACCTGGCTGCAAACGCACAGGGCTCCGACCCTGGTGTAGATCTGAACGATGTGTTCACATACGATGAGTGGTACGACCTGTTCCTGATGAACAATATGCGCTGGTACTCACAGGGTGGCAATACCCCATTGACAGACAATGTCGTACAGTACGGACACTGCGCCACTCTCCAGAACTTCATTGACTGCGCCGATGCAGCCATCAGCGGCAACGGAGTCGGAGCGAACCTGCGATACGGACACGAGGTGACGCTGATGTCGTTCTTCTCGCTGCTTGACCTCAATGAGAGCGGCTACAGCACCGATGACCTTGAAGATGTTGCAAATCACTGGGCAGCATACAACATCGCACATATGGGCGGCAACGTACAGTGGATTTTCTTCCGCGACAAGAAAGAAGAAATCATCGTAAAGTTCCTGCTGAACGAGGAGGAAGCCACACTGCCGGACAGCGTCCCGTTCTATAAGGATGCAAAAGGCAATGAGAGACGTCCGTTCTACCGCTGGGAGGATGTCAGAGCCTACTATATGGCCAAGATCAGCTATTGGGAGGACTATAAGGTCAAGGAAGCCGAAGCCGGAACGGATAAGCAATAAACAGTCATCCGTCTGATGGAGAGAGTTGTAGTAATAGCCGAGGAGAATGAGCGCAAGCTGGTGGAGCAGTATCTGCCGGAATGCAGGGACAATGTCATCGTGACAGGAGTCGGAGCATTCAACATTATCCAGAGCCTCAGAAATCTGTCTCTTGACACCGAAATAATCAATATAGGCTACGCAGGCAGCACCAACTTCGAAATAGGTTCCGTGATGGAAGTGTCAGAATCAAAGCTGAACCATCCGTCAGTCACCTACGAGGAACCGATGTACAAGCTGGAAGTCTCCGGCAAATATCCTCAGGCCATCTGCTACACCAACACGGACTTCGTGCTGCAGTCGCGCTACAACGACTGTCTGTTCGATATGGAACTGGCATTCATAATGGTTATGGGATTTGGGAAAGTCCGCTCCATAAAGATTGTGAGCGACAATCTCAGTCTGCACACATACCGCGAGACAGCCAGCGGGCCGAAGGCCGCAATGCCGGAGACTATGACCAAGATTCCGAGTTTCACGGTCAATCACGAGAAGCTGCTGCGCGGAATATACGTATCGCGCAAGGACAAGGTCGGTGAGGATACGCTCACCACATTCGACATCAGAATGAAGGAACCGAACCGCGAGCCCGCGCTATCCCCTGCCGTGAGCCATACCATCGAGCATCTGGCAGCCACCTATCTGAGGAATGAGCCTACGTGGAAGGACTGGATAGTATATTGGGGACCGATGGGATGTCTCACGGGACATTACCTAATTGTCAAGGGCGACCTTGAGTCACGTCAGGTACTTGAGCTGATGAAGAACACCTTCGCCTTCATCGCAGACTACGAGGGGGCCGTTCCCGGAGCCACGCCCCGCGACTGCGGCAACTGGTCGATGATGGATCTGGAAGGTGCAAGAAGAGAGGCTCGGAAATATCTGACAGAGGTCATTGTACAGGCAAAAGCCCAAAATCTGGAATACCCCAAGGATTAAAAAATTCAGAAAACCTTTTTTGAAATGTTTAACGAAAATTATTATAGGTTATTTTCCAGCAGATTTTCTGCTGATTTGAGGGAGCAATGTGGTTTCATTGTGACCGAAAAGCAGTAGGAAATATGCGGAAAAGAAGCATAAGAATTTATGAAATACAAACTTATATGTAAGAAATGCGGCGCCGTGATAGGCAGTTTTGACGAGTGGTTCAGGCAGGACCAGCTATGCAACTGCGGAAGCAACCATGCGGAGGTCATCTATGATACAGACTATCGCAAGCTTGACGGACTGTGCGCTCCCGGACAGAGCCCGGCAGACCTATACCATTATTATGATTTTCTCCCAATTGAGAGCAAGGACGGCATAGTCAGCCTCGGAGAGGGTGCCGTACCGATTGAGGAATGGGAATTTCTCAGCAGGACAGCCCGCGACAACTATGGCATAAACTGCCACGTAGTTGTTGTCAGAAATGATTTGAACGGAGGTACCGGCACATTCAAGGACATCGCGGCATCACTGGCAGCCACACTGTTCCGACAGCACGGAGTCAATGAGTACTGCCTTGCATCGACAGGCAATGCGGCGACTGCATACGCCACATATCTGGCCAGGGCCGGAGTGAAATTCGACATCTTCGCCCCGCACGATATGTATATGGAATCGCAGGATGCAATCAGGGCAACCGGGCAGAACCTAGTTGTATCGGAAGGAGGCTATGGTCAGGCCAAGGCCGAGGCCGCGGAGTTCCATAAGAATCAGCACGTGATGATATCCGCAGGCAATATTGACCCGATACGTGTAGAGGCCAAGAAGACTCTGGTGTTCGAGTGTCTGCGTCAGTTGGGACGCATTCCGGACGTATATATGCAGGCTGTGGCAGGAGGCACCAGCCCGATAGCGTTCGAGAAAGGAATGAGAGAGATATCATCTACATATCCGCAGTACAGGATGCCGCGTATGATTCTGGTACAGCAGAACACCTGCGACCCTATGGTGCAGGCCTGGGAATGGGCTACTGAGAACAGTTTCCCCGAAGGCTGGGAGAAACATTTCCCGTCAGTCACCCCCAACACACGCATATCCATCCTCACGGCAGGCACGCCGGGTATGTACCCCATTGTCGGACCGATTGTACGCAACAGCGGAGGCACATTTCTGCGTATCAGGGAGGAAGGTCTGGAGAATTACGGGCGCACGGTGAAGAAAGAGACCGGTGTGTATCTGGGACCGGCCTCAATGGTATGCGTCGCAGGTTTCTACGAGGCATTGAAGCAGAACAGGATAAAGAACGGCGATCTGGTCCTGCTCAATACAGGCGAAGGTTGCAGCCGCGCGGAATGGTTCAGACAGGCCATCGACGCACAATAATCCGACGCACGATAAATTTTAAATCAAGTAAAATCAAGAATATGAAGAAAGAAGTACAATTCAGTTTAGTCTATCGTGACATGTGGCAGTCATCGGGCAAGTATGTTCCGCGCAAGGATCAGCTGGCCAAAATAGCCCCTGTCATCATAGACATGGGATGTTTCGACCGCGTTGAAACCAATGGCGGTGCAAGTGAGCAGGTGAACCTTCTTTACGGCGAGAACCCGAATATGGCCGTGCGTACTTTCACAAAGCCCTTCAATGAGGCCGGAATCAAGACACATATGCTGGACCGCGGTCTGAACGCTCTCCGTATGAACCCGGTTCCTGCAGACGTACGTCAATTGATGTATAAGGTGAAGCACGCACAGGGCGTCGATATAACCCGCATCTTCTGCGGTCTGAACGACCCGCGCAACATCATACCGTCCATCAAATGGGCCAAGGAGGCCGGTATGACAGCTCAGGCTACGATGTGCATCACCTATTCCAAGGTACACACAGCCGAGTACTACATCAACCTGGCAGAGCAGCTGATTGAGGGCGGCGCACAGGAAATCTGTCTGAAGGATATGGCCGGCATCGGCCGTCCGGCAATGCTCGGCACCATTGTACGTGCCATCAAGGAGAAGCACCCCGACATCATCATACAGTACCACGGTCACACGGGTCCCGGCTTCTCGGTAGCCTCCATGCTTGAGGTAGCCAAGGCTGGCGGCGATGTGCTTGATGTGGCTATGGAACCACTGAGCTGGGGTAAGGTTCATCCCGATGTCATCACCATCCAGGCCATGCTGAAGGATGCCGGATTCCTGGTCAAGGACATCAATATGAAGGCATATATGGAGGCGCGCAGCCTCACACAGAGTTTCATAGACGACTTCCTCGGCTACTGGATTGACCCGAAGAACGCGCTTATGACCTCACTGCTCGTAGGTTGCGGTCTGCCCGGCGGTATGATGGGTTCACTGATGGCCGACCTGAAGGGTATGCACGCAGCCATCAACACCAACCTGCACAAGAAGGGCGAGAAGGAGCTTTCGGAGGACGAACTGCTTGTCGAACTGTTCGATGAGGTACAGCGTATATGGCCTATGCTCGGTACGCCGTGTCTGGTGACACCGTTCTCGCAATATGTAAAGAACGCCGCCCTGATGAACCTCTATTCCAAGTCAATGGACGAGAAGCCGTTCAGCCGCATGGATCCGGCTATGTGGGGTATGATTCTCGGCAAGTCCGGCAAACTGCCCGGCGAGCTTGCTCCTGAGATTATAGAACTTGCAAAGGAGAAAGGATTCGAATTCTATACCGACGACCCGCAGGCTCTCTACCCGGATGAGCTTCCACGCTTCATCAAGGAGATGGAGGAGAACGGCTGGGACCGCGGTCAGGACGACGAGGAACTGTTCGAGTTCGCAATGCACGAGAAGCAGTACCGTGAGTTCAAGTCCGGTCAGGCTAAAGCTCAGTTCAACAAGGACCTGCTGGAGCGTATGGAAAAGGCACAGGCCGGAACCGCAGGCACTCCTGTCAAGCATCTGACAGCCGCCGACAAGCGCGCCATCCTACACCCGGATGCAGATGCCATCGAAGCACCTGTCAATGGCCGCGTGATGTGGGAACTCGACTACAATGAGGATTCAAAGGCTCCGGCATTCGGCAAGAAGTTCCGCGAGGGTGAGATTATCGCCTACCTGCAGACAGAGCACGGAATAGAGCCTATCACCGCTCCTATGGACTGCAAGATAGCAGGCATCGATGCCGAGCAGGGCACGATGCTCGCCAAGGGACAGCCTGTCGCCTGGGTTGAGAAGGCCAGCATCGAGGCTGCGGCACCCGCAGCAGAGAAGCCGACAAAGCCGGCCGACAGCAAGGTAATCCCCGCAGAAAGCAAGTGGAAGGACTCTACCAATGTACTCAAACAGAATTGATCAACGTATAAACAACTGGACAATGGATATATTTGATAAAATAAGGAAATCGACCGGTGGCCCTATCGGCCAGTACCGAGAGAAGATAGACGGATATTTCGCTTTCCCTAAACTTGAAGGAGAACTTGGCCCGCACATGCGCTTCAACGGCAAGGAGGTTCTTTGCTGGAGTCTCAACAACTATCTGGGTCTTGCCAACCATCCCGAGGTACGCAAGGTTGACGCAGAGGCAGCCGCACGCTGGGGTATGGCCTACCCTATGGGAAGCCGTATGATGACCGGCCACACAGCCCTTCACGAAAAATTGGAGAAGGAACTTGCCGAGTTCGAGCGCAAGGAAGCCGCTTTCGAGTTCAATTTCGGCTATCAGGGCATCGTATCGGCCATTGACTCACTGCTCAGCCGTCACGATGTGCTGGTCATTGACTCCGAGGCCCACGCCTGCCTCATTGACGGTTCACGTCTGCACATGGGCACGACCTACAAGTTCAAGCACAACGACATAGTGTCGTGCGAGCAGAAGCTTAAGATTGCAACCGCCGAGGCCGAAGCTAACGGTGGTGGCGTACTGCTCATCACCGAGGGCGTGTTCGGAATGACCGGCGCACTCGGCATACTCGACCAGATTGTAGCCCTGAAGGAAAAATACAGCTTCAGAATACTCATAGACGACGCCCACGGTTTCGGTGTAATGGGACCGACCGGACGCGGTACTTCCGAGCATTTCGGAGTTATGGACGGCATAGACCTGTACATCGGCGCATACGCCAAGTCAATGGCTACCATCGGCGGTTTCATCGCATCAGAGAAGGACATCATCACCTACCTGCGCTACAACATGCGTTCACAGATGTACGCCAAGGCACTGCCAATGCCTATCGTAGAGGGCTGTCTGAAGAGACTGGAGATAATACGCAGTGCCGAGGGCGATGCCCGCAGAGCCCACCTCTGGGAGGTTACCCGCCGCCTGCAGAACGGTTTCCGCGACCTTGGTTACGAGATTGGTCCGGCCGAGGCTTGCGTCACACCTGTCCACCTGAGATGCGGTGTGAACCAGGCCACCAACATCGCTATGGATCTGCGCGAGAACTACGGCATCTTCTGCTCGATAGTCACCTACCCCGTCATTCCGCCGGGAATGCTGATTTTCCGCGTCATCTCCACCGCCGCCCACAGCATTGACGATGTCGATCGCACACTCGCTGCCTTCAAGGACATCAAGGAACGTCTGGCCCGCGGCGACTACGACAAGGAGATGCCGGATATGGCGCTTATAAAATAGACGTACGTAACGCCGGTTACGTTACACGAGAAAAAGGGCTTGCATCCATTTGCAAGCCCTTTTCCTATTATATATATGACTCTTCAGACTATTGGCCGGCAACTTCAGAAATTGACGAATCAGCAGAGGCCTTCTCCAGCTCAGAAAGGGTGTTATTGAGTAATTCTGAAGCCTCAGTCAATAATTCTATGTCACTAGCTTGCTTACCATCATTTGCAAGATAAGCGAAAATCTCCACGACAAGAGGTATAGCCTGCTCTATCTCGTCAACATTACCATTACGGGCGATGGAATATGCCGTCATACATACGCCTGTCACCTCCGCATTCATGTTTCTATAGTGATTTTGCTCGGTTTCCAATTTCAATTTGTCGCGATAGAAAACAAGCTTGCGTATCAGTTCAGACTGGAACTGTGATGCCACCGCACGTTTCTCATCGATACTCCGCTGGACATCGGTCACCTCCTTGTCGGTCTGCACAAGAAAGATTGAGCCTTTGCAAATTGATCTTCCGTTCTCAATCACATAATCCCATTCCATTGCGTATATCAGACTCTTCTTCGGTTCAGTCAGCGACTTGGCCACCACAAGTACACTGCTGGACTTACTACCGCCAATTATCAGAGGTACCTCCGAATGTGAATACAGAATAGAGAATGAGATATGTTCCTTCGCCTCTAATAGCGGCGACTGCTCCGAAAGGTAAGAATAGCTCACGTCCTTTGCATTGCACTCAGCTTTGTATGCCGCAATGACACCATCTATCAGTTTCCTGTTCTGCTCACTGGGCAATGCGTATGGTCCATTGCCAATGGTGGCCGGCATCAGGAAGTCGTAGCGCGAACACTGCCACGTGCCGACACCGGCCTCCATACCACGTGAGGAAAAGCTTGTGTATTCCACTTTTTTCCCTGCCAGCAATTTGTTGAATGCATTCACCAGTGTACTTTTCTGTGCCTGAATGCCGGTCACTGCCAGCAGCATACAGGCGATAAGGGTTGTTACTCTTGTTTTCATATTGTTGTCCGTTTTATTTGTCTGTTATTGTAATAGTGATACATATATCGAGTTTGCAGCCAGAGTCGCCTCCTCATCCAGATTCAGGAGGTTCAGAATGTACAGGGAGTCCTGCCTCTGGAATTCCATTTCCAATGCCATCAGCTTCTGTCCTATTCCTGTCGTATCGCATAACTGATATGCATACATATCCTGGTGAATCATCTCCTGCCGTATCTCCGGCTGTATTTCCTGAGGCATCTCCAGTTCAGGTTCATTGTCCGTCTCCGCCACTGCGGTTTTAAGCGCCTGAGGCAATGCAAAATGCATCACATCTTTCGGGCTTATCTTACCGGTCACAGTGTCGGAAATTTCCGGGGCTGGAGCCGACGGCTGCGGAGCTTCAGCCTCGGCAAACTGCGGCTGCACTACGGAACCGCCTTTCGGTGGTGTGGTGAGAACCAGCAGCAATATCACGGCGCAGGCTGCCGCTATCCAGGGCCACAGGCGCACACCGTTACGGTTATCCCCTATGCGCGACAGTCTCCTGACAGCATCGGCCGACAGACGTACCGGTTCCCTGCCAATAATTGCAAACATCTCACGGTACGGCAACAGATCGGCAGGTATCTCACTACTGCCGTTGAAATAGCTCTTCAGCAGCCGGAGTTCCTCCTGGGTGCTCTCGCCTGCCATATAATGGTCTATGCAGGTCCTTATCCTGTCAACTTCCGATATTTCCATATTATCTGTCTCTTTTCTGTAAACTCAATAAAAGTGATTTCCGCGCCTTGCAGAGTGCCGTGCGCACCGTTGTCTCGCTGATACCCAGAATCTCCGCGATACGGCTGTTCTCCAGACCATCCTGCTGGCTCATCTTCAGTATCGTCATCTGCGCCGCAGGAAGACCGTCAATTGTCTCAGCCAACCATTCGGCATTCTCCTTTTCCTCAAGAGCCCACTGCGCACACTGTTCCGTTATCTGCCGCACCTCACCGGCCAGTTCCAACGGAACGGTCCGGCGGGCCCGCAGACGCGAGATGCTCAGGTTCTTGCATATCACTGTGGCAATGGCCCGTGCCGCTGTCTTGTCAGCAATGCGGTCTCTGATTGTCCAGAGACGGAGAAGCGTGTCCTGCGTAATGTCCTCGGCCTCCTGCCCGTCCTGCAGGAACCTAAGGCTTACGGATACGATTATTGGCCGTAACCGTCCCACCATCTTACAGAACTCACCGTCAGTCATTACTAGTTTCAGCTATGCCCAATCTGCAATAAAAACGCACAAAGTCCGCCTTCGTTCCCCCGGTTTCCCAAATTTAACAACAATTATGATTAGAAGCGAAATCAACAGGAGGAGGCTTTCAATTACTATTCAGGCGTGATACTGCGCAATGCACGCAAGCAGATGCATCTCACCCAGGGTGAGCTTGCCAAAAGACTCGGCACCGACACATCTTACATCTCAAGAATCGAGACCGGCGCTCTGATTCCCAGTGTCGGTGTGTTCTTCCGTATTGCAAATGCCCTTGGCTGCTCTGTAGAACTTGTACCAGGAATCTAATACGTCATAGAGATGATTCAAATACCGCCCACCGGACGGCAGCAGGACTCAGAAGCGGTATTCGAACCCTAACCAGAAAGCTCTCTGATACATATCGTATTTTTCTACTATTTCCGAGTTGCCGACAGTATATTTGTCGTACGAGACATAGTCCATAATGTCGTCAAGCTCTGCGAAGAAACTCCAGTCGCGCCATATCTTGGACACCCTCAGCTGCGTGTAGAAGCACTCACTGAGATCCATTTTGTAGCCGAGAATCTTTGAGTTGTATGTCACCTTGCCGGATATGTTCCAATCATTCCTCAAAGAGAAAATAGGCGTGATGTTCAGATTGTAGTACCACGCCGAATGACGTGCTCCCGCATAATATATGTCCGTGGTCTTCTCATACAGGTTACCCGCAAATGCCAGTGCAAACACACCACGCTCCAGATACAGCTGCGCATTCAGATTGAAGACATCGCTATTGCCGTTCACATCGTCGGAATGGATGTAATGTCCGCAAAGATTAGCCACCAGATTGGTGCCGTTACGGTTCATATCATAGATGTAGTTCAGCTCGACATTGTACAACGGCAGCACTTTATCCAGATTCCTCGTTATGTTACGTGCGGCCATAAGGCGCAGATTATGGTGCTCACGCATCTGCCACTGCACGCTCAAGTCGCCGGTCACGGTATGGTTGATGTAATCTGTCAGATTCTCCGATGCGACTCTGTGATATCTGCCGTTCATATACTGGTATCTGATATCACCCTGGAAATGCCAGTCGCCATAGACATACTCCACTGTAGAGAAAGGTGAGAGGAACAATGTCGATAAATCTGTCACTGTATTGCTTATGTATGGTTTGCCGGGACCGAACCGATGATAGCTCATAGAGTCAAGGCTTTCAGTATAATTGGTATTTACACCGGCCGTGACAAAAAGCCTGCGGGATTCGTCCTCAGGATCGCTCAGCAGGTGCTTTGTCTTCACTTCCGATACCAGCTGACGGGTACGGTTGGATGTATATTTCCCATCCAGCGAATCAACCACAAGATAGATCCTCGGGACATCTGCACGTGACTTGCGCGAATCAACATCGGAATTAGACGGGCTTATACTGTATGCGACCTGGACCGAGAACTGACCGCCGCGCTTATACAAGTGCTTGAACTCCATATTTCCCTCAAAGAGAAATCTCTGAGTCAGTGAGGTATCCTGCTTCAGGAACATATTCTTCTCATACAGGGGCAGGTGGCTGACAGACTTGACCTCGTCGGTGACATCCCTCATATCTGTTATCCTGCGGATTGAAGTCTCGTCACCTTTTGAATAGCTCTCCCACAATGTAAGCTGCAACTCATTATACGGGTTGAAATTATATAGCATATGCAGCTTTACAGTCTCGTGGTTGATGACATTGCTGGCCGTGTCCTTATTTGTAATATCGGAGTTCGTGACAAAATTATGTTCACTGCTGTCATCATCCATATCTATATTGTCGTGCTCCATCAGGATACTTGAACGCAACGTGAACTTGTTCTTTTTATAGTTCAGCAACAACGCAGGCTGAATACTCGGATTAGTTGCTATGTCAGCCATCACCATTCCGCTTACGCCTTCACGCTGAACAGGCTTCAGTTTGATGTTGATTACACCTCCCTGACCGTTTTTCTGATCACTTACAGCCGGCGATATGGATATCTCCAGCACATCCACCTCCGCTATCTTCGTCTGCGCCAGCACTGCACCCTGACAGTTACCGGCATCACGACCATCTACCTGAATAGAGAATCTGTCAAGCGGATTATCCGTACCGCGCGACAGAACCTCCGGCATCATATACAGAATTTCCAGCACGCTCGTGTTGTCCGAGACTCCAAGCCTTTCCACGTGAATCACCTTCTTTGTCGGAGTAATCTCTATCAGATAATTCCTGTCGTTATCCGCATATACGGCACTGCATACTGACAGTGACAGTATCAGCATTAAAGGTACAAGTCTTTTCATATTACGTTTTTCAATTATCGTTTGCGTGACGTGTGGCACGGCGCACTATACCTATGCTGACCTCATAAAGGCCATATACGGGCAATGCCACCACCATCAGTGTAAACACATCGGTTGTCGGTGTGACAATTGCGGCAAAGGCAAATATCACCACAACGGCATGGCGGCGGTATTTGCGCATAAATGCCTCATTTATCAGCCCCAGTCGCGCCAGGAACCAGGACAGTATGGGCAGTTCAAAAAGCACCCCCATCATCAGTGTCAAGGTCAGGAGCATATCGCCATACGATGTCAGCGTTATCATATTCGGCACGTCAGGACTCACCTGATATGTACCGAGAAAGCGGAAGGCCAGAGGAAATATCAGGAAATAATCCAACAGCACCCCTGCCATAAAAAGTACGTATGACCACGTCAGAACAGCAACGGTATAACGGCGCTCCGTACTGCGCAATGCCGGTGCCACGAAGCTGTACAATTGATATATTATATAAGGGAACGTGACAAGTATGCCGAAGCAGAATGCCATTTTCAGATGTATCATGAACTGTGCCGTAAGCTGCGCGCTGAACATACTCACATTGAAATCCGTAAGTCCGCTTACATCACAGCCCAGGAGTCCGGCAGCCTTCTCTATCGCACGGTATGTCACAAAATCAGACTTGCCAGGTGCCAGCACTATCGTAAAAAGGAAGTCCTTGAAGACAAAAGTCACGATAGCGGCTGTCACAGCCACTGCCAAAATCCTCAGAAATACGCGACGAAGTACTTCCAAGTGATCCCAGAATGTCATCTCAGATGCAGATGGCATCACTCTTTCTTCTGTTCTTCCTTATTACCGTCCGTATTGATATCCTTCTCGATATCGTTTATACCTTCCTTGAAGCTGCGGACACCCTTGCCCATACTTTTCATCAGGTCCGGAATGCGCTTTGCTCCGAAAAGCAGGAGTATGAGCACCACAATTATTATAAGTTCCGGAACGCCGAGATTTCCAAACAGGAACACCGGTCTGAAAAAAGCCAGACACATAACAGTCATTGACATAGCACGTGTTTTAATGTTAATCTTTGACAAAGATACTATTTTGATATCTTTTTAAACTATCTTTGGATTTAATTAATGATATCCGTTCCCAAATGGGTAATCTGGTTGATCTGATAAAAGCTGACATACGCTATGGCGACGCGCTGAAAGCCTGCATGAACTGTGGCATCTGTACCGCCATCTGCCCTGCCGCCGAATTCTTCGACTATGACCCGCGCCGCATCTGCGACACAGTCCAGCGTGGCGACGAAGAGACTTTGGAACAGCTGTTGCGTTCCGACACCATCTGGGAATGCGGGCAGTGCCTCTCCTGCAAGACACGCTGTCCGCGCGGGAACGTTCCGGGAATGGTCGTATCCATATTGAGGAAGGTGTCGCAGGATGTGGGATACTACAGGGACAGCCGGCTCGGACGTCAGCAGAAAGAGCTGTTCAACAGCATAGGAAAGAACATTGTGGATATAGGCTATTGCGTACATCCCGACAGAGTATTGCCGGCGAAACACCCCGAGCAGGGGCCTATCTGGGAATGGTACCGCAACAACATCAGCGAGATTGCGCCCAAACTGGGAGCAAACTACCACGGAGATGGTGCGGGAGCCCTGCGCTCAATAAACAAGGAAACAATGGACGAGCTGCGCAGCATATTCGAAGTAACCGGAGCAAGCGATTTCCAGAAAGAAATTACAGAAGACTGACAATGCCTGATTTCGGATTCAGCATAAAAAAAACCAGAAGCGAGAGCATTGACAACGGCTCAAGGCAGAAATACGATGAACTCACCAGAAGGGTTCCTTCGTTCAAGCGCTGTTTCCAGTGCGGTTGCTGCACCGCTACCTGCTCTGCACGGCAGTTTTCCGATTTCAACATACGCCGTATGCATACGCTGTTCCGCAGAGGCGATGTGGAAGGTCTGTCAGAACAGCTGAAGAAATGTATGCTGTGCGGAAAATGCACACTTGTATGCCCCCGGGGCGTGAATATCAGGCAGCTTGTCATATCAATGCGTACGATACTGGACAACGGAGAGAAGAAGAAATGAAGATTTCCATAATTCCATACAGCGCATTCGTCATACCGTTCCTGATCGGAGTGGTGATAATGGCCGTCACCTGCATAATCAAATACATCCGATGGATAAGGATGTTTGATGCCGCACAGCGTGACGTGATCCGTCACAACTGGTTCTCCTGGAAAACCATACCGGCATTGTGGGAAATGTTCCGCGAAGGACTCCTGCATTTCAGGATAATCAGAAAGAATGTCGTTCTCGGAATAATGCATCAGGCTTTCGCGCTTGGATGGGCCCTGCTGATAGTGGTCGGTGCCATACAGAGCAAGAACACCATAGCCTGTATGAACCAGGAGCAGTCCATAGCACAGCTCAACACCCTGATAGAACAGGACGGATGGTATTCGTTCGATAAGGACAAGAAAATCATCCTGAACAAGCGCATCACATACGATGAGGCCGGCAACAAGGTGCATCTGCACTACTGTCGTCCATTCTATTCCGCCATATTCTACAATTACTTCATTCACGAAGAACCGGCATCGTTCAGGAAGGCACAGGCGTATGCGGACCTTATGGACGGTCTCCTGCTGTATGTATTTCTCGGCCTTACGCTGGCCCTTGCCAAACGTCTGTGGTCCAAAAGCGTGGGCGTACGCCGGAAAGCATCGCACAATCTCGTTGACAGGATAACCAAGTTTTCCCTCTGGATGATTTTTCCGCTAAGGCTTCTGTCAGAGTCCATAACATCTTCATTGTATGGTAACGGAGGCTTTCTGACAAAGTACCTGGGAGGTTTCCTCAGCCCCGACATCTTCCGATATTTTGAGCTGGTTTCCTGGCTTAGTTATTCCATAGTCCTGGCCATATTCTTCATTTCAATGCCGTTCACCAGATATATGCACATCTTCACCGAGCTGCTGCTGATATGGTTCCGTAAGATTGGCATGAAGGAGAGCAGGAAGCCTACCGGATACACCCGATTTGAGCTCAATGCCTGCTCACGCTGCGGAGTGTGCATCGAGGGATGTCCTATTGACAAAGAACTTGACAACCACAGGATACAGGCCGTATATCTGCTCCGAGGACTCCGGGCTCACCGTCGCGAGGCCAGAATGAAGATAATCGCAGACGACTGTCTGATGTGCGACAGATGTGTGAATGACTGTCCTGTAGGCATTGACATATCGTCCATCAGGCGTATGACAAGGAACAAGGGGAATCTTGACACCGCCGGCAACTACAGCTATATAGGTACTCCGCGCCCGTTCAATGCGATAGGCAGGATTGCATATTTCGGAGGATGCATGTCGCATCTCACACCTGGAATCACTCAGGCGATGCAGAAAATATTCGAGGCCGCAGGACAGAAATACTGGTATATGGACAGGGATCGTTCGATATGCTGCGGACGTCCTCTGCGCCAGCAGGGATTCCTCAATCAGGCAGACGACCTGATGCGCAAGAACACCGAGATGATAGAGCGTTCCGGAGCCACGATGCTTGTAACGTCGTGCCCTATCTGCTACCGTTCATTCAGGGAAGAATATAATCTGAAGATACCGGTTATGCACCACACGGAATACATTGACCAGCTCATAAGACAGGGCAGACTGAGTCTGAAGCGTGACAACCGTACGGTATCATATCACGACCCCTGCGAACTGGGACGCGGATGCGGCATATACGAACAGCCACGGAATGTCCTGAGCTGCGTGACGACAGTCCGGAAGATCAGGGATCAGAAGGAAAAGAGTATCTGCTGCGGATTCAATCTCGGTAACACCGTGATATCCATCGAGGAACAGACAAAGATACGCGATGCCGCGGTCCGGAGCCTCACAGCGAAACCCGTCGATGCCATAGTCACAGCCTGTCCGATGTGCAAGAAATCATTCCTGCACGCGACAGACAGATATCCGGTACAGGATATAGCGGAGGTCGTGGCAGCCAACATTATAAAACAAGATGAGTGATGAACAGATATTGGAATGAGTATCAGAAAGCCATTGCAGACGACCACTACTTTTACGAGAGGAGCTGCATCAGACAGACATTCTTCCCAGGGTCCGAGACAGCATTCCTCAATATGCTGCGCAACGAATTGGGCAAGGACGTATATGATGATTTCAGACAGCACACCTGCACCGGCATCGGATATCACGCCGACATAGTACCGCTTGAGACCACGATGACAGTGGTCGCCCGTCTGTTCTCGCTTATGACTGAACACGGCTACAGAAATTTTGTCCCGTCGTGCGTCACATCATTCGGAGTATTTACTGAGACAGTCCATATGTGGGAACTTCACCCGGAACTGCTCGAAAAGACACGCGAGAATCTGTGGAAGGCCTGCAAGCGTGAGTTTGAACTGCCGGAGAACATCGCGCACGCCTCGGATGTCATATACAAATTCCGCGGGGAACTGGGCGGCAAGATGAAATACCGTCTGGTCAACCGTTTCACAGGAAAGCCGTTGAAAGTGGTTGAACATATAGGTTGCCATTATGCAAAGATATTCCCTGACAAAGGTGTGGGCAAGGCTGAGTTCCCATACGTGCTGGCAGGAATGATAGAGTCGTGGGGAGGCGAGGTAATCGACTACCCGGAGCGCCGTCACTGCTGCGGCTTCGGTTTCCGTCAGTATCTCGTGCAGGAGAACCGCGGATACTCGATATCCAATACCAAAAAGAAACTGGAGTCAATGGAACCGTACGAGCCTGATTTCATAGTGACCAACTGCCCCGGCTGCAGTCTGTTCCTTGACAAGTGGCAATATACCATAGCCGAGATGGAGCACAAGACATACGACAGGGAAGGCTACGGTATTCCAGTTCTCACATACGAGGAAATGGCAGGTCTGCTGCTCGGCTACGACCCATGGGAACTTGGACTCCAGATACATCAGGTACAATCCGAACGCCTGATGGATAAGATTGGCATAAAATACAATCCCAAAGAAAAATATCGCGGTGTATCAGGAAAAATACTGCGTAATCCTGAAAAGCCGGAAAACCTGTCCGTGTAAACCTAATAAAATCCTGACAAATGAAAAAAGTCGCAATTATAGGGGCTGGCCCCGCTGGAATAGAGGCAGCATCAGTACTGGCACGCACAGGAGCTCAGGTCACTGTCTTTGAAAAATCATCCGAGCCACTGTCCAATCTGCTGGACAAGTCATTCCTGTTCCCGAATTTCCAACCGTCGTCAGAACTGGCAGATGAGCTTTCAGGCAAACTTCTGGCTGACAACATAACAGTCCGCTACGGCAGCTGCATCACAGAGCTGAAATGGAAGGGAACGAGTTGGGAACTCGTCTGTGACGGTTCACAGGACCTGATTTTCGATGCAGTTCTCATAGCCACAGGCTACAGGACCTTCGATGCAAGCCGTAAGGAAGAACTTGGCTACGGCATTTACAAAGGTGTCATCACATCCCTGGAAATGGAACAGATGATAAAGAGCGGAAGCATACTCAACGCCAACGGAGATATACCGCAAAGAATAGCATTCCTGCAGTGCGTAGGGT
Source organism: Bacteroidaceae bacterium (assembly GCA_045600825.1). Lineage (GTDB taxonomy): Bacteria > Bacteroidota > Bacteroidia > Bacteroidales > Bacteroidaceae > Colenecus. The sequence continues at coordinate 21,724 of JAZRYP010000069.1, forward strand.
CCCGTGACGAGAAATCCGGGAACAACTACTGTTCGAAAGTCTGCTGCGTCACAGCTGTCAAGCAGGCCATAGAGGTCCGGAAAATCCTCCCCAAGACAGAACTGACTGTATTCTATATGGATCTCAGAATGTGGGGACAGGGATTTGAGGAGATGTACCGGACGGCACAGGAGAAATACGGCATTGACTTTATCAGAGGACGCATATCCGAGGCGGCATCGACATTCGACGGACGTATCCAGATAAAGACAGAAGATACCCTGCTCGGGCTGCCGATGAAGGCATCGGTAGATCTGCTCGTGCTGATGGTCGGGATGGAGGCTTCAGACGGTACACGCGCAGTAGGCAAAAGCTGCGACATCTGCGGTGAATACGGATTCGTAAAGACTTTGAACCCGCATCTCTACGACAACGAGACAGACAGACCGGGACTTTTTGCGGCAGGTTCCTGCAAACGTCCTATGAGCATAAACGACTCTGTCAACGACGGACGCTCGGCAGCCACGGTAATCAGAGAATATCTGGACCAGCTTTCAGAGAACTGACAAAGGAAAGCATCTCCCTGTACAGCCGCTGGACAGGCAAGCCCACGACATTGAAATAAGAGCCTTCAATGCGCTCGATTCCGACATACCCTATCCATTCCTGGATTCCGTATGCGCCGGCCTTGTCATACGGTCTGTAATGTTCTATGTAATAGTCTATTTCACTGTCAGACAATGCCGAGAACCACACGTCGGTCGTAACGGAGAAACTGTGGGATTTCCCTTTTGCGGCAAGCGTGACGCCTGTCACCACCTGATGCTTCCTGCCAGATAACAGGCGAAGCATAGCGGAAGCCTCGTTGCGATCTTCCGGCTTTCCCAGAATACTGTCACCTGCAATGACTACAGTGTCCGCCGTTATGACTATCTCATCGTCAGAAATTGAACTTGCATACGCCTCCGATTTCTTCTTTGATATGAACACAGGTATCTCCGCATGAGGCAGATCTGCCGGATAGGATTCATCCACACCATCAATAACACGCACCTGGAAAGGCATATCCAGTCCTGCGAGAAGTTCCTTGCGCCTGGGTGAGGCGGAAGCAAGTACAAGCTTATACCCTATCTCCATTCTCCACAGCCTTCCTTATATCCGCAGATATCAGATTATACATTTCAAGCCACTCCGGATGAGACTTCAGCAACTCCCTGTGTACACTCATCACCCTCTCATCACCACGTGCGGCGGGACCGCTCTGCGCCTTTACCGGATTCAGCTTTATAACTTTTGCGGCAGTCTCAAGTATCATAGGCAGCATCAGGTGGAATGAGAGTCCTGCCTCTTTGAGCAGCACCTCGGATATGCCATACATCCTGTTTGTAAAATTCGTTACAAAAACCGCAGCAAGATGCATACGGCAACGCAATTCGGAACTCAACGGGTGCACATTGCCCGATATGGTGCTGGCAATGGTACTGAGCGTTTCCATATCCTCATCCGAGGAAGCTTCCGGAAATACCGGCAGATTGTCCCATCTGACCTTTTTGGCACGGCTGAATGTCTGCATAGGATAAAGTACTCCATAATGCACGGCACCGGCATCCTTCCATACGGACATAGGCACAGATCCTGAAGTATGTATGAACAGGGCTTCCGGACATACCGCAACTATTCGGTCTGCCAGCGAGAGCAGGACATCATCCTTCAGCATTACAATATAAATGTCAGCCTTCGGCATAGACTCCAACTCTGTGACATAATCACAGCCTATCTTCCCGGCCAGAGTACTGGCACTTTCCGCCGTACGGCTATAGACACAGATAACGTGAAGTCCCTTTTCCTTGAAGACATCGGCCATACAGGTGGCTACATTTCCCGCGCCCACGAACACTATACTCTGAGGTTCGTACCTGCGAGTCTGTTTATCTTCTATGAACTGGCTCATATCGCGTCTCTTCGCCGCAAGTGCGCTGGAATCATGCATATTATCCACATATTGATGCCGCGAAGTTACTCAAAAAAGTTTTGTGTCCGGAATATACATTTCAACAGTTTTCTGCGTTATTAATATGATGATGGATAATTCTGACAGTACAGCCAGACGGCGCATTATGCAGGCAATACTGCTATGCGTCGCGTATTATCTTGTGCCACAGTATATTGCGGCACAGAGAGTTCACATCAGCGGACGCGTGTATGACGAGAACGGCGAGCCCGTGGAGCTTGCCACGGTGAACGAATCCCATTTTCTGACAAGCACCATCACCAATCTGCAGGGACACTACAACATCAGTCTGGCATACAGGGATACGCTTGAGCTGGTCTTCAGAATGGTAGGTCACGAGACACGCAGGCGCACACTCACATCCCCGTCGGATTCCATAGTGCTGGATGTGATGCTTCCGTCAAGCGGCTATGCCCTGGAAGGCGTGACCATCAGTGATATGCGAAGGCAGACCGATGCCAATCAGACAATAACGATGGAGGGCGCACACCTGTCACCGGACGCTTCCGGCAGCGGATATGTCGAGACTCTAATATCCACACAGGCAGGAGTAAGCAGTCATAACGAGCTGAGCAGCCAATACAACGTGCGCGGTGGCAATTTCGATGAGAACAGCGTCTATGTGAACGGAGTCGAGATTCTGCGTCCGCTGCTCGTCAGAGCCGGACAGCAGGAAGGACTCAGCTTCATCAATTCGGATATGGTGGAGTCCATTTCCTTTTCTACCGGTGGCTTTGCCGCGATGTACGGAGACAAGATGTCTTCTGTCCTGGATATCAACTACCGCAAGCCGACAAGACTTGAATCTACCGTATCGGCGAGTCTGCTCGGTGCAAGCGCATACGTAGGATTCGGTAACGACAGATTCTGCATCAGCAACAGCCTCAGATACAAAACCAACAGAGCGCTGCTCGGCACACTTGACACACAGGGCGAATACAGGCCGGACTTCCTTGACTATCAGCTGTACGCATCGTGGACTCCCGATGACAAATGGGAAATGAGCATACTCGGCAACATTGCCAGCAACAGTTATATGTTTACCCCAAGCGACAGAAACACCACGTTCGGCACGATGGAGGATCCGAGGACATTCAAGGTTTATTTCGACGGATGGGAAAGCGATCTGTTCCGCACCATGTTCGGTTCATTCGACCTGACACGCAAGATAGACCTCCAGAATAGTGTAAGTCTCAGGGTATCAGCATTTCACAGCAACGAGTCAGAATCATACGACATTATGAGCCAATACTGGCTGGACAATGCAGAAGACAACCAGCTCGCCATAGGCACATTTATGGAACACGCCCGTAACAGACTCAATTCGACAGTCACGACCGTAAGTCTCAGCGGAAAGCACAGATTTGATGCCAATGACATACGCTGGGGAATGGATCTGCAGCACGAAGCCATTGACGAGAATATGCGTGAGTGGGAATCACGTGACTCGGCAGGATATATGATGCCTAACACATCGGCAGGTCCGCTGAATATGATATACTCCCTGCGTTCGTCACAGGAGATGGAGAGCAACCGTCTGTCATTATACGTTCAGGACACCTGGCGTCATTCATCGCGCATCGGCCTGCTCACTCTGAACGGAGGTATCCGCGCCTCGTACTGGGACTGGAATGAGGAGATGATTGTAAGCCCGCGCGCCAGTATAAGCCTGATACCGGCATCAAACGACAATCTGGTGATGCGTCTGTCGGGCGGTCTGTACTATCAGGCCCCATTCTACAAGGAACTGAAGGACTCCACCTTCTCCGACGGTGTCGGCACGGTCACGCTCAACAGGAACATCAAATCACAGCAGTCAATACAGGTGATACTTGGCGGAGACTACCATTTCAGGGCATTTGACAGGCAGTTCAAGCTGACGGTAGAGGCTTATTACAAGAAACTTAACAATCTGATACCCTATAATGTGGATAATGTCCGCATCGTCTATTACGGGACGAACTGCGCACACGGCTACGCATACGGAATCGACGCCAAGCTGTTCGGGGAATTCATTCCGGGCGCGGATTCCTGGATAACATTCTCCCTGATGAAGACCCAGGAATGCATAAACGGCAAATGGATGCCGCGTCCTACAGACCAGCGCTACAACCTGTCATTCTACTTCACGGATTTCTTCCCCCGTTCGGACAAATGGCGCATGACACTGCGGGCCTCTCTGTCCGACGGACTGCCTACCGGTCCTCCACACGGCGGACGCGAACATGAGATTTACAAGACTCCGGCATATAAGCGCATTGACATAGGCATGTCGTACCGTCTGCTGAACAATGAGCTGCGCCTGCACGAGAATGGCATTGCCAAGGCATTCAAGAATATATGGCTCGGCATAGACTGCTTCAACCTGTTCGGAAACAACAATGTGAATTCCTACTATTGGATAACCGATGTGGACGGCACACAGTTTGCCATACCGAACTATCTCACAGGACGTCAGCTCAATTTCCGCATCCTGATGGAATTCTGACAAAATTTATCTATTATAAATAGGTGTTTCATGGAGGCATTTTTGTACCTTTGTGAAACATTAACTGATTATTGTATTTTTAACCTATAAATTCAAAAAAAGAAGTATGAAACCTTCACACATTGAGCATTTAGGTATTGCAGTAACCTCTCTTGAGGAAACAATGCCATTCTTCGAGTTATTAACCGGCAGCAAGTGCTACAACATTGAGGAAGTCGCTGACCAGAAGGTCAAGACCGCTTTCTTCAAGGTAGGCCAGACCAAGATCGAGCTCCTGGAGCCGACTTGCCCAGAATCGACAATCGCAAAGTTCATTGAGAAGAACGGCGGACGTGGCGGCATACATCACGTAGCATTCAACGTAGAGAGCGTAGCCGAGGCTCTGAAGGAGGCTGAGGCAGCCGGCCTGAAGCTCATTGACGTAGCTCCACGCAAGGGCGCTGAGAATCTGATGATCGCTTTCCTGCACCCGAAGAGCACCTGCGGTGTCCTGACAGAGCTCTGCGAGCAGCCTAAATAAATTTCTCTGAATCACAAAAGCTGAAAAAGATATGGCAGACAATCAGAGCAAACTTCAGAAACTCGTGGAAAAACGCGCCGAAGCACTGGCCGGAGGCGGCGAGAAGGCTGTTGAGAAGCATCACGCAAAAGGCAGCTACACTGCCCGTGAGCGCATAAACATGCTCCTTGACGAAGGTTCCTTCGAGGAGGTCGATATGTTCCTGACACACCGTTGCAACGACTTCGGTATGGACAAGAAAGTGTTCCTCGGCGACGGTGTCGCTGTAGGTTCAGGAACCATTGACGGACGTCTGGTATTCGTATTCGCACAGGATGCCACCGTAATCGGCGGTTCGCTGTCCGAGACAATGGCACAGAAGATATGCAAGGTGATGGATATGGCCGTCAAGCTCGGCGCTCCTATCATCGGTCTGAACGATTCAGGCGGCGCACGCATTCAGGAGGGTGCCTGCGCTCTGGCAGGATACGCTGAGATATTCGAGCGCAACATCCTGGCATCAGGTGTCGTTCCACAGATTTCAGTCATCTTCGGCCCGTGCGCCGGCGGTGCCGTATATAGCCCGGCTCTGACCGACTTCATCATGATGACCGAGCAGAACTCATATATGTTCATCACCGGTCCGAAGGTCGTGAAGAGCGTTACCGGTGAGGATGTATCCGTAGAGGAGCTGGGCGGTGCCCGCATCCACGCCACGAAGTCAGGTGTCACCCACTTCGTAGCCGCAACCGAAGAGGAGGCAATCCAGGAGGTCCGCCGTCTGGTAAGCTTCATCCCGCAGAACAATATGGAGGAGGCTCCGCTTGTAGAGTGTACCGACGATCCTGCACGTATCGAGGATTCACTCAACGACATCGTTCCGGCAGACCCGAACAAACCATACGATATGAAGAACATCATCTACTCAATCGTTGACAATGGTGACTTCATGGAGGTTCAGAAGGACTACGCAAAGAACATCATCTGCGGTTTCGCACGTTTCAACGGCCGTTCAACCGGTATCATAGCCAACCAGCCAAGCTGGCTCGCAGGCGTTCTTGACTGCGATGCTTCACGCAAGGCAGCCCGTTTCGTACGTTTCTGCGATGCATTCAACATCCAGATACTGACACTCGTCGATGTTCCGGGATTCCTCTGCGGTACAGGTCAGGAGTATGCCGGCATCATCGATCACGGTGCAAAGCTGATGTTCGCTTACGGCGAAGCTACCGTTCCAAAGGTGACCGTAACAGTCCGCAAGTCTTACGGCGGCAGCCACATCGTAATGAGCTGCAAGCAGCTGCGCGGTGACATGTGCTACGCATGGCCGAACGCTGAGATTGCCGTAATGGGCGCAAGCGGTGCCGTAGGTGTACTTGAGGCCAAGGCTCTGAAGGCCATCGAGGATCCTGAGGAGAAGAAGAAATTCATCGCCGAGAAGGAAGCCGAGTACAAGGACAAGTTCGCTTCTCCTTACCAGGCAGCCAACCGTGGCTACATTGACGATGTGATTGAGCCGCGCTACACACGTGCCCGCATTGTCCGCGCATTCGAGAACCTGCAGACCAAGCGTCTGACGAACCCGCTCAAGAAGCACAGCAATATTCCACTCTAAACTGCGAACGATATGACAGTGTTACCATTAGTCGTAAATTGGGGTCACACCTGGCTGGTTACAGGCGTGGGATTCGGAATGGTATTCGTACTGCTCGTCGTCCTCATCTTCATTCTCAAGCTCCTCGGCGTTGTGATGAACAGCTCCACAGATAAGCCTGCAAAGAAGGCCGAAGCCCCCAAGGCAGCAGCTGCACCCGCAGCAGCGCCCAAGGCTTCCGCATCCGAAGATGATGACCTGGCAGCAGTCGCCATGGCACTCCATCTGTATTTCAACGGAGTACATGATGAGGAGCCGACCGAGATTACCCTCAGGAAAATTGAGCGCCGTTATTCTCCTTGGAATGACAAGGCATACGGAATGAACAATCTTCATCGTTAACAGTATAAAAACGAAATGAAATGAAAGAATATAAGTTCACAATAAACGGCAAGCAGTATCAGGCAGCCGTCAATGAACTTGAGGACAACAAGGCCGAGGTTACAATGAACGGCAAGTCCTACAAGGTTGAGATAGAGAAAGAGGAGACTCCTGCAGCTGCAATCCGCCGTCCGGCCGCAGCCGCTACAGCTCCGAAGGCAGCCCAGCCGGCCGGTCTCATGACCGTCAAGTCACCGCTGCCAGGTTCAATAATGAAGGTTCTTGTATCTGCCGGTCAGGCAGTGAAGAAGGGTGACATCCTTCTGACCATGGAGTCCATGAAGATGGAGAACAACGTCATGGCCGATGCAGACGGGACTGTAAAGAACGTATTTGTAGAGCCGGGTAAGAACGTAATGCAGGACGACAAGCTCGTTGAAATCGAGACCGTCGCCGTGGCAGCAGCTCCGGCAGCCGCTCCAGCTCCAAAGGCGGCACCTGCACCGAAGGCCGCTCCGGCACCTAAGGCAGAGGCTCCCAAGGCTACAGTTGACGTACCGGCAGGTGGCTACAAGGTTACCAGCCCGCTCCCAGGTTCAGTCATCAAGGTCCTCGTATCAGAGGGTCAGAACGTGAAGAAGGGTGACACCCTGCTTACACTCGAGAGTATGAAGATGGAGAACGCCATTATGGCAGACCGCGACGGTGTCGTATCAAAGATTGCCGTTACAGCCGGTCAGAACGTAATGCAGGAGGACCTGCTGGTAGTTCTCGGTTAATGTCATTCAGTGTATTGAATAAATAAGGATACATTATGGATGATATAATCAGATTCTTTGAAGGCATGGGCTTCATGCAGATAACCTGGGGACAGGGAATTATGCTTATTTTAAGTTTCTTCCTGCTCTATCTGGCTATCGTCAAGAAGTATGAGCCTCTGCTGCTTCTGCCTATAGCTTTCGGCATGCTGCTGACCAACCTTCCGGCCGCAGGCATGTTTCACGCCGAGCTGTGGACAGCGTTCCTGGACGAGTCCAGCCCTATGCATCACAGCTACGGTGCCATCCTCAAGGAGGCCGGACTGCTTGATATCATGTACATGGGCGTCAAGATGGGTCTCTATCCATGTCTTATCTTCATGGGCGTAGGTGCCATGACCGATTTCGGTCCTCTGATTGCCAATCCGAAGAGCCTTCTGCTCGGTGCAGCCGCACAGCTTGGCATCTTCCTGACATTCATCTGCGCAAACGCTCTCGGTTTCACACCAGCCGAGGCCGGTTCAATCGGTATCATCGGTGGTGCTGACGGTCCTACCTCAATCTTCCTGACATCGAAGCTGGCTCCGCATCTCCTTGGTCCTATCGCCATTGCGGCCTACTCCTACATGGCACTTGTTCCGGTCATCCAGCCGCCAATCATGAAGGCTCTGACCACCAAGAGCGAGCGTGCCATCAAGATGAAGCAGCTCCGCCCGGTCAGCAAGACCGAGAAGATTGTCTTCCCTATCGCCATCACCGCCATCGTAGCTCTCATCCTGCCGGATGCAGCTCCGCTTGTCGGATGTCTGATGCTGGGTAACCTGGCAAAGGAATGCGGCGTTGTCGATCGTCTGAGCGACACAATGCAGAACTCTCTGATGAATATCGTGGTCATCTTCTTAGGTCTTTCAGTAGGTGCTACAGCTACCGCTGAATCATTCCTGAACGTGAAGACCATCCTGATTCTCTGTATGGGTATCGTAGCATTCGGCTGCGGCACCGCAGGTGGCGTTCTGCTGGCAAAGCTTATGAACCTGTTCTCAAAGGAGAAGATCAACCCGCTGATCGGTTCAGCCGGTGTATCTGCAGTTCCTATGGCAGCCCGCGTATCACAGCAGGTCGGCCAGAAGGAGAACCCGAGCAACTTCCTGCTCATGCACGCCATGGGTCCGAACGTAGCCGGCGTTATCGGTTCAGCAGTTGCCGCAGGTATCCTGCTCTCTATGCTGAGCTAAGCGACACTCCGCTGTCACCAATACAGAATCCCGGACGATGTAACACAACTCGTCCGGGATTCTTGTATTATTCGGCGGTTTACATTTCTCGCACGCTTTCGTGTGTGTATTCCTTCCGAAACTTCGCTTCGCTCATCCCTCCCACCGCTTCGCGAAGTCGGATCGTAGCCATGTCGTTCTGTGAG
>JAZRYP010000070.1:0-21184 GCA_045600825.1 Bacteroidaceae bacterium
GCGGACGGCGCGGGTGTGTGCGGCATTGACCTTGAAAATCCACTGGCCGTGGGTGTAATTGTAGAAATTGCCTTTGGGAATTACCACGGACTGCTCCTGACCGCCCATTTCAATGCGAGCCTGGTAGCTCTTGCCTATGCGGGCATTATCTGGCAGCGAATCGCTGAATACCAAGAACACATCGAAGTTGCCGCCCTTGATTTCCGGCACTGTGCTGGCGATGGTCATCGGGTATGTCTTCTTCTCGTATGTGATGGTTGCGGTCTGTCCGGCATTTATCTTGTCGATGTAGAATTCATTGAGGCTCAGACGCATACGGAAACTGTCCAGACGTTTGACATCGGCGATAGCTGTTCCGGCGGAAATGCGCTGGCTGGGCTCAACGGCAAGACCGCTCAGCTGACCGGCAGACGGAGCGGTGACCACGAGGTCGTGCAAACGGGCCTCAGCGCGTGCAAGTTTCTGGCGGGCCTCGCGCAGTTCGTCATCCAGAGTCTCAAGACGGATGGCATTGAGCACCGAATCCTGGCTGCGGCTCTCCAGCTGCAGGCGCTGGGTCTCCAGCTTGTAGCGGTATTCCTCCTCGGCCACATCGAACTGTGCCTTGCTGCGTATGCCCATACGGAACTCCTCTTCGGCCAGCCGGTGCTCCTTCTCCAGACGGTTAAGCTCGTACTTAGTCTGCATCATGCTCTGGCTGAGAGTGATACGCCGCTGGTCCATCTCAATCATGCTGGTGCGGAACGAACGGTTCTGCTTGCGCCATGACTCGCGCTCGCTCTCGATGGTGCGCTCCAGTTCCGGATCACTCATTATCAGAATGGTATCGCCCTTCTCCACAATCGCTCCGTCCTGCTTCAGAACCTGCTCCACGTAGCCGCCTTCGCGCGTATAGACCTTGATAGACTGGATGGGCTGCAAGGTCCCGTCAGCATTAACGTATTCCGAGAATTCATCCTGCGCCACACTGGCTATCTGAATGCTTTCCATATTGACCCTCAGCACTTTAGGTCCTGTCCACATCTTTATCACCAGCGCGATGAGTCCTGCGGCCAGTATGCCCGCAACTATGTGAATGCGGTATTTCACGTACCATTTCTTAGGTGGAAGTTTATAGTCCATATTCTGTCAATAACAGGTTATAAGTTCTTCATCATAGTCTCAACGTCGTGCTCGATGCTGACGTTTCTGTCAAAGTCAAATCCGGTCATGCTGCGGATGGTGTAGTACAGCTGCCAGTACTGGCTCAGTGCCGACGTGTATAACCGGTAGGCCGAATCCTTGGCAGTGATAGCCTCGTTCAGGTCAAGCATCGTGGAATTGCCGCTCATGTACATGTGGCGGGCCACGTCATAACGGTGCTGCGCCGTCAGCATCGTGCGGCGGGCAATATCGACCTGACGCTGCTGGCTGTTGAACTGCGACACTGCACGTGTCACTGTCTTTTCAAATGCCACCATGCTCTGCTCGTTGCGCAGTTTGGTCATTTCCAGATTGTTCTGCGCCACGTGAACACGTCCGCGGTTGCGACCCCAGTCCAGAATGGGAATGCTCAGAGATACGCTCACTGACTGCTCGTCATTCAGATTGCGCAGACTCTCCGGCAGCTCATCGGCGGTCTGAGCCAGTCCCAGACGCATATATATCGATGCCCTGAATCCGGACTGTGATTTGTAGTAGGCCAGATTGCTCTCGCTGTTCAGGCGGTTCAGCTCCAGATAGTCCATATCAGGACTGTTCTGCATAGCCAGTTCCAATGCCCTGTCCAATGGAACCGTGAACAGAGGAATGCTATCGTCCGTACTGACCTGGATGTCAATGTCGGACGGCAGATTCAGGTAATTCCTGAGAGCATCGGCTGCATCCTGCAGTGCGGTCTGGGAGGAAATGATGCCAGTCTCCTCATTCAGCAGGCGCAGCTCCAGCTGCAGCAGCTCGTTTTCAGTGATTGTGCCTATTCCGTACCGACCCTTGCCGTATGTATATAAGGTGTCGGCAGCTGCATAGTTTATGCGGGCAATGTCGAGGTTTGTCTGTGCAGATACCAGACTGAAGAACAGCGATACGGCCTCACTTGCCACCAGTTCCAGCGTCTCGGCATACTCCTTGCGTGCGATTCTGTATGACAGGGGCTCGGTCCTGCGCTCCCATTTGAAGCGGTTGTAACCCGACAGATCCTGCGATATGGTGAGCTGCAGAGGCTGCGAGTAATAGCTGTGAGTATGATTCTCCCCGAACTGATCCATCCTGCTTATTGCCCCTGACAATGAGATGCTGCCTCCGGTAAACCAGATATTCTGCGAAAGAGACAGGCTCAGATCGCCGTGAACACTGTTCGTGCGGACGTATTTTTCAGTTCCGTCCGGCAGAGTTACCGAACTGGTGCTCCTGTTCAGCGAAGGATTTGCGGATAGTGACAGCGAAGGCAGATACTCCGCTCTGTAGCTCCTGTAGCTGAACCAGGCCGACTCGAAGCTGACCCTCGCCTGCCTGGCCTGCGGCGATGACTCCTGCGCCATGCTGATGACATCGGTCATACTCAGGCTGACGGTTTCGCCCCTGACACGAGAAAACGATGCGGCTGAAATACCCAGCCATAGAAATACCGTCGATTTGAAAAGTCTTGTCTGTCCATTTTTCATGCACCAAAATTACCATGACCCTTCGCCCTGTCATTACGATAATTCAGGAAAAAGCATTTTGAATGAAAAATCGTCCAATTTTTTGACACTTGGACGATTTTACCTATCTGCTGATGACTTGAACGGAACCTGATCCCTGTTCAGCACAGCGTGCACACTGTTCCGCAATGGAATCAGCGGAAAGCCTCACGGAGTCTTTCCACGTAATCGAGTTTCTCCCAGGTGAAGAACTCTATGCCGTCCTTCACGTATGGGGTGCGGCCGAAATGACCGTAGGCGGCAGTAGGCTGATATATTGGATTACGGAGCTTCAGCCTGTCCTCAATAGCTTTGGGACGCAGGTCAAACACCTGACCGATAATTTCGGCTATACGGCTGTCAGGCATATTCACGTGACTCTTGCCGTATGTATCGACAAAAATGCTGATAGGCCTGGCCACACCTATGGCGTATGATATCTGTACCAGAATCTCATCGGCAACACCTGCGGCTACAAGGTTCTTGGCTATGTGTCTGGCAGCATAAGCGGCGCTTCGGTCAACCTTGCTCGGGTCCTTGCCGCTGAACGCTCCGCCACCGTGCGCTCCCTTTCCTCCGTATGTGTCAACGATAATCTTGCGTCCCGTCAGACCGGTATCCCCGTGCGGGCCGCCAATGACGAACTTACCCGTAGGATTGACAAAATACTTGATATCATCATTGAACATAGCCTTGATTTCCGGCTCCTTTATCTTGTTCAGAAGACGTGGTATGAGGATATTTCTGACATCACGCTCAATACGTCCCAGCATCTCAGCGTCAGCCTTCGCCTGAGCCTCGGCAGAACTGTCCGCGGGCTTGATGAAATCATCGTGCTGCGTAGATACGACAATAGTGTCAATACGTACAGGCTTGCCGTCCTCACTGTACTCCACAGTCACCTGACTCTTGGAATCCGGCCGCAGATATGTCATTTCCTTACCCTCGTGACGGATTTCCGCCAGAGTCCGCATAAGTCCGTGAGCCAGCGCAAGGGACAGAGGTATATACTCCGGAGTCTCATTGGTGGCATATCCGAACATCATCCCCTGGTCGCCTGCGCCCTGTTCCATCGGATCCTGACGCTCCACGCCACGGTTAATGTCGGGGCTCTGCTCGTGGATGGCACTCAGCACACCGCATGAATTGCCGTCGAACATATATTCTGATTTGGTATAGCCTATGCGGTTGATGACATCGCGTGCAGTCTGCTGCAAGTCAATATAGGTTTCTGACTTGACCTCGCCGGCCAGAATGACCTGACCTGTGGTCACTAAAGTCTCACATGCCACCTTTGAATTTTCATCGCGGGCAATAAGTTCGTCAAGGACAGCGTCCGATATCTGATCGGCCACTTTGTCCGGGTGCCCTTCGGACACCGATTCGGATGTGAATAGATATGACATATATATTTAAGGTTAACTTTCCGTTTTCGGCTGCCGTTTCATCTTAGGCTTGTCAGAATGCCTCTGACGCTGCTGCCAGCGTTCACGCGCATACTGCTGCATATCGCTGACGGTATCACTCTCGTCAAGTATCTCCAGGCCAAGAATGGTCTCAAGTATGTCCTCCAGAGTAAGAATACCCTGAAATGCCCCATATTCATCGATTATTACGGATATCTGCTCCTTTCCTTTCAGCAGTTCATCCCATATATCGCCCAGCGATGTCTCCTCATTGAAATACTTTATATCCCTGCGTATGTCACCCAGACAAACAGAGAACCTGTCATCGGCGAGGCGCTCCAACGCCTCGCTTCTGAGGATATAGCCGGTAATGAATTCCGGCGAATCGGAATAGACCGGTATGCGTGAGTGGTGCAGATACTCGTTATCCTTGTAGAAATCCCTGACGGTCATTGACTCGGGCGCAATGGCCGACACCACACGCGGGGTCATAGCATCGTATGCCTTGACATTGTCCAGCTTGATCAGATTCTGGATTATCTTGTTCTCGTTCTCCTCAATGACACCTTCCTCCTCGCCTATATTGGCCATAGCCGAGACCTCCTCGCGGCTCACCGTCACTTCCTCCTCTTTTGGAGTGATTATGCGGCTGACAACCTTTACAAGCATCACCAGAGGATACATTAATATGATAAGTACGCTGATAGCCCGTGCGGTAAAGCCCATCAGACGCTTCCAGTAGGATGTGCCTATCGTTTTCGGGATTATCTCCGAAAAGACCAGAATCAGCAGTGTCACGATTGCGGATACCAGACCAAACCATTCGCTTCCGAAAATCAGCGTTGCCTGACGGCCGACCCCCGCCGAACCAATAGTATTTGCAATGGTATTCAACGACAGGATGGCCGCAATAGGTCTGTCCGGTTCAAGTTTGAATTTCTTGAATGTACCGGCAAGCGGATATCCTTCCTCCTCACGCATTGTGATATAGGAGAGTGGGGTTGACATCAGCGTGGATTCCAATATCGAGCACAGAAATGATATCAGCAGGGCACCGGCAAGAAACAGTATTAACGCTACCATTAAAAATGAGTTTGTTACGGATTGCGAAGATAGTGCTTTTGTATGGTTCGTTCAAATTCTTTGGTTAACTTTGCAGTAACCAGTATTTATCTGACATGTCAACTACAATATATCCGTCACCCATATTCGGACCGTTCTACAGCCGCAGACTCGGCGTGTCACTGGGCATCAATCTGATGCCGTCCGACGGTAAAATCTGTACATTCGACTGTATATACTGCGAATGCGGACTTAACAGGGAACGGCGTCCTTCACTTCCCAGACCGGCCAGAGAAGAGGTGAAGGCCGAATTGCGCAGATGGTTGGAGAAGATGAAGGCCGAAGGTCCTGTGCCCGATGTACTGACTTTCGCCGGCAACGGAGAGCCGACAACGCATCCTGATTTCCCGGGTATCGTGGATGATGTAATCGCATTGCGGGACGAGATGTTTCCGAAAGCCAAGGTAAGTGTATTGAGCAACGCCACCAGAATCATTGACAGAAAAGTCTTTGACGCACTTATGAAAATCGATAACAACATCCAGAAGCTGGACACCGTGGATATTGGGTATATCAGAAGGCTTGACCAGCCTGTAGGCAATTACGACCTGGATGAGATAATCAGGGCACTTAAGGCATTCAACGGTCACGTTATGATACAGACAATGTTTCTGACAGGCAGTCATAACGGAGTTGATATGGACAATACATTGCCGGAATATGTCAATCCCTGGCTTGAGATTCTTAAACAGATAAAGCCGGAAAAAGTGATGATCTACACCGTTGACCGTGAGACACCGATAGGCACATTAAGGAAAGCCACACCGCAAAAGCTCGATGAAATCGCGGAAACAGTAAGAAAAAGCGGACTGGAGACATCAGTCTCCTATTGAGATAGGATATGAACGGTTTTTTGAGAACAGCAGCAATCTGCACGGCTATGGTGTTTGCATACAACTCGGCCGGATACAGCAGAGACAACAGTACAATATCCGCCGAGCTGGACAGCATAATACAGAACTGTCTGCCTGAAGGAACGGACATAAGCGTATATGTATGGGACCTGGACGGAGACAGCGCCATGTTCGCATATAGGGAAAACGTGCTCAACAGACCTGCATCGACAATGAAGCTGCTGACATCGTATTCCGCACTCAAGTCATTGGGGTCCGATTACAGTTTTCAGACTACACTCAAGACTGACGGAATTCTGGAGAACGACGGCACACTGAACGGCAATCTCTATCTTGTCGGAGGACTTGACCCCCAGCTTATGGAAAACGACCTGCGCTCACTCGTAGCCGATCTGAAGAACTGCGGGATAACGCGCATCAACGGAAATATTCTGGCGGATGTAAGTATAATGGACAGTATCTACTGGGGATCCGGATGGGCCTGGGACGATACACCGAACAGTTTCCAGCCCTATATCTCACCGCTTACCGTGCACGGCGGCTACATAGGCATATCCGTAAAACCCAGCCAGAAAGGTATGCCTCCTACGGTAAATACCTTTCCCCAGTCCGATTATTACAAGGTCGTAAATCTGGCAAGGACAAAGGACGAATCGCTCGGTACGTTTTCCATAAAGCGCGACTGGCTCAACAATAAAAATACCATCATCATATCCGGCAATGCTACGAAAGCCACATCCACGGACCTGAACATCTATGACTCTGCCGGTTTCACCCTGACACTGTTCTCCGAATACGTCGGACAGGAAGGAATAGAGTTTGAAGATAAAGGATGGGGGACCTGTCCGGAGCAATCCGTCACCCTGGCATCTGTAAGGCATACACTGAGAGAAGTTCTGAAAGAGGCATTGAAAGAGAGCGTCAATCTGAACGCGGAAGCTATGTTTCTGCAGGCCGCCCGTTCCAAGACCCAGTCCTGCATCAGTTTCAATGATGCGGCAAAATACACTACAAACCTCTTGAAACGCAATATCGATAAGTGCCCTACATTCAATATTGCCGATGGAAGCGGACTTTCAATGTATGATTATATCCCGGCCAGACTGTTTGTCGAAGTACTCAAACTTTTCTATCAGGATCCGGAGATGTATGAGATAATATACGAAAGCCTGCCGATTGCCGGTTATGACGGTACACTTAAAGGAAGGATGGGCGATAAGACTACATCAGGCAAGATTCATGCCAAGACAGGAACTGTAACAGGTGCCTGCACTCTGTCGGGATATGCGAGAGACGCTGACGGACGGAACATGGCATTCTGCATAATGAACAGCGGTGCAATAAAAATGGCAGCTTCCAGACGTGTTCAGAATGCTATATGCACTGCACTCTGCCAGTAAGCTACAATACCTTGAACTGATACCCTTCGGCTGACAGCCACTCTATGGCTTTTGGCAAGGCGTACTCAAGATTCTTCCTGGAACGGAGAGAATCGTGAAAGACTATGATTGAGCCGTTGCGCGTATATCTCATAACATTATCCAGGACATCCTGACCTGATAAATCGCTCCTGTAATCACGGGGCAGCACATCAAAAAAGACCATTTTATAATCGGACAGCATACAGCGGTACACCGCTTTGCGCATAATGGCGTGGGGAGGACGGAACAGACAGGTCTTGAAATAGCTGTCGCATTGCCTGACATTGTCCATATACTCCGTGACACCAATCCTCACACCGTGCACGTGATTAAAGGAATGGTTGCCTATGCTATGGCCATTGCAGACCAGTTTCTCCAGCAAATCAGGATATTTCCGGACGTTGTCCCCTACCAGAAAGAATGTTGCCTTTACCTTGTATTTATCCAGCAACTCCAGAATCCAGGGAGTAACCTCAGGAACAGGTCCGTCATCGAATGTCAGATAGACACTGTGATCTGACGGATCCATCCTGAATATTCCCTGAGGATATATCAGCCGTAAAAGCGATGAAGGTCGCCAGTTAAGCATTAATGCAGGCCTTAACCCATTCTGCTCTTATACTCACCCCACAGTCTGTCAAACAGGTCGGTA
Organism: Bacteroidaceae bacterium; assembly: GCA_045600825.1. Lineage (GTDB taxonomy): Bacteria > Bacteroidota > Bacteroidia > Bacteroidales > Bacteroidaceae > Colenecus. The sequence continues at coordinate 8,116 of JAZRYP010000070.1, forward strand.
GCGGCATTGAACGTCTCTTTGTCCTTGCATGTGCGCTCAAATACCGGCAATACAAGTTTATAAAGGAACGTCGCAGCATCCTCAAAGTCATCGGACAACTGTCTGAGATAATAGTCATCCAGTGACAGATACCAGGTCATCTCGGAAAAATACGATTCTGCCATACGTTCGGCAATGTCTCCAGCCTTTTCCTTATCACCCAGTTCCAGATAGCTCAACGCCAATGAATGAGAGTACCCGATAAATGTGTGAGGATTGACATCACCGGGAATTCCATAATATACCTTATCCAATATATCACGTGCCTTATCCCCCTCGTCTTTCTCAATAAGTGCCTCGGCAAGCTTTGCGTAAAGCCTGCGATGGCTGTCGCACATACGCCTGATTGTCTCGTCAAGATACAGCTCCCTGCCCGCATCAAGTCCTCCGAACTTGAATTTCATCAGATTATCATACATCCTCTCAGTATCGATAACGTAATTACCGCTTCTCGGATCCTGATCTGCATAGCCAAGTTCCTTCCAGTTGAACGGAGTAATACGATATGCAAGTCCCTCCAGTACAAAATACGGATCAAGATTAAGATGGTTTTCACCACCGACAGTGGTAGCCATATAAAGAGGACGCTCCCAATTGCTGTAGGCAAGCATCTCAAGCATCATAAGCTCGTTCTTATAGATTGCAGACTTACCCTTGAGAGATATATACATCTTATCGGGCATTTTGCTGATAGTCTCCTCGCGGGTAGCTCCTATATACTCATCAGGTATCATCATACCGGAATTGAGTATCGCCTCCTTGTCAAGCTTGAACCATATCGTATCCGTAGGAATGATATGATACTTCTGAACCCAGTATTCAAGCACAGTCTTCAATTCAAACGACTCATATACATAGTCGATATCCTTCTGGGTCTTTGCCGACTTGAGAAGGCTCGCCTTGTCCGACGGACGTACAGGCACATAGTCGTTCGTTCCAGTCTCATAATCAATCCTCTCATACGCTATGGGGACTGAAGGAGACTTGTATGCCGGACGCTTCATCTGGTCAATGTACCAGTCTGTCATCAGATAGCTCAGATTGCAGACACGACAGTCAGTGCGGAAGCCTTCCGTCTCCAGATTATACCAGAGAGGGAATGTATCGTTATCACCATTCGTGAATATTATTGGATTGCCCTTCTCAGGGAGTGTCGTAAGATAATTCTGACCGAAGTCACGACAGGTATATCGTCCGCTGCGGTCGTGGTCATCCCACGTCTGACCTACCATCTGCAATGGTACCAATATACAGAGTACGGCTGCCGCTATCGGTGCAGCCTTGCTTCCCACAATCCTGCGCAACAGACTGCTTACGCCTGCCACACCAAGCCCTATCCATATAGCAAACGCATAGAACGAACCTGCGTATGCGTAGTCACGCTCTCTTGGCTGCGACGGAGTCTGGTTCAGATATACTACGATAGCCAGTCCGGTCATAAAGAAAAGGCACATAACTACCCAGAACTGCTGCCTGCCCTGTCTGCCTCTCCGTAACTGCCATATAGCACCTATGATACCCAGCAGCAGAGGAATACCATAGAATACGTTGTGACCCTTACCCTTGAAACAATCAGGCAGAAGTCTCTGATCGCCAAGCCACAGTTTGTCAATGAAGTTTATTCCGGTAATCCAGTTGCCCCTGTTATACTCGCCATAACCCTGCAAGTCATTCTGACGGCCGGCAAAATTCCACATGAAATATCTCCAGTACATATAGTTGACCTGATATTTCAGGAAGAATCTGATGTTCTCCAACTGTGTAGGCACTTTGATTTTGATTATCTCACCGCACCTGTCGTACATCACAGTCCTGCCCCTGACATTTGCCCACTGCTCATACTGCCTTATATGATTGGGATCACTGCTGTACATACGTGGGAACAGCATATTCTGGGCATATTTATAGTCGCGGCGGTAATCCTTCACGTAGTAACGGTCCTTTTCGCCGGACTCGCTCTTCTCCTTACGTCCATAGACCTTACCGTTCTCAGAGTATTCCACAGAACATCCCTTCCTTTCATTATCAATACGCAGCGCATACTGTGAGGCGTATGTCTGGCCATACAGCAACGGACGCGATCCGTATTGTTCACGGGCAAGATAGTCACCCAGAGTGAAAATGTCCTCGGGCGAGTTCTGATCCATCGGAGGATTTGCCGTAGAGCGTATCACAATCAGAGCGTATGATGAATAGCCGATTGTTATACACATAATGCACAGCATCACGGTATTGAGAATACGCGGCGACGGTTTCCACTTGTCACTGACAGACTTGCTGAAAAGATAGAACGCCAGTACTGCCAGTACTACTATCCCAAAGACTATTCCGCCGGCTTTATGACCGTAGAAAGGAACACCTGTCACAGCAATGGTACTCAGGACCGATATTTTCATTCTCACATCACTCTCAGCCTTCTGACTCTCATACACACCCCAGAGGATCACTGCCACAAGCAATACCAGATATATGATCAGACCTGTGTTGAATCTGCAGCCGAGTCCGTTCACGAAAAGCAGTTCAAACCAGCCGCCCACCTTTACTATTCCCGGAACCATACCATACAGTACGGCAGCAATAATCACTCCTGACAGTATTATGGAGCCTATGCCCCCGCGCCAGTTGGGATTCTCACATTTGTTGAAATAGAATACCAGGACAATGGCGGTGATACACAGAAGATTCAGCAGATGGACACCTACCGAGACACCTATCACGTATGCTATCAGTATCAGCCAACGGTCACTTCTGGGGTCGGATGCCTCCTCGTCCCACTTAAGAATCAGCCAGAATGTCACGGCTGTACAGAACGATGAATATGCATACACCTCGCCCTCGACGGCACTAAACCAGAACGTGTCACTCCATGTATAGGCCAGTGCTCCCACAATACCTGAAGCAAAGATAATTATGGTCTGCCAGATGTCAGGAACGCCAGTCTTGCCACATATAAGCTTTTTTGCAAGATACGTGACTGTCCAGAAAAGGAACATAATACACAACGCACTCATCAGTGCAGACATTATGTTCACCATCATTGCAACTTTGCTGACATCACCGGTCAGCTGTGAGAACAGATTAGCTGTCAGCATGAAAATAGGTGCTCCTGGCGGATGTCCTACCTCCAGCTTGAAACCGGTAGTTATGAACTCGGGGCAATCCCAAAAGCTGGCCGTAGGCTCTATGGTAAGGCAATATGTCATTGCCGCCACCAGAAACACCATCCAGCCGATGATACTGTTTAACCTCTTATAACCCATATCGGAATACAAAATTTATCTGATACTATAAATCCGCTCCTATGTCGCTGCGGAAATGCTTGCCGTTGAAATCAATCATTCCCGCGCTCCTGAATGATTTGGCCAGTGCCTCTGACTTATCCCTGCCGTATGAACTTACCGCAATGACGCGACCTCCTGCAGTAACGACATTGCCAGCTGAATCGTATGCGGTACCAGCGTGGAACACGATGCTGTCCTTGACATTTTCCGTTCCCGTTATCACGAATCCCTTTTCATAATGCCCAGGATATCCGCCTGATACAAGCATCACGCACACGGCTGAACGCGAATCGAACTCTATCGGCCTGGTGTCCAGATTACCTTCCGCTACGCCACACAGCAGATCCACGAGGTCTGACTTCAGTCTGAGCATTACAGTCTCTGTCTCAGGATCACCCATTCTGACATTGTATTCTATCACTTTCGGATCTCCATCTACATTGATCAGACCGAAGAATATGAATCCCTTGTACTCAAGGCCCTCTTCTGCAAGGCCCTGCACGGTCGGACGAATGATGCGGCTTTCAACCTTGTCCATCCACTCCCTGTCGGCAAACGGCACAGGTGACACTGAGCCCATACCGCCTGTGTTGAGCCCGGTATCGTGCTCTCCTACACGCTTGTAATCCTTGGCCTCAGGCAGAATCCTATAGTTCCTGCCGTCTGTCAGGACAAACACCGAACATTCTATTCCGCTCATGAACTCTTCAATGACAACCCTGGATGAAGCTCCTCCGAACATTCCACCCAACATTTCACTAAGTTCCTTCTTAGCTTCCTCCAGTGTAGGCAGAATCAGCACTCCCTTACCCGCACACAAACCATCGGCCTTCAATACATACGGAGCCTTCAATGTCTCCAGAAATCTGAGACCATCCTCCAAAGTATCTGAGGTAAATGTACGGTATGCCGCAGTCGGAATGCCGTGACGCATCATAAACTGCTTGGCGAAATCCTTGCTTCCCTCCAGCTGTGCGGCAGCCCTGGTAGGACCTATCACAGGTATTCCGGCAAGTCTGGCATCATTCTTGAAATAATCGTTTATTCCTTTCACCAGCGGATCCTCCGGCCCCACTACTACCATATCGATATGGTTATTCAATACAAATGCGGCAATTCCGTCAAAATCGTCACTTTTGATAGCCACATTCTCGCCTACAGTTGCCGTCCCGGCATTGCCGGGTGCTATATAAAGTTTCCCAACACGTGAACTTTGGGCAATTTTCCAAGCTAAGGCATGTTCACGCCCGCCACTTCCGAGAAGAAGTATTCTCATTTCTGTATCTTTTTATCGTGTTTTACAAAACTACCTTTTTTTCCGACCGGAGCTGATTTTCGGCCTGCAAATTTCTTTGGCGCCTCACTTTTACCGAAAGTCTTTTCCTTCCTTGGACCCCGCTTCACATAACTGCTGTCCCCGTCGATTTTACGTCCTGACCTGTGAGGCCTGTCATTATCAGCAGGTTTATCACGGAAGGACCTGCGGGGCTTCTCACTGTCAGCACGCTTCTCACGGAAAGGTCTGCGGGGTCTTTCCTCGTCAGCCGGTTTATCTGCATCAACCGTTTTTCCCTTATTGAGGCGTTCAGCCTGTGCCGCCTTATGACGCAAGGTGGTACCACGCCTCTCGGACGAGTTCTCCTTTTCAAGCTTTGAACCCTTTGAGCGGAAACTGCCGTAGCTGCCACCGAAAATCTCGTACTTGCGGAATTCACACGCCAGCGCTCCGTTGTATAGCGGAACCTTTGCCGACGGTTTCAGACCAATTTTGTCAAAATACTCATAATGATTGCATATCACCCAGGCCTCTGAGCCCATAAAGGCGTGCTTGAGACGCTCGCCGAGTGTCTCATAGACAGCCGGGACATCACCCTCCTTAAGGCGCTCGCCGTACGGAGGATTGGTAACCATCAGGGTCCTGCCACTCACGGGCTGGAAATCGCTGACATCCCTCACATCAAAGTGAATCACATCGGAAAGACCTGCCGCCCTGGCATTGCGACGCGCCGTCAGAATAGCTTTCGGATCTTTGTCATAACCGTAGATATGACCATTGAAAGGCCTTTCGGCTGAATCATCATTGTAAATCTGTGTGAACAGTTCCTTGTCAAAATCATTCCATTTCTCAAATGCGAACCTGCTGCGGAAAAGGCCAGGGGCCATATTCATTGCTATCAGGGCCGCCTCAATAGGAAGCGTACCCGATCCGCACATAGGATCAACAAAATCACACTGTCCATTCCAGCCGGCTATGAGCAGCATTCCTGCGGCAAGCACCTCGTTCAGTGGAGCCTCCATAGTCTCCTGACGATATCCCCTGCGATGGAGCGACTCTCCGGAACTGTCCAGAGAAAGTGAGCAGTCCTCGTTGGAAATATGTATATGGAACATCAGGTCCGGATTCGACACACTTACGTTGGGACGCTGTCCTTCCTTATCACGGAAATAATCGGCAATGGCATCCTTTACCCTGTACGCCACAAATTTGGAATGTTTGAACTCCTCACTGTTGACCACTGCATCGATGGAAAAGCTTGTGGATACAGTCATATAGTTCTCCCACTGGATTTTTTTTCTGCATATATCATATACCTCGTCGGCGCTCGATGCCCTGAAATGCCAGAACGGCTTCAGAATCCTTATAGCGGTACGCAAATGAAAATTCGCCTTGTACAGCAGTGCCTTATCTCCCGTGAACGATACCATCCGGTTACCTATTGCCACATTATTGGCACCCAGCTCTGTCAGCTCTTTTGCCAAGACCTCTTCCAGACCCTGGAACGTCTTGGCTATCATTTCAAACTCTGTCATTGAACAAGTCTTTCTAATATGAGGCTTTTACGCTACAGCCACATTGAAACCAATCTGCAAAGTAACTAAAATTCAAGTAAAAATCATACTTTTGCCTTTATGAAAGATAGACACGCCTACCTGATTCTTGCTCATAAGAATCCCTGGCAGATACGAATACTGCTGGAGGCACTTGATTATGAGTTCAATGACATATACCTGCACCTTGACCGGAGAGCATCTTTCGGATACGATGTCCTGCAGAACGTGTGCAAGAAAAGCAGACTGTACTTCATAAATCCGCAGATCAGAATACATTGGGGCGGAGTCAGTATCGTAAAGGCAGAAATGGCACTTCTTGAGGAAGCTGTCAAGGTGCCCCATTCATACTATCACCTGCTGTCCGGAATGGATTTGCCGATAAAAAGCCAGGAGTCTATTCATTCTTTCTTTGAGACTGCCGACGGCAAGGAATTCATTAATCTGTGGCCGATTGAGGAACATACTCTGAAAAGAGTGAGATATTTCACACTTTTCCCGGAAGGGAGCCGGTTCTTTCTGACGAACTGGCTTAACCACAGTTTCAAGGCAATTCTTTCAGTGCTTGGAATAAAACGAAACACTGATGTAACATTTGCAAAAGGCTCACAGTGGTTCAGCATTACTGACGATTGCGCAAGGTATATCACAAGCCGCAAGGAATGGGTGAGAAAGGTTTTCCGTCACAGCACGATGTGTGATGAGATATTCATTCCGACCATTCTGGCACAAAGTCCGTTTATGAAAAGACTCTACAACAGCGAAACTGCCGAAAACACCACTATCAATAACAGCAATTTGCGTCTCATTGACTGGAACAGGGGGTCCAGCATACGCCACCCTTGGGTTTTTACAATTGAAGACCTGGATATGCTGAAGACGGCACCTCAGCTTTGGGCACGCAAATTCGATGAGAGCATAGACAGAGATATCATTATTGAAGTATGTAAAATGATTCAGGACGAGAGATGACGAAACTAATTGGAAAAACAGCATATATAGTTCTGACATTCACCATTATAATGCTAGCCGGATGCAATGACAGGGAAGACTCTGCAGACGTTCCTGTCATTACAACCAACTACGTTATATCCGGGGGTACAGACACCACACCAAATATACCGATTCCGCCGTATTGCATATTCGCAGGCGACACCATACTGATCAACCGAAGTGACCTGAAGGAAAGACTGGATCATGAACTTATTGCCTTCAAATACTCACACACCACATCAACGCTTATGCTGAAGCGTGCTCCCAAGTTTTTCCCGATTATTGAGCCAATACTGAAGGCTAAAGGCATACCGGATGATTTCAAATACCTGATGGTCATTGAGAGTAATCTTGACCCCAGATCGGTATCAACGGCAGCGGCCGCCGGACTATGGCAGTTCACCCAGGCAACAGGGAAACAATATGGTCTGGAGATAAACTCAAATGTGGACGAACGCTACAATACAGAGAAAGCGACTGCCGCGGCCTGCGACTATATCAACACCGCCTACAATAAATACGGCAATTGGCTGACCGCCGCGGCAAGCTATAACGTAGGGCAGAACTACATATCCAGAGAAATCACAAACCAGCACAGAAAAAATGCCATCGACCTGTGGCTGCCGAAGGAGACGTCACGCTACATATTCAGGCTTCTCGCAGTAAAGATGATGTTCGAGCATCCGGAGAATTTCGGATTCAATCTGACACCGGACGAACTGTACAGACCGGCAGAAGTTATTGACACAATCACTGTCAGGACATCCATACCTGATCTGGCAAGATTCGCCAACAAGTACGGCATATCGTACAGGGAACTGAAATCCGCCAACCTGTGGCTAAGGGAATCCAAATTGAAGAACAACTCAAAACGCGAGTACAGAATCGCCATAACACGCGACTGAGACATAGAAAACCGGTGCTGCCGATTATGGCAGCACCGGTTTTCCTTATACTTACCGTTTACTTCAGAAGCTCCTGTATTGTAGTCATTGTCTGCCAGGTATCGAGAATCTGGCTGAAACGGTCCATATAAAGACTTGTCAGATTTGACAGACGGTTCTGCTTCTGTACATCGCTGAGTTTCTCCGAATTTGCAATCTGCTCCGACTCGTTCAGAAATCTCTGGCACATTGCCGTGTAGATGTATGCATTTTCCGGACTCAGGTTGGATGCTATTTCCACTATTGTAGCCTCACCCTCGGAAGTTACACGTGCATTTGCATTGATACTTGCTGTTAAAGCCAAAACTGAAACGATTGCTGTCAAAATAACCTTTTTCATAATTCTATTCTTTTTTTTGTTAAACATCTTGTCTGTCTGCCGGAACCACTGTTTCATCCGGCGTTCACTTATAAGATGCAATTAACGGGAAAAGGTTAAATCAGAAAGTCTATATTTGGCTAAAATTAACATTTGTATTAAATATTCCAACATCGCAATAAATCACTTAATCACTGTACTGCAATATTTTACATCAACAAAACAAGTTTAATTGTTAATTTACAATTTGACAATTAATCAATCAAACTCCCCTTTTGCTATCACATCAATATAGCTTCCTTCCGGATATGTCTTCAAATGATGGGACATTTTCTGAAAGAATGCTCCAGACTTGATGTCCTCAAATTCCTGAGGATCAAACATCGCCGTATACCCTTTAATATTGATTCTGTGAGTATCATACTGATCTATCTTCGGCATCCTGCTGAAACATTCAGCCCCCCTGTCAGTGTACTCCACTATGGTCTTGAACATCAGCTGATGCTGGAAATAGTCAATATGCCCATTCTCCCGACTCCAATAATCGAGCACCATCTTCCGCCATGCACCCAATAGCCAGTCACCCTTGCGTGCCCTGATAAAACAATTCTGGATAAAGCTGTAAGAGCATGCAATTCTGTTACCGGCCATAAAAACAAAGAAATCACAATTCGTGATATATTCCGGTATGGGAGCAGTAACCAGGCAGGTGGCATCTATCCAGTAACCGCCATAACGATACAGCAGTTCCAGACGACAGATATCAGCGAAGTGCGCCCGGCTGATGATTCCCTTCCTGTATTTTCTGACAATCACCTCAGGCATCTGCGTCATACTGATTACTGATGACTCATCAAGAACCACAAGCTCCTGAGCACAGTTCTTCCTTATGCTGGCAAAACACGACTTCACCAGATCCGGGGCATTTTCCTCACCCTGCAGCCATAAGGAGTAAATACGTTCTGCAGAATCATCTACCGTCAAATTCCCTTCGTCCGGCAATTCTGCAACAGAAGAAAGATATTCTCTGGAGAAATACAGGACTGACATATCGCCCTGTGCCTTCTCTCTTCTGGCACGACGGACAGCACGCGGAAGCCAGACAGGATTGAGAATATGTCCGTGCAATATGAAAGAGAACTTAGCTGTTACCTTATGGGTATTGACATACGACAATTTCCCGAACAGATACCCGATCACCGCTCCGACGGCGAATCCTGTCATCACATCTCCGAAAAAGTGCTTACCCACGAATATGCGGCTGAAGCCGACCAGAAATGCCCACACCACAACACATACCGTATATATATTATAACGGCGGGATCTGTCATTCCTGAAGACCATAGCTGATGTCACGGCAAACCCCATGGCATTGGCGGCGTGAGCTGAATAGAAACCGTATTTATTACCCATTCCCTCAAGTACGTGCAATCCTCTGGCCATCATATTGGCATCCCAGCATGGTCTGAGCCTTTCAAAAAAATCCTTGGAAAGATTACCCAGCTGATCGCAGCATACAATTGTCAGAACAATTGACAGCAGGCCTATTATGGCACGCTTCCATCCAAGATTCCTGAAAAGGAACACAAGCACGGCAAAGTACATTACGAACCATATCTCTTTGTTTGAAAACAGCATCCAAACGGAATCCGACCAACCGCAATGAACTGAATTGACGGCAAGCGTAATGTCCTTGTCAATATGGTGACAAAATCGGAGAAAATCATATATAACCTGTGATTTGTCCATAAGCTACACTTTTCTGATACAAAAACCGGGTTCAAACACGTAACAGTTGAGCGGACCGCAGGCGAAAAACATTGTCTTTAAACGTTAATTTGCTGATTATAAGAACGTTGTTTACCACCCCCAGACTAAGAAGGAGTCCTTTGATGGATTATTGAAGGCGCGGATAAGCATATATTCTCACAAAAATACTCAGAAGCTGTTTAAATTCAGTGAAATTCGAGCAAGTTTCTTTCAACATCCGTCTAATTTCAAAACAGCTTCTTATGTTTCCTGCTCCTTTTAAGGAAGGCTACATATCTTATCAATCAGCAGGCATTGTGCTTTATGCGCAGGTTTTTCCACTCCGTCTTCCACTCATCGTACGTAGTGATCAGCATTCTGGCATCCGTCTCGTCAAGGATTGAGTTGATTTTGACCCCAATCCCGCAATACTTCAGACCTTATTGGAATAAATAAAAAGTTACCATGCGAAATCCTCCGGATTGTCATCTTCACTGGATCTCCGATTCCTGTTGAGGGCCGAAACCCTGGTCATATCCTCATCGGAAAGCACGAAATCCGTCACTTCGAGGTTTTCTTTGAAGTGGCCGACCCTGGCACGCGGAATGCAGGCCAATCCGCGCTGAAGAATCCATCGGAGAATAATCTGGGACGGGGTCCGGTCATACTGCGCCGCTATCTCCCTTATCTCCGGTATGGCAGTCATATCTACGATACCGTGGCCGAAAGGACCCCAGCTCTGGACCTGTATGCCAAGCGCCCTGTCAAAGGATACATTTTCTTCCTGCGAATGCAGCGGATGGAGTTCAATCTGGTTCATCACGGGCTTGAATGATTGATGCAAACTTACTCATTTTCAGGATAAACACTTCGGATTTTATCAAAATCGATGGGGACTTTGGCAACGTACTCCTGATATTCCGGACGGTCACCATAGTTTTTGTTCTGCCGCAGCTCCAGACGGCGGGCGCGATGAAGATTACATTATTTCACCATCCCCCAATGAGTCACATCGGTGCCGGGAATAGTGCCGTCGCTCACAACCTCAAAGCCGAAATGCCCGTATATCCCGACGTTCTTCTCTGAATGGGTTTCAAGGAACACCGGTCGTCCGCTTTGTTCACAGTATTCCAGCATCGGCTTCAGGAGTTTGCTGACCAGATGCTTCCCCTGAGCTTCGGGACGCACTACCAGATTGTACCAGTACCATTCGCGGCCTCCCGTTGCGTTCATTCTGACTTCCTTGCTGTAGTCCTCGTATGTCATTATGCGTTTCAGGCTTCCGATGCCTAGAGAGGCCGTCATCCTGAAGCCTCCGTGGAGAAGGAACTGAAAGACAGATACGCCCTTGCACCCGGGTTCTATCCAGAGCACCCAGGCGTTGCACTCCGGAGAATCAGCATATATCAGTGCATTGTTGCAGAAATACCTCAAATTGAAGAGCCACATTGCCCGCAGATCCTCATCGGTACACAACCTTCCCATAAAGTAATCGTTTAACGGGTAGGAGATGTTCCCATAGGAGGCAACGGCGCATTCCACAAATCTGTCAATATCTTTCTTCTGCATCAGGTACAAATTTTTCGATTCTATGTACCTGCGCACATCTGTGATGTCCTTCGAAAAACTCATACCATTCTCAGGCTGAAATGACTTCTGATGAATCAATTGGAGTATGAATACTCATACTTCTCCCGCATATCCTTTGAAACCCCTTCTGTACAGAGTTGGGTCTCGAAGGACAGTGTCCCGTCCATATTGAACACCTGCTCTATCACATACTCGGATGTTCTCGATGAGGTTATTTCGGAATAGCCGCTAAGTGCCTTCCTTGATCCGTCGCCAAAATAACCGATGAAGGCAAGATCCGGAATCAGCACTCCGATGTTGTCAAGGCACAATGTCATAATTCCGGAGAACTGTCTGTACGGATTTGGCACATCGCCATATGAGAAACTGACCGTTTCAACTCCGCTTGTCTCTCCGTCTATGCTTGTCTCTTTTACTATTGATTCCAGAACGTTGTTTTTCCAATTGAAATTGTCGATTCTGGAAACGGAGAGGCCATCCGAATTCTTGAAATCTTCCATCCGTATGGAACTGATATGCCTTCCGGAATAGGTTATTGAATACTTGCCATAATCAGGGCTTTCCAGATATGATATGAACCCGTCCGGAGTAAAAGTCAGGTCTTTACATACGATGTCCCCATCTTCGTCCAGAACCTTGTCTCCATCCAGATAGATAGTGGAGTTGGAAATCATTCCCAGTATATTCTCCGTATAGTCTGAATGATGGAACCTGCCATCAACATAAGAGAAGTCGTATTCGAAAGTAAATGGTTGTCTATCACCCCCTTTGCTCATAGATTTTTTTACATTCGACAGCGTCGCTTTCATCTCAGGATAGCTGTAGTTGACCGCTACATTATGAACATGGTAGCCGGAGATGTCATTGGATACACATTCGACAGCCTTGTATCCCATTTCATACAAATCGGGGTCTGCTATGAAGGATATGGCACCGGAACGCAGGTATTTCCTCGCATTGTCGTTCATATCGACAGCGCATACGTTCATTCCCGACAATTGGCTCATAATTCCGTCCGTAATAAAATTGCCGGTGGTAATGATGGCCGTTTCGTAGAATCCCGGATTTGCCGCCAGAAAAGCACGCAGATCCTCTTCGGCATCTACTGATCCTGTTGATGCGATTCTTCCAACATTGCCGTCAAGATATACAAAAACACCTTCAGCCCTGTCCAGTGAACCGCGATTATCATAGCTCATCACAAGAACATTATCTCCGCAGGACAGTTTCGCAATTTCCTTGCCCATTCCGAAGTTGTCGGCCACCACGCAGGAACTGAAGCTGAGCGGGCTGGCTGCCGATGGAAGCGCTTCGATGGCGACGAT
>JAZRYP010000071.1:0-24145 GCA_045600825.1 Bacteroidaceae bacterium
AAAAATGGGATTGGCAATTTCCACCATATTTTTCAATAATTAGATTTCTAGCGTGTTGTGTGTTGCGGATCTCTATCCGTCACGGCGGCAAATGTATGGGATTATTTGCGCACAGCCAAGTCAAAATGTTGATTATTTTGGGACAATCGTCACAAAGTGGCTTCAACTACGCTATATGGTGAAAAATGTGCTGTGAACGGAGCCTGTCCCCTGTTCATTCAATTCTTTGTGAACGTCTTCCATAAATAACAGTTTTTGTTTATTTTTGCAGATTATTATAATGTGCAAGAATAAAGATGAAAACTGCGGTGCTGTTGCTCCATTGTCCTGACAGACTGGGAATTATCGCTGAAATGACCAGATTCATTACCGACAATAACGGTAATATCGTCTATCTGGACCAGTATGTTGATACTGTGGATAAGATGTTTTTCATGAGAATAGAGTGGGAACTGGAGAATTTCCTGATTCCGCAGGATAAGATAGCAGAGTATTTCAGGACTCTGTATTCAATCCGCTATGACGTAGAGTTCGATCTTTATTTCTCGGACAGAAAGCCGCGTATGGCCATATTCGTGAGCAAGATGAGCCATTGTCTGTACGACCTGCTGGCACGCTACGAATCGGGTGAGCTCAATGTGGATATTCCCTGCATAGTAAGCAATCACGAGGATATGCGCTATGTGGCGGAACAGTTCAACATTCCGTATTACGTATGGAGCATCAGCAGGGATCATTCCAACAAGGCCGAGGTGGAGGCAGCCGAGGTTGAACTGCTGGAGCGCGAGAAAGTTGATTTCATAGTGCTGGCCAGATATATGCAGATAATAAGCGATGAGATGATAGAGAAGTATCCTAACCGGATAATCAATATCCATCATTCGTTCCTGCCGGCGTTCGTAGGTGCGAAGCCGTATCATCAGGCATATCAGCGTGGTGTGAAGATTGTGGGCGCTACGAGCCATTATGTGACGGCCGATCTTGATGCAGGGCCTATCATCGAGCAGGACGTTGTACGCATCACTCACAAGGATACGCCTGACAGCCTGGCGCTGAAGGGAAGCGACCTGGAGAAGATAGTGCTGTCGCGGGCTGTGATGAAGCACGTGGAGCACAAGGTACTGACATTTAACAACAAGACTATAATTTTCAGTTGATGACGATGGATAGGACAGCTTATCTTGAGGCAAGGTTGCAGAGGGATTTCCTGAAGTACATCATATTGCGCGAGAATGGCAAGAGCGCGGAAGAGATAGCAGACGCTCTTGAAGTGACGGCAAGCGGACTGATGGGAAGTGAGGTTCTGCGCAGACTCCGTGATGAGTCGTCAAAAGAGATGAATGCTCTGGTAGAACGTGAGTTCTCTTTTGATAAGATTAAAAACGGAGATTCATTCGTGCGCACATTGCCCGAAGGCTTCGGACCGGATCTCATTACCAAGGTGGTGGATGAATATAGGGCTTTTCTGAAATCCGACAGGATGGCTAAGCCGGAGGCTAAGGTCTGTGAGCTGCTGATTCGGAAAATAGAGAAGGAGGCCTGGCGCTCAGGTCTTATGAATCTGTCTGCCGGAATATCGCTATTTCTTGAAAGGACAGCGGCCAAGGCGCGTGAGTACCGGGTCTGCATACGTACTGCTGATTATAAGAAGGAACTTGACTCGCTTTATGAGAAGGCTGGAAAGCATTCGCTGTTCTCAAATCATACGGACGATATCATAGCGCTCAGAAGCTGTATGAAGAATGCCGCCGAGCTGGAGTGTGGCAATGCCACCAGTATGGATGTGGCTGATTTCCTCCAGTCAATAGCTGACAACGGCCGCCTGAAGGAGATTGCGGAATATGCTGACAGCATAGTCGGTTATGCCGCGCAGCTTAAGGCCAAGTCCGCCGATATTGAGCCTGATGAAAAACTGGATGCCGAATATGAGAGAATTGTCCCGATAAAGTTCTATTCCAGAAATATCGAGAAAGTGGATGAGTACAAGGCTTTCTATATGTCGGCAATGTATGCCCTTGCACGCTACGAGGATACATTGGACAGCAAGGGCTATCTGTCCGGCGGTGAGATTACGGTATTTACCGGATTCCCTCAGAAAGAACCGTCTGCGCTGGTCTCGGATATTATTTCAATGCTTACGGATTTTGCAGTATCAATGCCTTTGAGATAAGATTAAAATGGTTACGGAAGAGGAAATCAGAAAGTCGGCGGAGAGTGTGTTTGATGTGATGCGTGAGCGTGTCACTCCCGAGGATATGGAGAGAATACACAGTGCATTCAAGTTGGCCTCGGAGGCTCACAGTAATCAGAAACGCAATACGGGAGAACCTTATATAATACACCCCATAGCTGTGGCTAAAATCGTAGCCGAAGAGTTGGAACTTGGCGCGAATGCGGTCATTGCGGCTTTCCTGCACGATGTTGTGGAGGATACACCATATACGCTTGATGATATCAGCGAGCGTTTCGGCGATGATGTCAGGTTCCTGGTGGATGTTGTGACAAAACGCAAGAAGACTCAGGACGGACAGTCCAATCAGGTGGAAAACTTCCGCCAGATAATGGACTCTGTGCATTATGATATACGCGCCCTTATGATTAAGCTGGCCGACCGTCTGCATAATATGCGTACTCTTGACTCAATGCGTCCTGACAAGCAGATGAAGATAGCCGGTGAGACTGATTTCTTCTATGCACCGCTTGCCAACAGGCTCGGCCTGTATCACGTCAAGTCCGAGCTGGAGAACCTGTCGTTCAGATTCCGTTGCCAGAGGGATTACGAGACTCTGGACCGTCAGCTTGCAGAGGACAAGATAAAGACCGAAGGAGATGTGGTGTCATTTACCCAGGAGATAGAGTCAATACTCAAGGAAAAAGGTATAAATGCGAGAATACAGGTCAGATACCGTAAACCGTACAGTATCTGGCGCGATATGCACGAGGAAAATGTGGATTTCGCGCGTGTGGAGTTCAAGCACTATATCCGCGTGATATATACACCGGAGGATCCGTGGAGTGAGAAGGATACCAGCCTCTTCATATATTCGTCGCTTACGGACCGCTTTCGTGAGCGTCCGGGCAGTGTGGTGAATTACATAGACAATCCTAAGGAGAACGGCTACCAGAGTTTCCACGTGAAGCTGCTTGGCCGTCCCGGATGCTGGGAGGAACTGCACATCTCATCGGAACGTATGCTCAGGAACTCACGTCTGGGATGCATAGTCAAGACGAACGAGGAGAGTATGAAGCAGTGGCTCGGCAAGCTCCAGGAGATTCTGAGGGATATGGCCGAGCATCGTGACACTGAGGGCTTTATGGAGGGCGTATCAAGTTCTTTCTATAATGAGGATATATATGTGCTGACTCCGAAGGGACGTGTGGTGATACTCCCGAAGGATGCGTCTGCCATTGATTTTGCATACGAGCTTCACACAGACATAGGCGACCACGCCCAGTATGCCCGTATCAATGGCAAGCTGGCATCGATAAAGACGGTGCTGCATCGCGGCGACTGCGTGGAGATAGGCACCAACGATGGGGTGCATCCTACGGAGGACTGGCTGAATTATGTAAAGAGTTACAAGGCAAAGAATCATCTTCATAAATGCGTAATCCACGATTCGGCAGATGAGTATGAGCTATGTGATGTATGTCATCCGCTGCCGGGCGATGAGGTGATAGGCTTCAAGGAAAAGAACGGTAGGGTGATGCTCCATTCGCGTCATTGTCCTGAAGCTATAAAGCTTGCCTCAGAGAACGGTGATTCAATAGTCTCTATCGATTTCAAGAAGAATATGTCCAAGGTCTATCCTGTCAGACTGAGGATTGTAGCCATTGACAGGTATCATCTGCTTCACGATATGGTGGATTGCATTGTGGAGCACCGCAGACTTTCAATATCAAGCATACATACCTATACGCAGGATCAGATTGTGACCTGCATCATAGACTTCGGTGTACATTCAGCAGATGAACTGGAGGAGACAATTGCCAGTATCTCAGGAATTTCCGGAATTGATGAAGTACAGCGGGTCGAGTTGGAACCTGTATTGAAATAGATTAATCAAAGGAAATATATATGGCAAAGTACAACTGGAAATTCTCCACGATTGGTGGAGTTACGAGAGTAAACATCGACAGTGGCAGGGACATAGAGCATCTGGCGGAACTGGATCAGAAGCTGTGGACTGTCCTGAGCTGTCCTGTAAAAGGTCTGGAACTCGATGAGAAGACTCTGGAGATGGTCGATGTCGATGGCGACGGCAAGATTCACGTGAATGATGTCATCGCAACCGCAGAGTGGCTTAAAAAGGCTCTGGGGAATCTGGATATTCTGCTCAATAGGGAGGATAACATACCGTTCTCTGCTTTTAATAATGAGACTGACGAAGGTAAGGCACTGCTTGCGTCGGCCAGACAGATTCTCTCGAATCTCGGTCTGGAGAAGGATAGCATCTCTGTGGCTGATACATCTGACAGTATCGCGATATTTGCCAAGACCAGACTTAACGGTGATGGTATCGTGACTCCGGAAAGCACTGACGATGAGGCATTGAAGGATGTCATATCCAAGGCCGTAGCCACTGTCGGCTCCGTTCAGGACCGTAGTGGTGTGGCTGGTATCAACGCAGAGCTTGCAGAGAAGTTTTACGCTGAGCTGGCCGCATATACTGCGTGGATTGACGCCGGACACGCTGACAAGGCGATATTCCCGTTCGGAGATGATACAGAGACCGCGTGGAATGCATGCATTGCTGTAAAGGATAAGATTGCAGATTATTTCATGCGCTGCAAGCTGGCTGATTTCCATAGCGACAGCGTATCTGTGCTGGATGTGACATCCGACAGGATAGGCACAATAAGCGACCGTAACCTTTCATCCTGCAATGACGAGATTGCGGAGTATCCTCTTGCCAAAGTGACATCATCACAATTGCTCCCTCTTGGTGGCGGAATCAATCCGGCCTGGAAGGCTCAGATGGATGCACTCAGGAATCTGGTATTTGACAAGGTGCTGTCAGGAAAGAATGAATTGTCCGAGTCTGACTGGCTGTCCGTACTTTCAGGATTTGACGCATACAATGCCTGGAAGGCCAGCGAGGCAGGGCAGAGTGTATCGTCATTAGGCTATGATGTGGCACATCAGATACTCTCTGACAACCGTAAGGATGACCTGATGAAGCTGATAGAGGATGATCTTGCCCTGAAGGCTGAGAGCGAATCGATAGACCAGGTCAACAGACTTACACACCTGAACCGCGACTTCTATACTCTGCTCTGCAACTTCGTGACCTTGAAGGACTTCTATTCACGCAAGGAACTGGCAATATTCCAGGCCGGTACATTGTACATAGACCAGCGCAGCTGCGACCTCTGTATCAGGGTCAGCGATATGTCAAAGCACTCGTCAATGCCGGAGCTGAGCAATATGTTCATAATCTATTGCAATTGTGTGGCAAAACACAGTGCGGAGACAATGACCATTGCGGCTGTCATCACGGACGGCGATGTGAATAATCTGCGCGAAGGCAAGAATGCCATCTTCTATGACCGTCAGGGTAATGACTGGGATGCAACTATTATTAAGGTGGTAGATAATCCTATCAGTATCCGTCAGGCTTTCTGGCGTCCTTACCGCAGGTTCGGCCAGTTCATTGAGGATACAATAAGCAAATTCGCATCGGATAAGGATGCCAAGTCAATGGAAAATATTCAGACTGCTGTTGCAAAGCAGCCGGACGATGCGGAAAAGAAACCTTTTGACATTGCCAAGTTTGCCGGTATTTTCGCTGCTATAGGTCTTGCGTTCGCTGGTCTTATGGATGCGTTGGGCAGATTGTTCGGAGTGGTCATCGCTCTCTCCTGGCTTGGCTGGATAGGTCTTGTTCTTGGAATAATAGTGTGTATATCGGGGCCGGCTATGCTTATGGCCTGGCTTAAACTGCGCAAACGCAATCTGTCCCCTGTCCTCAATGCCAATGGATGGGCGGTCAATGCCAAGACACTTGTCAATATTCCTTTCGGAGCTACTTTGACACATCTTGCCAGAATGCCTAAGATTGTAGTCGGCAAGGATCCTTTTGCAGAAAAGAAAATGCCGTCCTGGGTTAAAGTGCTGTTGATTATCGTTGCAATCCTGATCGTATTGGCACTCGTGCTGCGTATGTTTGCACCGATGTTTGTACTCCGCAGGATGCCTTGGTTATTAATGAAAGCAATATAATTTATGAAAAAGTCGTTTGCTGTTGCCGTAACGATGATGCTGTTAGCGGCATGTAATAATAGTGGAAATATGGATAATCCGTTGCTGACAGACTCTCCGCTTCCTTACGGAGCGCCGCAGTTTGACAAGATCAGGTTTGAGCATTACAAGCCGGCTTTCGAGCAGTCTATTGCCGAAGCCAAGGCTGAGATTGATGCTATAGTAAATAATCCGGAGGTTCCGACTTTCCAGAATACGATTGAGGCTATGGAATATGCCGGACTGCGCTTCAATGATGTGGCATCGGTATTCTATAACCTGATGGAGGCTGATACGAACGAGAGAATGCAGGCTCTGGCTGAGGAAATATCTCCGATGACTACCGAGCTGTCAATGTATATTACTCTTAATGACGGCCTGTTCCAGCGCGTGAAGGCGGTATATGAGCAGCGTGAGTCTCTTGAACTTGAACAGGATCAGAAGATGCTGCTGGACGAGACCTACAAGTCGTTCGTACGCAATGGTGCCAATCTCTCGGATGAGGACAAGGAAGTGCTCCGCGGATATGCCGAGCGTCTCAGCCTGCTGTCACTGCAGTTCAGCAAGAACGTGCTGGATGCTACCAACTCATTCACTATGCTGCTTACCGACGAGGCTGATCTGGCAGGACTGCCGGAATTCGTACGTGAGCAGGGTGCAGCTGCCGCTAAGGAGAAAGGACAGGAGGGATGGCTTTTCAACCTGTCCCAGCCAAGCTATGCACCGTTTATGAAATACAGTACACGCAGGGATCTTAAGGAAAAACTGTACCGCGCATACAATACCAAGGGACTCGCTCCTGAGTCAGACAATACTGGTGTCATCAAGGAAATAGTGGAGCTGCGTCTGAAAATGGCCAGACTGCTTGGCTATGACACGTATGCCGATTATGTGATTTCTGACCATATGGCCAAGAGTACGGACAATGTCAACGACTTTATGATAAAGCTGATTGATCCGTCATTGCCTGCTGCCAGAAAAGAGGTGGCTGAGCTGAATGAGTATGCCAAGGCCAATGGCTTTGAGGGCGAGACTCTTATGCCTTGGGACTTCAGCTACTGGGCCGAGAAACTGAGAGTTGAGAAGTACGATTTGAGCGATGAGGAACTGAAACCGTACTTCGAGCTGGAGAACTGCATACCTGCCGTGTTCTGGCTTGCAAACAAGTTGTACGGACTCACATTCGAGGAGCGTAAGGATATTCCTGTATATCATCCGGATGTCAAGGTGTACGATGTGAAGGATGCCGACGGCAGCCATCTGGCTCTGTTCTATGCCGATTTCTTCCCGCGTGAGAGCAAGCGTGGCGGAGCCTGGATGACGGAGTTCCGTGCTCAGAGAGTGGTGAACGGGGTGGAGCAGCGTCCGTTTATCAGCATCGTCACCAACTTTACCAAACCTGCCGGTGATACACCTGCGCTCATCACACACGATGAGTTCATAACCTTCCTGCACGAGTTCGGACACTCGCTTCAGGGTATCACCGCGGTAGGACGTTATCCTTCAATGACCGGTACAAGTGTGGATCACGATTTTGTTGAGCTTTTCTCTCAGATAAACGAGAACTGGGGCTATGAGTCCGAGTTCCTTAACACCTTTGCCAAGCATTATCAGACCGGCGAGCCTATATCGCAGGAACTGATTGACAAGATAAAGAATGCCAAGAACTATCTTGCCGCATATTATCAGATGCGTCAGCTTCATTTCGGTCTGATGGATCTGGCCTGGCATAATGTAACCGAGGTTCCGGCGGAAAGCGTTATTGAGGTTGAGCAGAAGGCCATAGCTCCATACAGCGTGATGCCTGTGGTTGACGGCTGCTGTATGTCAACATCATTCAACCACATCTTCAGCGGTGGCTACAGCGCTGGATATTATTCTTACAAGTGGTCAGAGGTGCTGGCCGCCGACGGTTATTCTCTCTTCGAGGAAAAGGGTATATTCGATCCTGAGACTGCTGCCTCATTCCGCAGGATAATGTCAACCGGCGGCGCAGTAGATCCTGCCGAACTGTATCGCCAGTTCCGCGGACACGATCCCGAGCCTGAGGCTCTGCTTAGACAGTTGGGCATTATTTCTGAATGAAATCAGGTAACCGCCTGCTGCTGATAGGGGCACTGTGCGTGGTTGTTATCTGGAGCGAGACTTTTATCTCGTCCAAGATACTGCTGGATAGGGGCTTGAGGCCAGCCGACATATTCTTTTGCCGCTTCCTGCTGGCATATTTGTGTGTGTGGCCCGTCTCGCGCAAGCATTTATGGGCAAAGTCGCTGGCCGACGAATTGAAGCTGTTTCTGCTGGGATTCACTGGCGGAGCATTGTATTTCCTTGCCGAGAATACAGCACTTGAATACTCCACGGCATCGAATGTGGCGCTGATATTGTGCTGTGTGCCGCTCGTTACTGCTGTTCTGATGTCGCTTGTCTATAAGGATGAGAGAATGAACCGCCGTCAGATTACGGCATCGCTGATATCGCTCATCGGTATGGTGATGATTGTGCTGAATGGTAATTTTGTGTTACATCTGAATCCTGTCGGCGATCTGCTGGCTTTCGGCGCGGTTCTGGTTTGGGGCATATATTCACTTCTGGTCAAGACCCTTTCCGGCAAATACGATTCCGTCTTCCTGTCGCGCAAGGTTTTCGCCTACGGACTTATCTCGATACTGCCGTATTTCTGGCTGGTCTCTCCATTGCAGATTGACCTCAAACTTATATCGGAGACTGTTGTGTGGGCCAATCTGGTGTATCTTGGTGTTGTCGCATCAATGTTCTGTTACGTGATATGGAACAAGGCACTGGCGAAAATTGGAACTGTAATGACAACAAATCTTCTGTACTGCCAGCCTTTCTTTACAATGTTCTTCGCTCATCTGGTTATGGGCGACCGCATAACCTGGATGGCAATAGCCGGTGCAATTATCCTTACAATCGGTATGATTCGTGTGGAGAAAGGATAATTTTTTTGTATATTTGTGGTTGCTGTATCTGAATAAAAAGACAATCTATATGGAAGAAGAGAGAAAAATGACGGAATTGCCGGAGAATGCCGGCCGTGAACTGCGTGAGGGCGAGGAATACCAGCCTCTGATGTCACCGCAGAAAAAATATCCGGAGGCTAATCTGTGGTCTGTCGGGTGGGGTATTCTGATGGCGGTGCTGTTCTCGGCGGCCGCCGCCTATCTCGGACTTAAGGTCGGACAGGTCTTTGAAGCCGCTATTCCTATCGCCATCATTGCTGTGGGAGTGTCCAGCGTGGCCCGACGCAAGAATGCACTTGGTGAGAATGTCATTATACAGTCCATCGGAGCCTGCTCGGGTGTCATCGTGGCAGGAGCCATATTCACATTGCCGGCTTTGTATATTCTCCAGGCAAAGTATCCTGATATGACTGTCAATTTCATGCAGGTCTTTCTGTCGTCATTGTTGGGCGGCATACTCGGAATCCTCTTTCTGATACCTTTCCGCAAGTATTTTGTGAAGGATATGCACGGCAAGTATCCTTTCCCGGAGGCTACGGCCACCACTCAGGTGCTTATCTCGGGTGAGAAGGGTGCCGGACAGGCAAAGCCTCTTATCGTGGCAGGTCTGATCGGTGGCTTATATGATTTCCTGGTAGCTACATTGGGAACCTGGACCGAGGTGTTCTCAACCCGTGTGTGCAAATGGGGCGTGGCACTTGCATCGAAGGCAAAGGTCGTGTTCAGTATCAACACTGGTGCCGCAGTGCTCGGACTTGGATATATCGTAGGACTGAAATATGCCTGCATAATAACGGCAGGTTCAGCTGTGGTATGGTTCGTGATAGTTCCCCTGCTTCCTGCATTGGGTGACACATTCCTGCAGGCAATCAATCCGGCTGTTACCGCATCCGTGGCGGATATGGAACCGGAGGTGATATTTACCAGCTATGCGCGTCATATAGGTATAGGTGGCATAGCGATGGCAGGTATTCTCGGAATCATCAAGTCCTGGCCTGTGATAAAGAGCGCTGTCGGTCTGGCAGGACGTGAACTGAAGGGCAGCGGCGATGCCGCCAAGAGAGATATTCCACGTACCCAGCGTGACCTGCCTATGAAGATTGTCATAATAGGTATAATCGCTGCTCTTCTGGCTGTGTTCGTATTCTTCTATTTTGGAGTAATGGAATTCAATCTGCTGCACGCCGTTGTGGGTATTCTGGTGGTAGGCATAATAGCGTTCCTGTTTACGACTGTGGCTGCAAATGCCATAGCGATAGTAGGTACAAATCCAGTATCCGGAATGACGCTGATGACGCTGATTCTAGCGTCTGTGATAATGGTCGCAGTAGGTCTCAAGGGTTCTGCCGGTATCGTGTCCGCTTTGATTATGGGAGGTGTGGTATGTACCGCGCTGTCAATGGCTGGCGGATTCATAACTGACTTGAAGATAGGATATTGGCTAGGCTCAACTCCAGCAGTACAGCAGGGCTGGAAGTTCCTCGGTACACTGGTTTCCGCACTTACTGTAGGCGGTGTATTGATTATATTGAACAAGACATACGGCTTTGTAGGTGATAACGCTCTGGTTGCTCCTCAGGCCAATGCCATGGCGGCTGTGATTGACCCGCTGATGTCAGGTACAGGCGCTCCGTGGTGGCTTTACGCTACAGGGGCTGTCATAGCACTGATATTGAATTTCTGCCACGTTCCGGCACTTGCATTTGCGCTAGGAATGTTCATTCCGTTCAATCTGAATATTCCATTGGTAGTTGGCGGACTTATCAACTGGTATGTCGGAAGCAGGTCTTCTGATACAGCCTTGAATACGGCCAGGGTAGAGCATGGTACGCTCATTGCCTCCGGTTTCATTGCGGGTGGTGCACTTATGGGCGTGGTCAGTGCAGCCCTGCGTTTTGCTGGTCTGGATCTGACAATGACTGAGTGGCTCGGTACATCGTGGGCTGAGTGGCTGTCATTACTTATGTACCTGCTGCTGATTCTATGGGTGATTCGTTCGGTGCTTAAGAAAAAATAAGGTAACTTTGTAAAAACAATATTATGTCAGAAATCAAAGGACATATAGCTCAGATTATCGGCCCTGTCATTGATGTGGCGTTTGATGCGGTAGGGACTGATCTGCCGAATATCCACGATGCTCTGGAGATTACACGCGATGACGGACGCCGTCTTCTTGTCGAGGTCCAGCAGCATATCGGAGAAGATATGGTACGCACTGTGGCTATGGACCTGACTACCGGACTCCGTCGCGGTATGGAGGTACGTCTTGTAGGCAGTCCGATAACGATGCCTGTCGGTAAGCAGATAAAAGGCCGTATGATGAATGTGGTAGGCGAGCCTATCGACGATTTGAAGGCTCTGGATATGCAGGGCGCGTTCCCGATACATCGCGAGCCGCCTAAATTTGAGGAGCTTTCCACAGTCGAAGAGGTACTGTTCACTGGTATCAAGGTGATAGATCTGCTTGAACCTTATTGCAAGGGCGGTAAGATTGGACTTTTCGGCGGTGCCGGTGTAGGCAAGACGGTGCTCATAATGGAGCTCATCAATAACATTGCCAAGAAGAACAACGGTTTTTCCGTATTTGCCGGAGTGGGCGAGCGTACACGTGAGGGTAATG
The DNA here is from genome assembly GCA_045600825.1 of Bacteroidaceae bacterium. Lineage (GTDB taxonomy): Bacteria > Bacteroidota > Bacteroidia > Bacteroidales > Bacteroidaceae > Colenecus. The sequence continues at coordinate 11,843 of JAZRYP010000071.1, forward strand.
ACCTGTTGCGTGAGATGATAGAGTCCGGTGTAATAAAATACGGTGAGGCTTTCAAGGAGAGTATGGCTAAAGGCGAGTGGGACTTGTCGAAGGTTGATTACGACGAGGTCGCCAAATCGCAGGCTACACTGGTCTATGGACAGATGAATGAGCCGCCAGGAGCGCGTTCGTCTGTCGCGTTGTCGGGGCTTACTGTAGCGGAGTCCTTCCGTGACGGTGCAGGCAGCGACGGTGCATATAGCGATATCCTGTTCTTTATAGACAATATCTTCCGTTTCACACAGGCAGGCTCGGAGGTGTCGGCACTTCTCGGACGTATGCCGTCGGCTGTAGGATATCAGCCTACACTGGCTTCGGAGATGGGTCAGATGCAGGAGAGAATCACTTCAACTATACACGGGTCAATTACTTCTGTACAAGCAGTTTATGTTCCTGCTGACGACTTGACGGATCCGGCTCCGGCTACGACATTCTCGCATCTGGATGCCACTACGGTATTGAGCCGTAAGATAGCTGAGCTTGGAATATATCCGGCCGTTGACCCTCTGGAGTCATCTTCCAGAATACTTGACCCGAATATAGTAGGGAAGAAGCATTACGATACGGCGCAGCGCGTGATACAGATATTGCAGCGTTACAATGAGCTGCAGGACATCATATCCATTCTCGGTATGGATGAGCTTTCCGACGAGGACAAACTTGTCGTGGCACGTGCCAGGCGTGTTCAGCGCTTCCTGTCTCAGCCGTTCTCCGTGGCGGAGCAGTTTACCGGTGTTCCCGGAACGATGGTGAGCATAGAGGAGACAATACGCGGATTCAATATGATTCTGGACGGTGAGGTGGATGACCTTCCTGAACAGGTGTTCCTTAATGTGGGTACGATAGATGAGGCGATAGAGAAGGGACATAAACTGATGGAGGAGGCAGCCGCAAAATAAGGACTGATTTGAGAGAGCAATGCTGAGCGTAAGAATACTGACACCGGAGGGAACATTATTCGAAGGAGATGTCGATAGCCTGACACTTCCCGGATCTCTCGGAAGCTTCACTGTTCTGGACAGGCACGCTCCAATCATATCGACTCTGGAGCGTGGCAAGGTGATATGCAAGTCTGCGAATGGTGTGGATGAGTTTAATGTGAATACGGGATTCGCAAGCGTTGATAACAATACGGTCTCGGTCTGTATAGAAGTATGAAACAGTATAAACGGTATGTAATCAACTACTTGAATATAGATTGCCAAGTGGCGGTGATTATGGGTATTGTGGGATACCTGTTTCCGCGTATTCAGTTGCAGGTTCAGCTGTTTTCTGTACCTCTGTTCTTCGCCGTGCTACTGGCTGTGATGTCTCTGATAAGAAGAATCATTATAAAGAAGGGCAAATCCCTGCAGATGTTTCTGATGATTTACAGACCGGTAAAGATTATGCTGACTCTCGCTTTTCTGCTCCTGTATATGTTCTTGTTCAGAGAAGCGCTGATACAGTTTGTAGTCGTGTTTGCAGTCTTTTATCTGGCTTTGCTGGTTTATGAGACCAGATATTTTGTAAAATATGAGGCAAAGAGTGAGTGAGATGAAGAAATGGCTTGTCATATTATCCCTGATACTGATGTATGCGGCAACTCCTGTGGCTGCAGCTGATGGGGATGCTTCTGCAGAGGAGCCAATAGACGTGCGCGGCATCATTTTTGAGCATCTCAAGGACTCTTACGAATGGCATATCATAACGATAGGTGAGAAGGATATAGCTATAAGTCTTCCTGTAATCCTGTATAGCAAACTGTCTGGCTGGCACTTTTTTATGTCGTCGGAACTGGAGGGCTCGGATGGCTATGACGGCTTCCATATCTGCCAGACTGGTGCCTTTGCCGGCAAGCTTGTGGAGACGGATTACGACGGGACAGAGGTGAAGCCTTTGGATTTCTCACTGACCAAGGTGGCTCTGGCCATTATCATTGACGGAGCCCTGCTGATGGCTATCATACTGATGTGTGCCGCCTGGTACAGGAAACACGAACCTTCAGACACCCCTCCCAATGGCTTTGTCGGTCTGATAGAACTCGTGTCGATGATGATAGTGGATGAGGTCATCAAGCCTGGTGTAGGCAAGGAATACAGGCGTTTTGCGCCATTGCTGCTTACGCTGTTCTATTTCATACTGCTGAACAATCTGATGGGACTTATTCCCATATTCCCTGCAGGAGCCAATGTGACAGGCAATATCGCCGTTACGCTGACTCTGGCTTTGGTCACATTCTTTACTGTAAATGTCCTTGGCACAAAGGGTTATTGGAAGGAAATATTGTGGCCGGATGTGCCTACGTGGCTTAAATGTCCTATGCCGCTTATGCCGCTGATAGAGATTTTCGGCATCTTCACGAAACCGTTCTCCCTGACAGTCCGTCTGTTTGCCAATATGACAGCTGGTCACTCCATTATACTGGCATTGACGTGTATGATATTCATAGTGGCGAGGATGGGACCTCTGATAGGGACATCAATGTCCTTTGTATCAGTGTTTTTTATGATTTTTATGAACTGTCTGGAACTGCTTGTGGCATATATTCAGGCATACGTTTTCACGATGCTGTCGGCTATGTTCATAGGTATGTCGCGGGTAAATGAAGAGAAGAAGGATTAACCAATAAATAATTAAGTATTATGTTGTTATTAACAGTTATGCAGGCTGCTGCAGGTGCGGCTTTAGGAAAATTAGGTGCAACAATAGGTGCTGCCATCGCAGCGATAGGCGCAGGTCTTGGTCTGGGTATGATAGGTAAGGCCGCTATGGAGTCAATAGCACGCCAGCCTGAGGCTGCCGGTGATATCAAGAGTTCTATGATAGTCATTGGCGCATTTGTTGAGGGTGTCGGACTTTTCGCAGTGATTACCTGTCTGATATCATTGTTTGTAGAATAGTAGAATTTACTTGTAATGGATCTTCTGACTCCAGAGGCCGGAACTGTTTTCTGGATGCTTCTTGCAGCCGGTATCGTGTTCTTTGTGCTTATCAAGTGGGGCTTCCCCGTCATCATTGATATGGTGGATAAGCGCAATGAGTTCATCGAGAAGTCGCTGGGAGCAGCCAAGGCCGCCAATGAAAAGCTGGCGGGAATCCAGCAGGAGTGCGACAATATTCTGAAAGATACCCGTGCCGAGCAGGCCCGTATCATCAAAGAGGCCACAGACAGGCGTGACAGGATAGTTGCGGATGCCGAGCAGCAGGCACGTGAGAGTGCAAGCAAGATAGTTGCTGATGCGCGTACCCAGATTCAGATGGAGCGCGATGAGGCTTTGCGGGGCATACGCAGGGAAGTGGCTGAGATTTCGGTGCAGGTGGCTGAGAAACTGATAATCGGCAATCTGTCCGAAAAACAGAATCAGTCTGATATGATAGACCGAATGATTGACGAGGTTGAATCCATAAGGAAGAAATGAGCAGCGGTACTGTAGCAGTGAGATATGCCAAGGCTCTGTTGGCGTATGCCGTGGAGCAGGGCTGTCAGGATGAGGTCTATGAGCAGACCTCAAGACTGTTGCGTCACGTTGCACAGTATCCGGATATTATGAAGCGGGTGTCTGATCCGACGCTTTCGGTGGAGTCGCGTCAGAATCTGCTGATTACCGCATTTATGGATGAAGACTGCACTCCGGCCTGTACGGCGATAACCGATTTTGTAAGGCTTGTCGTCAGGGCGGGACGTGGAACATCAACCGTATTCATAGCCTCGGCGTACCGTGACCTATACAGAAAGAAGTACAATGTGGTGCCTGTCGAAATCAGAACGGCGCATCACGTGTCGGACGGACAGCGTGCCGAATTGGAACGTATGATAAGGGAAAGGGCCAAATCCGACCGTATCGAATGGAACGAGGTCATTGATGAGAGTCTGATAGGCGGTTTTGTACTTCAGATTGATGACCGCAGGATAGATGCCAGCGTGGCACGTAAGCTGAGAACAGTTGAGAGGGAATTGATAGCAAAGAACAGTAGAATCATATAGTGTGTCGATATGATAAATGGAATTAAGGCGAGCGAGGTCTCCGAAGTCCTTTTGGAGCAGCTTCGCGGCATAGATACCAGGACTCAGTTTGAGGAGGTTGGAACTGTCCTCCAGGTAAGCGACGGCGTGGCCAGGATATATGGTCTGCACAATGCTGAGGCCGATGAACTTATCGAGTTTGACAATGGCATCAGGGCTATAGTCATGAATCTGGAGGAGGACAATGTCGGAGCGATACTCCTGGGATCTACCGATAAGATAAAGGAGAATATGAAAGTCCGCAGGACAGGACGCATTGCCTCTATCAATGTCAGTGAGTCAATGCTGGGACGTGTGGTGGATCCACTTGGGACTCCGCTTGACGGACAGGGCGATATTGAAGGACCGTTCTTTGAGATGCCTCTTGAGCGCAAGGCTCCGGGCGTGGTTTTCCGCGAGCCCGTACATCAGCCGTTGCAGACAGGCTTGAGGGCCATTGACGCTATGATTCCTATAGGCCGTGGCCAGCGTGAGCTTATAATCGGTGACCGTCAGACCGGAAAGACTGCCATTGCAATTGATACAATCATAAACCAGCGTGCCAATTATGAGGCGGGCGATCCTGTATATTGTATATATGTAGCTATAGGTCAGAAAGGTTCGACCGTTGCTACGATAGTCAATACCCTGCGTCAGCACGGTGCTTTGGAATATACTATTGTGGTATCTGCTCCGGCTTCGTTTCCGGCGGCTATGCAATACTACGCACCGCTTGCAGGAGCAGCGATAGGTGAGTACTTCCGCGATACCGGCCGTCACGCCCTGGTGGTTTACGATGATTTGTCGAAACAGGCCGTGGCATACCGCGAGGTGTCGCTTATCCTGCGCCGCCCGTCAGGACGTGAGGCCTATCCGGGTGATATTTTCTATCTGCATTCACGTCTGTTGGAGCGTGCTGCCAAGATTATCAGCCAACAGGAGGTTGCAGAGAAAATGAATGACCTTCCGAAATCATTGCAGGGACACGTCAAGGGTGGCGGTTCGCTCACTGCGCTCCCGATAATCGAGACCCAGGCCGGCGATGTGTCCGCATACATACCTACGAACGTGATTTCAATCACTGACGGTCAGATTTATCTTGAGTCAAGCCTGTTCAATCAGGGATTCCGTCCGGCTGTGAATGTCGGTATATCCGTATCGCGTGTCGGTGGAAATGCACAGATAAAGTCAATGAAGAAGGTGGCTGGAACGCTGAAAATCGCTCAGGCCCAGTACCGCGAGCTGGAGGCTTTCTCGAAGTTCAGCAGCGATATGGATCAGGTTACGGCAATGACGCTCGACCGCGGACGCAAGAACAACCGTCTGCTTGTCCAGCCTCAGTATTCTCCTATGCCGGTAGGTGAGCAGATTGCGGTTCTGTACTGCGGTATCAACGGACTGTTGCGGAATGTCCCATTGGACAGAGTCGATGATTTTCAGGAGCATTTCGTGCAACTGTTACGCTCAAAGCATCAGACTGATATAATAGATGTACTTGCATCGGGCAAGATTGATGACGGGGTAGGCGCTCTCATTGAGGCGGCTGCGTCACAGGCAATTGCGGAATTAGGTATCTGAACGGATGTCACTCAAGGAGATAAAAGGAAGGATAGCATCGGTGTCAAACACCCGCAAGACGACATCTGCAATGAAGATGGTGTCGTCCGTGAAGCTGCGTAAGGCGCAGTCGGCAGTCCAATCAACTTTGCCGTATGTGGAGCAGCTTGACGGTATTCTTGGCAGGTTGTCGGTTATGGACGAGTCACGGCGCGTCTCTATGCTGTGCGAGAGAGCGGTGCATCGTGTGGCGATAGTCGCAATATCGTCCGATTCCAGTCTTTGCGGCGGGTTCAACTCAAATATCATCAGACATTCCAGGAGCCTGTATGACAGATGTGCGTCGGAATGCGAAGAGGCTCCTATGCTGTTCGTAGTAGGTCAGAAAATCACGGATTATTACAGGAAATCCGGCATAGAGGCAGATGCTTCATTTTCCGGTCTGATATCCAAACGGAATTTCAGTGAGTCTGCCGCTCTGGCGGACAAATTGACGGAACTGTTCGAAAGTCAGACTATTGACAGGGTGATAATTACATACACGCATTTCAAGTCCGCGGGTACACAGACCGTGACTGATTATCAGCTTCTTCCTGTCAGATTGCCGGAAGGGTTGCAGGGCAATGTGAGTACAGACTATATTCTTGAGCCTTCTGCGGAGGAATTGCTGAAGACATTGCTTCCACAGGTTATACGTATGAGAATGCATACTGCGATTCTGGATTCGTTCTGCTCGGAGCAGGCCGCCCGCGTTGTTGCAATGCAGGCCGCTACCGACAATGCGGACAATCTTATTGCAGAACTGACTCTTCAATATAACAAATTGCGCCAGCAGGCTATTACGAACGAGCTGCTGGATCTGGCCGGCGGTCAGATTGAAAATTGATAATTTCAAAACAGATTCCAATATATGGGAGAGCCAAAGATAGAGGCGCTGGCATTGCACTATGTCGGCAATCAGGCCAATGAGGAGCCATTTGTACTTTCCAAGCGGCTGTTCGCTCTGGACAGCGATATGAATACTCTGATGACAGACTGGTTCCTGGGAGCTTTCAAGTCGGAGGAGAGATACCGTTTCGTCGATACTATTGACATAAATTATAATCAGGTATATAGGCTTGTGTCGGACATCTTTGACAGTCCGGAAAAACTGTTTGAGAAGTCTGTGGATCTGGCGACTCTCCTGTATGAGAATTGCAGCCATCCCAAGATAAAGGGCGGTGATTTCTATGTCACACGCATAAGCGGTCAGAGTGTCGGAACGGAGATGTGCGATGCCGTAGGTCTGTTCAAGATTGAAAATAAGGACACCTTCATTACTGTAGAGCCGGATACCGATGGCTTTGATATAAGCCAGGTGCAGGGAGTCAGCCTGCGCAAGATGGACAAGGGGTGTCTGATATTCAACCACGAACGTGAGCAGGGCTATTATGTGCTGGTCGTTGATAATACAAACCGTAGCGAGGCTGCATATTGGGTTGACGATTTCCTGCATCTGGAGCGGCGTCAGGATGCGTATTTCCAGACAGAAAACGCATTGGCTATGTGCCGTAACTACCTGGCGGAACAGCTGCCTGTCGATTTTGAGGTGAGCCGCGCCGATCAGGTGGATTTGCTGAACCGCTCGCTCAACTATTTCAAGAAGGAGCCGAAATTCCAGCTTGAAGCCTTCGAGAAGCAGGTTATGGCACAGCCGGAGGTAATCGGTAAATTCGATGAATACCGCAGGAAATACCAGGACGAGCGCCAGTTAGTCCTGGAGAATGATTTCGATGTCAATCAGACTGCTGTCAAGAAACAGACACGCTCGTTCAAGAGCGTGATAAAGCTGGACAAGAACTTCCATATCTACATTCACGGAAACCGCAATCTGGTAGAGCAGGGGGAGGATACCCACGGAAAGTTCTACAAACTGTATTATAACGAGGAGTCCTAGCGTGCCGCTTGTGCCGGAAGGACTTCTGCCATTGTATGCAGGAACTCTGTCATGCGCGACGGCAGGTCCTCGTAGTCACTGTATGTGCTTTCGATGATGGTGGCACCGCGCTTCCTCAGAGAATATACAAATGCGGGATACTTGTCGTAATACGCTTCCGTATTATCTTTCAGGTTCCAGACAATACGATATCTGGTACCGCTGAGAGTATTAGCATTGACATTGACAAGCGACGGATTGAAGCACCAGTATTCCTTAAACAGGTCTTTTGTAGCGGAAGCACTGAATTGTATGCCGGAATCAGCTCCAGTGCCGTTGCCGTAGAAGAACCTGACACCTGCATTGATATGATTTTCAACCTCATTGATCAGGTCGGCGTTTATGTCATCGACAGCTACTAAAAAGACAGGCTGCATCTTGCCTATGTATGTCAATGAGTCTATACGGAAAATGAATTTGTCATTATTGAACAATTCGTTGTCCATCATATATATGGCCGGATACGAGCGGTTTTTGTCCATATCTGCCGGAATATGAATGCCAACTTCGTGCGTAATATTGCCGGTATGGACCTTGACGGTCTGATTCCCGGAGGATGAATCTGTCTTGTTGCCGCAACTCAGACAGGCAATACCCATTATCGCTGACAGTACAAATACGTATGAATGTCCTTTCATAATAGAATGTTTTGTGTTTGTGCAAAAATATATAAAAAAATAATCTCCTATCCATTAAACCTTTTTCCGTGCAAGGTGTCAAAATATCGGTTTTGATAAAAAATAACAGCGTTTTTATGGCATTATACGCCACATTTTAGGTATTTTTGCACGATTCCGGCATGGAGTTGTGCAGATTTGTTGTTTTTGAATGATTTTAATATTTAATAATAAAAAAATGAAGAAATTTTCGATTCTGACTTTAGTGATGCTTTGCATGGCAGTGGCTATGTCAGCACAGTCGAAGGGAAATCTCACAATCAAGGGTTCCCTTTATGATTTCGGCAGTGCTGAGCCGCTTTATCCTGCAAATGTTCAGGTGCTGGCATTGCCGGATTCAAGTTATGTGACCGGAGCCTCCAGTAATGAGGATGGCTCATTTGAAATTACAGGTCTTGCTGCCGGCAACTATGTGGTGCGTGTCTCTTTCATCGGGTATGTAACGACTCAAAAGAGCGTTTCGCTGAAGGCTAACAGCCGTACTACAGATCTTGGTAAAGTTACATTGAAGGCCGATGCCCAGATGCTGAAGGAGGTTGCCGTAACAGCTGCGGTTGCTAAGGTTCAGATGGTGAACGATACCGTTGTGTTCAACGGCGAGGCATACAAACTCCCGGAGGGTGCTACAGTTGAGGAACTCGTGCGTCGTCTGCCGGGTGTGCAGATTTCAAGTGACGGAAGCATTACCGTCAACGGCAAGAACGTTTCAAGAATCCTTGTCAATGGTAAGGAGTTCTTTGACAACGACAGGTCTGTCGCTCTTCAGAATCTTACCGCTGATATGATTGAGAAGGTCAAGGCTTACGACAAGCAGAGTGATAACGCCCGTATGACCGGTATCGATGACGGTGAGGAGGAGACTGTACTTGACCTTCAGGTTAAGAAAGGTATGGCTCAGGGCTGGTTCGGTAATCTTACTGCAGGCTATGGCCGTCCTATGAAGGAAAATGAGTTCAATGTAAATAACCTCTATACGGTAAGCGCTAACGTGAACCGTTTTGCAGAGGACCGTCAGATGACAATTCTTGGTTCGTACGGTAACACCCGCGCCGGTGGCGTAGGCGGCTTTGGCGGTATGCGTGGTATGGGCGGCTTCGGTGGAGGCGGCGGTGGTGTCAGTACTTCCGGTCAGTTCGGCCTTAATTTTGCCCGCAACATAGGCGAGGAGGTTTATAGCGATTCTTACAAGTATGAGATCGGCGGTAGTGTCAATTACACTCACAGTAATTCCGATTCACGTTCAAAGTCATCAAGTGAGAACTTCCAGCCGGGCTTTGAGTCTTACTCGAACAGAATGAACATCAACGAGAACAGAAGTGACAACATCAACGGCCAGCTCCGTTTCGAGTGGAATGCCAACAGATATACCAGTTTGGTCTTTACACCTCAGGTATCCTATCAGAAATCATCTGGCAACAGTCAGAATATGTCTGCTACATTCAGTGAGGATCCTTACAAATGGTTTGAGAATCCGCTTGACTCTGCCATTGCCTGGATTGATTCAAGGAGGAATGATGCAGTTGATGCTACTGCAGAACTTATGGATAGTGTATATGACGCTATACTCCGTAATACGCAGAATAGTGTAAACAAGAGTGAAAGCAATACATTCTCAACCAGCGGCAACGCTCAGTTTGTACACAGGTTCAATAATGATGGCCGTAACATATCTGTACGTGTGAACTATTCATATTCAAACGGCAACAGCTACTCTTACTCACGTAACGTTCAGTATCAGAAACCTGCATATACTCCTATGCCAGGTACTGCAGGCTCGACTCTGATGCCCAATCCGATAAGTATTCTGAACAGATACTCTGATACGCCCAATCCATCAACCAACGTATCTACAACTCTGTCATACACTGAGCCTATTGCAAAGAACACATACATTCAGGCTTCTTATCAGTTCTCATATCGTCACTCCAACAGTGACCGTGCCACGTATGATATCAACAAGGTGTTTGGAAATCACGAATGGGGAGTAGATGATTTTTGGAATATAGATTCTGTCGAGATGACAAGAAATGAGGACCTGAGTACCAAGAACCTCTATGACAACAGGGACCACACGATTCAGCTCCAATTCCGCAAGCAGTCTGACAACTATAACTTCACGGTTGGCGCAAGCCTTCTGCCGCAGTATTCATCAATGAACTACTCCGGTATGGGTATCAAGGATACAATCCTGTCACGTACAGTCTATAACTGGACTCCTACCATCAGTTTCCGTTATCGTTGGACACGTCAGGAACAGATGAACATCAGCTACAACGGCCGTTCAAGCCAGCCTTCAATGCAGCAGTTGCTCAGTATCACCGATAATAGTAACCCTCTGGCAATCCAAAAGGGTAATCCTGATTTGGAACCGACATTCTCAAACAACTTCAATATTCAGTATCAGAAGTACAATCCGACCAACCTGTTCAGCTTCTCAGTCAACGGTCGTTTCGGAAATACACTGCGTAACATCAGCTCGCTTTCAACAACCGATGTTGTGACTCACACCAGAATTTCTCAGCCATTGAACATGAACGAGGGCTTCTTTGGAAACTGGAATGCATCTGCGGGTGCCAACGTAGGTGTCGCTCTGCCAGACCAGCGTTTCACATTCAATTCATCTACGCAGGGTCAGTATCAGAGTCAGAAGGGTTGGACTGCAACATACAATTCTCAGGAAGCTATAAGTAAATTTGGTCAGGATTACTTCAAACACGCTATTGATGAATTCAGTAAAATCGAGACCAGTACGACCAACACAATCACAGCCAGTGAGAATCTGGATTTCTCATATCGTGATGAGTGGGTTGAGGTAACAGCAATGGGTCGTGTGAATTATCGTCACTCCGTCAATGACATTATGCCGGATAGAAATATGGATACTTGGGACTTCTCGTATGGTCCTTCAGGTACATTCCTGTTCCCGTGGCATAATCTGAGACTTATCACAGACCTCAGTATGCAGAGCCGTCGCGGTTACGCTTCCGATGAGATGAACACCGATGAACTTCTCTGGAACGCTCAGGTACAGTTCTCATTCCTGCGTGGCAACAAGGCTACACTGTCAGTTGCAGTATATGATATTCTCCAGCAGCGTAGCGATGTAAGCCGTCAGATGACAGCTACTTCACGTACTGATACATACAACAACAACATTAACAGTTACTTCCTCGTAACCTTCAACTATCGTCTCTCAATGTTTGGAGACCGTGAGGCTCGTCAGAGTATGCGTGCCGGCCGTCGTGGCGGCATGGGTGGCTTTGGCGGCGGCATGGGCGGCTTCGGCGGCGGCATGGGCGGCGGTATGGGTATGGGCGGTGGCATGGGCGGCTTCGGCGGCGGCATGGGCGGCGGCATGGGAATGGGTGGTGGAATGATGTTCTAACCCAAGACCAACCATACAATAGAATTAAGAGTCCGGTATCTGCCGGACTCTTTTTATTCTATGTTGTCAGATGTGTCGAATGACTTCAGTATTGTTTATTTGCAGTAATCGTTCACTTGATCAACGCTTAAACCTGTCACGGAGGCTATTGTGGCTGCATCCATTCCGTTAGCCATCATTGCACGAATCAATTCGGCTCTACCTTCGGCTCTACCTTCGGCTATGCCCTTGGCTCTCCCTTCCCTGATGGCACAGAGCAGTTGTGCGCTTTTGTCTATTTCTGTCTCCATTCTGCTGATGTATATTTCTTTTATTTCCGGTGGCATCTCGCATATTTTAGACTGTTCAGCCAGTCTTGCCGTAAGGCCTGTTGCCAGCCCCTCAGGCAGCGTTTCGTACTCGTGCAGATGCTTGATGCAAAAATATATCTTTTCTATCTCAGTATCAATTTCCTCCCATTTCCTGTCGAATCTGTCAAGTTCAATGAAGATGAAGTGCAGGTTGTCCGTCATCAGTTCGTGACACTCGTCTTCACGCAGCGAGTAGCTTGAGCGTATCCTTCCGTCCCACCCTCTGCTGTGGCTGCGCGTGAAATTGTCTATCGATACGACATACACAGGCTTGAGGAGATACTCCTTACTGCCTTCATTCACCTGTTTCTGAATGTTGAATGTCGAGTAGTACA
>JAZRYP010000072.1:0-43132 GCA_045600825.1 Bacteroidaceae bacterium
CAATCTCATCAATTTTGTAAGCCATAATGAAAATTAATTAGAATGTTAAAAATCAACTGGCATAAAGGTATTGCATTTTATTTAATTCGAAGTGTTTCAACTATATTAATTTCATAATGTTGAAAAAAAGTCACTCCTTCGGAACGTTTCTCTCCTTCACCACATCGTCCTGTATGGAGCGCGGAGTCGGAGTATATTTATCGAACTCCATTGAATAGTTGGCACGACCGGATGTAATGTTGCGCAGAGCCGTAGCATAACCGAACATCTCCATCAGAGGAACAAAACAGTCAAGTTTCTGCGAACCCTTGCGGAAACGGCGCATTGCCTCAATACGGCCGCGGCGCTTGTTGACATCGCCGGTCACAGCTCCGATAAAATCATCAGGGGTGTTGATTTCCACCTTCATGGAAGGCTCCAGAAGCAGAGGGCCTGCCTTCGGGAATGCCTGCTTCAGACAGAGCTGGGCACAGGTCTGGAATGCCATATCGCTCGAATCAACAGGATGGAAACTTCCGTCAACAAGTACGCAGCGTACGTCAACAACCGGATATCCTGCAAGCGGGCCTTTCAACATAGCTGTCTGCAGACCTTTCTGTACAGACGGTATGAACTCCTTCGGAATGACACCGCCCTTGGTGATATCGACGAACTCGAAGCCGCCGCCAGGATTAGGCTCAAAGCGGATTACAGTATGCGCATACTGGCCGTGACCGCCTGTCTGCTTCACGTACTTGTATGTACACTCGAACGGATTCGTGATGGTCTCGCGGAACGACACAGACGGTGCGCCTGTAGTAACTGGAATCTTGAATTCCTCCTTAAGACGATCGACTATAATCTCCAGATGAAGTTCACCCATACCGGCAATAATCGTCTCCTCCGTCTCCTCATCAAAGTGGGCACGGAATGACGGATCCTCATTGCAGAGCTTTGCAAGTGCCTCGCTCAGCTTGCTGCGGTTCTTGGTGTCATCCAGATTGACCTTTACTTCAATGACTGCAGGCGGAATATGTATCGACTCCAGCAGCACAGGATTCTTCTCATCGCAGAGGGTGTCTCCGGTACGTGTCACCTTCATTCCGACCAGTGCCACAATCTCGCCCGGACCTGCCTCGGAAATTTCCTCACGCTCCTTGGCCTTGATACGGAAAATACGGCCGATACGTTCCTCCTTTCCCTTATTCGTGTTATATACGGTCATACCGTTCACCAGTTTGCCGCTGAATACGCGGATAAATGTCTGCTGGCCCACGAACGGGTCGTTTATCAGTTTGAATGCCAGCGCAGACAATGGCTCGTTCTCCGATGGATTACGGGTACAGGTTTTCTCCTCATCGTCCGGCTGATGAGCTACGATAGCACCCAGATCGTTAGGTGACGGCAGATAATCAACCACTGCATCGAGCAGCAGCTGGATACCCTTGTTCTTATATGCCGCACCGCAAAGTACCGGAACCATCATAAGTTTGATGGTAGCCTTGCGGATAGCTGACATCAGCAGTTCTACCGGAACCTCGGCATCCTCCAGATACAGTTCGGCAACATCGTCATCGCAGTCCGCCACCTTTTCTATAAGATCGTGGCGCATACTCTCTGCCTGCGCCTTCAGGTTCTCCGGAATCGGGCCAACAATACGCTCTTTTTCCACAAACGTGATAGCCTGCATCTTCACGAGGTCAATCATACCCTCAAAATTACCCTCCGATCCGATAGGCATCTGGATTGGCACCGCATTGGCCCCAAGATAGCGGTTCATCTGAGATACGACCTCAAGGAAATCGGCACCCATACGGTCCATCTTGTTCACGAACGCAATACGCGGCACGCGATACTTGTCCGCCTGATTCCATACAGTCTCACTCTGCGGCTCGACTCCGCCGACAGCGCAGAACACAGCCACCATACCGTCAATGACGCGCAGCGAGCGCTCCACCTCTACCGTAAAGTCAACGTGCCCCGGAGTATCAATAAGGTTAATCTGACAATCGTTCCAATGTGTCGTGATGGCAGCGGATGCAATGGTGATACCACGTTCCTGCTCCTGCTTCATAAAATCCATCGTAGCGGATCCGTCGTGTGTCTCACCGACCTTACGGTTCACTCCCGTAAAGAAAAGAATACGCTCTGACACTGTGGTTTTCCCGGCATCAATATGTGCGGCGATACCGATGTTTCTCAAATTTGAAATGTTCTGACTCATTATTTTCCCCATTTTGAACCGGCTTTGAAAGCAGGTTTTCGTTTCGGGGCGCAAAGGTACGAATTTTTAAGCCAAGTTATACTTCCTATAATGCCACAAAGTTACAAACAAACAAGGGTGTCTTCATTTTTTTCACCAAACGCAATTTACTTACTAACTTTACGGAGTTGTACGGGATTTGGATATGGAATATGTCATTATAGCAATAGGAGTATTAGTGGCAATAGCGCTGACCGCATTCGTCGCCACGAAAATCGCAAACGGGAAATCGGGGGCGAGAATATCGGCGCTGGAGAAGGAGAACGAAATTCTGGAAAGGCAGCTCTGTGATAGCGTAAAGCAGTCAGAAGCCCGGAAGTCAGAGCTCAAGGCGGATTTCCAGCGACAGCTCAACGAGAAGGATGCAGCATACAGACAGATGATGGCAGAGCAGGACGAGAGCTACCGCAAGCAGATGGAGCTGTTCCGCGACCAGCTGAAAAATGATACGCAGGAGATTCTGCAGAAGCGGCAGGACGAGCTGACAAAAACAGGCAGTTCAACGATGGATGCCATTGTCAAGCCGCTCAACGAGCGCCTGAAAGAGATGCGCGAGGCATTGGACAAGACCAACAGCACGAGCCTGAGGAATACCACCGACATACAGGCCAGCATCAGGCAGATGTTCGAGCATACCAACGCGCTCGGCGACAAGACCGAAAAGCTTTCGGAAGCGCTGCGCTCAAAGGGCAAGGTACAGGGTGACTGGGGCGAGAACATACTTGAGGAAATCCTGCAGGCCAGCGGAATGCAGCCGGGCACACATTACGATACACAGAAGAACTTCCAGGACGAAGAAGGCAGGAACCTGCGTCCCGACGTAATCATACATTGTCCCGACCAACGCGACATTGTGGTCGATTCAAAGGTATCGCTCACCGATTACTACAACTATACGATGGCGACATCGGACGATGAGGCTCAGGCTGCGGCCAAAGCCAACTGTCTGTCCGTCAGAAGACACGTTGAGGAGCTGTCGCGCAAGCAATACCCATCGCTCGACGGGAACCTGCAGAAGATGGTGCTGATGTTCATCCCGAACGAAGGCAGTTATCTGCTGGCCCTGCGATACGACAACGACCTGCTGAACTGGGCATACGGCAAGAATGTAATCATTGTCAACCAGACAAGCCTGATGCTTACACTGCACCTGATTGACGCGCTGTGGAAGAACGCCAATCAGGAGAAGAACGCGCAGAAGATTTTCGACCTCGCCACGCTGCTCTACGACCGTATCAGCGACTTCACGAACGAATGCGGCAACATTGAGAAGAGCCTCAGAAACGCCTCCGAGGCATACTACAAGGCAAGGAACAAGCTCAGTGGCAATGGTGGGCACAACGTTTTCCACACACTAGGCGAACTGAAGGATCTCGGAAACAGGAAAGCCAAAAAAACGCTTAACACCGATGTAACAGACGAGCCGGACGTACCACCGGCATTGACTGAGCAGGCGGAATAGACAAGCTGCAAAACCTACCGGATATGGACAAGGCAATAAAACTTACGTGGCACGAGAGAATAGGATACTGCACGGGTGAGCTTGCGCAGAACCTCATATACCAGACAGTCAGCATCTGGCTGCTCTTCTACTACACCAATGTGTATGGCCTGCGTCCCGACGTGGCGGCGGTGATGTTCCTGATAGTACGTATAATAGATGTACTTTGGGATCCGTTTGTCGGCACTATGGTCGATAAATCGTACCCGCGCTGGGGCAAGTACCGCTCGTGGCTGGTAATCGGAGGAATCCCCCTGGCCGGAGCCGCCATACTGTGTTTCTGGAACGGATTCAACTCATCGCTGCTGTACGCATACGCCACATACATACTGCTGAGTATGTGCTTCACGCTGACCAGCGTACCGTACGGAGCCCTCGGCGACTCGCTCACCCGCGATGTCAATGAGCTCACCATTCTGACCAGTGTGCGTATGCTGTTTGCCAACTTCGCAGGACTGCTGATAAAGACACTGCCACTGATAATCGCGATATTCGCCCCGAAGGTATTCAACAGCGGAACGGGCCGTATGGAGGCCGTCTATAACACCCCCGATGCGGCATCAGCCTGGCTGATAACGATGGGAATATTTGCCGTGGCAGGACTGTCACTTCTGTTCTACAGTTTCTCGCAGACCCACGAGAAAATCGTGATGAATGCCACCCAGTCGGCAGGTGTGAGATTCAGCGACCTCTGGCACGAACTGGCAGCAAACCGTCCTATGCGCGTGCTGTCGCTGTTCTTCATCATAACATTCGCCACTATGAGCATCAGCAATGCCTCAGACTCGTATTTCCTGTCGTACGTGGTCAAGGCCAGTCCGCTAGGGACATCCACGTTCATGTGGTTAGGAACAATCCCTGCATTTATCTTCATTCCGCTCGTGCCAGCCATCAAGCGCAAGACAGGCAAGAACCCGCTGTTCTACATTTTTATAAGTATATCCATACTCGGAATGGTCCTGATGTACATCACATCGGTAATTCCGTCGCTCAGGTCGCACTTTGTACTGCTGTGCATCGCCCAGTTCATCAAGAGCACCGGCATCCTGGTTGCCACAGGCTATATGTGGGCGCTTGTACCGGAGGTGGTCACGTTCGGTGAATATCTGAACGGCCGTCGCGTGGCAGCCATAGTCACCGCACTGATCTGCATATTTATGAAAGGCGGAATGGCTCTGGGCGGTGTCGTTCCCGGTCTGGTACTGGAACACACAGGTTTCAATGCCACATTGCAGACACAGAGTCAGACCGCCCTGCAGGGCATAATCCAACTTGTTACTGTCATACCTGCCGTGCTGATGCTCATCGCCGCCTTCGTGATAAGCCGGTACGAACTCAGCGACAAGCGTATGGCCGAGATAAACAGCATTATCGAATCTGGAAACCAATAAATATGTATCTGGGAGTATCATCGTCGTTAGAGCACAGCACGCCCCAGGAATGGGCGGCAAAACACAAGTCGCTGGGATTGCAGGCAGTAAACTTTCCTGTTGATTTCACAGCCGGAGAGGATAAGTATATGTCTTACAAGGAGGCCGCCGATGAGGCCGGACTGATGATAGCCGAGGTCGGAGTATGGCGCAACACTCTGGCCGCCGATCCACAGGAACGCGCCAAATGGACAGACTACGCCATAGAACAGCTCAGAATGGCAGACAGGATAGGCGCACGCTGCTGTGTAAATGTAGTCGGCACTCCCTACGGCCCACGCTGGGACGGCGGATACCGAGGCAACTTCAGCAAAGAACTGTGGGAAATGGCAGTCAGAATGATACAGCAGATAATAGACACCGCACAGCCGGTCAATACCAGGTTCAGCATAGAGTCCATGCCCTGGATGATTCCTGGCAGTCCCGATGAATATCTGCGTCTGCTGGAAGATGTGAACCGCCCCCAGTTCGGAGTACACCTGGATATTGTGAACATGATAACATCGCCGGAGCGGTATTTCTTCAATGACCGTTTCATTGACGAGTGTTTCGCCAAGCTGGGCGGGCAGATATGCAGCTGCCATCTGAAGGACATCCGTCTGAAAGAGGAATACACATTCCAGCTTGAAGAATGTGCCTGCGGTGAGGGTAGTCTGGATATGCGACGCTACATCGATGCCGCCACGGCACAGGATGAGCGTATGCCGATGATTATCGAGCATCTCGGCTCAGACAGCGAGTACGAAGCCAGTGTACGATATGTAAGGAGCTTATAACTTAAAAACAATTTCAATATGAGAATCAGAACATTGATTATGGCAGGAATCATTTCATTATCAGGTATTCTGTCTGGCTGCAAGGGCAGGACTCAGAACACCGCAGTCAACGATGGGGCAGATGTCTTCACCACTAAGAACGGCACAGAAATCAGGATGTACTGCATCAAACACGGAAGCATACGTATGAAGATAGCCGACAAATGGCTCTATGTGGATCCCGTGACAACTGGAGCAGCACCGGAAACCGATTACACGGATATGCCCAAAGCGGATTTCATCCTGGTAACGCACGATCACTATGACCATCTGGACAGTATCGCAATAAGCCAGCTCTGGAAAGACGGCACACAGATTATCTGCAATGGCAGCACACGCGACATTCTTGGCCTTGGCAATGCTATGTCAAACGGCGAGAGCGCTACTTTCGGCAATGGCTGGACAATCAATGCCGTACCCGCCTACAACAACTCACCGGAAAAGCTGCAGTTCCATCCGCAGGGTCGCGACAACGGCTATATCCTGACCATTGACGGATTCCGCATCTACATAGCAGGCGATACCGAGGACATACCGGAGATGGAGGCTGTCAAGGACATCAATGTAGCCTTCCTGCCGTGCAACCTGCCGTTCACTATGACTCCTGAACAGCTGCAGACTGTAGCAAACATCATCAGGCCGGAAGTCCTGTTCCCGTACCATTACGGCGACACCGACATACAGCAGGTCGTCACACTGCTTGAAGGCAGCGGCATAGACGTGAGAATCCGGCAGTATCAGTAATTCTGCTCACGGTACGTAAACCTCGTACTTCCAATGGTGAATCTGCTGGACTTATAAAGCCTTATTGATTTGCCAGGTTTGAGATTTTTATCGTTGATTATCACTCCATCTTCTATCGCCTTGAGATAAAGATTTGAGTTCTTCATATATATCTCAGCCTGTGTTGGAGCTATATCACTCTTAATATCCCAGGAAAGCTGTATGCTGCAATCAACTGACCTGCCTATCGTAACGATGGCATCAGGACTGTACATGAACCATTTATACAATGCGATATCCGTGGTTTTCAGACATCCCACGGTATGCAGCACGTAACGGTTTGAGCTTGGTGCTATACCGGATATGGCAAGTACAATTAAAGAGTCATATATAATGTACAGCAATGATATGCACGTTCTATAGTCTCCTATTGTCACGTATAACAGATATGACCATCCATCCATAATTAATACCGCAACAAGAAGCAGGATAATGAATTTACGGTCAGGCCTGATCATTGATGATGTGTGGAATGTCGAAATGAACGTTATTCCAAACGTATAGATAATCCACGTGAGTAATTCAATTGGCTCATCCAAGACCCAACTGGTTATTATAATATTGAAAAGTCCGTTTAATCCGAACAGTACAAAGCCTAATACAAATGCTGCAAGTGTACGCAGAGCCACAATAAGCGTTGTCCGCCAGAAAGTATTATGATTATCCACAATAATACTGAGCATCAGGACAAGGGGCACACCCAACGATACAGCGAATGCCGGAAGATAGGCAATATAAGTATAGAATCTCTCGATTCTGTCATTATAAGATATCTCTCCCGGCGCGTATTGATAAGTCTGCACTACAGGAAGTTTGGTGATAACAGATGTCAGTCCGTCTGCAAAGACATAAAACACTACCCATCCTACAATAGATGCAAGCAATGCAATATACAGCCATCTGGTAAAATCAGGCGCATTGTGCATATCAAGAATATTGGAGGAATTGTAATAATGTGAGCCATTCCTGCATCTGTATCCGTGCTCAGGACAATGATACCCGTTTTCGTTCCAACATTCAAGATGCATTGTATGTTCGCATTTGGTCACTATCGATTCTCCATCCTGGAACGGTGCCTTGCATAGATAGCACGAATCCGTCACCTCCATGCCATTGGCGCACATATTGGGTCCCTTGTATGTTACGACATTCCTTTTCAGGAAAATCCGGTACCTTATTCCCGGTATGATAATCTGCAGTATTACGAAGCATAATGCCAGGATAGCCATTAACAGATATACGCCACGAAATGTTATGACCCTGTTGCTTACACCGTTTACTATTATCGGGAAGAACACATTTCCTTCCTGATATGATACAGAGCCCATAACAGACGCTGAATCATTATCATTATAGACCTGAACAATCAGTTTTCTTCTCGTTCCGTCGTATGCCCGTCCGTCCCTGTTCGCAAGATAGAAAAGGAAATCGCTGTGAGAAAGTCCGAAATGCCGCTCTATCGAACAACAGCATTCAACCCAGTCAAATGATTCCTGATAAAGTCCACCCGCAATGGAGCAAAGGGCAAGAATTGATTTGTTTGTCGAGTCATACAGGATATCTTCCTGAGTATCTGATTTGAAGTTGGCATAGTAGAAATGTCCTTCCCAATCAGACTTGACTATATATTCCTCCAATCTCTTCTGCACATTGAAATGATCCGGATCCAAAGGCACACCATCTCCCCATACATTTCCGTCAGACATTACAAGCAGCACCTTATCTCTTTCATCACGCATCACTCCCTTGCCGGAGTTCATTTCTTTCATCTTAGTCAGAATAGCACTGTACAGATGCTTGTCTCCGCTACCCAAGTCTTCATTGAAACAGTTATCCAATACATAATCCGAGACAAGCTGGGTATCTGAAATTATCCCATCGGACTTAAGGAAAGCAACATACAGATTATCTTCACAAAAGAAACGAAGTATCCGTTCTACAGCCCTTTTCTCTGCCTCAATGACTTCCTGAGGTAATGTAAGATCAACAATGACGAGCATACCGAGCCCAATGGAATCAAAGCGTTCTGCAGTAAGATTCCGCACACGTCTGACCTGAATATCCAATGGAAACATCACTGACGTCTTACGTTTTGAATCCACAGTCTCGAAAATCCTCGTATTCAACCCGGTTGAATCCAATACGAGAGACTCATCGTAGTCTGCCGATATGGATGAATATATCTTCATCGTCCTGTAATCATCCGAAAAAGCCAGAGAATCAATCGTCATATTTTCCTCATCCCCATCATACGAAGAGCGCACACAGGATACGGATAATATTCCAGCAAGTACTGTGAAAGCAACGATCCTTATATTCAATAATCTGTCAATCATATCAAACAAGTTACATTTATATAGTCGGTATATCCTCATCATTCTTATGGAGCATATCCTTCATTTTCTGCACTGACTCCCGGGCAGTCTTTACAGACTTGACGTAATTGCCCAGGAAGATAAAGAACATCATTATGATTGATATGGCAGCAATACTCATAAGATAATCCTTGGCCCTTTCCAAAAAAGGCTTGAACTTCATCTGCTGTATTTTCTCAGAACAATTCTGTATTTCAATGAAAGACGCCGTCAGCACCTCCATTCTGTCCTTAAGCCTTGGATTTATTTCAGCAGCCTCCTTAGCAGACTGGTATGCACTTTGGATATTGGAAAAATTCAAACGCTCTTCCGCCTGCAGACGCTCGAGTTCTGCCGATGCCTGCTTTATCAGACTCAGTTTTAAAGCCTTACTTTCAAGATTGTGATATACAGACACCATTTCGCTGATAGATTTCTCTGATTTTACAAAAAGAGACGTCTTTTCTATCTGGTCTTTTCTGCTATTTATGGCAGTCTGGGTCTTCTCACGCACCTGCCCATATTCTACCACAAGTTCCATCATAGCAGGATTGCCCGTGATGGCATCGGCATTTTCCTGAAAGAAACAGGACCAGCTGGTGTCATATATATTCAAGGTACCTGTAACGGCCTGAAGCTGCTCCGGTCTTGCATTTTCAAGGCCATCGCCCAACGCTGCCATATCGTCGATATATTGCTCTATCTTCGCAGTCAGCTCAATAGTCGATATTCTGCTGAGATATTCCTGTCCTTGAACCAGGACAGGAAAGAGCAGGATAGCAAGCAATAACTGTAATGATTTTCTCATCTGCATACGTTGGTATAGTAGTTTTTCGCCTCAATGAATATATGCAGGGCATTCCTGTCTTCGTCAGTAACGATTCTACGTCCTATGGTCGCCTTGGATGCTTCCGAAATGATTCTCTCACACTGAAGCTTTATACTTTGCCTGGCCGCCTTGCTTTTTTCCATTCTCCAGCTTGCAGTCAGCTGGTCAAGCTGTCTTGCGTAACTCAGAAGGTTGTCACTGTTTATACCTTCGACACCGCTTTCAAAATTGCGCACGAACTCCATCTTATTCTCTTCCGACAATGTACAAGTCATATTCAGAAGCGAATCCACACATAAATTGTATTTATCCACCGCTTCCTGCAGCTCCGGGCACTCAGTCTCTGTTTCCTTTCTGGTGAACCTCTGAAGAAGTTTGTTGCGCAGGTTCTGGAATGTCTCCAGATCGGCCAATGTCAATGCGATTCCCTCCGGGAAACTGCCGGATAGTGTCTGGAGGGTTCCGGATACTTCCTGATACAATGCATTCATTGCCGCAATCTGCTCGTCCTGCCCCCGACATGGATTTCTGGAGAAAACTATCTCATACTCGCTATGGGCATCCTGATATTCCGTAATATTAAACTTATTCCACTTTCTTGGCGTTGCACCCTTGCGCACGAGCATAAATATATCGCGCACCCGTACAGTGGCTTTCTCCTTTGCAGGATCAACTTTAAACACCTGTACCAGACTGTCGTCAGGCATGACCGACTTTCCCGGAACGGGCTCCATTCCGTCATATTCCAGCCAAGCCTTGAAACTGTGGTTCTTGCAACCGTGTCCTATATTTCTCCTGACAGGTCTATGCAGACGGAAGACACTCGACGGAGCATAATCAACCTTGTATGGCAGACGTTCAGGCTTAAGCTTTCTGGAACTATTAAACACAGTACCATATCTGACACTTCTTGTAAATCCAAAAGGAATTGAATTTACACTGCTCAGAGAAACTGTCAGCGTATTCATATCCTCGTCAAATACAAGACGAAGGCATATATCGTTGTCATCCACATCCGGTTTTCCTCCAAGCCATTCCACGTATGGCGCAGAAGATGTAAGGACAACATTTTTCTGTCCGTATGCCGCAGTGCCGATCAGGCATGCTATAAGCGAAACTGTTAAAAACCTATTCATAAACCGATTTGTTAAAATATATCCACCCCTCCGGTTCTCCCTGGCGTATAACCCACGATGCGACCTGCTGGTCTTCAGGATAGGGAGGCTCATTCAAGGCATGGTAAATCTCATATTTAAGATAACGTGACACCCGCTCTACGCACCACGCTATCTCTGTATATGTATCGGGCGTGTTCATACATACTCTGCCGGCAAAATCCCCGAACCATCTGATGTTGGGATGCCACGGGTGCGGTATCGGATTACCGTCATCAGACCTGGTAAGGAATCTGTATGCAGGCTGTGAATCTATGCATGGATAACCGTCCGGAATATCAATTCTCATAAAGAAGCAGTCCGCAAATACAGGCGGATTCGTTGCACCTGAGCTGCTGAGCAGATCCATATTCTCTACAGAACAGATACTTCGAATCTGATACTTCACCATATATTCCACCGGCATACCGGCATTGTTGAAGGACCTGGTGCTGATGGAAATATCGTCACGCCCCTCAAAACGTCTCATCAGAGTATCATACTCGAATTTAAGCCTGCGGTCTCTTCCTGTCATTTTTCAATCAGCCTGGAAACGGATCTGCTATCAGAAACACATTATCACCATTACTTATACCATAATCAGCAAGAATCTGATCGACCTTGCCGATACGCGGCCTCATTACGCGAATCTCGTGCGAGGTCGTATCTTCCTTTCCAAAGAAATAATCCATAGGAGCTCCGGTGGAGTCAATGGAAGGAAAGTCAAAAATCAACTTACCGTCTGATCCTATAGCATGCCTGACATTGTTCATAAGAACACTCAGCGGTGCCTCCGGGTTTGCCACCCGGAACTTGATGGTTTTATTTTTATAAGTGACGTAAAGAAAAAAATCTTCCATATCTCATCTCATTATTTAATTTCTATTTTGACTACAATCGGATAGATATTCGTGCTTCTGACTTGCAGCATTTTCTCCATAAGTACCTCTATCTGTGGTATTTTTCCAACAAAATTACGTCTGATATACGGAGTGTCCGTAATCTCCACATCAACGGCTATCTCATATCCGCAATTATTCCCCGACAAAGCCCAGTCGTCGCACAGTCTCGGTCCTACCTTTATTCCCTTTATCATATTGGATATTATTCCATATCGGGAAGCTAACTCCTTGTAGCAGAACACACGGATATCATTGGACGTAACAATACGGTTATTGGTATGGATATAATATTTGATCTGTTCCGAAGATACATCTCCGTTCTTGACATCAACCTCGTCTGTACCATATTCCGGAGGCACAATCTGCGACGTAGCACTCGAATCCAGGCCGGCAGGTAGCAGGAAATGGCTGTTTTCATTCAGGAACCGCTCTGTAACGGCTCCGGCCGTAGTGATATAACGCACACTGACACTCACCGACTTATCTTTCCACGCATTGTCAAGCATCACATACGTACCGGCAATGTTATTATTTTCCTTGCCGTCAGTGAGTGTGGCAAGTTTCTTCAACAGCATCTCCAGTCCTGATATGATTTCATCCACACTGTTTGCATCCAAATCGGCAAACGCATAGTAGTCTGAATGAAATTTTCCCAAAAGCGATGACAGCACACGCATAATGGATGCCTGGTTGAACCGGTCGGCCGCGACCTTGCGGACAAATACAGGCATATCACCGTAAATCTGGTCATTACCGGCATTCATTATATGCACAAGCTGTGCATACGGATCCAGGCCGGCACCTGTTATTCTTGATATCGGATGGGAAGCATCAAGCGTAACCTCATTAATCCTGGCATTGGCCAGTATCACCGGGTTGAATATCAGTTGGGTCCCATCGAACTTGAAATCAGCTGTCACACCCTCAAACTCAAAGAGAAGTTTAAGCTCCACTATCTCGCTCTGGTAATAATCCTGCGGTGAATGCGCACTGACATAATAGACTCTCAGACCTTGTTTCGCAAAAAGGTCTATCAGTTCCATTGACGGATCAAAAATCTCCACAGAGTCGGAATTTACATTAGCGAACGCGAAATCCTCCGAAAAAGGCAGATCTCCGAATTCCCACGGGCGCACCAATGGCAGATCCTTTCCTTCAACGCTTACCTTCAGGTCGTGGAAGGACGGATTCCTGAGAGCAAAAGACATATACGACAAATCGGACACCGGAGTGTCAAATGCGACATTGACCTCCCACCTGCGGCCGTCAAGCCTGACTACCGACTTGATGCTGACAGGCAGCACTTTGGTATGCATGACAGGAGTAAATACGAAATCCGTATTCTCCAGAGTAAAGATGTTTCTGGAATCTATATCCACTACTCCCACCCCCTGTACCGGCATTGTCTTTATCACGGCTGTAGCCGGTGTAGCATGTCCGATATAATAAGGCATCAGCATATCTGCATAATCCCTGAGAATATCGCCCTTGATTCTTTCTATATCATTGTCCAGCTCATCATACTGATATGCCACAGCCGACAGTATCAGTTTGAATACAGGGTCATCCTTCAGCGACAGGAGCTGACTGCTATAACTGCTCTCCTTCCATACAGAGACGGCCTCCTCCATCAGTTCGCTCACCCTCTGTCTTGCGTCAAATATCTTCTGATTCATTTATTTCCAAACCTTTATTTTAGAGTCGTACTGGTATTGTTCTCCGGATTCCTTAACACAACCTTTTATAGTAACATAGATGACACGCTCCTCTCTGGAGTATATCATTGATACTGAAACGTCTGACAGCCTGGTCTCGTATTCTGACACCAGAATCTGAAGTTCCGAGGCAAAAGTATTCAGATTCCGTGAATTTCCGGAGATTTTTTTCCCGTAGATTCCCGACCTGCGGGATATCACATCTTCGTTTTCATTGAAATTCTCAAATATAAGACTGTTCAATATGAAGCCGAAATCGCTGTCAGCTACAGACGATACACCAGGAGAAGATTCCAAAAGGAGATTGAGAAAGGACGTGATGGATTCCTTTACGTTTTCCTCACGTTCCAAACCTTCAGGACCGACAGCTAGCGGTAATTTCAACGAGACCATTTTGAATTGTATTACATCATTGGTGTGAATTCCTCCTCCTCGGTCTCCCCAGGATTGAACAGAACGTTATACAAATCATTATACAGACTGTCATATAACTCTGTATGGAGTTTCGGAACGATTTCAGATACAATCGAGTCGTAGGTCTGAGTGCGGAAAGTCCCATCAAGGAAATCCTTCAGTTTCTCCGCTATCGACTTATCCATATCATCTGTAAGTATCAGGTGAAGTTTCGTCAACAAGGTCTTCTTTATATCCCAGGATAACTTGTCATACATATCAGCCTCTATCTGCTGTTTAAGAGCCTCCACATCAATACCTGTATCCTCAATTTGTGTATCGTCCAATACCTTTGAAGCCTGAGCCAGATATTCCCTCACATCACCGAGCCATTTCTGTATATCATAATATGACACTTTGGGAATCGGAATTTTTACGCCCTGCGGTATGAACACGTAATACTCCAGCGCTGTAACGAGCCACGAAACAATCTGTGAAAGAGTAAATACTGAATGTTTTTTACCGACACTCTTCAGCAAGGCTCCATATTGATAAATGTTATATTTTCCATCACCTTCCCTCAAATTCGGATGGGACACGATTTTTTCCAGCAGATCAGACAGACCTGCACATATATCAAGGATTCCAGCACCCTCACTGATAAGCAGACACGGAGGGATGTAATCACTGTCAATAGAGCACATTCCGTCTGCCACCTTGAAACGTGCTATCGGCAGCATTTCACAATCCTTGACCTCATCCTCATTCTTCACCGAATATACATACTCCGGCCGTGTCATTGCGGTATCACAACTCTCAAACTCAATGTGACCGGAGCCGATTCCCACACAGAAATAATACACGCCGGATGACAATGACGGCATTTTAAAGACTACCGCTTCCTCAATACTGACGAACAATCCTGAAGGAAGAAGCGCCGTGCATTTCAGACACGGAATCTCAAAGCTGTCTTTTACAAAAAAGCCTTTCGTATCTATAGGATATCCCGGCATCAATCCATACCGGTCACCCATCAATGCCCTTACGACAGCGACATAGCGTTGCTCGGACAAATCAGCGACATTGTCCAGCAACTTTGAGGACAACACCATTCCCGGTGTCCACTTTACCTTTGCATTTATATCCATAATCTACTGAATATCACTATTATAATCAAGGACGGCATCAAATGGGGAATACTTCTCACTTCTATGCGGCCTTATTTCCAACTCAAAATGAATATCAAACGGAATAAACCAGTTACATATAAATTCCTTAATAGGTTTCAGGCTCTCCAGCCTGTCACGGTACTCTTCTGCCGTCAGACCTGGGATTATTGCATAATACCTGACCTCCGGCAGCCAGGCCCTGTTTGACTCGGACTCGCTGAATCTATGGCTTGCGTCCATTACCACCTCACATTCAAGCAGTGATGAAAGCAACAATTTTACGAAAGGCAGTCTGCCTCTCAAATGCGATACGTGCGGAAGCCAGTGCAAGGCCTTTCTCACAAGCGGATCCTTTACAGTATCCACATCGACATTGTAGTATTCTTTCAGCAGAAGCTTGATTTTATCATGCAGTAAATCAGACACTTCTCTCTCAATAGCAAGTCTGTGGCGGAATTCGAACGTATCCAGAGGTCCGAACGCCTCCTGCAACAGATGCCTGCGGTAGTTCATCTTCTCGTATGCCGCTGCGAAATCACGTGCGCTCCTCAATTCTTCCCTGCTGGAAACAACGCCCTGCGGCAGATATCTGAGGAATCCGTCTCTGGAGAGTGTGAGTTCACCTTTATCAGGCTTCATTGAAATCACATCCTGATTATAGTTCCGGTAAAACGTACCAAGATTCTTTACCTTCCACTTGTCAGACATATCCGGATACAGATACCACAACAGCATCTCAGCACTTATCTCACTGTTTACATTCATGCCAGTTCCAAATAAAAATCCTGTTTAAGACCACGAAGATGCAACACATCCCCCTTCGGTACTCCCAACTCGGCAAGAGTCAGACCTGCATACGGAAAATTCCTGTCTATCGTGCGGAATTCATTCTGATAGAAATCATCAGGACTCATCCCTTCCGGGATATTCCCCGATACACAATGACCCGGCCTCATAATTCTGTAATGCCTGCCATCTGTACGATTCTCTATATAATCCACGAACACGTCATCACGGAGAACAATTGCCAGCTCCTCTCCTTTCTCACGGCCAACAGCGTCTAAGAAATCCGAGACCGTCATATTCACGGCAAAGTCCGACTTCTCAACCGGTTGCCATACCTCGTGCTCCGGACAATCGTCATCGTATGACCTGAGCTCAGCTATTCCGACCTTAGGAACATCCCCGTCATAGAAGAACATCTTTCCGTCTGAACTGCATTCACCGCAGATTATCCTCATTGCCTCCTGTGCCTGAACAGCACCAATTATTGATGCCGTGATACTGGTAGTAGGTGCAGAAGCGGCCTTCTGCGCAACCGCTATCGTATTTGAACAGGAAACTCTTCTTTTGAGCTGCGCCAGAGCCTCCGGGTCGAGACTGCATGCATAGCAGTTGTCATTCGGGAAGAACACACGCGCCGTTCCCTCCGATACACTGATGCCGCCATCCACCCAGGGTATGTTCATACGGATACAATGACGGTTAATCATAAAACGGGCCCAGCGGCTGTCAACGCAGGAAACCACCACATCCATACTCCTTATCAGCCCAAGTCCCACATCGTATGCGATATCTCCCTCTATTGTATGAATGTCTATGGAAGAATCCAGTTCAAGAAGACGTTCCCTTACGACATCAACCTTCGACCGCCCGGATTCAGCATCCGCAGGACGGAACAGTACAGAACGTGACAGATTGCCGGCTTCCACCCTGTCGGAATCGACACAGAAAATATGCCCTACACCACAGAGTGCAAGATTCTTCAGGACCTCATTTCCCAAGGCCCCGCAACCCACCACCATAACTCTGGCATCACGCAATCTGTCGCGACCGGACATTTATTCAATCATTTTCAAAGTGTTGGCAGCCTCATCATTTATCGCAGAGGACAGTTTGTCAGCCTCAATCTCACACTGAGCCTTCTCCTCCAGGTACCTCTGATAAGCTTCCTCTATCTCCTTTATCTTGTCATCGGCAGCCTTCTGCGCCGAATTCTTGTATTCCTCAGACTTGTTCTTGAACATTTCCTCAATCTCATCCTTATCCTCCTTGGTAGCCTCGTCCAGATATCCGGCCATCTTTACTTTCGTCAGATTCTTCTCCACATCCACGTAATTCACGTATGCATCCTTATACGTATTCACGGCCTTTTCCAGAACATCCTTACGGTCCTTGTTGACAGGCGGTACGGTGAGACTCAGCACTGCCACCTTCTCGTCACTGTCAGCACTTTTAGAATATACCAGAAACTCCTTGATGAACTCAGGGTGAGTAGTTTCCACAGCAGCCGCAACTACTCTTATATCCACATTGTCGTGAGGGACAAGAAGCAGGGTCTTGTCGTCCTTCTTACATACATCCACGTATTCCTCTATATGGTCCGATGCGCCACCTGGCACCTCTACTCCCATCAACGACATAGGTTCAGACTTCACACACAGGTCAAAGAAATGGATTTTCATACTCATAAGCCTGTTGGAAATCCTGTTCTCGAACTGTTGCGACAAAACCAATAAATTACCGTACATATCTTAACCTTTATTATATCACTTGCCTGTTGCCATAGAGGCGTTCCCGGGAAAATTGATTGAAATCTGCCCCCCGTATGCACACATACACTTGCAGTTGTCCATAAGAGCCGGGAGCATACATACCTTGACCTGCCCGCCCGGTGCCCACGGTGCCGTTATCACCGGGATACAAGGCATAGGAGTCAGCACCCCCATAGCGGCGGCGGTTGCAGCTGCCACCGTAGGATTCGCCATCGACCGGCACATCCCGAAAGGCTTGATATTCAGCATCGGCGCAAAATCCATTATGTTGGCCATAGGCATATTGCCATTCATCGGACGCAGTCCCACAACAGTGAGAGGCATTGGAGCCATTCCGAAACTGCATTGCAGCAACGCTCCATTGGTTACAAACTTTCCCATATCTACTTTTTCTCCTCCATTTTAAGTTTCGCCGACAGTTTCGCCGTAGATGGTGCTCCAGGAACGGCTATTCCATCGCTTATGTTCGTCGATTTGAATGAACTCTTGGCCTCCAGATTTCCCACGCTGGCCTTTGGCGCGTCAATATCAGCCTTGAAGCTTGTCTTACCGTTGACCGTAGTATTTCCGAAAAGCTTGGTCTCACTGCCGGAGAGAGCCAGATTACCTCCGTCAAGCTGCAGCACGGCCTTGGCTTCGCCCTGCTGCACTTCGGCCGTAGTATCGCCGAACACGCCTGTCTTGTCGGCCGAAATCTGCATCTGCTTTGTCTTGTTCTTCTTGTCCCTGCTTCCGGCAAACACTTTCTCGGCTGTGACAACCAGAGTACTGCCCTCCGACAGCTTGTCATCCTTGCGGTCCTCCTTCTTCACATCCATTGCCTTGAGTTCAATGTCCTTGGCGTTCAATGCAATCTTTCCGGTTGCCTTTCCCTCGGTATCGGTAGCCGACACGTCAAGATTCTCCACCCTTATACTCAGCTTTCCTGCCTTGGCCAAGGCTTTCTCTGTCACCTTCTTGTCCTTGAACTCGGAATCCACCGCATCCACGGTCATATTCTTTGTTATGAAATGTATGTCACCCTCCACGGGTATGTCTGCGCTGTCGCGTTTCTTAGGATCCTTGTATTTGGTATTCGATGTGGCAAAATCCATCTCTTTGGCATTCATCATAATCCTGCCTTTCTCCAAAAGGCTGCCGTCATAATTCCGGGCAGCTACAGAGACCGAATTCGAAAGAATCTGCACTCCGGACTCGGGATTGACACGGATATTGCCGTCACCGTCAACATTGGAAAGGGATATGCTCTCTCCCTTAATCCATACGCTGGCATTCGTGGATTTATTCTTGAAATCGCCAGCCGACGGGAGCGCAGCTTTAGCCTTCTCCAGGTCGTTTATCTGTCTGCACGTCTCTGCAAGTTCGGCAAGCTGCGCTGAATACTCGGACAAAGTCTGCGCAACCATAACCGCCGCCTGGTCGAATTCCACCTTGAGGTCCATATAAGTGCCCAGTCCACCACGGATGTCATTCAGTTCGTAACTTAGTGAATCGCTGTCCTTGAACACCTTTTCAAGCCGCTGCATAGCATCCTCGAAAGATGACTTCAAGTCTCCGGCAGTCTTCTTCAATTCAGTCTTGCTGTCTTTCAGAACCTCAAGACGATCCTCTATGATTTTCTTCCTTACCTCTGTTGAAGCAGCGGCCTCTATGGACAATCCGGTATCGGAATGCAGAGTCAGACCATTCCCACCACCAAACATCATAGGAAAAACGCCTTCGTCCGAACTGCTGCAGATGGATATGCCTTTTGCCTGACTTACCACTTCGGAAATACCCGACACGACATTCTCCCTGCCA
The DNA here is from genome assembly GCA_045600825.1 of Bacteroidaceae bacterium. Classification (GTDB taxonomy): domain Bacteria; phylum Bacteroidota; class Bacteroidia; order Bacteroidales; family Bacteroidaceae; genus Colenecus. The sequence goes on from JAZRYP010000072.1 coordinate 19,643, forward strand.
TCCGGTCCCGGATCGACGGCAATGTTGCGTATGCTCGGTGCCCTGTTTGAAACAGAGCCGAGCGGACCTGCACCTTCCAATGACACAGCATTACCTCTTACAACCACTACAGCCGCCTGGTCCGGCAGCAGATAGCCGTCCTTACTGACATTGCCTATTATTATCTCCGGTGCAGAAATAACGATTCTCTCATCATCGCGTATGTATTTTCCGGGATATGTATGATTAATCCTTCCCACCTGTATCCTCTGGACGGCATCCTTACATTTCCGAACCTCCTCAACGCTTTTCTCCACACTGTCACTCAGCTTCTGAAGAGTCTTTTTCCATTCACTGAAAATATAATCCATCTCGCACAATAATTGTTTTAATGTTATTTATGCTACGTCCATTCAGTATTCCAACTGTCATTACTCATCAATACCCTTTGGATTGCCAGTATAAGTTCATCATTAGTCATTGGAATATTTGTTGTTATCAACTCACCCTTATCGTCCAGTGTTTGCGACATTCCCGGTTCTTGAGACATCATTATTCTACCACTCATATCCGGTGTCCATGCATATTCAGACTTCGTTTTTACCACCGATACAAATTCATTCTTGGCATCAGACAAGGCTCCTCCCAAAATAAAGTCCTTCATTGTTGGAGCAGAAGACTTAACCCATTTCATTACAGATTTTTCCCAATCACTTCTATCATTTATATTACCTTCTACTGCAAATGTTGCAATCGTTTCAGTAGTTCTTTTTTTATACAGAGGCCGTAGCAGTTTATCTACGCCAGATGCATTAATACGATGAAAATTAATCCAATTATAGTTTTTAAAATCTTCTTTTGTATTAGCCAAGTTACTAAAACCTTCAGTCAAGAGCTTATTATAAGTTTCAATATTATTGTTATCTGGTTCTGCAAATAATTTACATTTTGGTACAAAATATTTTTCATATTTTGTTTCATCCTTGAACGGTAAAAACCCATTTATTGCTGTCTCCAAATTAACCATTGCCGTCAACTTAACACCATTATCCTCCACTTGCTTAACTTCGGCATCTTGCTGCTCTTTTAATTTTTTGATTTTGTCAGACTGAAGAACGTTATCTTTAATTGTTGCTTTTTCGGCAATATCCTTCAAACAATCATCCAAACTCTTAAAGACAATGTCTCCCCCTTCGAGCAACTTTGTATATGCATTTACTGCCGTGTTTAATTTATTTCTCAAAATTATCAGTTGTTCCCTCGCTTCATATAGTGTTTTTGTACAATATGCTATAGTATAGGATCTGATTGTCAGCAGGTCTGTCAACAAGTTCTGATATTTAGAATCATCGTTCTTTTTTGCAGAACTGGAAAAAAAGTACTGCCTATTATATATAGGATGGTAAAACGCTGCGCCATCCCCTGCCTCAAGCAGAAGATTTCGGTACGACTTGACTTTTAACGTGCCTTCCTTTGGAGGTGCCCACAAATCACGGATTGTGCGCAGAAGTGACATATCAACCCTGCCAAACACAATATCAGCCAACTGTCCGACTACAGCTGCGCCCAATTCCGAGAAAGTGTCCATTTTCTCGAACTTTGCAGCATCCTTCTCTTCCTTAATTGCAAGACCCGACTGGATATTGACGTTATTCGAGGCAAGTATATCAATGTTTTTTCCTTTAATCTTAATGTCGCCGGCCGACTCAATATTTATGCCGGTAAAGGCATTGATGGAAACCTTTCCCCACAGAGATTCAATGGTAACGGAACGAGCTGCCGTATCACCCTTAATCGTCCAGAATCCGTATGCGTCTGTCAAGGTAGTGTTACCCTTCAGATTTTCTAAAACAGGCACACTGTCGCCGAAGTCCGACATTTTATCCGAAACACCGGGCAGGAATTGTATTACAGTACCCCAGCCTGGTAAAAAATCGTTAATCCACTCATCGTATGTGCCGCCTTTGAAGTCAAGCTTTTGCGAACCTACTCTGATTGTGGAGTTGTTTGCCAGATACAGTGAGCCATGAATAGGCGTATCCTTGTTGAACAACGAGCCGGCAACATACGGACGGTCAATGTTTCCACCTATATAACCCACCATAACCTCATCGTCCACAGCCGGTTCAAAGTGTATGTTCTTCTTTTTCGATGCCAAAGGGGACAGAATACGAATCCATGGAGAAGAAACATCTCCTGCATTCTGCCAGGGATACCTGATACGTACACGTCCCATATACCGGGGATCGGCTACATCCGCTACTATAGCAACCTGCGGTTGTGCAGCCGGCAATTCTGGACATTTGTTGTATGGTGGAACATAACGGTCCACCGATGTGTTTTTATATTCGTTTGTGTCTGATGAATAAGCGGATATAGTGACACTAATTTTAGGAACAATCTCTATCTCTGTAACATCTGGATCGTATTTTCCGCAGATACGGGTAACAACATATATCGTATTATTATATCCAACCAGTGAGCCTAATTTCACATAGACACTATCGGTATTCACCTGAAGGGTCAGTTTGTCAAGGTCTGCCTGCTGCTCGCGCTTTCTGACTTCACTGAAGAACCTGTGCATTATCTTACCGCAGGAATCCAAATCAGAGAACTGGCTCAGCTTATCACCTTTCTCCTGCTGTTCAGAAATAAATTTGGGACTTTGTGTCTGTTTATCCTCAAATACGTTTTTCTTGAATTGTTTGTTTATATATGCCTGGTTGACCGCACTAACTCCGACCTCCTGACCGACATTATATATGATAGACGCTATAATGCTGGTTATAGTAAATGTGTTGGGAGCACCAACAGCAATACCAAGCTTGGAACATAACGCATCTTGAAAAAACTTGAAATATGGTTTGGGAGTCGCCGTTTCACGTTTTACACTATCCGGAAGATCCGTCTTGTCATACACATCAAAGTACTCATCAAACGCAGCATCCTCATCGCCCGTGAAGTCTTTCTCCTCAATTTTTTCAGTGTCCTCCTTGTAACGGTAATCTTTGTAATAGCTTCTGATTGTCAAGCCGGATGATTTATAGGATGACTTCTCAACTTTTTTGATTGCTAAATTATCTATTATTTTGTATTCTTTTGTAGATGTATTGACACCCAATTGCAGCTTACCATCCTCAAAAAACAGGAATTCACCGCAGACACTCGCGATACGCGATATGAACGAATAGAAATCCTCATTATACTGAACCCTGTACGGCTGTATCAGTTCTACGTTCTTGGGGACATCCTTTGGTGGGTTTGAACTATCCTTGACCGTAATTTCAATATCAGTGAGTTGAAGACGCGCTGTATCTACTGCGTATTTCACATCGCACGATGCCAACTGACCACCAGTCCCAAGCATACCAGCTATTATGTCCGCGCCAAGTCTCTGGTTCAGATATACGTGGCAGAACTTGTCAAGAGTCAGGAGTTTGTCTCTGCTGTAAAGGGTAAGTACAATTTTCTTGACTTTCTCTACTACCATCGGCTTAATCTGATAGACAATGTAATCCTTCCCCACTGGATTATTGCCAACATCCAATTCTGCTGAATACGCGTTAGTAAAATCTGTAACAGCAGGAAGCTTATTATCACCTGAATTATCGGTTACCGCAATAGTAACTTCGGCAAAACACGGAGAAAACAGTTTTTTTTCATATTCCACCTGGGAAATCTGATAGTTTTTTGTTTCCGATGTACTTGTTATTGTCAGGTATGCCGTCGTACTGCCCTGATTGAACAGTTTAAGTGTATAATTGGCCATAAGTTGAATCCTCCGTTAATGTATAATATTCAGCTTTTTGACTGAACTTCTATCTTTACTCACATAGTCAATGTCATACAGATGCAGACAGACATTCAGAACCGTACTGGTCTGACCGTTCCCGTCATTGCTGTATTCCTCTTCCGCGTCGATGACATAAGCACGGAAAACAATTACATTCCTGAAATCGACAAGGACGCTGTCCTTGCCTACACTGCCTCCAAATACCAGAGAGAATGCGCTCGGATCAAAATCCTTCATCTTCTCAATAAAGGGTTTTGCAATGCAGTCTTCTCCAAGACCGATGGATATATTCATCGTAGCGTGAGTACGATCCGCAGGAATTCCACGGTCATCGCAGTTGTGGAACACATTGTACTCCATAGTATGTACTGCGTATGGAGTATTGAAAACCCTGAACTTATGTTCAATCAGGTCGCCTATATACAACCGGCTTTCCAGATAATTTGAATTGATGCCCATCTGACTTTTCTTAACAGGTAACTGTCATACCCTCAACTTCCACTTGTGTTGCGGAGAACTGAATCCGCATCTGTCTCCTCCATTTCTGTGTAATGTCAAACCGCTCGCTGAATCCGCAGCACCTTGCATCCTCAAACTTGATGATTCTCCTGCTGACATCATTCTTTATGGACTGCTCCTCCATCACAATACACCCGGTACGGCATTCTTCATCGATATACCATCCGTACAGTCCAAGGTCGCCGCTGTCCGGGACTATGGCATCGACCGTGAACACTATGCGGTGAAACGAGGTTGAAGGACGAATCCCGTTATAGTCACGTGATAACTTACACTTTACAGAAAGCAGCAGATAGTCCTTCTCATATTTTTCAAAGACATTACTGCCGAATTTAAGATGTGCCATCAATGCCATAGCTGTATTTTTTAAAATGTCCAAAAGTCCCGACTATAGATATGGCCGGGACTTTAATGGATAGGATTAACCAAGAGCGTTAATTCCAAAGATTTTTGAATTCAACAGAACCAATCTTCATCTCCTGACAAACTATACTGATTTCCTCGAAATGCAACTGGCCATCAGCCCAATTCTCTTTGTAATGAACACAATAGCAGCCCTTTGCCTCGATTGTCTTCATTACAGACCCATCCTTGGTACTGTTGAAAGTCACTTTCACATCGCGGGCATCAGTAGGATTCAGCATCCACTGAAGAAGTTGTGTGTTACCGTTGTTCAACGCCTTGACAATAACATTTATACGGCCACCTCTTGGGATACCGTCAAGCTGACCTTCAATATCAGTCTTCTGATTAAAATTATAGTCAACCTTAAATACTTCCCTTTCATCAAACTTGTCCACAGACAATACTACAGGTGTTACATTATCAGCCATATCAAACTTTTTTATTAATAACAGTTAATAATCAATATAACGGATTGCAGGAGATTATTCCCAAGCATTCTCAAACGTGACATTACCCTCGAACTCAATCTTCTGACAAGTCACTTTTATCTCTTCATAATGTCCTACGTTGTCTTCAAAATTTTCCAAGTAATCGACACAATAGCCATTGGTGAACTTGACTTCCTTCATCTTCTTGCCGGTCTTGGTCTCATTGAAAGTGACAACGCCGCTCTTTGCGAGATCTTTCGCTACCATCCAGGAAAAGAGATCAGGATTGCCGTCGTTGAGTGCCTTTACACGTATGCACAGGAGGCCACCTCTTGGAATACCAGTCATCTGGCCCTGGATATCAGTTTCCTGATTGAATTCGTAATTGAATGCAAGTACTTCACGTTCCTTGAACCCATCAATTGTTAATGTTAAAGGTGTTTTTGCCATAATTCTAAAAAATTAAAGTTCTTTATAATCTTATTTGTCATTTATGCCATCTGAGCGTCCTTGTCCTTCTTGTCAGCACTGATCTTTATGACGAAGTTCTTGGCTGAATAGAACGGAGTAAGGGAGATGTCGCAGGTGATACGCTTGGTCACAGGATCCTGCTGAGGTTCCTTGATTTCATAGTCCTGGAACAGATTTCCATAACCCTTGTAATCGTTAAGGAATGCCTGAAGCTTGGCCTTGAGGTTCTTCGGAGAATTATACGGATCCCAGTTCTCAAGAGCTACTTCGTGAACGTAGTTCATCAGGACCTTCTTTACCCAGTCAAACACGCGCACGATAGGATATTCCTTCATTGCAGTCAGGTCACCATTGTACAGTGTGGTATTATTGAATGCCATCACACGACCTTCTGAATATACCATAGGAATCACCTGATTATCCATAAGTGCCGCTATCTCAGACTTGAGCAGATCAAGCTTAACTCCTTTTACGCCATCAAGAGTACCATACTTCTTGCCGCCGGCTCCCTGAGCCATATTCGCGCTTTCATCATAGAGCTTGCCTGCAAGAGCACCTGACGGGCAGATATAGAATGCCTTCTCGTCAGCTTCGTCCTCCGACAGTTTTTCGGAATCACGGCCTACAATCCAGTTTGCGGTCATCACCACATTCATCAGTTCCGGATCGCTGTCCCTATACCCTTCGGTATTGGACTGAAGGTCATCGAATGAATACTCATCAGCATGGTCTGTAATGAGCATCACCTTATATTTATATGCAATCTTCGCCCACTGGAGCAGTGTCACCTTATCCTGGAACACATTACCAGGCACTACAAGCAGGCTGTATGCATCCTTCAGGGAGAGACGGTCAAATCCGTTTCTGAGCAGACTATCCACCTCGCCGGAGAAACCGGAATCAGGATCGGCAATGTCATCCTTGAATACATTGATGATGCGAAGATTCTTCACCTTATCGGTGTTTGCCGTCTTGAAGAAAGAATCAAGAGTACGGTATGAGCGCTCCAGATCTTTCGTAGCAAAGAGAGCATCCGTGATGCCCTGTTTCAGAACGGCATTATACTTCTGCTCCTTTTCCTTGCAGGAATCCACAAATTCCGTTGCAGTGCCGTGTCCTTCATCCAACAGAGCCAGCCATGCCTTGATGTCCTTGGCCAGTTCATTGCGTTTGTCCTCAAAACGCTTGTCGGTGAGAAATACGTTTTTCGCAGCCTTACGGGCAGGATTCAGATTATCTGCATCAGGAAGGAATCCGCGTATCGCATTAAAACCGCCGTATGCCTCAAGCAACTTGGAGGTATCCTTTCCCTGACGATTTTCCTGAGCGGACTGAGACGCAGCGGATTCTTCCGCCACAGTACTTTTTTTCAATTCAGTTTCTGCCATAATATAATTTTTTAATTCTTCTCAATTTCTTCAAGCATCGCCTGGAGCATCTCCTTGAGCTCATCCCTTGAACTCTCATCTTTCAGAATGTCACGCAGCTTGCGGTTCTGCTCTATGCTCTTACGTATTTTCACATTAGTGTCAATCTTGCTCTTCACACCAGAGAGGAATTCGCTGTTCTGAACAAGTCTGCCTTTTCCTCCATCGGCCTCAAAATCACGTATTTCAGTGAATTTGAGTGTCTCACTTACAGAACCGCCTTCCTCGTCAGTAAAATCGACGGAAACTTTCGGTTTGAAATGTGCGAATGCATCATTGATGTTCTGAATGTCCTCGACGAGTTCCGGATTACCAGGCTCAGCCTCTGTATTAAACTGATCCGCATACAGTGTCTTGTTACTGTCAATCGGACTGACTTTTGCACTAGACTCCTCATCTGGAGCCATTGAGATGAAATTTTCCTTCATTGCCATAGTTGTAGCGCATTAAAAAATATACTAATTATTTTCCCTTTACCTGGAACTGCGGGGTGCCATCGTCAGATGACGTGACTACGATTGTATCTCCCGATACTACCTTCCCCGATATTATCATTTTTGATAGCGGCTGCCTGAGGTCCTTCCTTATATTGCCGATAATAGGACGGGCACCAAACTGCGGGTCAAATCCCTTCATAGCTATCTTTTCCAACGTATCCTTATCTACCTCCAGCTTGATATTCTGCTCCGCGAGAAGTTTGAGCAAGCCGTTAAGATGAATATTGTAGATTTTTGTAACCGTTTCCGGTGATATGGGAGCGAATGGAACTATCTCCGTAAGACGTCCCAGGAACTCCGGACGGAAATACGACTGCATAATATCCATCAGCTTGTTGCTTTCAGGAATCTCACCTTTCTGGAACGATTCGCTGATAAACTGGCTGCCTATGTTCGAGGTGAACAGCAGGAGAGCATTCGAGAAATCGCCTACGCGACCGAGACGATCGTGCAGCTTGCCCTCATCAAGAATCTGCAGGAACAGATCAAACACCGATTTATGAGCTTTTTCTATCTCATCAAACAATACTACAGAGTATGGTGTCTGTCTGATCTTATTGACCAGCAGTCCTCCCTCCTCATATCCGACATAGCCCGGAGGAGCTCCGTAAAGCAGGGCTACGGAATGTTCTTCCTTGAATTCGGACATATCAAAACGTATCAGTGCGGACTCATCGCCAAACAGGAACTGGGCCAACGATTTTGAAAGTTCCGTCTTACCGGTACCGGTCGGTCCCAGGAAGAAGAACGAACCCATAGGCTGCCCCTTCTTATTGAGTCCTGAACGTGACTCGAATACAGAATCCAGAACCTTGCCTATAGCATAATCCTGACCTACAACCCTCTGTCTGAGAATATCCCCTGCATTCAGCAGTTTGTCTTTCTCACCGGTCTGTATCTTGCCCATAGGTATTCCGGTCTGCCTGGATATGATGAAATACAAATCGTCCTTGGAAAGGGTTGTATCACCGTTCTTTTCATCCGTACTGACACTTCTTGAATGTACCATACCGCGATCAAGAAGATCAAAGGCAGAATCAGGAAGCGAACGCTCGGTCATAAACCTCTTGGCCAGACGTATGGACTCTTCCATGATTTCCTCATTGACCTTCACGTTGTGATATTTCTCGTATGCAGGGATAGCACCTTTCAATATCTCCAGACAGTGGGCATCATCAGGAGCACTCACTATCATACGCTCCACCTTATTCAGGATTTCCTTGTCCGTCTCGATGTTCTTTGTGAACCCTTCTATGCTGGCGGTGCAAAGCAAGCGTATGCCTCCTTTGGCAATTTCCGATTTCAGGATGGTTGAGGTTCCGTACAGGCTGCCCTGTCTGTCAAATATCTTATCAATCGATTCTATAAGCAGAATGGAGTTTTCCATATTGCGGACAGCATCCACAACACCTTTGAAACGATCTTCAATCTCGCCTTTGTACTGTGCATCAGCTGCAAGCAGTGCCAGATCCAGTTCAAACACGCTGGTGCCCTTCATAAATTCCGGTACACTGTCCGATGCTATATGATTGACGAAGGCATTGACAAGGGAAGTCTTGCCTACACCGGCCTCACCGGTGACAAGCACATTGGCCTTGGTCATTCTTCCCATTGTCTCACAAATCCTGCCTACCTCATCCTCAAAACCGATTACGGTAGCGGAATTGCCGTCACGGGATTCCCTGACTTTCTCTATGCAGTATTTCGCTATTGCATCACCCTTGCCGGAAGATGACGGTCTGGAATCATCCTGTCTGGCAGACCAGACGGGCTCAGCCTGCTTCTCCGATCCACCTACGGCTGTACAGATTTCTCCGGCAGTCAGTGGGAGAGTTTTCAGCTGGTCGAAAGAGAAGCCTACTCCGGGTGTGACGAGTGCTGCCAGTACGCAGACAGCATTGCATTCATCCATACCGAACTTCAGGCGATAGTTCTCCGCCTCATCAAGCACTGCATTCGATTCTGCAGACAGGTCAAGGTCCCGCATCGGACGGGATGCCAGCGGAGAAAGGCGCATCTGTATGTCAGCCCAATCCTGAAGATAATAGTAATCCTTGCTCAGTTCTTTCTCCAGAAAGGATACAAGTCCCATCTCCTTATGAAGTATGGCCTTGAACAGATGGGCAGGGTAAATGGCATCGTTTGCACATTCCTCTGCGTACGAATTCGCTATGTTCTGTAACTTTTCAATCATACCTATTGATACAACGAATTTAACATAAGGCTTTGTACATCACTTCTTAAATTATGCAAAGTTATTGTTTTTTGATTATTTTCAAAACATTTCCTAAATTTATTATCAGAATCTGTTGACCCTGTTCTGAATTCTGCCCGCAATGAAAGCCTTGACATTGTCCAATGCGACCTGCATCAGGCGCTTGCGGGCCTCTATTGTAGCCCAGGCGATATGTGGCGTGATATAGCAGTTTGTCAGTCCGATGAGCGGTGAGCCGTGACGCGGGGGCTCTTCCTTCAGGACATCCAGTGCTGCAGCCATAATCCTATGCTCACGAAGTGCACCGGCAAGCGCATACTCATTGACCAACCCGCCACGGCCTGTATTTATAAGGATTCCTGTCGGCTTCATCAGTGCAAGAGTCCGTTCACATACCATATCGGCCGTACTTTCCGTAAGCGGGCAATGCAGTGTAACGACATCTGAGCTGCGGAACACATCGTCAATGCTGTCAGCACGGACAACACCTTCCGGAATCGCCTCCGCGTGTTTTGATGTATATGCCAGAACACTCATCCCGAACGCCATAGCTATCCGGGCCGTCTGCATACCGATATTGCCAAGTCCTACAATGCCCATTGTCTTGCCCGCCAGCTCGTACTGCGACGATATCATATATGAGAAATCGCTGGCCGAAGTCCATTCCCCTGCACGGACAGACATAGCGTGTCCGCCCACATTGTTCACAATGTTCAGCAGATGTGCAAAGACCATCTGAGACACCGACATTGTACTGTATGCCGGAATGTTCGTAACGACAATGCCGTGACGTGTGGCAGCCTCTATATCCACCACATTATATCCCGTAGCAAGCACGCCGATATATCTGAGCTGCGGCAGCTGATCCATAATCGCAGATGTCAGCTCCACTTTGTTGGTTATCACAATCTCCGCATCCTTACCGCGCTCCACTATCTCATCCGGCGCAGTACGGTCATACACCGTCACATCACCCAGTTCGTACCAGTCATCCCAGTTCAAATCGCCTGGTGAAGAGGCATAGCCGTCGTAGATTACAACTTTCATATCCGGAATCAGAAACGATGTATAGTCAACACTCCCGCCGAATACGGTTCGACAGCCAGCGAAACCGCATTGTCACAAAGTTCAGGCTCCGCATTCCTCAATGCCACCGCGTTTTTGTTCTCCATACTGTTGGCAGCCTTCAGGTCACCTGGAGCATAGAATTCATATTCAGCTCCGAAAATGCTGTCCCAGTTACCGTTCACCCTAAGGTCGCAGGGCTGGTCTGTAGGATTGACAATCTTCACTATGACATCGCGTCCGTTCTCGGACATCGTCGTGGTAATGCTGATATTGCCGGTCTCTCCGGTATAAGAGAGACGGTATTTGGAAAAATGATTGTACCACAGTTCCGTAACCTGATAGTTCGGTGCTACGAACAGGTCCCTGTAATCGAAATTGATGAAAGCGTTATTCCAGTCAGGCGCATCGGTACGGCGGATGAAGAGCGCTGCGGCACCCATAGCAACCACATCCTTCTGCTCGCACATATTCAGGAAACCGCCCGCGAACAGTCCTGTACGCCAGTCGATGCTGTTCAGATTCCACTCCGAGATAAACAGTCTGATATTCGGATTAGGTCCTTCTGCAATCATCCCGGCATATCTGTCGTACTGCTGGCCGAGACGTGCCGGTCCTGTAGCATAGCCGTTGGCCTGCTCGTAATGATGAAGGCTCATATAGTCGAAATAGTTACCCGAGCGCTTGATGAAATCGGCATCCCCGTCAAATCCGCCGCAGACAATAATCTTGATGTCAGGATCAATCTCGCGCATCGCCACCGAGTATTCCCTGACAGCAGCCTCGTATTTCTCAAGTCCCATCTGCCACACTTCATTGTCAATCTCCCAGTACTTCACGTTATACGGTTCCGGATGACCGTGGGCGGCACGCCTGGCACCCCACTCGTCCGTGGCAGGAGCATTGCAGTAGCGCAGCCAGTCCAGCGCGTTCTGAAGGATAGCATCGTGTTCCTCCTCGGGACGTTCAAAGCCGATGTTCACAACGATAATCGGTTCAGAGTTTATCTCGCGGCAGAAACGTATGTACTCATCCGTGCCGAAAGCATTCTGGTCATAGTCCAGCCACATCCAATGATCCCAGCGCTGACGCTTCTCCTGCGGACCCACACCCCAACGCCAGTCATACTGCGAGATATAGCCGCCACCCGGCCAGCGCAGACAGGTAGGATGGAGATTCTCCACAGCCTTGAAGATATCCGGACGGAAACCGCCGAGTTCCTTTCCGCTCTGTGTAGTCATACTGACCTCATCAACCTGTATTGTACCGCCCTCCACACAAATGGCGAAATCCGCATCGCCCTGATATTCCGGTGACACCATCTCGAACTCGAACCTGCGCCATTCCGGCCCCGGCACACCGAGCCTGCACATCGCCACGGCATTGCTACCGTCACGCATCTCTACAGACAATGTCCCATCACCTTTCGCGTATATGTATCCAAGATACTTCTCGCCTTTCACAATGTTCTGCGGGCCCTGAGTCAAGCCGCTTTTCTCCACGGCCTTTATCTTCTGGGAGTATTTCATATTGACCGCATCGCCCTTGACAAGAGAAAACTCAGCATTGCCGAAGCTGTTCCACTGCGGAGCCACATCAGGAATTCCGACATCTTCCGGCGTGCCTTCAAAGAACACTTCCCTACCGTCACGCGACGTTACCTGAATGTTTCTGAAAAGGGCTTCCGTGTAATTAACCCAGAATGTTATGTCGTTATGGCCATTCTGAGGCATGTCCGAATATTTCAGAATCTGTTTGCCGTCCCAATAGATTCTGGCCTCCCTGCCGTTGCAGGAAATGCGCAGCTTGTGCCAGTCGCGGTTCTCATTGACCTGCTTCCCGTCGGCAGTCTTCGATACAATGGCATCGAGGGCACGTACCTTCCTCGTTCTTCCGCCGAATCCGGCAATCTCCTTCTCCTTCATCGCAGATATGGAGAACTCCGGGAGCAGCGAAGGTCCCATAGCCGCCTGACGTGCCTCAGCCTGTGCTGCCGCCTGAATCTGCGACTCGGTCTGAGCCACGTTGAGTATTCTGCTCTCGTACTTCGGGTCATGCAGACGGAAATAATACGGTTCATCATCACCATCCTTGAATGCTATGCGCATATCAAGCAGGCCGCCGCTCCAGGAACGCTGTGCCAGACGGTACGCCCGCCAGTTCACATCCATCGTTATCTCATACTCGTCCGTATAGACCGATGTAATCTTCAACGGCTGCTCGTAGCGCGTCGGCGAATGGAGCACCTGGTCATCATCCATAAACCATCCGTCAAAATAGCCGTCACGCGGCGTGATACCCGGATAATGTTCAGGCTCGAACGAGCGCTCATAGATAAGTTCCTGCCATACACCATTGTTTGCGGAAAAATAAATATGCTCAAACAACTGGCCATAGAGCATGGGGTCAATGGTTCCTGACGGTGCCTTTGCGTCAACATCTATGCTGACACTGTTCTGTGCCATCATATCAAGCGCAATGCAGGATATTGCAAAAATGGCAGATACAAATTTTCTCATATTCGCTTTTTGTGTAATTGACAATTCAATCAAGAATATACTTATCAGTAATCATCAGTCCGTCATCCAGAAGCTCATATCCCAGCCCTACGGAGTCACATTCCCTCAGAAAAGCTTCCAGATACACACGTTCCTTCCATTCCTGAAGCCACGTTACCATAAAGCTCTTATCCACCGTAGATACCTCCAGCGTAAGACCCGAGCCTTGTATATATTGAAGCGGGGAATAAACCTCCAGATGTCTGTCGCACTCACCGAATGAACTGTTCCTGGCATAGCTTATGAAGAATGTGCAGGTCCTGAACGACAGCCAGCGGCCAATCCTGCCTGCAAGTTTCTTCAGGCACAGCAAAGGGAGCATGTTCAGGGATTTGTACAGACGCCGCATACAGCGTTGCTTGCGGAGCATAACCTCATCATCTGACAGAACCATCAGTTTTCCCCGGAATATCGTATTCTGTGCCGGGAACTCCATACTGTCCATCCTGTTATCATAGCTGAGACACAACGGTGCCGCCAGGCTGTGATGCGACAACCCGGATTTCAGAGCCGCACGGGGATCGCAGAAGATGCTCGTCACGACAGGAGCCTTCACATTAAAATGAAGCTTGCGTATGGCTCTGCAAACCAATACCGACAATGCCGTGTTGGGCGATGCATCGCTGCTCCTGCACAGTCTCATCAGTTCAGCCTCATTTATCTTTATCCGGCAGTAGTGCATCTGCGACGGCGTTACCAGTCCCATCTTCTCAAGTTTCAGAGCCAGCCTCAGTCTGTCAGGATTTTTCAGCTTCATTCCGGACTTGGGGAAGGGACGTCTGTACGGATCGGCATATTCCTCCGGACTGACGGGAGTTCCGGCAAGATTCATATTCGGAACACTTATATCCTCTCCATAACGATACAGGCAATAGTAATGCAGGAATGTACTCGTGAACGGGTATGAGCCGCGTCCGTCAAATATGCCGTGCGTCTGGTTCAGATATATGGAATTACCCCAATAGGAAAAGGCGAACTGATGTCCGTTAGCCTCGCGGCCTCCGAGAGTTACAGGGCCGTCCGTCTTAATAACGGCAACAGGCTCACTGTTCTCCACCAGATAATATCTGAAAAATGATGATTTCAGTCTTTTTCCGAGATACGGATAACGGCTCATCGTAATATCGACAGCCTTTCTTAAAGCGTCACCGTCTATCGGCTCACGCATTTTCATCTCCACCCTGATTGTGACACAATATCCGCCGCTTATGGTATAATACCACGGAAACGTACACAATATCTTTTCCTTACGCATATCGGGCAATCAACGTTAAACGGTGCTAAATTACTCAATAACTCCGTAGGCTACAAGCATTTGGTTTATTTTAGTACCTTTGCGGCACATAAGCAGCCGCTCCGATGGCAGGACAGACATCAGTTAAAAACTCCGAATACATCACAAGACCTTTCCTGAATGGAATGCGTGACGGAATCCCCATAGGTCTGGGGTATTTCGCAGTAGCTTTTTCATTAGGTATCATTGCAAGGAAAGCCGGTCTCACATCGTTTGAAGGATTTATATGCAGTCTGTTTACACGAGCCTCCGCAGGTGAATACGGAGCATACTCACTCATTGCAATCAATGCGACACTGCTGGAACTGACGCTGATGTGCATAATCACTAACCTGAGATACCTTCTGATGGGTGCATCACTTACGCAAAAATTCAATCCTGACACCCCATTGTGGAAACGCATACTCACGGCCTGCTGCATAACAGACGAGATATTCGGCATCTCAATAGCATACAAAGGCTATCTCGCGCCTTCCTACACATACGGGGCAATGCTTGTCGCAGGTGTCCTGTGGGCCTCAGGAACCGCAGCCGGCATAACTGCAGGCGGGACTCTCCCTGCAAGCCTTGTATCGGCACTGAGCGTCGCGCTTTACGGTATGTTCCTCGCCATTATCATACCTCCTTCAAGAAAGGACGCCAACGTACTGAAGGCAGTCTCAGCAAGCTTCATTCTCAGCTGGCTATGTTCTGTTCTTCCGCCATTATCACATATTGATTCCGGCACGCGCACCATAATACTCACCATAGCCATATCGGCCGTCATAGCCTGGCTGAAACCAGTATCTACAAAGCCGAAGGCGTTTGGGCCTATACAAATAGTCAGGAACGGCAGTACAGATGGAAAAGCATAGCATTATCATATATATCATTGTAACCGTCATCGTTACGAACCTGATTCGGATTGTTCCTGTGACACTGATACGGAAGCGCATCAACAATCAGTATATCAGAAGTTTTCTCTATTATGTACCATACGTCACTCTGGCCGTGATGACATTTCCGGCAATTCTTGATGCCACCGGCTCACCGCTTGCCGGAGCATTGGCATTCGTAATAGGAATCATAGGAGCCTGGTCAGGGCTCGGACTTATGTGGGAAGCACTGCTATGCTGCGTGATTGTACTGCTGACTGAATTCCTGTTATAATGAGGAATATAGAAAGGATCATCTGTATCTGAAACGACGGATACTTTTCTTTGGCGTTTTCTCAAACTCCTCGTATTTCTGTTCCATCTGCGATATCTGGCAGTACTTCGGGAGATGCTTGTTGGCAATCTTTCTGTAATATTCCAATTTTCCGTCCACATCCTGACGCGACAGGCCATTGGCATTAAGCGTAGCATCTGATACATAGACCAACGCCACGAGCTTGTTTTCACGCTGCACAACTATACATTCATCAAAAATAGTATAGCTTACAACCTGACTCTCGGCCTCTTCAGGGTAAATGTTCTGACCGTCAGCTCCGAGAAGCATATTCTTCTTACGACCACGGATGTAAAGGAAACCGTCCCTGTCAATAGTGCCCAGATCTCCTGTATGCAGCCATCCTTCCTTGTCAATGACCTCACGTGTAGCCTCAGGATTCTTGTAATAGCCGGTCATTACATTCATACCACGGGTGACAATCTCACCGGGTATGCGCTGAGGGTCGCTGCTGAGAACCTTGAGTTCCATCCGAGGTGCCACAGTACCACACGAGCCAAGGCGGATTACACTCTTATCGGCGTATGATATTATCGGACCACATTCAGTCATTCCAAAACCGACAGTATATGGGAACCTTATCATATGGAGGACCTGTTCAACCTCATTGCTCAATGCGGCACCTCCCATAACCACAGCATTGATATTGCCGCCAAACGCGCGCAAAAGCTGCAGCCTTATTTTTGTCAGGATTATTCCACGGATTACAGGAAGTCTCAGCAGGACTTTCATACGGGTCGTGGCCAACAGCGGCCTCACCCTGCCGTTAATGATTTTCTCCATCACAAGCGGCACACAAAGCAAGAACACAGGCTTTACCTTAGCCATAGCCGACAGCATTATGGACGGCACAGGAGGCTTGGTAAGTATATACATATGCGCACCCGCCACAACGCCATGCAGAAAGTCGTAAGAAAAGCCGAACATGTGCGCCATAGGAAGAATGAAAAGCAGGTTATCCCCACGTTTCAGAGGCAGTGCATCCATTGCATAGTCATTATTCGACCACAATGACCGATATGGCAGCATAACACCTTTCGGATTTCCGGTCGAGCCGCTTGTATAACTCAGCAGCATAAGGTCTTCCGGATTCTCCTCCTGATAGCACACCTCATCGCGTGTAAGTCCGTTCGGATACAGTTCTCTGAATCTTCTGATCAGTTTTGCCTCTACCCCGTCAATGTCATCAGATATGATCTTCGGCATAATATTGGCGATATCATACATATACATCGGACGCTCATTCTCAGGCCAAAGACCGGCAAGACGTGTCCCGCAAATCATGAACTTGGCATCACAATGCTCACACAGCATCATCAGCTGTTCATCGCTGTAATCAGGAAGCAACGGAACAGCTACGGCACGGTATGTTATGACAGACAGTATGGCTACCGCCCAGTTCGAACAGTTCTTGCTGCAGAGCGCTATCTTGTCACCAGGCTGTATGCCAAGTTCCCTGAACAGCAGATGCATATATGCAATACGATTCGCGATATCGGCGTATGTAAATGTCAGATCAGTTCCATAATCCGTAAATGCAGGATTGTCCCATCCTTCACGGAAAGCAGTCTCCAATCTTTTGATAAGCGAATCCATATATCACATATTTGGCAATGCAAAATTACACAAAATTCCGCAATCCCCGTCACATTTTGAAGGCAACGCCGAACTCCATCATCTCGGCCTGAGAGAAATGATGCGTCTTGCAGCACATTGACAATGTAAATCCGGAAACTTCAGGAAAGCAGTATTTAACTCCTATTTTCTGATATGATACCCGCTTGCTGTTGTTGACTCCGGTATGATTGTACAAGTACGCGCCGACAAGGCACCATACGGCAAAATTCCCGTAATGGAAATTCTGGACAAGAGATAATCCGCAGTTAAACCGATTGTATTTCGCATTATCCACAACCTCGTCGCCATACAACACACGTTCACATTTCGCAAGACTGTCCATATAGTCCTGACTGGAGCAGAACAGATCCAGACCCACACCAGAAGAGAACTTTGCGGCATAACGGCACGTCGTATGGAAGCTGAAGAAAAATTTCGGATAGGCATTTATGGTTGACACCTTCCTGCTTACATCCGGCTCCATGATGTTATACACTTCCCACTCCTCCACACATCTCTCGACTCCGGCGCCGGCATACAGCTCATACGAGAGTTTTTCTTTGAAATTTCTTTTCTCTTTCAGTGTATCGTTCACACAGATAGCGTTATTCACATCATCAGATGATACCGCATCGTTCAGATAATATCGCGCCGTAAGCAAACCTAATACCTCATTAATACCGCTGTTAGGATATGACAGCTTGCCGAATGAATGATGTCGGAATTCCAGAGTCGCATCAAGTTCAAAGTGTGACGACAATGGGAATCTGACGTACGGCCCCATCCCGATATCAAACACGACAGGAGAGTTGATTGCCTCATTCAGATTATTATCTTTCGGGTTATACCTGTTATCACTGAATCCGAGACCAAGCAAAAGTTCATATCCGAATGAGAAATGCCGCTTCCTTATTATATCACGTTCAAAGAAAGCATACAGGTCAAACATATCATTCAGATGCGACGTCCCGGAATATTCTATATTATTCAGATTGGAATATGTGAATCCCATGCCGTATGTAGGGTAATTGTAGGCCGCCTCATACAATCCGCCATCTGCAGGAGATGTAGCATGGCATACCCGCAAGTCAAACACAGGATATGTATGGGAGTTCATCATCTTCCTCATCTCCTCGTTGGTAAGAAACATATAGCTTGCGCCTCCGGTCGCCGAAAAGGACCAGCCCTGATTATACACCGGTCTTTCCGATGCATACACACCCAAGACCGATGCCAGTAATATCACACAGGACAGGACTTTTTTCATACCACTATATTATTCCAGCACAAGCTCCACCGGACAGTGATCCGATCCATAAACCTCATTATGTATCTCCGTAGAGACAATACGCTCTTTCAATTGTTCCGACACGAGGAAATAGTCAATACGCCAACCCACATTGCGCTCACGTGCATTCATTCTGTATGACCACCAGGAGTATTTGGCCTCCGAAGGATGCTGCATTCTCCAACTGTCAATAAAGCCTGACGACAGCAATACACCCATTTTCTCCCTCTCCTCATCAGAGAAGCCCGCATTGAAATGATTCGTGGCAGGATTCTTCAGGTCTATCTCCTGATGTGCCACATTCATATCGCCACATACCACAACGCCCTTGCGGCCGGCAAGTCCTGACAGATAAGCCCTGAAATCGTCTTCCCAGCGCATACGGTAATCCAGACGGCGCAATCCGTCCTGCGAGTTCGGGGTATATACGCAGACAAGATAGAAATCCTCCATCTCCAGAGTTATCACACGTCCTTCGTGATCGTGCTCATCTACGCCTATTCCATAGCTCACGGACAATGGCGTCCTGCGTGTATATATCGCCGTGCCTGAATAGCCTTTCTTATCTGCATAATTCCAGAATGAGGCATATCCGAGAAACTCCAGATCAATCTGTCCCTGCTGCAGCTTCGTCTCCTGAAGGCATACGAAATCAGCATCGAACTCATCGAAAATTTCAGGGAAGCCCTTACCGCATACGGCTCTGAGACCATTCACATTCCAACTGACGAATTTCATAATACATTTATTGTGAAGGACAAAATTAAACAATATCAGCCTATTTTTCTATTTTTGCACTACGAAACAAATATGTGATTATGAAAAAGTCAATTTTATCAATAGCTCTAGCATTGCTTATATCATTCCTGTCATTTACAGCGTGTGACATAAATAATGAACCGTCCGATGACTCAAAACAGGATGCAGTCATAGCGATATTAAAGAACAGCAGCATAGATTACTGGCAGCAGATAGCCACGTCCATCACAAGCGAATGTGGAAGACACGGAGTAAAGCCCATTATCTCATTCATCAATAACGACAGCGATATCGACGGACAGCTTGCCATAGTGGGCGGCCTTTCAAAACTGCAGAACTATTACAACATAAAGGGCGTTATAATAGCTCCAGTCTATACGGAAGACGACCACCACGTAGAAGGCACGCTTGCCAAATTCGCGGGGCACGATATTCCTGTCATTATCATAGATTCGCCTATTGACAACAGTTCAAGCCCATTGAACGATGTTTACAAGGCATACGTCGGAACTGACAACAGAGCCGCAGGGCGCCAGCTGGCTTCAATAATCGGATCTGAGAAGGCTTCCAGCATACTGGCTGCAAGGGTAAAGGCGAGCACTCCCACCCCTGAGCGTTACGCTGGTTTCTGCGAAATAATGAAAAAGGATATTCCGATATGGGAGACCGCGGATATTGAATCGCCGGAGAATCTCAAGGCCCAACTGAAGACATTTCCCCAAACAGAGAATCTCGTATTCTTCAACGGAAATCTGTGCAATTCCGTAAAGGCTGCATTCGGTAATTTGAATGTATATACATTTGACGTCTATGAGCAATTCCTTCTTGACCTGCAGAATCCTTCAACCAGTTCCATCAAGGGAATCATAGCCCAGAACACTTTTGATATGGGACGTCGGGCTGTAGCTGCCATCTTCGAGCCTGTCAATGAGAGGAGCATCTATATCCCAACCATTTACATCACGTCCGACAATCTGTATTCAGATGATGTAAAGCCATTCCTAAACTATTACAATATCCGCAAGGAAGAGAAAGGCAGCATACTTATGCTTCTGGGCGACAACACCCCTTACTGGCAACAGGTTCTTGAAGGCGCACAGCAGGAGGCAAAGGGGCTTGGGTTCAACATCCAGTACGAATTCCGTGACGATGAGACACACTACGACAAGCTTCTGGACAGAATAGACCACCTTGACACCATCAGCAACCTGAAAGGTGTGGTACTTGCAGAGTGCAATATCGAAATTGACGAAAAGCTTGCAGAAAAGAAGACCAATGCACTACCTGTCATTGCCATTGACGCAACACCTATGATAAACAGTCCGCTCAGGCAGAGTTTCTCTTCCTGCGTTGTCCCTGACAATTTCAATCTTGGTAAGGAACTGGCCGCAAAGGTAGAGGGAGAGAAAGTTATCGCCATCAGTTTCACTATCGGAGGCTCATCGGACCGTGCAGACGGCGTGATAATCGGTAAAGGTGCCGAAAATGTGAAAGTCTTCAAGTGCAACACCATAAACGAAAGCGTTGAAAGCCTGAAAAAATGTCTTGCCGACAATCCTTCAGTATATGACGATGTCATTCTGACCTCAGGCAATTTCGTGACACAGGACTTGATGAAAGTGGCAAAGGAAAACGGAATAAATGTATGCTGCGTTGACTACAACTCTGTGATTGAAGGTTATCTGGCAAGTGGAGACCTCCTGTTCACCGCAGTTCCCGACACCTACGAAATGGGTGCCGAATCCATAAAGTGCATTGCCAGGGACAGGTCCGACTACCACATCCACAACGTCGCAGTCAGATACATCTATCCTGAAAACTGATCTGTTATTTCCAGGCAAATGGCACTGTTTCAAAGTGCAGATGCGGTCAATGAATTGTCTCCAAAGCGCAAAAATTGCACTTTGGAAGAAGTTCTAGAAGTACTCTAAGCCAGTCAACCCACACCTGGCGTTCCTCAAAGTTGTTCATTGTAGCCCCTAAATCTTAGTGTAATATGTCCCACGTGACTTGCCGTGTTTTTCTATGTAGCCACTGTTGAGCAGAGCATTCAGCGTATTTTCTATTGTGGCAAGGCTGATGTCAGGGCATAACTCCACGATGTCGGCTTTCGTAATCTTGCCAACCTTCCGGTCGAACACGGCCTTAACTCTGTCCGGCTTGCTCATGCTCACATGACGCATGTACTCAACCCTGTCCTCAAACTCGTTGTAGCCCTTGAGGACTACGCCCAGACAGTATTTCACAAACGGAAGATAGTCGTTTTCGGAATTGTGCCATTCGGTGGAACTCTCTTTCAAAGCCTCATAATAGGTCTCTTTGCTCTTTTCGATGTGCATCTCCACTGAAATGTACTTCCCCACGATGTATCCGCTTCGATACAGCAGCAGAAGGGTGAGGAGTCGGCTCATGCGGCCGTTTCCGTCATTGAACGGGTGGATACAGAGGAAATCAAGGATGAACATGGGTATAAGCACAAGCGGATCGAAACGCCCGTCTTCCATGGCCTTGATGAAACTGCTGCAAAGTTGCTCCATTGCATCCGCTGTCTGGAATGCCGGAACCGGGATGAACCTCGCTTTAGACTTGCCGTCCTTGCCGGTCTCCGCAATCACATTGTCGGAGTTCTTGTATGTTCCACCTGCTGAACTCGCAGAGAAACTGTACAGATCTCTGTGAAGTTGGAGGATATTGCCCGGACGGGGAGTGATATACTCGTAGCTCTCATGTATCGTGGCCAGCACATCGCGGTAACCGGAGATTTCTTCCTCGCTGCGGTTCCTCGGTTCAGACTTCTCCTTAACGATGGCTTTCAGTCGCTCATCACTGGTCCAGATGCCCTCTATTTTGTTCGATGCCTTCGTTGACTGGATCTTTGCAATCTCCAGCAGCGAAGTCAGCACATCCGGCTCTGCTTCGATGAACAGTTCCTGACGGCCCTTCAGCTCATGAAGCTTTCCAAGCTGGTTCACGACTTCCGGGGTAAGCAGTTTTTCCGGCCTTTCCTTGTAATCGAATACGTGCATATCGTTGTCCTCCTTATTACACAGCAAAAATACTTTTTTCTGCCTATTATGGTGCTTTTCTGCCTAATAATTTAGCCAATTTATGCATAAAGCATTGGATTTAGGCATTAAATCTTAAATCATCCGTCACCTTAGGACCCACGCAATCTTATAATATAACCTGAATTTCATCAAAGTCATTCGGACTGAGTTTTTCCACTTTTGCAATATGTCCTATTTCTGTTGCCGCCATGAGCTTCAAGATACCCGAACTCTGTCAACTGACGAAGATAACGTTTGGCCGATGTTTCAGCAAATCCAAACTCGCCGACAATCATCTCTGTCCTGATTTCATCCTTATCGGCCACATAGACCAGAATATCGGCCAGTTTGTCGGCCAAAGAAGGCTTGACAGACCATTTATCGACCATTTCCTTCTTGTAGTCCTGTTTATTGACCACATCTGTTGCAACATCCTTAATGAACTGGTCGATATCATGTGTCAGATGATTGCAATGCAACTGAGTCATGCAGTTGATGAATATATCAATATCCTCTCCTTCTCTAGAGTCTATCAAAGCCTGAATGTATTCAGCCTTGTCCTCTTTCATAACTTTGGTTGGCAGCACATCGTATTCCATCTGCAATAGGTTCATCAGCAGCCGGCAGGTCCGTCCGTTGCCGTCAGCCCAGGGATGTATGGTTACAAGCTCCCAATGCGCCCAGAAGCTCAGTTCATAGACAGCTGCAATATCAGCCGGATTCAGTGCCTTACGACGTTCGTTCAATTCTTTGCAGAATGTCTCCAGTTTTTGTGGCACCTTCTGATAATTCATGTATGACTTTCCTCCAATGCCTGCCGTCACATTAAGTTTACGTAATTCGCCCTTTGAAGCATCAAACGAGCCACCGATGGAATTATATACAGACCCGGTTCTAGCCATAACCTTTGCAGCAAGGG
>JAZRYP010000073.1:0-4872 GCA_045600825.1 Bacteroidaceae bacterium
TCCTTCTCCTGGCTTGAGAACTTCAGAAGAATTGCCATGGACTACGAATTCTATTCAAACACCGGTGAAACGATGGTACAACTGGCCTTCTGCCGGCTCATGTATAACAAAATTTGCGACTAAAATTTAAACAGCTTCTAATAACTTATTCATCTTTTCACTTCGTTTTGAATTGGAATTATAATTTTGAATTGAAGCTTCAAACTTGCATACACTCCAATTCAAAAATAGTTCATTTGCATCAAATATTTTTCAGATGCTACTCCCTTCGAACCAGCAAGCTAAGACATACAGTTGAATCTGAATATTCCGCTTCGCACGAACTTCAGCAAATGCATATCTATGATATATGTGGTAAATTACACATAATAGATATGTATTACGTGATAATTTACACATTTTATACATATTCACTCTTGCCATTGAAGAAAATGTATAACTTCGCACCCATATTTGCATTGTTCTAAAAAACTGGAATATGGAACTGAAACGTGATGTACTGGACACGATGATTGCGTGGAAAACAAAGCGTAATCGCAAACCTATGTTACTGCAAGGTGCCCGTCAGGTGGGTAAGACGTGGTTACTGAAGAAACTTGGTAAACAGGTTTTTGACAACTGCGTTATTGTAAATATTGACCGTGAACCAGGCATAGCCGATATTTTTGCAAAAACGAAGGATCCCCACCGTATAATTGAACAGATTGCGCTCATCAAAGGACAACCTATACAACCCGAAAAGACGTTGCTTGTTTTGGACGAAATCCAGGATTCGGACGAAGTTCTTAACGCATTGAAGTATTTTAATGAAGATGCTCCAGAGTATGCCGTAGCTTGTGCCGGTTCGTTATTAGGTGTAGCTCTGCGGAGGAAAGGACATTCGTTTCCCGTAGGCCAGGTAGATTTTATGACACTCTATCCATTGACATTCATAGAGTTTCTTGAAGCGACAGATGTCCGTCTGGCTAGTATAGTACGTTCTTGGAAGACAGATGATCCGTTACCGGAAATGCTTCGGGAGGAACTGCAGGATAAGTTCAAGCTGTATATGCTGGTAGGTGGTATGCCAGAAGCTGTTACCGGTTGGGTTGAGACAGGTGACATACGTGAAGTTGACAAAACACTTGACGACATATTGCGTGCCTATCCGTTAGATTTTTCCAAGTATGCCACAGCGGCAGAGGTGATCCGCATCAATCGGGTATGGAACAGTATGCAAAGACAGCTGGCAAGGGATAACAAACGATTCAAATATTCCGATGTGCAGAAAGGAGCACGTGCCAGAGAATATGAAACTTCGGTTGATTGGTTATGCAAGGCAGGATTAGTGCATAAGGTCTGCAATACAGAGACCGTCCGATTGCCATTAATGGCGTACAAGGACGAAAATGCATTTAAGCTTTATCTTAACGATGTAGGCTTGTTGCGCAGGATGTTTAACCTTGAAAGCACATCTGTTATGCAGGAAAGCCGACTGTTTATGGAATTCAAGGGCGTACTTACAGAGAACTACGTACTTATGTCCATACTCTGTCAAGGTTATGAACCGCTTTATTGGACTTCCGGCAATCAGGCAGAGGTTGAATTTGTCATTGAGGATACGGGACGCATTATCCCTATAGAAGTCAAGTCGAAGGAAAGTATCCAGTCAAAAAGTCTCAGCGAGTATCGCAAGAAGTTCAATCCTGAACTGGCAATCCGCTGTTCGCAAAAGAATCTGCAGATACGAGACGGACTTCTCAATCTGCCTCTTCCTCTTGCAGACAGAATGAAAGATTACGTTAAGACAACGCCTGGAGATATCATAGAGTATCGTCCGGACAATATCGTCAAATAGCAGGAACGAACAGGGATAGTCACCACCTGTCACGATTCTCCATAGATGATCATCCAGTCCTGCGAATTGCGGGGTATTTCAATCTCGTAAATCAGGTCATGTCCGGTCAGCACCGATTCCGGCAGACCGTTGTCTATCAAGCTCTGGCGATATTCAGGATGAGCGCCGCGGGAACATCCGTAAGGACACCGGTAGTGCCATACGCCCGATTCATCGTAATAGTGCCACAGCCATATCCTGTTCTGACTTTTCACACCATTTTCGTCAATAATGCTGTCCGTCGGAAGCTCAATCCTGCATAATGAGTCAAGCTTGTTGTAGAAAATGCTGTCCGGCATCTCGTCAAAACGCACCAGTACAGTGTCCATAAAATCGGGGAGAAAAGTCGCCGGCATATACTTGTACTCCATCATTCTATACGGCGGAAATTCAACCCCGCCGGCAAATGCCTGCACGTATTCGCGGCTGGCGCAGGGCGGATTCTTTAGATACTGGTTATGCCGTATTCTGCAATATGTGACATATCCCGCAATAATGATGGCAATAACGCAGAATACTGTCAGACACCCTATCAGACAGCCTTTGCTTCTGCCATTCTGTTTGTTGTTACTCATATTTTCAGAAGTTTGGATAGTGCGCAGATGTGTGTTTCAAATGCCTGCCGACCCTTATCGGTAATAGAAAATGAGGTGTTCGGCTTGCGGACAATGAAACGCTTGACGGAACATATATAGCCGGCAGACTCAAGTGTCCTCAGGTGTGTGGTCAGGTTGCCGTCCGTTACCTCCAGCAGTCCCTTCAGACTGACGAAGTCGTAGCGCTCGTTGGCTGCCAGCACCGACATTATACCCAGACGGACGCGGTTCTCGAACAGTTTGTCGTAACCGTCCAGCAATATCGGATTCTGTTCAGCCACGGTTCTTTACGATAAGAAAAATGCCAAATACGATATGCACTCCGCCGAATCCGATAATCCACATCAGAAGCGCGTATTCACGCAGGAAACAGGCTATTAGTCCTGTTACGATGAACGCCAGACCGGGCCATACCATTGTCGGCTCATTGTATCTTGACAGATTGAACACTGCAAGTCCGTAAAGACAGAGCATGACCGAGGGCATCCATTCGAAGGCACCTACATAAAGCATTGAGTAGCAGATGATGCCTCCTATGACGACCGGAAGAAAGAGCGTCACGAACTGCCGGCGGTTCTTGTCGTTGAAAGTAAGTGAAATATTATTTTTTTTCGCACGTATGATGCTTATTACAAAAGGAATCGCAATGCCTAAAGTGAGCGTCAGAATTATCGTCAATGCAATACCGCAAAAAACAGACATAGCACTTGGGCCTCCGTCAATCTCATCCGGCACTTTTAGAAGCGCATCCACAGTCAGACCTCCAGTCAATGCAACCAACCCGCATAACAATGGTGCCCAGCCGCCAAGGTATGACCTTGTAGAGCGATCCATCATCTTACGAATCTCATCAACAGCCTCACTCGGGGCAATTTTCTCTTCCATTCTTTTACTTATTAAAGTACTTTGTCGTACAAAGTTAAAGATTAAATTTCGAGTAATCAAATTTTTCAATTGTTATTTTGACAAACAGGCGAGAGTCACAACTGTTTATAACTACAACAAAAATCATAAAAAACGTAAAAATGTTTGGTAGTAATTACAATATGTAGTTTATTTGCAACGTAATCAATTTGCAAAAGGATGAAAAAGCTCACTGACAAGGAATTGGAGATTATGAACGTGCTCTGGGAGAACGGGGCACTGTCAATGCGTGACTTGGTTGAGAAGTTGCCGCAGCCTCACTTCAATACAGTATCGACTTTCGTACGCCGTCTGGAGCGAAGCGGTATGGTCAGCCACAAGGAACTGGGCGCAAGGTTCTTCCTGTACGAAGCTGCTATGACAAAGGAGAAGTATGCCGAGATGCTGAACCGCGACAGCGTGAGCAAGCTCTTTGCCGGTTCTTATATGGACTTCATCTCCTGTCTGGTGGAACAGCAGGAAGTCAGCATTGACGAACTGAAGGAACTGATCCGTATGGTCGAGAACAAATAATCACGCGCTATGGGCAATGTATTCCTGTTTATACTGATGTGGGCTATGACGCTCATCCTGCTGCTGGCAGTCTATAAGCTCTGCTTCAGCAGCACCACTCTGCACCGTTTCAACAGGTGCTACCTGCTGGGCGCAACAGTGCTGTCAGCAATCATTCCGCTTACGCATCTGTCCGTACCGCAGACTGCGGTTGTCCCCATTCATGAGACCTATTTCGCTCAGACCCTTCAGGAAGTGACCATTTACGGCAATGCCGCCAGCGCAGCAGAGGCCCTTCAGACGACATCCGGATTCTCGTGGGCATGGCTGCTTGTGGGTTGCTGGGCAGTATATGTGATTGTCCTGATTACGGGCTGGACACGCTCCATCATCAAGACAAGACGGTTCCTGAAAGGCAAGACAATGCACAGACTGGGACACATCCGCGTGGTATCGCACGACGAGCAGTTCGGCCCGTTCAGCTGGATGAACTACATCGTCATCTCACGTGCCGAGAGCGGATTCGCACGCCGTGCCAGCATCCGTCACGAGATATCGCACATCAGGCTCGGCCACTACGCTGACCTGGTGTTCCTGCTTGCCTGTACCATTGCCAACCCGGTATGCTGGCTGATAATGAAGGAAATAAAGATAGTCCACGAATATGAAGCCGATGACGAAGTGATCAACCGTTACGGAATAGTAGAAAAGGATTACCAGAGACTTTTGATAATGAGAACCGTTGGTGCAGAGGCCTATGCGCTGGCAAGTTCTTTCAATTTGAACATTAAACAACGTATCATTATGATGAAGAAAGAAAAGACAATGAAAAGGAGGATGCTATATCTCCTTGCCGTAATTCCTGTAATAGGACTTATGTCACTGCTCTGCGCGAACAATGCCAATGCCGCCGGACTGCAGTCTGAAACCGGTTCGGATGACACCGACAATGAAAATGTCATTAACATTCTGATAGACCGTGGC
>JAZRYP010000074.1:0-27276 GCA_045600825.1 Bacteroidaceae bacterium
CCTGGATGTTGAATGTAGAGTAGTAGAGGCATCTGTCCGCGAACCTGTCCTGCTTCCTCACCTGCACCTCCACGTCAATGTACGAACCGTCGTCAGTCCTGCACGACACATCGAACACACTCTTCTTCAGTTCCTTGGAGAACGGCATCTGTCTCTGCTTGTAGAACCTCACATCCTTTATCCTCCTGTCCGTAATCAGCCCGCTGAGCAGTGCGATGAGCAGGTCCTTGTTCTCCTCACGCCCGAAAATCCACTGGAACGCCACATCGTTCATCAGGTCGCAATAGCGTCCTATTGCCAATCCACTTTCTGTGTTTGTCATAATATTCGTAATTTTTTAATGGTTAATAGATTCGCAAAAGTACTGGCGGAAAACGGGACTGCCAATGCAAAATGTTGAAAGTTTCAGGTCCGTCAACAAAAAACGTGAATTATATATAAATTTGCAAATGACGACAGGATAGCGATAGCACTGAATAATACAAATCAAGATTTGAAACACATAAAGATAATATGAAGATGAACAGAACAATCCTGAAAACGCTTGCCGATGGCATTGTGTGCCGTCCTGGCGCTATCCTGCGGCAGTGACGATGCTCCCGCAGAGACTATAGAGACGCTTGGTGCATCGGAGTTGTCGTATCACAGTACCATCGTGTCCGGGCGTATCAACGTATCCGATGAAATGATGTCGGCCATAGAGTTCGGCATAGAATATTCCGAGCAGGAGGCGATGTCATCTCCAAAGACAGTGAAGTCAAAGGTACTGGAGAGTGGCAACAAGTTCAAGGTAACCTTGGAGAACCTTAATGTGTGCACAGAGTATTATTATCGCGCATACGTTAAGTTCATAGCAAACGGCACGGTAAAGTATGGTGCTCTCAGTTCGTTCACTACGCTGGTTCCTAAGACCGTTGGCCACGACTACGTTGATCTCGGTCTGCCGAGCGGCACGTTATGGGCCACCTGCAACGTAGGAGCAGGCAAGCCTGAGGACTGCGGTGGCTACTACGCCTGGGGCGAGACTGAGGAGAAGGATTGTTACGACTGGAGCACCTACAAGTTCTGCAAGGGCTCAGTATCAACCCTGACCAAATACTGCAATAAAAGCGGTTATGGCTACAATGGCTTTACAGACACCGGAACCGTCCTTGAACCGGGAGACGATGTCGCTCACGTGAAGTGGGGCGGAGACTGGCGGATGCCTACCGATGCGGAGTGGTCTGAATTGCGTAGCAGCAGCAACTGTACCTGGACTTGGTATGGGAGTGGCAATACTGAATTCGGCGGCACAGCCGGCTACAAGGTAACGAGTAGAAAGTCCGGCTACGAAAGCAACTTTATCTTTCTTTCCGCTGCCGGGTATCGGTACAATGGCAGTCTGAACGATGTCGGTTCTTACGGCTTCTACTGGTCATCGTCACTTAGCGAGTCCTACCCCCGGACCGCGCTTGGTACGTGTACTTCTATTCGGGCAATTACGACAGGTACTACTACTATCGCTACTACGGACTTTCTGTGCGGCCTGTCTGCCCGTAGCTTAGGATTTACCTTAACCGGCGGAACAGTAATCGGAGAGTCCGTGCTGCTCTCCCGCTTCAGCGGGAAGGCGGAGCAGCTGGGGCTCGCCGGGTGAGTTCGGCGGTGCGGAGCGAGTCCTTGTAGGTGTTGTTCGCACAGATTTTCTCCGGACTGAGGGCGGCATCGCTGTTGCCTTCCCAGCGGCGGCACAGGTACAGTTCATCGAAGATGCGGCCTATGCGGTATTGGCCGCTGATGGTGATGCCGACAGCATAGTCCTCGCCGTAGCTTACGTTAGGGAAGCCTATCTGGCGTACTACAGGGGTGTAGAACGCACGTGGCGCGCCCAGTCCGTTTATTCTCAGGGCATTGTTCATACCGTTGCTGTCGGTCCATTCACGGTGGTCGATGATTCCGGGCGGAAGTGTGTTGAGGTCGAAATCGCACATACGGTAGCTGCCTATCACCATTGCACATTTCTCAGCGTAGAATTTGTCTATTATTGTCTGGAGCGTGGCCGGACTGCTGTACAGGTCGTCGCTGTCAAGCTGCACCGCGAAACGTCCGCAGCGGCTGTCGTGTATGGCCAGATCCCAGCAGCCGCCAATGCCGAGGTCATCGCGCTCCGGGATGATGTGGACTACGCGGGTGTCGGCCTCACGCAGTTCTTTCAGAATATCTGTCGTTCCGTCAGTGGAGTGGTTATCGACCACGATTACATTGAACGGGAAAGCGGTCTGCTGCGATAATGCCGACTCTACGGCATCGCGTATGGTGCGGACACGGTTGCGGACAGGTATTATCACGGATGCGGTATTGGCGAAATCCGTTTCGGAAGCGCTGAAATCGACACTTTTCAGATTCTCCGGCGATACCAGCGCACCGATGCGGCGCAGGTGCTCCGTGCAGGCGGCTTCCATCTCAATCTGCACCTCGCGGTTGCGCGGATTCACGTAGTCGAACTGCTTCTGACCCGATGCACGAGTGTCGGTTTCAGTCGCTGTGTAAAGCGCTTTGCTGATATGCCTGATGGCGAACTTTTCTGAAACGGTGAGCCAGAACTGATAGAACCCGGCGAACTGGAATTCCTGCAATGACTGTGCAAGATACCAGTTTACGGCATCGCGTGACACGAGCATCATCTCGCCGAAGTCGAAGTCATCGCGCAGACTGCCTTTCTGCCAGTCGCAGAGTGGATGGAGTATGGTCTTTCCGTCGGTGATGCGCCACAAATCTGAATAGACTATTCCGGCACCGGTCTCTCTCATTGTTCTTATCAGCTCTTCCTCACAGCCACTTCCGGAAAAGTCTCCTGTGGCGAATATTATGTAGTCGGACTTGTATTTAGCTGACAACTCCCGTATCTCCGCTGTCTTTCCGTATTTGGAAATCCTTATGCAATCAATTCTTTCCATCGTTTTGTCATATTGAAACAAATATACACAATATCTGCATATCAAATGGTATGGAATCCTGCAGAAGTCTTTGAAAAGACAAAAAAGACCGGCAGTATTCCCGATTATAGAATCTATTGCGTAACTTAGCGAAATTAAATATTATGAGTGGTAGAATGTCTCTTGTGGGAATGACGCTGACGCAGCTGAAGGAGGTTGCGGCATCTGTCGGAATGCCGGGTTTTGCTGCCGGGCAGATGGCTGGCTGGCTCTATGGAAAGCAGGTTGCGTCAATAGATGCAATGAGCAACATATCACTGAAGTTCCGCTCGGCACTGGCTGAGAGATATGACATCGGGCTGGCTGCTCCGCTCACATTCGTGGAGTCGGCGGACGGCACGAAGAAGTATCTGTTCCCTGTGGACGGAGGCCGCAGCGTGGAGGCCGTATTTATTCCTGATGGGGATAGGGCGACGCTCTGCATATCATCGCAGGTCGGCTGCAAGATGGGATGTGTGTTCTGTATGACAGGCCGTCAGAAATATGCCTACAGCCTGACGGCAGGTGAGATATTGAACCAGATTCTGTCATTGCCGGAGAAGCAGCGGCTCACCAATATTGTTTTTATGGGAATGGGTGAGCCTCTGGACAACCTGCAGAACGTGCTGACTGTGGTGGAGATATTGACATCAAAATGGGGCTTCGGATGGAGTCCGCACAGGATAACTATATCGACTGTCGGGCTGCGCCGTGAATTGAAGCAGCTGGTGGAGGGCTGCGAATGCCACGTGGCTGTGAGCCTGCACGCGCCTACACCGGAGCAGCGTGTACAGCTGGTACCTGCCGAGAAGGCGTTTTCGATGACCGAAATGCTGGAGGTGCTGCGCGGCTATGACTTCAGCCATCAGCGCAGACTGTCATTTGAATACACGATGTTCCAGAATGTGAACGATACGGAGGCTGATGCGAAGAAACTTGTGCGTGCGCTCGAAGGCTTGAGCTGCCGCGTCAATCTGATACGCTTTCATGCCATACCGGACAGCCCGCTCAAGACATCGCCCGATGAGAATATGCTGGCTTTCCGCGACTGTCTGACAGGACACGGTGTGTTCGCCTCGATACGTGCATCGCGTGGCGAAGATGTATGGGCTGCCTGCGGAATGCTCAACACCGCCGGGAAAAATCAATAAAATATAATAGAAGAACAATATGAACAGGTATTTCTTGATTTTAGCCACTGCGCTCATTATGGGTGCCTGTGGAGGTAACGGAAAAGGAGGCTCAATGAAGCCTACATCGTCCGGCAAGCCTTACGAGATTCTGCTTGTGGCGGATACGGAGTATTTTCAGGACGGGCTGGTGGATTCATTGACTGCATTGCTGGAACAGCCTGTACCCGGACTGCCGCAGGTGGAGGAGTCGTTCGAGGTCTCGAAGATTGCAAGCAAGTCGTACGGCAGTACCCTGCGCTATTGCCGCAACATAATCATTGTCAATATTGACAGGACCTTCACTGCCCCCAAGATAAAGTTCTCGCGCAATGTGTATGCAGCTCCGCAGATGATAATGACGCTTCAGGGCCCTGATTCGGAGTCTCTGAAGGAGTATCTTGGCGAGTATGGTCAGAACGTGGTGGATTTCTTCACGAGGGCTGATATGAACTGGGAGATTGACCTGCTCAAGGAGAAACACAGCGATTTCGTACAGGAGAAGGTGCAGAATCAGTTCGGTTGCGACGTGTGGGTGCCTGTGGAACTGACCAAGACCAAGACCGCAAAGGATTTCTTCTGGGCATCTACCGACCGTGGCTACCGTGACATGAGTTTCGTGGTTTATTCATATCCATACACGGATCCGGAGACATTTACCGGGGAATACTGCCTGAACAAGCGCGACTCTGTGATGAAGGTGAACATACCGGGACCTAAAGACGGACAGTATATGCAGACCGCAAGGCCATACGTGGATGTCATAGACAGTGAGCTTCGCGGACGCTATGCCCAAATAGTCAGGGGATTATGGGAGATGAAGAACTATGATATGGGTGGCCCGTTCGTATCTGTGAGCCGTGTCGATGAGAAGAACGGCAGGGTCATAGTGGCTGAGGCATTTGTCTATGCTCCCGGCGAGGAGAAGAAAAATCTGATGCGCAGGATGGAGGCAGCCGTATATTCGTTGCAGCTGCCTGACGAGATAGATGAGCGCAGATTCTCATTCGCGGTAGAGGAAGTTGTTGTGGAACCTGATAATGATTGATTGAAATGGAGAGATTGAAAATAGGTATAACCCAGGGTGATGTAAATGGTGTAGGCTATGAGGTGATTCTCAAAACTTTTGCCGATGCCGAGATGATGGAACTGTGTACACCTGTCATATATGGCTCGCCCAAGGTGGCTGCATATCACCGTAAGGCCATTGATTCACAGACAAATTTCACTATTGTCGATTCTGCGGCAGACGCACAGCCTGACAGATTGAATCTTGTCAACTGCAATGCCGATGAGGTCAAGGTGGAACTTGGAACAGAGAGCGCAGAGGGCGGACTGGCGGCATATCAGGCGCTTGAACGTGCTGTGGATGAATATAAAAAAGGATTGGTTGATGCGATAGTTACGGCTCCTATATGCAAGAATACCATACATTCAGATAAGTTCCCGTTCCCGGGACATACTGAGTATTTTGAACATGAACTTGGCGAGGGCAGGAAGGCCTTGATGATACTTATGAACGAAAGTCTGCGCGTGGCTCTTGTCACTGTGCATGAGCCTATATCCAAGGTTGCTTCATTGATTACTACGGAGAATATAAAGGAGAAAATAACTATCCTTAACGACTCATTGAAAAATGATTTCGGTATAGAGATTCCGAGAATTGCCGTACTTGCGCTGAATCCTCATGCCGGTGACGGAGGTCTGCTCGGAAAGGAGGAGCAGGAACAGATAATCCCGGCCGTACAGGAGATGTCGGCAGAGGGCGTCAAGTGTTTCGGCCCGTTCTCCGCTGACGGTTTCTTCGGTTCGGCTGACTATAAGAAATTCGATGCGGTTCTTGCTATGTATCACGATCAGGGACTTATCCCTCTGAAGACTGTTGATATGGATGGAGGCGTGAACTTCACGGCAGGACTTCCTGTGGTGCGTACATCTCCAGGTCACGGTACGGCATTTGACCTTGCAGGAAAGGGAATCGCCTCTGAACAGCCTTTCCGTCAGGCTGTGTATGCGGCTATTGACATTGTCCGCTCACGACGTAATGAGGAATTGATTCACCGCAATCCTTTGCGCAAACTGTATTATGACCGCAGGGATGACAGTGACAAGCTGAAGCTGGATACTCCTGATGAGTAAGCTATGAGATTTGCCGTCATTGCAGCCGGGGCCGGCAACCGTCTTACGGAAGAGGGAATGTCCGTGCCAAAGCCTCTTGTGACGGTCTGTGGGGAGCCTATGATCGGACGGCTCCTTCGTATAATGCGAAATTGTGGTGCAGATGGCATCTCTGTCATTGTCAATCCTGCAAACATCCGGACTATAGAATATCTGGAATCCGTCAGAGACATCTATAAGCTGAATCTGGTCATCAAGGCCACGGAGAGTTCAATGCACAGTCTGTATGAGCTCAGCCCCTGGCTTAGCGGCGGCAAATCGTGTGTCACCACTGTTGACACTGTATTCAAGGAGGATGAGTTCCGCGATTATGTCGATTATTTCGGTTGCAATGAGGCTGACGGGGTAATGGGCGTGACTGATTTCGTGGATGATGAGAAGCCGTTGTATGTCGGTGTTGATGAGTGTGGTATGATAAATGGATTCTATGATGGAAAGTCCTGTTGCAATTATGTGTCAGGCGGTATTTACGGTCTCACGGAAAAATCGTTTGACACACTTGGACGGTGCGTGGCGGCTGGGCAGTCACGTATGCGGGCTTTCCAGAGACAGATGGTGGCAGACGGATTGCGGCTTGAGGCATACAGATTCGGAAAAATAATAGATGTGGATCATATCTCCGATATTGCCAAGGCGGAGGAAATGATAAAGAAATAATATGCTGTATCTTGGAATTTTAAGGGAGGACAGATATTCCCCGAACAGAATCAGTGACGACAAGGCGATATTCAATGCCGTGTGCAAGAAACTTAAGACACCGGAAGATATGCTTTTCAGAATGCGCGAGGACGAGTTCGTCATCGAGGGTGTAGATGATATTTCGGTTTTCGATGCCGCGTTTCACTCCTGCCGTTCGGACAAGGCATTGTCGTGTCTTGCCGGGATACAGAAAAACGGTGTGCCGGTGATAAACACTCCGGAAGCTGTAATCAATTGCAGGAGAACTGAAGAGGTGCGTCTCCTCATGAATACGGATTTGCCTTTTGTGAAGAGTTCAATCGTGGATTCAGGCATTTTCCCGTCAGACTGGAATGTGTTCCCCTGCTGGATTAAGCGTGGTGACTCGCACGCATTGGAAGCCGATGACGTGTGCTATGTACGTAATAGGGAAGAGGCTGATGCGATAATGCGTAAGATTTCCGAAAAAGGCTCTGGCAGTGCCGTGATACAGGAACATATAGAAGGACATATAGTGAAGTTCTATGGCGTTGGACAGGGCAGACTGTTCCGCTATCGTTTCCTGGAGAATGTGTCTGACGGTAAGTTCGGCCTGGAAGCATACAATAAACTTGGCAGCACTCCATTGGACGAGGAGACATTTCAGTCCGATGTTATGCGTATAGCCTCAGTTTTGGGTGTTGACATATACGGCGGAGATGCGATAGTCACTCCTTTTGGGAAGACTGTAATTGTGGATTTCAATGACTGGCCATCGTTCTTTATGTGTCGCGAGGATGCTGCACAGGCCATATCGGAACTGATAAGGGAGAAATGTGCGAAATGAGCAGAGCAGACAGAAAAAAACAGCTTGAGGCTACATACAAGGCCAAGGACACGGAAGAGTGGCTGGACATAAAATTCACGCGGCCGGCGGGCTACTGGTGGGCTGTACAATGTGAAAGACTCGGACTCCATCCGAATATCGTTACATTGATTTCGATGGTAATAGGCGCGTTTGCAGGCTATTGCTTCTATTACGAGTCTATGGCCTGGATCATACTTGGAATTCTGATGCTGGTTTGGGCGGATATCCTGGACAGCGCTGACGGCCAGCTGGCGCGTATGACCGGAAAGAAGACGAAAATAGGCAGGATACTTGACGGCTTTGCCGGTGATGTATGGTTCTTCTGCATTTATTTATCCATCGCCCTGCGTCTGACCTCCCAGCCTATGCCGTTCGGCCTGCCTTGCAATTGGGGAATATGGATATGGCTTCTATGTGCATTGTCAGGATTCATCTTTCATGGCAGGCAGGCGAGCCTCGCGGATTATTATCGCAACATATATCTGTATTATCAGTCCGGCATCTCGGAATTGACGGACAGCGGGAAGGTGCTGGAGGAAGAAAAGGCTATCAGCTGGGGTCGGGAGTGGATATTGAAGCTGGCATTGTTCTTCTATGTGCATTACACCAAACGCCAGGAACGATATACTCCCGAATTTCAGCGTATGCGCTCAATTCTCAAAGCGAAATATGGTGAGAATATACCCCAACCTATACGTGATACCTTGTGCAGGCAGATGTATCCATTGTTGAAGTGGGCTAATATATCCACGTTCAATACACGTGCCATAGTTCTGTATGTGGTTATGCTGTGCGGCTGTCCGTGGGCGTATCTGGTCTTTGAGATGGTTGTGATGAGTGCGATATGTTTTTATATGCATCGTACCCACGAGAGCATTTGCCGCTCGATGGCTGACAGCGAGTCCTGATTTACAATGATAAGAGGTGCTCTTGTAGATTTTGGCGGAACCATTGATACAGACGGCATACATTGGATGCGTATGTTCAGTATGGCGTATCAGTCGTGCGGACTTCCGATAGACGGCCTGCGCGATGCCTATGTCTATGCAGAACGCTATCTTGGCAGAAATGCCGTTATCGGAGCGGATTTCACATTCCGCGAGACTCTCGGGCGGAAGATACATCTTCAGCTGGAATATATGCGTATGAATGCGGACATTGGGACTATACTTGATTTCTGCTACAGCTATGTAGCGCGGAATATCAGTGCTGTGTCCGCCCCAGCTCTGCAAATGCTGTCAGAACGTATTCCGTTGGTGCTTGTAAGCAATTTCTACGGGAATATGCGGACAGTACTGCGGGAGTTTGGCATTGACCGTCTCTTTACTGACGTTATAGAATCGTCCGTGGCCGGCGTACGGAAACCTGATCCGGAGATATTCAGTATGGGAGTGAGGTCGCTTGGACTTCCGGCCGGAGAGACAGTCGCGATAGGTGATTCGCCGGACAAGGATATGATACCGGCCGCGGCTGCGGGCTGCAGGACGGTATGGCTGTCAGGTGACGGCTGGGCTGATGATGCTGTGTGTGCTGCCGACTATACAATCCACTCCCTGGCGGAACTGCCCGGAATGGGGCTCACTTCAGATAGTCCTCGAAATAATCTGTGACTTTCGTCATCAGGTGTACGCGGTCTTTGCCACTGACATTGTGCGGATGGGTAGGATAGGGGAAATAATCAACCTGAACCCCGTTCTTGATGCAAGCCTCAATAAAGCTCAAACTGTGTTCCCATACGACAGTTTCATCTATGGCTCCCTGACATATCAGCAGCTTGCCTTTCAGATCCTTGGCTCGTGATATGAGTGAGGTGGCTGCGAATCCTTCCGGGTTTGTGACCTCGGTTTCCATGTAACGCTCGCCGTACATTACTTCGTACCATTTCCAGTCAATGACGGGTCCTCCGGCTACACCAACCTTGAAAATGTCCGGGTAGTTGACCATAAGCGAGATGGTCATGAAGCCTCCGTAGCTCCATCCGTGTACGCCGATGCGCTCCCGGTCAACCCATTCGTTCTGCATAAGCCATTTCATACCCTCCATCTGGTCGGCCATTTCAGCCTTTCCGCATTGGCGGTGTATGGCTTTCTCGTATTCCGCGCCGTGCCCGGGAGTTCCCCGTCCGTCCATTACAAACACTATGTAGCCGTGCTGTGCCATATACATTTCCCAACGTCTGAGCTGCGCCTGATAGCTGTTGGTGACGAGTTGGTCGTGCGGACCTCCGTACACGTACAATATTACAGGATATTTTTGTGCCGGATCAAAATTGTGAGGCTTGATGAGCCGGTACCAGTTGTCGTAGAGACCGTCCGCACTCTTGATTGTTCCCATTTCAATGCTGCCGTAGTTGAGTGCTGCTGCAGGATCGGCAGGCTCAAAGAATGTCCGGAAAATCTTCCCGTCGGTACTGCCGTATGCGACCTTGCGCGGTACATCCAGCGATGACCAGTTGTCCG
This sequence comes from Bacteroidaceae bacterium, assembly GCA_045600825.1. Lineage (GTDB taxonomy): Bacteria > Bacteroidota > Bacteroidia > Bacteroidales > Bacteroidaceae > Colenecus. The sequence continues at coordinate 10,286 of JAZRYP010000074.1, forward strand.
TGAACCATTTGCCGTCCGGGCTTACGTTGCAGTAGTGCCATCCGGGCTCCTTTGTCAGCCTGGTCTGTTTCCCGTTTTTCAGGCTCACGCGAAACAGATGCTGTTCTACAGGCGATACCTCGGTGGAGTAGTAATAGATATAGTCGCCTCTCTGACACAGATATTCTACATCGCCATTACAAACTGTAAGACGTTTGGGCTCACCTCCGTTGACATTGCCGAGATACAGGTTCCAATATCCGTCACGCGTATTTGTCGAGTAGATGAAACGGCTTGGGTCGGACTCCAGAAATACCAGTTTGTGCTGTGGTTCCACATATCTGTCATCGTGCTCAGTGAACAGTGTGCGCAGAAATTCTCCTGTGCGTGCATCGTATGCATTGAGGTGCATGTTCTTCTGTGCGCGGTCCAGTACCTGAATGTAAATGGTGCGGCTGTCGGGACTCCACGATATGTTGGTCAGGTAGCGTTCCTCTGTGAAATCTGTCACGTTCATCCAGACCGTGGTTCCGTCGGACTTGTCATAGACACCAAGGGCAAGTATCTCCGAGTCCATTCCGTTCATCGGATATTTTATCTGGCGCAGGGTGCCGGTACGGGTAGTGATGTCGAGTAACGGAAATGAGGTTACGTGGCTCTCGTCCTTACGGTAGAATGCCAGCTTCGTTCCATCCGGCGACAGAAACATACCTTCCTCATTGCCGAACTCGTCGCGACTGACGGACTGGCCGCATACGATATTCGTGTCCTGATATGATGTGATGGCGATTTCGTTGCCGTAATTATCCTTCGTGTAGATGTTGTTGCCTTTTGTGTATGCCCATAGTTTGCCGGTGTTGCCTGTGTCCGTGGCGTTGCCCGGATTCACAGTCTCTGACGATATGGTTCCTTTAGGGAGACTGATTGTTGTTACCGTGCTGTCAGAACGGTATGTCAGGCATTTGCCGTCATCGCTCCAGACAGGCTTTATGTTTGGTATTCTAAGGCCTGTCCCTAAAACGGCTTCCTCCATTGACAACAAACGTATGTCCTGTGCGCATATACAGAGCGGCAGCATAATGACCGCAATTGCAATTAGTCTGTTTCTCATATCTTCTGTGCTTGAATATGTTCGCGAAGATAGCAATTTAGAAGCAGATTCTGCCAAAATTGCTGATTCTTGCCGTAAAATGTGTATTTTTGTCAGACGGATATAATTATTGCGATATGAACAGCGAGGATGTGTCCAGAATGAAACAGCGTTTCCAGATTGTAGGAAACTGCCCTGAACTGAACAGAGCGATAGATGTTGCCATTCAGGTGGCACCGACGGATCTTTCCGTACTGATTACAGGTGAGAGTGGCTCCGGAAAGGAGAACATTCCCAAGATAATACACGCCAACAGTCTCCGTAAATCCAAACAGTACATTGCCGTGAACTGCGGATCGATACCGGAAGGAACAGTCGATTCCGAATTGTTCGGCCACGAGAAAGGCGCCTTTACGGGGGCCGTCAATGAGCGTAAGGGCTATTTTGACGAGGCCAACGGTGGAACTATATTCCTGGACGAGGTTGCGGAACTGCCTATGGCTACGCAGGCGCGTCTTCTGCGTGTGCTTGAGACCGGTGAATTCATAAAGGTCGGTTCGTCCAAAGTGGAGAAGACGGATGTGCGCATCGTCGCTGCTACAAATGTGGATTTGCCTGCGGCAATAGAGCAGGGCCGATTCCGCGAGGATCTTTTCTACAGGCTCAATACCATTCCCGTCAAGGTGCCGCCATTGCGCGAGCGCGGTCAGGATATACTGCTCCTGTTCCGTAAGTTTGCGGCAGACTGTTCCGAGAAATACCACGTGCCGTCTCTGCAGCTTGACGAGGATGCCAAACAGATGCTGATGGCCTATCACTGGCCCGGCAATGTCCGTCAGCTTAAGAATATCACCGAGCAGATGTCCATTATGGCTCCACAGCGTCTGGTAACGGCTTCTGAACTCGCTACTTACCTGCCCGACCGGCGCGAGTCACTGCTGCCTGTGGCAATGGGCGCTGGACCTTCACAGTCACACTCGTTTGAGAATGAACGTGAGATATTATATAAGGTGCTGTTCGACCTCAGGCGCGATGTGACGGATCTGAAAGAGCAGCTGAGTTCTCTGTCGTCTCAGCAGAGCCGGCCGTCACAGTCCCAGCAACCGGTTTCAATAATCACGGCTCAGGCGGGTATGGATACTCCTGTGCATATCCAGCAGAATAACGTCGATGATGACATTCAGGACACTGAGGTCTATGTGGAGGAGACACTGTCTCTCGATGAGGTTGAGAAGGATATGATAAAGCGCGCGCTTGCAAAACATAACGGACGGCGTAAGAATGCCGCGAAGGACCTTAACATATCCGAGCGCACCCTTTATAGAAAAATCAAAGAGTATAATCTGGAATAACCGGTACTATGTGTTCTTTTAGAAAATTTCTCCTGCCATTGGTGACGGTATGTCTGATGTCATCGTGTATGGTGTCGTATAAGCTGAATGGTGCGTCAATTGACTATAATACGGTCAAGACTATAACGATAGATCCTTTTGCAAACCGTGCCGCATATCAGTGGGCACCGATGACTGCAATGTTCAATGAGTCTATAAGCGACTTGTATGTCAGGCAGACGAAATTGAAGCAGGTGAAAAGTAACGGCGATCTTGTAATTTCCGGTGAGATAACAGGTTATGACCAGGTGAACAAGTCAATATCGGCTGACGGATTCTCATCAATGGTGGAACTCAAGATGACTGTAAAGGTAAAGTTTGTCAACAATACCAATCATAAGGACGACTTTGAACGTAATTTCTCGGCTGCGCGTGAGTATGATTCCAAACAGCAGCTGTCATCGGTTCAGGAAGAGTTGGTGCAGCAGATGATAGACGAAATCAACGAGCAGATATTCAATGCCACGGTCGCAAACTGGTAATATGTCGGATACCGGTCTCATAGCTGAATTTGCCGGACATCCGGAAAAACTGGATGACAGTGCACTGGAGGTCTTGCGTGATGCGGTTGTGCATTATCCGTATTTCGGTGCGGCCAGAATTCTGTATCTCGCAGCCTTGAGGTGTGCCGGCTCGCCTGCCTATGATACTGAATGTGGGAAAGCTGTGCTGTTTCTGCCCGATTCCAATGATATACGGAAGTCTGTTGACGCAGTCCTGTCTGCGCGTGAGTCAGCGCGTATGCGGTCGGATAAGACAATGTGCGCCCTGAATGATTTTCTCGGCGATATGCCGGATGACGGTATTCTGTTGCAGGATATGCCTGAGACTACCGATTACCTGTCAGCAGTCGGTATGGATGCCCCTGCGGATGTGAGTGATGCGGGTTTTTCGGAAAGTGACAGGGTTATCGCCTCTTTTCTGTCTGATGGTGGGACAGATACCGGTATTACAGAGAAACTGTTGCAACCAGAGCCTGAACAAGAAGAGACTGATGTCCCGCAGCCTGTCGGCGAGAATCTGTTCACGGAAACATTGGCGGATATTTACATACGTCAGCACAGATATGAGGAGGCAATTGAAATTATTCGTTACTTATACTTGAATTTTCCAAATAAAAGCTGTTACTTTGCAGACCAAATACGTTTCTTGGAAACATTATTGAAGTTTAATAAACAAAAAGACAAATAACATGTATTCACTTCTGCTCATCTTAATCGTTATATGTGCGGTGCTACTTTGTTTCATCGTAACTATACAGAATTCAAAGGGAGGTGGTCTGGCAGCAGGCTTCTCATCTTCAAATCAGATTATGGGCGTCCGTAAGACTACGGATTTCCTGGAGAAATCAACCTGGACTCTGATTGTGCTTATCGTTGTGATGAGCATAGCGACAGCATTCGTAGGCAAGTCCGGTGTTGCAGAGTCCGGTCCGGTTATGATGCAGTCTGCTACAGAAGGAATGATGGTTAATCCTGAATCTACTCCTGTATATGATGTTCCGGCTGCAGAGATTCCTGTCCTGCCGGCAGAGAACGCAGAGAACGAGTGATTTGAATTAAAGGCAGAAATAAAATGAAGGACCGCGAAACAATTATCCGCGGTCCTTCACTGTTTCAATCAGGAGATATCATTTCAGAGGAATGCTGTCAATGCGGGTCTGGTGTCTGCCACCCTCGAACTGAGTGTTCAGGTACTCGTCCATAATCCTGCGTGCCATATCATTGTCAATGAAACGACCGGGCATCACCAGTACGTTGGCATTGTTGTGCTGACGTATCAGATGTGCGATTTCCGGAATCCAGCATAGTCCGGCGCGTATGCCCTGATGCTTGTTAAGGGTCATTGATATGCCCTCGCCGCTGCCGCACATGGCGATACCTTTCTCCACCTCGCCTTTCTCTATGCCCTCGGCCAGCTTGTGACCGAACTCGGCATAGTTGCAACTCTCTTCGGAGTAGGTGCCGTAGTCCTTGTACGGCAACCCTTTCTCCTCGAGATATTGTCTGACAAACTGCTTCAACGGGAAAGCAGCGTGATCACTTGCTATTCCAATCATTATTTCAGAAGGCTCATCACCTGCTTATAGACATTCTTTGCTGTGTATCCGAGTTTCTCATCGAGCACCTTGTATGGAGCTGAGAAACCGAAACTCTCCAGACCCCAGATCTTGCCCTCTGCTTCCGGAACGAGTCCGAGCAGGTTGACTGGCAGACCGGCAGTCATGCCGAACTTCTTCACGCCTGTAGGAAGTACGCTCTGTTGGTATTCCTTGCTCTGGCTGCGGAACAGACCTTCGGAAGGAACGCTTACGATGCGGACCTTGATGTGTTTCTTGCGGAGCAGTTCTGCGCCTGCCACCAGTGTCGAAACCTCAGAGCCTGTAGCTACGAGGATGACATCCGGATTCTCGTCTGAGCCGGCTACAATATAGCCACCCTTTGCGGCGAGCTTGTAGTCGTTGCCTGCGGGCAGGTTCTGGATATTCTGACGGGACAGTATCAATGCGCTCGGAGTCTTGGTGTTCTTCATTGCCATTGACCAGGCTGCTGTGGTCTCCTTGGCATCTGCCGGACGGAGAACCAGCATTGACGGTCTGCCACTGTGATTCTTCAGCTTCTCCATCAGACGGATCTGTGCCTCCTGCTCGACGGGCTCGTGTGTAGGACCATCCTCACCTACGCGGAACGCATCGTGTGTCCAGATGAACTTGACAGGAAGTTCCATAAGGGCTGCCATACGTACTGCAGGCTTCATATAGTCTGAGAATACGAAGAATGTACCGCAAGCCGGGATGACACCACCGTGTAGGGACATACCTATACAGCAGCAGGCCATTGTCAGCTCTGCTACACCTGCCTGAAGGAATGCGCCGCTGAAATCACCTTTCGTGAAAGCGTGGGTCTTCTTCAGGAAACCGTCGGTCTTGTCTGAGTTGCTGAGGTCGGCACTTGCGCAGATCATGTTCGGAACCTGCTCTGCCAGTACTGACAGACAGGCTGCTGATGCTGAACGTGTTGCATCGTTATCTTTCTGAACGCACTTTCTCCAGTTGATCTTCGGAGCATTTCCGCTGAACCACTCATCCTGTGCGGCTGCCTTGTCAGGGTTGGCCTTTGCCCAGGCTTTCTCTTCCTTGTAGCGTGCTGCGCAGATGTCCTTCAGCTCTTTCGCACGCTCTGCGTAAAGCTTCTTGACCTCAGGGAATATCTGGAACGGCTTCTCCGGATTGCCGCCGAGATAATTTATCGTGTTGATGTAGGCCTGGCCACCGATAGGTGCGCCGTGAGTCTTGCAGTCTGCTTCGTATGATGTGCCGTCAGATCTGAGGGCACCCTTGCCCATTATGCACTTGCCGATGATGAGAGCCGGTTTGTTTTTGACTTCCTTAGCCCAGGCGAGAGCCTTGCGTATCTCCTCGCAGTCATTACCTTTGATGACTCTGACTTCCCAGCCGAGAGCCTGATATTTGGCTGCGGTGTCCTCGTTCATCACCTCCTTTGTCTTGGTGGAGAGCTGTATGTCGTTTGAGTCGTAGAACATGATGAGGTTGTCCAGACCGAGTACGCCTGCTATACGTGCGCTTCCCTGTGAGATTTCCTCCTGAACGCCACCGTCGGATATGTATGCGTAGATGGTTTCCTTTTCGAATGTAGGGTTGCCAGTGTGTGCTGCGAGGAACTTGGCTGCTATGGCTGCTCCTACGGCGTATGAGTGACCCTGGCCGAGAGGACCGGATGTGTTCTCGATGCCGCGTGCTATGTCAAATTCCGGGTGACCGGTTGTAGGTGAACCCCACTGGCGGAGGTTCTGAAGCTCCTCGAGTGAGAACTTGCCGATGAGAGCCAGCTCTGAGTAAAGCATTGGAGCCATATGGCCCGGATCAAGGAAGAAACGGTCACGACCTACCCAACTTGGGTTTTTCGGGTCATACTGCAGGAACTCTGAGAATAGTACGTTAATGAAGTCTGCGCCGCCCATCGCACCGCCCGGGTGACCTGATTTTGCTTTCTCAACCATTGAGGCTGCCAGGATGCGGATGTTGTCAGCCGCCCTGTTCATTAATTCTTTGCTGTTCATAATTGTTTGATTATTAATTATATATATATTATCGTTAAGCGTAATCGCGCACCATACGCAGACATAAATGCAAAGGTAATAAAAATATATAAAAGGTGTTAAGATGTCAGTCGTGTATAAAATTATTACATTTGCCATATATGAAGGAGAATGTCAGACTGATTGATTTGAATGATTGGGTGAGGTCAGGTGAAGGTGCTGATGCTGTGTCCTATTATCATAAGACGGATGATTCTGTAGTGCTTAGAATAGATGTCCGTAATAATGACTATGAGATGGCGCGAAAGGAATTCGTCCACTCGCTTGCTGTTGCCAGACTGGGCGTTCCTACACCGGTGGCATATGAGTTTGTAACCGATGGCATACACTATGGAATCATATTTCAGAGAATGCCCGGAAAGCAGTCGTTTTCGAGGATGATATCGGAACACCCGGGAATGCTTCAGGAGGTTGCTGCCTTGATGGCTTCCATGGCCAGGGAGCTTCATTCCATTCCTTGTAATACCGAGGACTTTGAGAATGTGGGGAAATCCTACATTGACACTATAAATTCCTGCGAACATATACCTGAACGGCTGAAAGTGATGCTGAATACGTATGCGTCGCATTTGGACAATGCCTGCACTACCTGTATCCACGGTGACCTGCAACCGGGTAATGTGATACGTACCGGAGGTAGGAATCTCTGGATTGACACCGGCAAATTCGGCTATGGTGACCCGGATCTGGATTTTTCGTCATTGTATGTCCTGTCACATTTTACGCCTAAAGGAATTGTGAAAGATCTGATGCATTTGAGCGCCCGTCAGATGCGGGAGTTCACAGACTGCTATGGCCGTGAGTATTACGGTGACCGATATGACACAGTTGAACTTCAGGAAAAAATAAGGCAGATCGGCCTGTTGCATCTTGGGGCATCATTTGCTGTAAGTGATATGCCCAAGGCCTTCAGGTTCTTTTATATCGATGCGTTCTATGGCAACAGGCTGCGGTCCAAATTTAAAATGATGCTGATGGATTTGTTTGTCAGAAAACGCAGGAAATGCTAACTTTGCGTGAAAGGACTTCTAATACCATGTTAGAGTCTTTGAATAATTAAAAATCAATAATATGGCAAAAAAAGAGAACGAAGGAGAGAATGGCTCCAGACAGGTGGCTCTCAGTGAGAAGCTGAAGGCTTTGCAGGCGGCTACCGAGAAAATCGAAAAGAGCTTTGGAAAAGGCTCCATCATGAAACTTGGTGATGACAGCGTTGAGGCTGTCGATGTGATTCCGACAGGCTCTATCGGCCTGAATGCCGCGCTTGGCGTGGGAGGATATCCCCGTGGCAGGATAATTGAAATTTACGGCCCGGAATCGTCAGGTAAGACAACTCTGGCAATCCATGCGATTGCTGAAGCCCAGAAAAACGGCGGCATCGCCGCATTTATCGATGCCGAACACGCTTTTGACCGTTTCTATGCGGCAAAGCTGGGCGTGGACATTGACAATCTGTGGATATCCCAGCCGGACAATGGCGAGCAGGCTCTGGACATTGCAGAGCAGCTTATCCGCTCATCTGCAATAGATATCATCGTCATTGACTCTGTTGCGGCTCTTACTCCGAAGGCGGAGATAGAGGGCGATATGGGTGACAACAAGGTCGGACTTCAGGCGCGTCTGATGTCGCAGGCGCTGCGCAAGCTGACATCGACTATCAACAAGACCAACACTACCTGTATATTCATCAATCAGTTGCGTGAGAAGATAGGTGTGATGTTCGGCAATCCTGAGACAACTACGGGCGGCAATGCCCTGAAGTTCTATGCATCCGTGCGTCTGGACATACGTCGCGTCACACAGTTGAAGGACGGTGACAGCACCATCGGCAATCAGGTGCGAGTCAAGGTGGTCAAAAACAAGGTGGCGCCTCCATTCCGCAAGGCTGAGTTTGACATTATGTTCGGTACGGGTATTTCCAGAAGCGGTGAGATAGTTGATCTCGGCGTGGAGTATGGAATTCTGAAGAAGAGCGGCTCGTGGTTCAGCTATGGTGATACGAGACTTGCCCAGGGACGTGATGCCACCAAGCAGCTCATCGAGGATAATCCGGAGCTTGCTGATGAGCTGGATGCAAAGATTATGCAGGCTATTGCCGGCAATGGTATGCCGGAGGCCGGTATTGACGATTGATGTATCTTTTGCATTGCCCAATGCATTTGCGGATAAAATATGCCCTGTTGGTGCTGCTGTCATTGGTTGTCCTTGACAGTTGCAGCATAGGGCGTATGATATGCGATGTCGCATTGACCCCCAAGACTGTATATCGCGACATAGACGAGGCCCGTGATATAGCTGAGAAACGTTATCCGGGTCTGATATCGTGGTATGACAGCCTTCGTGCGGACGGCATTTTCAGGGACACGGTCATAACGGGTGAGACAGGTGTCCGGATACACGCCGTATATGCAGGTCTGCCGCAGTCAGAGGGTACGGCCATCGTGATACACGGTTACTGCTCCAATCATATAGGTATGCTGCATCTGGCGCGTATGTATCGTGACTCTCTGCATTTCAATGTTCTGGTGCCTGATTTGCAATATCACGGCCTGAGTGAGGGAGTGGTGCGTATGGGCTGGTATGACAGGCTTGATGCACGCCGTTGGGTGGATGTGGCCTGCGGACTCTGGGACGATGATTTTATGGTGGTGCACGGCGTGTCAATGGGTGCTGCCACCACGATGATGCTGAGCGGTGAGCAGGATCTGCCGGAGAATCTCAGGTGTTTCATTGAGGATTGTGGCTATGCATCGGTATGGGAACAGTATGACAATCTGCGCAGACAGCATACGATTCTCAACGAAAAGGCTCTTCAGAAGGCCAGCGATTATTGCTACAGGACGTATGGCTGGAATTTCAAGGAGGCATCGTCTGTGGATCAGCTTGCCAGATGTGACAGGCCGATGTTCTTCATCCACGGACAGCCTGACAGATTTGTTTCGGTCGATTTCGTGTATGAATGCTATAATGCCAAGACAAAAGGCTACAAGGAGATTTGGGTTGAACCGGACACCCCGGAGCACGCCCTTATGTACCTGAGACATACAGAGGAATATACATCGCATGTCATTAAGTTTATAGATAAGGTCAGAAATATGACAAAAAGTCACACTGTGTCATAATCTGCCGTATCTGGCAGATATTGTGAGCCTATGGCACAGAGTTTGTCCTGAATATGCGGAGCTGTTTCGTGCGGTTCCGCACATTTTTTGAGTATAAACTAAAAAACAATACAGATATGGGAAAAATCATTGGAATCGATCTTGGAACAACCAACTCGTGTGTAGCAGTATTCGAGGGTAACGAACCGACCGTTATCGCCAACTCAGAGGGCAAGCGTACCACTCCGTCAGTAGTGGCATTCGTCGATGGCGGCGAGCGTAAGGTGGGTGATCCTGCCAAGCGTCAGGCTATCACCAATCCGCAGCGTACCGTATTCTCAATCAAGCGCTTTATGGGCGAGAACTGGGATCAGGTTCAGAAAGAGGTGTCGCGTGTTCCTTACAAGGTGACCAAGGGCGACAACAATATGCCGCGCGTAGATATTGACGGCCGTCTCTATACGGCTCAGGAGATTTCGGCAATGGTTCTCCAGAAAATGAAGAAGACTGCCGAGGATTATCTTGGTCAGGAGGTTACCGAAGCTGTCATCACAGTCCCGGCATACTTCAGCGACTCGCAGCGTCAGGCTACCAAGGAGGCAGGCCAGATTGCCGGTCTTGATGTGAAGCGTATCGTCAATGAGCCGACAGCCGCAGCTCTGGCATACGGCGTAGATAAGGCCAACAAGGATATGAAGATTGCGGTCTTCGACCTTGGCGGCGGTACATTTGATATCTCAATTCTTGAGTTCGGCGGCGGTGTGTTCGAGGTCCTCGCAACCAATGGTGATACACATCTGGGCGGTGACGACTTTGACCAGGTCATCATCAACTGGCTCGTTGAGGAGTTCAAGAAGGACGAAGGTGCCGATCTGACAGCAGACCCGATGGCTCTGCAGCGCCTGAAGGAGGCAGCCGAGAAGGCTAAGATTGAACTGTCATCATCAACATCGACAGAAATCAACCTGCCGTACATCATGCCGGTAGCAGGCGTTCCGCGTCACCTTGTCAAGACTCTGACACGCGCCAAGTTCGAGCAGCTTGCCAACGGTCTGATTCAGGCTTGTCTGGAGCCTTGCCGCAAGGCTATGAGCGATGCCGGTCTCTCCAACTCCGATATTGACGAGGTTATTCTGGTCGGTGGCTCAAGCCGTATTCCGGCTGTCCAGAAGCTGGTTGAGGACTTCTTCGGAAAAGTTCCTTCAAAGGGTGTCAATCCTGACGAGGTAGTGGCTGTAGGTGCCTGCATCCAGGGAGCCATCCTGAATAAGGAGGGTGGAGTAGGCGACATCGTCCTGCTTGATGTGACTCCGCTGACTATGGGTATTGAGACTCTGGGCGGTGTGATGACCAAGCTGATTGAGGCCAACACCACAATCCCGTGCAAGAAGAGCGAGACATTCTCAACGGCTGCCGACAACCAGACCGCAGTTACCATCCACGTGCTGCAGGGCGAGCGTCCTATGGCGGCGCAGAACAAGTCCATCGGTCAGTTCAACCTGGAGGGCATAGCTCCGGCACGCCGTGGCGTTCCACAGATTGAGGTGACATTCGATATTGATGCCAACGGTATTCTGAAGGTAAGTGCCAAGGATAAGGCTACCGGCAAGGAGCAGGCCATCCGCATTGAGGCATCATCGGGCCTGAGCAAGGAGGAAATCGACCGTATGAAGGCAGAGGCAGAAGCTAACGCCGAGGCCGACAAGAAGGAGCGTGAGAAGATTGACAAGCTCAATCAGGCCGACTCTCTGATCTTCACCACCGAGCAGCAGCTCTCAGAGCTTGGTGACAAGCTTCCTGCTGACAAGAAAGCTCCTATTGAGGATGCTCTCAGCAAACTGAAGGACGCTCACAAGGCTCAGGATCTGGATGCCATCGACAAGGCAATGGCAGAGCTCCAGACCGCATTCCAGGCCGCCAGCGCCGAAATGTATGCTCAGAGCGGTGCTCAGGGTCAGCCGGGTGCAGGTGCCGATTTCAACGGTGGCGCCGGCTTCAATGGCGGTCAGCAGGGTTCTCAGAACAACGGTGGCAACCAGTCATCCGACAATGTTCAGGATGCCGACTACGAGGAGGTCAAATAGGCTGGGATAATAAACAATATTTATCGGAAACCAAATCCGTGTAGCTCTGATGAGTTGCACGGATTTGCTGTTTTAAGACGGTTGCTGATGGTTATCGATTCCTACATATTCATCGATTTTCTGTGTTCCATATTTGTACCGCGACAAAAATGCATTGAGGGCAACGGTCTCAAATACACTTGGGACACGGTTTTGGAAATGCGGGCTAGGGTGGATTCACAGAAGACCGCCAAGTGAACGTATAGATAGCAACCCCATTTTAACGGGAAAAATCCATGACTGTTATTAATAACTTTCTGATAAAGAAAATTGTTTCAAAACTTTTGTTATATTTACACCGTCAATCATTAAAATATGGAAGTGAAAAAATTGAATAGACTAAAGGTCGTAATGGCAGAGAAGGATTTATCCAATATTTGGCTGTCTGAAAAATTAGGAGTCAGTCAGGCGACCGTTTCCAAATGGATGACCAATTTCTCCCAGCCAAATCTTGAAATGCTCATCAAAATATCAAAAGTTCTCAATATGGATATTAATGAGTTGATTCGCCCGGAAGAAGTGCAAATCTAAAAAACAAGATCACAACAATAATGAATATATTTACAATACAGCAGCTCCAGCAGATGCGCGAATCCGAAGACCGCGTTGAGTTCAAGGCGGGCGAAGGAGGCAACGTTTCCTACGATGGTCGAGGCAAGACCAATCCGAAGGATCGTCGCCGCTGCATCCTTGGCTATGTTATCGCCCTTTGCAACGAAGGAGGCGGTCGCTTGGTCATAGGTATGAACGATAACTATCCGCATCGCGTCACAGGCACTCGCCAGTCACAGGATGCTATCGGACAACTGGAGTCTGACATCTATCGCGACACTACTATTCGTCCAGAGATTTACGAACTCTATGACGAAGATAACCGTCGTGTGCTGGTGATTGAAGTTCCATCACGTCCTATCGGCAAAGTCTTCAAGTTCGAGGACGTGCCCTTGATGCGTGTCGGCGAAGAACCCAAACCAATGTCCGATGCCATGTATCTCAAGATTCTGCAGGAGTCGGAACCAGACTTCTCGGAGAAGATTTGCGAAGGACTTACCATTGAAGACCTTGATGAAGATGCCATTCGTGTGATGAAGCAAGGTTATGCTCAGCGTTGGGACAAGCCAGAGTTTGTGAACACACCTACTTTGCAGGTGCTCCATGATTTTGCCCTCATGAACAAGGATGGTCAGCTGGCCAATGCTGCCCTAATTCTTCTTGGTAAATCAGAAGCCATTCGCAAATACCTGTACTGTAATCGTGTGATTGTAGAGTACCGCCTCTATCACTCCATGATTGAATATACCGCACGTCAGGAGTTCCAGCAGCCATTGTTGCTGATGGTTGATTCGGTGTGGAACTACATCAACCAACCTGCCAGCAACCCATTGCAACACTATAATGATGGCTTCCGTATTGGCGACATTCCTACGTTCAATCGTGAGGTTGTACGAGAAGCAATTCTCAATGCCTGTTGTCATCGTGTGATGTATATCCAAAGCGATGTGGTTATCAAGCAATACCCCGACCAGCTCGTCATTACCAATGCAGGTGGCTTCCCCATTGGTGTGGATGTTGACAATATCCTTACGGTCAACAGTATGCCACGCTGCAAACTTATCACAGAGGTATTGCAGAAGGCTGGCTTCATAGAGAAGAGCGGACAGGGCATCAATAAGATGTTCTACCATTGTCTGATGGATGGCAAATGTCTGCCAGATTATTCTCTTACAGACGAATGGCAGGTATGCCTACGACTCCCTGGCGAAATCAAGTACCCAGCCTTCATGCTCTATGCTCGTGAGTTGCAGAACTCCCGACCTGCAAACAACAAACTCAACGTGTTCGACCTTCTTGCCCTCTTCCGTGCTTCGCAAGGCGAAAGCCAACGTCACACAGATGAGGTGACTTTGCGCAAACTCACCAACGAAGGGTTGCTTATCTCTGCACAAGATGGCTATAAGTTGTCCAACAGGTATTTTGAAATCGTCAAGAATACTACAGTTAATGTAACTGGACAAAAAGATGACACGATAAATGTCCTAGTAAATAATACGGTAAAATTATCACAACTTACTGAAAGACAGCGAAGAATTTACGAGACAATAAAAAAAGTCCCTGCAAATGTCCCTGTAAATGTCCCGATAAATGTCCCAATAAACGCATCTGGACTTGCAACAATGTTTAATGTTTCCGAGAAAACAATAAAACGAGATTTCTACGTCCTCCGAGATTTGAATCTCATCAAGTATGTAGGAAGCAATAAAACAGGTCATTGGGAGGTAATTGGCTAACATAATAAGTAATTCACTATGACTAACGATAATAACAAAGGCTACGTTTACATACTCACTAATCCATCCTTTCGCGAGGATTGGGTGAAAATTGGCAAGAGTTCGCGTCCTGTGGATGTACGCTCAAAGGAGCTGGACAATACAGCGGTTCCTTTGCCTTTCGAGATTTATGCTACTTTGAAGACATCGAAGTTCGATAAGGTAGAAAAGCAGATTCATAAGCAGATTGACCGCTTGACCGATCTGCGCATCCGTCAGAACCGTGAATTCTTCAACATTGCACCATCTGTAGCCCTCGACATCATGCGCGATATTGCCGACTTGCTAGACGATGCAGAACTTGCTGTTTATGTTGATGGAAAACCAGTCATCAGCAAGAGCAAGGAAGAGGACAAGAAGATCGAGGCTGACAGCAAGGAGAAAGAACGCAAAGCTCAGAAGCCAGCTTTCAAGTTCCACATGGTTGGCTTGAAAGTTGGCGATACTGTTGTCTTCGACGAGTTGAACCTACCCGTCACCGTAGCATCTGACGACAAAGTGGAATACCAAGGTCGCCTCTGGTCGCTCTCTGCTTTTACTCGTGAGTTCCTACCAGACGGCAAGCAGAACACTTCGGGGGCTTACCAAGGACCGAAGTACTTCAGTTATGAAGGAAGGACGCTTAGCGAGTTGAGGAAAGAGAAGGAAAAATAGGCAATAATCAAACATGAGATATTTAGGCAGTAAAGAAAGTCTTACAGAGCCAATCATACAATTGTTGGCAGAAAAAGGATTGCTTCAACGAAACCTTGTTTTCTTTGATGCATTTTGTGGTATGGGTTCGGTTTCGGACGTCATAAAGTCATCGTATGACCATGTTGTAATCAATGATTCCCTAAAGTGCTCGTCCACATTCGCACTTGGTAAATTATATGCTCACGAATGCAATTTTGAGAAACTTGGATTAGATCCGTTTGTTTTCCTCAATGGTAATCAAGAATCAAGACATGATTTTATTTACAAAAATTACTCACCAGGTGGTTCTGACAGAATGTATTTTTCGGCAGAGAATGCAGGACGTATTGATTATTTCCGTTTCCAAATCGAAGAATGGAGGAAAGAGGAATTAATAAACGACCATGAGTATGTGTATCTCTTAGCATGTCTTATGGAATCTGTTTCAGATGTTTCGAATACGGCTGGAGTGTATGGAGCTTTTTTGAAGCATTGGGATTGCAGAGCAAAGAAACCTATTATCTTTAGTAGAATCGACGTAAAGGACGGTGTTTGCCCGAATGTTGATTATTTTAATGAAAAAATAGAGAACATAATAGGAGACGTAGAATGTGACATTTTGTATATCGACCCTCCTTATACACAAAATCAGTATGGTACTCAATACCACTTACTCGAAACGCTTATCCTCAATGATAATCCTACAATTAGCAAAGTGACAGGTTCAAGACCAACAGGCCCTATGCGTTCTGATTGGTCTAAAATGTACCATGCCCACATATTGTTTGACAAGGTTGTTGCAGAAACAAAAGCCTCCCATGTAATGCTGAGTTATAATAACGATGGTTTCATGACTAAGGAGTTCATTGAGTCAACTCTTAAAAGATACGGTGTTGAGGATTCTTTTGTCTGTATAGCCATTGATTATAAAAAATACAATAATACAAAATGCCAAGGAGCTGAAGGGCATCAGGAATACTTGTTCTACATAGAGAAGAAACCTATTAATGATGTCGTTGTGGAATCTCCTCTTAACTACACAGGTAGCAAATCTAAGATGGTTGAGATTATCAGGAAACATCTTCCAAAGCAACCTTTCGACACATTGGTGGATGCTTTTGGTGGAGGGTTCAACGTCGGCATAAATATCCCATCAAAAGCAACCATCTATAACGACATCAATCCATTTGTAGAAGGCTTGGTCAAATCGTTCAGTGGCGATGTTTACAGCTACTTGATGTACGTGTCGAAACTGATTAACAAATACAGTCTTTCACCCGATAACAAGGAAGGTTACTTAGCACTTCGTAAAAAGTACAATGAAACACCGATTAACAAACGTGATCCACGTATGCTATACACGCTGATTCTTTATGGATTCCAGCAACAGATACGCTTCAACACCAGTCACGAGTTTAACAATCCTGCTGGTTCAAGGTGGTTCAATGAGTGTCTTTTATCCAAGTTCATTACTTTTGCCAGATATTCAAAGACAAAAAATGTAGAATACTGCAATCTCAGTTTTGATAAATTGATAGATCGAGTAACTGTAGGTACGCTTGTTTACGCAGATCCACCTTACCGCTCCACTCTTGGAGTTTACAATGATGGTAAGCGTGGATTTGAAGGATGGACAATCAAACATGAACAGAACCTTTGTCTATTCTTAGATCAAATCAATGAACTAGGTTCTATGTTTATGCTTTCATACGTCCTCCGTGTAGATGACTTCTACAATAAGGAAATTGCAGAATGGGCAGCAAACAAACATTACAACGTTATTGACGTGGAAACTCCACAAGGAAGATACAATAACCGTCGAGAGGTACTTATTACAAATTATTGATTATGATAGCAACAATAACATACCGTCCTAATGCCCAGAAGACTCCTGGGCTTTTCGACACAATCCTAACAGATGCGATACTTTCAGATATCTGTCAACGAGTAACTGGTCAAACAGAATACCGAATCGTAATAGACAGATCAACCTACAACAAGGGACGATTGGTTTACGTTGAGTATGATAACATCATAAACTATGTCTCCCTCTCTGAAATAAGCATTGAGGGCAGAAACTCTAGCTTGCAAAGCGTTCCATCTGCAATCAATCTCTATTATGCAGACACTCGTCCAAACAAGAGGCTTTGCTACTATTTTATGCCTCATAATGGAAACGCGTTCAC